>CAKVIM010000003.1 GCA_934754775.1 uncultured Candidatus Melainabacteria bacterium | reverse complement strand
TATTCCCCTATTACCTTATTACCTTAATCCCTTCAAAAAAATATACACACTCTCTTATATAATCTTACATCTTACAACAAAAATTTCAGCCCCATTTGGGGCTTTTTTTTGTGCTATTTTGTATTGTGTTGGATGACAATTGTCCAACACGACCTACAACTACAAGTAGGTTGGGCTTTCAGCCCAACAAAAACTCTACAATTTATCTATTTTTATAGTATACTACTCTCATTGAACATTAATAATCAAAAGTAATGGGGACAACCGTTAAAGCTCCTAACTCTAGCACAACAGTAATTGGTGGAATTAAGCTAGAAAGGAGGGTGCGACTATGTGCACTAAATTACTAATAAAAATAGTAGCAATTGCACTGCTACTATTTTTAAGTTCTTTAACTGCATTATAGAGAACGGTGGACTGAGTACAATCTAGAACCTTGTACTCAGGTTCCCTATACTTTTATTATTTACGATAACACCCTTTTTGTCAATCGCATTTCTCAAAAACTCAAAACAATTTTACAAACGAACCCGCTTTTCGCCATCAACTCCTTTCGCATACTTAATTAGAAGCCTATACGCCGTTTCGGATTGTTTTTTGTAAGCAGAATAGTTTTCATCACTCTCTGAAGCAATAGAATTCAGCATAGCCCTTGATATAACCGCATTTTTCAGCAACTCCTCGAGATGCGGCGGAACATCGACTATATCATCATCATTTTTTAGAGCAAAAATTTCGTCACCAGACTTATTCTCGCCTACACAAAGAGTCGTATATTCAATTGTGATAATTGATTGAGCTTCCGGCGTCGGATAAAAATATATCTTGTTATTTTTTATAAAAAACCCTTCAGGAATTCCTGTACTATCTCCCAACAAATCAGGCTTTTCTATCAAATCCAAAAACTTTGTACCTAATTTTACACAATATTTGCCGACTGCATTCTTTCTAATGATACCGACTGGTAAATCATAAGCTTTTATGTTCGGCAGAGTCAACACAATATGAGTTCTTTCACGAAAAGCAAACGGATAAGAATACAGAATTTCTTGCAGAGCCTTATTCAGAGCAAGAACAAGTGAATTTTCGAACTCCGAACCTGAAGCCGCATCATTGTCATACATCGACCATTCTTGTGTTGCAGCTGCATTATATAAATCTAATAAAGTTAATGTCATAGTTTCTCCTTTTTCTAAATCAGCCTTAACTCTTACGAACAAACCCGCCGAATTTTATCCGCAAATATCCGAAACATCATAACCGGCAAATTTTTTCATATACGTTTCGACCGAAGTACCAAACGCATCGCAGGCATTATTCTTGCCATCAGTTTTGAGATAATTTATAACACATCCGGCACCTTTTAAGTGAGCTCCTGCAAGCAATCCGGACTTCGTTATTGTATACCCGTTTATTTTTTTGCCAATATATTTATCCGCACCAACAGCCTTCAAATAGCCCCATTGACGTTTTTTGAAAATTATTTGTGCTCTTTCTTGTGCCTGCGGATTGCCTAAAAAATCCTCAATAGAATTCACTCCGTCTTTTCCTGTGAAAACGCCCTTCCAATCATTGTTATAATTACCATTTTTGATATAATATCCGGCATCAATCATAGCCATTTCGCCCATTTGATATTTTCCGGCATACCCATATTTATTAAAAGCCCTGTAATTCCCGCCGGATTCCATTTTGGCCAATTCATCTAAAAATCTCATCCTTGCTCCTTATCAATCACTTTTGAATAAATCGAATTATCTTTAGCTCGGTCTTTTAGCTTTATTTTATCCTTAAACTTACGCCCATTTTTCTCTATGATTTGATAATCCGAAGGGCTTTTGTCCTTAAGCTTTTTAGCCTCATCTTCCGGCAAAACAAAAACATTACCAGTCGGCAAATACTTAATCTTGTACATGATATCCTTTCTTTTTTAATCTAATGGGGAATACAAATGAAAAATTGAAAAGTTGTTTTAAATATTTTTATTTTTTTAATACGCTTACTAAATGTTTAAAAAAGAAAAATAATAGTTTATCAAAAGCTGGATTCCTCAGCCTAATCGGCTTCAGAATGACGCTAAAACCAGTATTCACATGCCACATCATTTTAAGGTACGATTCCCAACTTCAAAATACAATTGAAAAACATCATCCGTGCCGCGAGCGTTTTTAGCGAGCGTAAGAGTGCGGGTTTATACCCGCGACATCCATTTTAACCACGCTCGTAAGAGCGTCGAAAACTATGGCGTGTTTTCTCTTTCTTTTAGCACTTTTCTTTCTCTTTGCTTCGCAAATATAGAGAAAGAAAAGTGCAATAGAAAATTTTTCTCACAGTTGAATAATAGAGAGGGGGCTACGCCCCCTTTTATTATTCAACTGTTCTAACGCCTGCCCATTTAGCGATTGCGTAGATTGTACCTTCAAAACCAGTTGCAAAATCCAAATCAATTGAGCCATCAGCTTTTTCAAATCTTGATAAATCTTGAATTTGAATAGCAGAAATACCTTTTGGCAACTCGATTACAATATCTCCTAACATTGAGTTCGGATAAGCATCACCGGCTTTTACTGTCAATAATGATGAAGCATTGCTTGTTGTATCAATCACGATAAAAAGAGAGTTATTCTTGTTTGAAAATGCATCCTTAACTGTAACTCCATTTGCTTGAACAACTGTTGTCTTTGTAATCCCGATATTTGCCACTGATTCTGTGTGATCTAAAGTCGGGTATTGAACATTAATTATATCTCTTGTCATAAAAATCCTTTCTTTTTGATGTCTTTAAGTCGCTGAGTCGTTAAGACGCTAAGTTCATATAAATATAAACTATAACGAACCTAACGACTTAAAGCCTTACGTCTTAACGACGTTCTTATCCCAACGCCAATGGTGCTTTAACTTTAACTGTACCTAAATAATCTGCACGTGGAGCACCAACACCATACAAGCCATAACCTTTATAGCAAGTGTTAAAGTTCTTTTCAGGCACGTAAGAAGTTGTGTTCAAATCAGAAGAAATACCACCGGCAAGAGTTTTATCTTTTACACCAAATAGAGGGTAGAATATACCGTCTTCCGGTTGAGCAATGTTGTTTGAAACAAGGATTTCCCAACCGCAAAGTGAGCCGATATAACCTTTTCTCATTTCATCTTTTCCGGATTCTGTATATCTCAAATCATCAAGCTTGCCTAAATAAAACTGATATTCAGGCGGAATTACGCAAACCATTGAACCGTCAATCCAGTTTGTATGACCTTTATTGTCGCCACGTTGGAATTTTGCTTGCATATACGCAAAAATATCTTTTGCAATTTGCGGAGTCAAAGAAATCGCCTCACCACTGTTATCCAAATAATGCCCTGCTCTTGTGTATAAATTTGCATAAGCAGTATCTACAGCTGCTGCAAACTGCTTAATCGCATCATTTGTGTAATCTTTTGCCAATTCGATTTGAGCATCTGCGTTACTTGAAGAAGCTTTAAGCATTTTTTCTTCCATCTCTGACAATTCAAAGTGGAAAGCTTTACCTCTATCGATTTTAACTTTGCAGGTAGAAAGCGTTGCATTTTCTGCATTTGGCAAATCCCCGCCATCATAATCAAACAGAGTTACTAACCCCGGCATAGTTACATCAACTTCATCACCTTTGTTAATGTTATTTTTCATCTCAGAATGAGCGAGCTTACCGATTACAAGCTCGTTGTAAAAATGTTTGTTAAACGCTTTTGTAAAAGCTGTTACAATTAATTGTTTTGAATCAGTCATGATTTTCCTTTCTTTTGTTGTAGAGAGAGGGGATATTTTGGGAGTCGTTAGGTTTTTAAGTCGTTAAGTCATTAAGTTCGTTATAATTATTTTCAATATTTATTTGTGTTATATAACTTTAAAAATCAATAATGAACTTAACGCCCTAACGACTTAATGCCTTAAAGACTTTTTACAAAAGTCTTTCTAACAACTCATCCACTTCCTTCTCTGTCATTTCATCCAACCTTTTTTTCGGTGGAGTTAGTGAAGAAACCTCATTTTTAGAAAACTTCATCGTATCTATCGCTGAATTATTTTCCTTGGCTACTGCTTGAGATTTTTCTTTGGCAAGGATTCTAAATGCAACATAGTCCTCAATAAGCTTAACTAAACGGTCGCTATCGAGGTTTTCGCCCAATGCCAAATATGCTTCTTTGTAGATTTCCCGAAAAGACGGATCTTGAAAATATTCTGGCGAGTTATATTTTTGAGCAACCTGCTTCAAACATTCTTGAGCCTTTTCGATTTGTTGCTGTTTTTCCCAAGCCTTGTTCAAACCTTCTGCAAATGAAGCTTTTTGCCTAAGCTGTCCAATTTCTTCTGATTGTGTACCTTGAAATTTTTCAAGCTCTTTGTAAGCTTTAGTTAAATCATCAACACTCTTGAATTTTCCTAAAATGAGCTCAGAAGGGGCTTCAGTCTTTATTTCAGTTTTCGACGGCACAACAGCTTGTCCTTCTTGTTTTTCAGCACAAGAGTTTTCGGAAACATTTTCCGGCTCTTGTACATTTTCTAAAATTTCTTCCATAAATTTCCTTTCTTTATTTAAAATTGCACCCTACTACTGCATGCCAACTTCTGCACCAAGAAATCTTTCCGGACTATCAACACCTTTTTGTTCAAAATACCAAATAAAGATTTCTTGTAGATTTAAAGGTATTAAGGATGCAAATTTCTCAATCGCTTGTATCACAATGTCCGCCTGTTCAGATTTTTGCGTTGTCATAGAAGAATCCGCATACATGTATTTGTAATCTCCCTGACGAACAAAATCATCAATCTCAATCACTTCTTGCTTGTTTTCATGGTTCACAAAAACTGTTTCAATGCCGGATTTAAAATCCGCACACAATTTTGCAACTTTTTCCACATTCGGAATAATCAAATCCTGATTAATCGTATCCACAAGCATTGCAAGACGTATCATTTGACCTTGTGTTTTTGTGTTAATTTCTGTTGCGGTCTTATTTCCGCTTGTTTCGACAGAGCCAATCATATTAGGGAAAATCCCTGAAACTTCTGCCATCAAATCGTTTAAGAATTCTATATCTTGCAAGAAGATATTTGAATTGAATGTCAATTGCTGAAAAGCACCACTCGGGGTCAAATTATCACCATATTCAATAATTTTACCCGGATAAAGATTAATTTCATCCTCATCAAAAAATCCTTCCGGAGCAAGAAGTGGCGGATTTTCATTAAGTGTTTGCAAGTTGCAAGTTCTGTTCATCAATTCTTCTTGCAAATGCGCCAATGATAAAACAGAGTACAACGGACTTATACCACGCTTGGTTTCGGGGTCAGTGATAAACGCACCGTAAGAAAACGGGTTAATAATGCTTTCATTTTTACCGAAAAATGCCAAATACTTACGTGCAACAACCACTGCATGCCAGTTCTTTAAAACCGTTCCGTCAGGCAATTTTAAATCACCCCAATGCTCTAAAACTTCTATTGTTGAACCGCATACAACATCTTTGACTTTTGGATTTTGAGTTGTGCTAACCGGCATTTTCAAAATTTCTGCCTTTTCTTCATCCGTAAAATTGTAATATTTGTTATTAATAATTTCACTAACGGTTTTATAAGACCTATAAATTTTCGGGCAAGAATCCCAATTATCTTTTTGTGATGAATCAAAAACCAAATCGGCAGGATTTACTGCATAAATAAAAGGATTGTCGTAGATTTTTCGAGTATCCACCCAATAATTTTTACCATTTTTTATAGCTTCTAATATTTGCGGAAGTTTGGCAAAATCTTGTGAGAAAAGGTTTTTAAAGAAATCAATAGGACGTCGATATTCTTCGTAATTCTTTTTCCACGCTGTAAACGAAATCAATTCACCATAAAGTAAAGCGTTATCAATGATTTGGTCACAGGTCTTTTGATAGCCCATTTTTTCAAGAATGTCCACAAGCATCGCTTTTTGTTTGTTTGATGCGTTATTGGAGTCGTGATTTTCGCCCGACACGTCGAACATAGAATTAACATTTGCATAAGTATTTCTCCAGATAAAAGCTTTTAGGGTTTGATAAAACATAAAGGTCTTACACATCTTGATTTTGGCTTTCCATTTTTGGTTTTTATCTGTTAGTGATTTAAAATCATTTTTGAAGAAAATCTCGTTGGCAAGCTTAGATGCCATTTCTAAATTTGCAGAACGCTCAGAATTCAAGGCCGCAAACTTAGAAGAAATTTTGCTAACTAATTGCTCTTTCTCTTCTTGCGTAAGCTTTTTGATTTTTTCATCCTGATTAATGATGTATTCAAATGACATATTTTTCCTTTCCGGAGTAATACTCCTAATAATTAACAAACTCCCTTATACACAAACTCTTTCCCACCAACCCACTCAAACCCACACCTTCTCAAACACAACTCCGACAAGCGATTTTGAGCAACAGCATGAATATCGCCTTTGAACCACTTCAAAGACATTTTCAAACATTCAATATTCAAAAGGTGCATTTTTCGTTTCGCAAAACCATTGAGGTATAATTTGTTATTCTCATCCACAAAATAATAAATCGCCCCAATCAATTTTTTATCGTTTAAAAACAGATAAAAGAACGTATTATTGACTATAAATTCAAACGAATTTGTGTCACAAATCCACCCTTGTACTTTTTCATATAAACGCTTGCATTCATTTTGATATTCCCAAAACTCTTCATCTTTCGGTATCAAAACTCTAATCATAAATTAACAACTTTAAAATAATTTTCAATTTTTCATTCCTTAAATTTTCCCTTCACACAAACCTTCAATAATATTTATCTCTGGCTCTTCATTCACTACCGCATCATCATCCAACCCAAGAGCTAATCGTTGTCCTTTTTGGACTTTCCCAATTGAAGAAATCAAAAAATCTAACATTGCAATAGCATTTTTAGGAGCATCAATGAATTCAAATTCTGCATATTTAATTTCTCGAGAATATTCGCATAGCATAAATTCCAGAACCTTAAGAGCTTTGTCATAGAACTCGATGTGCTTCTGATTAACATTTTGCTTGATATCTTCAACCTTTTTCGACATAACAATACCTTTCAACCCCTCTCCAACGGAGAGGGTAAAATTTCAAGTTGAGAGCCGCCATTTTTAAGGCTCGAAACTTAGAAATTTGGGTGAGGGCTCAAGCCGTAGGCAATGCTTTTCCCTCTTATTCCCATATTCCCCTATTACCTTATTCCCTTAAAAAAAAAGACTGAGGGCAAGAGTAAAGTATATGTACACTAAGGAGTGTGTGTTACGAGAGAGAAAGGTGAAACGAAACCCTCAGTCAAAAATCTTATAATAAGCACGCCTCGGTCATTCCCTCTCCTTAGAGGAGAGCGGATTGGCGACAGAGAGCGGAGGAATTCTGCTTTGCAGAATCCGTAGACTCGTTTAACGTCGGCAACCAAGCAGGGCTAGGGTGAGGTGAGAATCTTATAATCAAACTTTTTTAATCAATTCCTTGTTTCCATAAAAATCACAGGCATATTGTTTTACAAGTTCTTTTTTGCCCGATTTTACAGACTTATTTATTCCATATTTCCAACCGAAAGGCTTAGAGTTGCATTTTAGATAATTGCATTCTCTTAAGGAATAAACAATCTCCGAACGATATTTCATTGCCATTGAGTGAGCTTTAATTCCGGAGAGTGATGTTTTCTTATACTCACCATCAAATCTCCATTCGACAAGCTCACTTACCGGTTTCCCGCATATTGGGCAAAAACCGATTGATAATTTTCTTGATGAATACAAATCATTATCCTGAAGATAATACACATCATCAGGATAGAATTGGCAGCAATGACGCACAATAAACCTCCGCATCTATTCTTAATTGGGCGTTTCTCGCCCTGTACCCTATGAAATATTTCTCCTACGCAGCGTTTGAGCCTTGTTTCAAAATCAAGTACATGAATATACTACACTATTTTCAATTTTTACCTAAAGATTGTAAAGAGTTTTTTACATCTAAACCTAAAATCCAGTATTTGTGATATTTTATAAAAAACAGGAATAATTAACGAGAGGGTTAAAAATGAAAGCAATCGTATTTGATAATGAACTTAAATTAGACAATAATTATCCAAAACCAATTCCGCAAAAGGGCGAAGCTCTAATCAGAGTAACACTTGCAGGGATTTGTAACACTGATTACGAAATCACAAAAGGATATATGGGCTATGTTGGTGTGCTGGGTCACGAATTCGTCGGCGTAGTTGAAGAGGTTAACGGCGAGGACAAATCACTTGTTGGCAAAAGAGTTGTCGCAGAAATCAGCTACGGTTGCGGTGACTCTGAATGCGAATGGTGTGCCAAAAAGAATTACCGCCACTGCCCAAATCGTCACACACTGGGTATTTGGCGAAAAGACGGCTGTTTTGCAGAATATATGACAATGCCAACAAACGTTTTATTTGAGGTTCCTGATAATGTAAGTGACGAACAAGCGGTATTTGTGGAACCATTGGCAGCTGCATGCGAGATTACAGAACAATTACATATTGACCCTATGCAAAAGGTTGTTGTTCTTGGCGACGGCAAACTCGGCTTAACTACAGCACTTACACTTAATGCACAAAACATTGATGTGATTTTAGTTGGCAAACACCAAAATAAACTTGATATAGCGAAAGCTCAAGGCGTTCAAGTTCAGTTGTTGAGCGAGTTCAAGATAGAGAAAAGATATGATGTTGTAGTAGAAGCAACCGGTACGGCTTCCGGTTTTGAAACCTCTATGGCATTAACAAAACCGAGGGGGGTACTGGTTCTTAAAAGCACTGTAGCGAGCGGAAAAGAATTGAATTTAGCACCGATAGTAATTGATGAAATTACCGTGCTTGGCTCTCGCTGCGGACAATTTCCACCGGCACTAAGACTCTTGAAAAATGAAAGAATCGATTTCACGCCATTTATCAGCGGAGTATATTCTATAGATGACGCTATTGAAGCTTTTGAAGCAAACAAGTCAAAAGAAAGCCTTAAAATATTGATAAAAATGTAATCTGATAAGGCAAAATTAGCCACAAACTTTATTCGTGGTATAATAAAATCAATAGTTACACAGTATTGAAAGGGATTTAATATATGCTAAGAGCCGGAATTGTAGGACTTCCAAACGTTGGGAAATCAACTTTATTTAACGCACTAACTGCGACAAAGAACGCACAGAGTGCTAATTACCCGTTTTGTACAATTGAACCGAACGTTGGGGTCGTTGTTGTTCCGGACGAAAGATTGCAGATTTTATCAGATTTATGCAAATCAAAAGAAATAATTCCTACAGTTATCGAGTTTGTGGATATTGCAGGCCTTGTTAAAGGTGCAAGCAAAGGTGAAGGTCTTGGCAACCAATTTTTACATAATATCAGAGAAGTTGACGCTATCATTCAAGTTGTAAGATGCTTCGATGATGAAAACACAATCCACGTAGAAGGCAAAGTTGACCCGATTTCTGATATCGAAACAATCAACACAGAACTTGCTCTAGCGGATTTAGCTTCAGTAGAAAGAAGATTGCAAAGAATTTCAAAACAAGCAAAAGGCGGAGATAAAGAGGCCATTTTAGAAGCAAATGCTTTAGAAAAAATCACTTCACTTCTTAGTGAAGGCACATTTATCAATCTAAAAGACCACTTCAACGAAGACGAAATTAACGTAATCAAACAACTAAACTTGATGTCTGTTAAACCGGTTATCTATTGTGCTAATGTTTCAGAATTCGACCTGAAGGACGGAAACGATTACACAAGAAAAGTTGAAGAATACGCAAAAACTCACGGAGCTCAAACAGTTATAATCTGTGCCAGAATTGAAGAAGAGCTCGTTGAACTTGGCGAAGAAGGTGCTAAAGAATACTTAGAAGAACTTGGCATTTCTGATAGCGGTATCAACAAAATGATTAAGTCAGTTTACGAGCTTCTAAACCTTATCACATTTATCACAGCGGGTGAAAAAGAAGTTCACGCTTGGACAATTACTAAGGGCACAAAAGCTCCTCAAGCTGCAGGCGTTATCCACACAGACTTCGAAAAGGGATTTATTAGAGCAGAAGTTACCGGATACAAAGATTTCGTTGATAACGGTTCTTACACAGCTTGCAAAGATAAGGGTGTAACAAGACTTGAGGGCAAAGACTACGTTGTACAAGATGGCGATATTGTCCATTTCAGATTTGCCGTTTAAGACTCGTGTTTTGCACTGTTTATAACCCAACCGTCTGAGCGAAAATGAGCATAATTATTTTTTCCTCTGTATTTTTCTGCTTCAGGGCTGGATTTTAACCATAATTCAAAGATTTTCAACGCCTTTCTTAATAGCTCGTAACCATATTTTTCCAAAAGCGAACCATACTGTGTCGGAGTCAAAATCACAAACTCAATTTCCGGAATTTCTATTCTCAGAGAATTGTCATATTTAGGCCTGCCGCCCTTTTTACCGTTTTCAACACTGGAATATCCGCTCATACATTTATCTCCTTTGGAGCTCCCAATTTCCTAACGAGTTCTATCACAGTTTCTTTCATTTTGCATTTGGAAACACTGTTTGCAAAATAGATTTTGTATAGGTTACAGCTCGAACATCTGCAGCCCAAACGATAACAATCAATTGCCGTAGGTGTCCAAAATTTAGAAATTGTTTCACTGCATGATACATTGTATCTATAAACCATCTTTCAAAACCTCTTCCAATAATAATAAACATTGACAGAAATCAAAATATATGCTTAAATATCAAATATAAGCTTACATCTTGTATCACATTGTAAGACAACATGATACATATGTCAAGCATTATTTTCTAATTGGTGAAACGATGAAACTTGATGAACTTATATTGCTAATATCAAATCAAACCGGACTTTCCGTAAACCAGTCTATGCTTGCGGAAAGCTTGGGAATTACCAGACAAACTATCAGCAATCGAATTAAGAACGAGAGCGAAGTCACGGTTTCGGAGCTGCAGCGTGTTGAGGACTTTTTCAAGATTAATGTATTTAACACCGTTTCAGATATAGCGTTTATCGACTATTATTCAGACGTATTTGCAAGCTGTGGCAATGGAAGTATCGTTTTTTCCAGCGAAAAAACAAAACTCCCTATATCCACATCAATGATTAGCGGATACTCTAAAAACAAGCTTTATTCGATGATTAATGCGTCAGGAAACAGCATGGCACCAACGATTGACAACGGGGATAAATTAATCGTAGAACACTGGATGGGCAGCCAAATTCAAGATAACAAAATCTACGTATTTTGCTATAATAATGAGTTTTTTGTTAAACGCTTGTCAAAAAATTTGGATGAAATCATTATCAAATCTGATAATCCGGAATATCGAGTACGCACAATTGCAGGAAAATCTACAGAGGATTTAATTTTAATCGGTAAAATTGTTGCAACTATCAAACAACTTGATTAAAAAATTGACTTTATTCTTGATTTGGCGTTAAATAATGCTATGAAGATGATAATTTTTGGTGCCAACGAACTTGGTTATATGATTGCATCCGAGTTCTACACCGATAATGATATAACTGTAATAGATGAAGAACAGAATAAAGTTGACGCTTTTAACAAGCTTGATGTCAGTTTTATTGCGGGTAATGCTTCCAATTTGGAAGTTTTAAAACTCGCAGATATCAAGACTGCGGATGTTTTGATTGCGTGTACGGACTCGGATGAGTTAAATATTGTTGCGTGCTTGACGGCAAAACGAATTAGTACCGTCAAGACAATTTGTTTTGTTCGCAAAGAGGAGTACAAATCTTCTTTAGGTATCGCAAAAGACGCCGAGTATAACTGCGATTTCTATATAGATAATATTATCTGGCCGGAAGAATTACTTACGCAGGAAATTTTCAGAATCATTACGGTTGCCAAAGCTCTTGATGTCGAAAATTTCGCAGACGGAAGAGCAAGACTGCTTGAGTATAAAATTGCCGAGAATTCTATTTTGGTAAATTGCATGGTCAAGAATTGCGAATTCCCGAAAGACACAATTATTGTCGGTATAACAAGAGACGGCGAATTGTTTATTCCAAACGGTGAAACTACTTTGCACGAAGACGACAAAGTAATCTTTATGGGACTTTCAAACTCGCTTGATATCCTTGCAGGTAAATTTTTCCACGAAAAAGAATTCGTAAAAACAGTTACGATTATTGGCGGCGGAAATGTTGGTTTAAAACTTGCTAAAGACCTTGAAAACCTAAAATTACACCTCAAAATTATCGAGAAAAATGAGGAAAGATGCACATATTTGGCTCAAGAGTTGGAAAACACGCTTATTATACACGGCGACGGAACAGATTTAGAACTATTAAACGAAGAAGATATTGCGTCATCTGACGTTGTTGTGAGCGTTACCAATAATGATGAAAAGAACCTGCTTTGCTCATTGTTGTTGAAACATATGGGCTCATCAAGAGTAATTTCAAGGGTTTCAAAGAACACAAATGTTTCTTTGTTTGAAAAAGTCGGCATTGATATTGCGATTTCATCAAGAACTGCAGCTTTGAACGAAATCAAAAATAATATTAAAGAAACAAATATCGGTATTTTGGCAACCGTAGAACAAGGTCGGGGCGAAGTTTTGGTAATTGAACTTCCTGAAAACTATCAAACGAAAAAGATTATGGAACTTAGATTTCCTGCAAAAGCTATTGTTGGTGTAATACAGCGTCGCAAACGCATTATTATTCCAAACGGTGCAACGCAGGTTATGAGCGGAGATAATTTAATCATATTTACAACAAGTGAAAACGCTCAACTAATCAAAGAATTCTTTGAGGAAATCCAATGAGATTGACCTATTTAGCATACTCATTCAGCCTTACGGTTATGTATTTCAGTATTGTACTGCTTTTACCGATTGCAGTTGCACTTTTTTATCACGAAACATCTGCAGTGCTTCCGTTCCTGATTGCAGCATCTACGGCTTTGATGATTTCTGTTACCTTGAAAAAAATAATCAAAGGCACTGATAAGATTAAGTCAATTAATGATATTAAGAAATCAGAAGGCTTGTGCGTTGTAGCATTTTCTTGGCTTTTTGCAGGACTTTTGGCTGCAATTCCGTATTTGTTTTTCGGAATAACTCCTATAAACGCCATTTTTGAAGCAACTTCCGGAATTACAACAACCGGGTCAACAATTTTAACCCACTTCGATTATCCTAAAGCCCTGTTTTTCTGGCGTTCTTTAACCCAATGGTTAGGTGGCATGGGAATTATCGTCCTGTTTATTGCGATTTTGCCACAGTTTGCGATTGCAGGACGTCAAATGTTCTTTGCAGAAGCTCCGGGGCCTACTGAGGACAAATTTACACCAAGGATAAAAAACACTGCTGCAGCTTTATGGAAAGTTTATGCAGGCTTGACTATTATTGAAATAATTTTACTAAAATACACAGGAATGAGCGGTTTTGATGCCGTTTGCAACTCATTCTCTTCAGTATCAGGCGGTGGCTTGTCGCCAAATGCTCATAGTATTATCGGTTTTTCTAATATTACACTTTGGATAATGACATTTTTCATGTTCTTTGCAGGCGTAAGCTTTAATTTGCAGTATATTGCGTGGTCAAAACACAATCCGCTGGTGCTTTTCAAAAACGAAGAATTCAGAGGATATTTTGGTGCCGCAGTTGTACTTAGCTTAATCCTTGCAGTATCATTATCATTGAATCTGCATTATGATTTTACAAGAAGCTTGACCAATGCGTTTTTCAACGTATCTGCGGTCATATCTTCTACCGGTTTTTGTAGTGAGAACTATGTTGAATGGGATTATGCGAGCAAAGTTATCTTGTTTGCTGCAATGCTTTGCGGAAGCTGTGCAAGCTCTGCCGGCGGTGGTTTGAAGGTTATGCGTTGGCTCTTGATTTTCAAGATTATGAAACAAGAGATGATAAAAATACTTCACCCCAAAGCAATTATTGATATCAAAATTGGTTCTCACTCTGTATCTAAAGATGTTTTGTACCAAACATTGATGTTTGTATCGTTTTATTTTGCAATAATCGCAATTTCAGTTTGCCTAATTGCTTTAATAGAGAAAAATACAGTTACAGCAATAACCGGTGCTGTTAGTGCGGTTGGCAACATCGGTCCAGGTTTTGGAGCACTTGGACCTTTAGAAAGTTTTGCACCTTTGCATTGGCTAACCAAAATCGTTTTAATTATAGATATGTATGTTGGACGTCTTGAACTAATCCCATTCTTGGTCTTGTTCCAAAAGGATTTGTGGAGTTTTAAAAAATAAAAAAGTTTTTTATTAATCTCCCTCTCTTTTATGCTACTATGTAGAAAAGAGGATTTAGATATGTCAGTAAAAAAAGTTGTTAAATATGGAGAACCTTCTTTGAGACAGCCGTCAAAAGAGGTTCACAAAGTTTCACAGAAGATTAAAGTTTTGGTGGATGACCTTTTGGATACAATGTATGCACAAAACGGTGTAGGACTTGCGGCTCCGCAGATTGGCGAAAATTATAGAGTTTTTGTAATTGATGTATCAACTGGGAACGAACCACTGCATCCAATGGTATTTATCAACCCTAAAATCATAAAAAAATCAGGTGCGGTAATAAGTCACGAAGGCTGCTTGAGTTTTCCTGAGGCATTTACGGATGTTAAAAGATATGCCAATGTTATGATTAAGGCAATGGATAGAAACGGACGCTCATTTGTTTTGGAAGCAAAAGATGGTACACTTTTAGCTCGAGCAATTCAACACGAATTTGACCACCTTGACGGTGTATTGTTTATAGACCACGTTATCAATCGTTTTGAAGCAGAAGAAGTTTTGAAGAAGAACAACTTGCCGGAACTTCAACTTGATAGAATTGTGGACGAACCTGAATTATCAAAAGAAATAGATGTTCTTTTGAAGGAAAAAGTTGAAAAAGAGTCAAACAAGGAGTCTTAGTATGAATATTCAACCCGTTAGCTTTTGCGGAAATATTTCAAAAGGTAGAAAAGAGTTTGAAAAATTATCAGACTATGAAAAGATTATATTGAAAGCGACAGAAAAATTTCGCCAGCAATACAACCAGACTCATGTGCCACCGATTCTGACAAAAGATACTGATTTAGCTGAATATGTAAAACACGTTTCTTTTATTGAAGAATTCATGAAAAATAGAATAAATGATATCTTGGCTAAGTTAAGAAAAAGCATATATAAGTAGAAATACATATTAAAAAATAAGGAACAACATGATAAACATCGTATTTTTTGGAACACCTGATATCGGCCTACAATCGTTAGAGCATTTTTACAACTCAGATAAATTTAATGTTTTGGCGGTCGTAACCCAACCTGACAAACCGTCCGGTCGTGGACATAAACTTACTCCCAGCCCGATTAAACAATTTGCACTGGAGCATGATATTAGAGTTTTTCAGCCAAAATCTATCAGAAAAGAGCCTGAAATCATTGAAACACTAAAGGCTTTGAAACCTGATTTCTTCGTAACTTTTGCATTTGGTCAGATTCTTTCTCAAGAAGTTTTGAATATTCCAAAATACGAAACTATTAATCTTCATGTTTCTTTATTGCCAAAATATCGTGGTGCAAATCCTATACAGCGAGCTATTATTAACGGTGACAAGGAAACCGGCATTTGTACAATGATTACCGAACTTGGACTTGATTGCGGCGATATTTGTATGAAGTATCCGATTGCAATTACACCGAATATGAACTGTGTTGAGCTTTTTGAACTTTGTTCCGCACATTCTCCGGAACTGTTGGAAAAAACTCTTATCGGAATTAAGGAAGGCACACTCAAGCCGACTCCGCAGTGCGAGAATGGAGTTTGTTTTGCCGATAAACTAAAAAAAGAAGAGTGCAAAATCGACTGGAATAAGTCTGCAGAAGAAATACACAACCTTGTCCGTGGCGTATACAAATGTCCTGGGGCGTTTTTCGAATTCAGAGGCAAAGTAATTAAAGTTATGACAACCGAACCTCTCGAAACGA
This sequence comes from uncultured Candidatus Melainabacteria bacterium, assembly GCA_934754775.1. Classification (GTDB taxonomy): domain Bacteria; phylum Cyanobacteriota; class Vampirovibrionia; order Gastranaerophilales; family Gastranaerophilaceae; genus CAG-196. The sequence continues at coordinate 172,746 of CAKVIM010000003.1, read as the reverse complement.
CTGAGGATAAAGGCGTTAAGATTGGCGAATTCGCACACATTTCTAAATATGGTATTGACGTCAAAACAGGAAAGGGTTATCTTCGCCTAATCAAGATTAAACCTGAAGGTAAAGGCGAAATGTTTGCAAGAGATTGGGCAAACGGAATACACAAATAATCCTGCTAAATTGACTTAACTTGGGAAAGAATTCCGTTCAATTTTTTGAGGATTTCATCTAACTTTTCCATCAAAACTATCTCACCACGGATTCTTGATGCTCCTTGAAATCCGTTTAAATAGTACGGATAAAATTTTCTCGAAAATTTTACTCCGACATTTTCGCCACGGAATTCCACTTCATTCAATAAATGCTTTTTCATTAGTTGAATTTTTTCTTCTAAAGAAGGTGGAGCAAGGTATTCGCCATTATTCAAATATTTTTCTACACGATATAAAAGCGAAGGGTCGCCTAAAGCTCCACGCCCGATTGCAACTCCATCTGCTCCTGATTCTTCCAAACACTGAACAGCGGTTTCTATCGAAACAACGTCACCATTTGCGAAAACAGGTATATCAACATTACGTTTAAGCTCCGCAATCTTCTTCCAATCGGCTTTTCCGCCATACATTTGAGAACGTGTACGCCCGTGAATAGTAATAAAATCAGCACCTGCTTCTTGCATTCTTTGCCCGTATTCAACAAAATTTAATTCATCAAATGTGTAACCCAGACGAAATTTTACGCTCAAAGGAATTGAAATCGCAGCCTTTGTTGTTGATACAATTTCAGCCGCCAAATCAGGATTACGCATCAAAGCGGAGCCGTCAGTTCCTTTTACAACCTTGTTTACGGGACATCCCATGTTAATATCAATCATATCCGCATATTTTTGCAAATACTTTGCACACTCTGCAATCATCTGCGGCTTATGCCCGCTCAATTGGTAAGAAATCGGAGAATGATTTTCTGCTCGAGCCACCATATCAGTATCTTTTACATTGGTTAAAGCTTCCGAGCTAATCATCTCTGTTGTCAAAAGACAAGTCTTTGAATAATCACGAACAAGCGAACGCAATACGTAATCTGTAATTCCGGCCATAGGTGCGAGTGAAACCCTACTTGCAATTAAAGCTTGTACTTTTTTATTATCCCGCATAAGCCTTTAATTCACCCATTCTTGATTTTGCATATTTCAAATACTCGTCGTCTGTAGTGTAGACAGAAACAAACTTTTGATAATATTTATACGCTTCTTTGTAATTATTCAGAGTATCATAATCCACTGCTAGCATATAATTCGCAATAGGAAACTCGTTTGAATACTTTAACACATTCAGAAAATCGTTTATTGCCAATTTTGGCTGTTTTTGCTCGTCATAAATCAGCCCTCTATAATAGTAAGCATAGGCATTCTGAGCATCTTTTCTAATAACATCATTGAACTTTAATAACGCTTGCTGGAAATTATTTTTCTCAAACAAATCAATTGCATCGTTTAAAATTCCTACCGAGCCATTTTGAACAACATAAGTCAACAATTCTTTGGCGTCAGAAGCAGGATTCAAACCTACTGCTTTTTTTAGATAAGTTTCTGCAAGCTGCCAATTCTGTTGTTCTGAATATAAATACCCAATATAATAAGGGATTTCAGCATTTTTCGGATTTATTTGTTCTGCTTTTTTGTAATACTCAATCGCACTGTTATAATCTTCTAACGCTTGATACGAAGCCGCTACACCGAGTATAGACTGCTCTGTTGCAGGATTTATTGCTAAATATTGCTGAATAGCTTTTTTGTAATCCTTATTATCATAGCTTGAAGATGCGGTCGCCAATTTTGTTGAAACAGAGTCACTCTGTACACTTTGTAATGTTTTTAAAACCAAATTATTTGTCGGAAACTTCGTTTTTGCAGCATTCAATGTGTTCAATGCGTTTGTGTAATCATCTTTTGAAGCATAACATATCGCCAAATTTACATAAGCATCCACGTTTGAGCCATTTTTAGCTAAGACTGCTTTATAACCTGTAATTGCATCATCAATTTTGTTATCTTGATGCAATTTGTATGAATACTCGTAAATCTCTTCTGCACTGCCATTTTGAGCCAAATATGCAATGTAATCTTGCGGAGTCATTGTATCTTTCATAACTGCTCCGATTTCAGATTTTGCTTCTTCGTTCGCCGGATCAATGTTTAAAACTCTCTTGTACAAATTCAAAGCCGTTTTACTGTCGCCCATTTCTTTATAAACTTGAGCCTTGTATAAAAGAGCCTGCGTGTTATTCGGATATAGCGTCAAGACTGAATCATAGGACTGAATTGCCTTTTGGTATTCTTTTCTTTGTTGAAAAAGAGTACCTACATTCAATCTTGTTGTAACGTTTGACGGATTTATTTGTTCTGCTTTTCCGTAATAACTTAGTGCAGTCTCAAAATCACCTTGTGCCTGTTTTATAGCACCCAAGTTGGCATTGAGTTCAGCATCTGATGGAGTCACAGCAAGCTTTTTGAGATAAATTCTTTCCAAAGCATAAAGGACTTCCATATCGCCTTTAGAGTTTGCTAATGCGTCGTTGTATTGAATAACCGCATCATCATAACGCCCCAATTTATCTAAAGTTCGGGCGTATTTCATTCTCAAAACGCCATCATTCGGGGATAAATCCAAGGCAATTTTATAATAATCTGCTGAACGTGGCTCGTTACCTAATAATTTTAATAAATCTGCAATCTGGGTATTAGCGTCAGCCGCCAATTTTTCGCTCTGTGCTGCTCTAGAAAACTCATAAGCCGCAGCTGAAAAATTACCCATTGCACGCAACTCTTCCGCACGCTGATATCTTCCACTCGGAGTTGTGTCAAAACTTATTACTTTTAGACATTGGTTAAGATTTTCTGTTGCCGAAGCAATCATGCCGGCAGAATTCTGAACGGCTTGTTCTTTGTTCGGATAAATTTTTAGATAACAAATGGCACTTCTAAAATCGTTAGCCGCTTTGTCATAGTTCTTTTCTTGATTAGCGTAATAAGTTGCTCTTGCCAAGTATCCGTTAACCAGCCCTATTCGAGCAGAATTATCCAAATAATTAATTCTTAGAGCTTTTCTAAATTCAACGATTGCAGAAGAAAACTGATTCTGCATCAAGTAATTTTGTGCGGCATTATAATGTTCGGCAAACGCACCAGAAGGAGCCGCCAACACAGGCATTTGCATCAAACTCGCACATATCGCAAAACAACATACTACTAATTTTCTCTTCATAACAATATATTACTATAATCAATATTGAAAGTGAATAAGCAAACAAGGCAATACATAGAAATATTAAGATTCATAAAAAGCATGCCTTCTTTGTGTAAATTTTTGTAAATTTTTCTTGACACCATGTTACATGATTTAAAAATTTATACTAACATGCCATGTATCAACTATCCCCAAATCTCCTCCCAAAATTATTAGAGAATAGTTACACCGGTTTTATATAAAACCGGTTTTATTTTTTACAGAGCATGGGTGAAAAGAACAAATTATCCCAATAATTCGGTTAAAAGATTAGCATTTTCTTCTGCTTTTAGATTGTTAGAAATTCTGTTACGTTTAATATAAACTCTCAAAGCTTCTCTAATCAACTCACTTCTTGTTCTTTGCTCAGATGAGGCGATATTATCTACTCTGTTTAAAAAGTCGTTAGACATTGAAATTAATACTCGTGCCATATATCCCTCCATACGTTTATAATTTATTATATCATACAAATGAATTATTACAATAGTATATCAGTTTTATACTTGAGCTAAACATCGTAACATTTCTTTACAAATAGGGCAATTTTCAATAGTAAGAAAACTTTATATATATAAGAGATAAAAATACAAGGATTTTGCGAGGGATTTATGTTCAACTTTTCAATGATAAATAGCCAAATGGTTAGTCCATATGCTTGTGATAGCTTGAATATATTAGCCAACCAACAGCTGTGGGACATAAAAGCGAATAGTGTAATGTATGCAACACCTACATTCAACCCTTCGTTCGTACAGTACCCTGATACTTGCAGTTCACTACCAGATCCGATTGCAACAGTACAACGTGATTTGCAAGCAATGCAAAACGGAAACTTCAACTTAGGTGGCATTGGAGGCTTTAGTATGCCTAGTTTCGGTGGCGGAGCAGGTTCAGTCGGAAACTTCCAACTTCCACCACTTAACTTACCTTGCCTTACACAAAACGATACAGTAAGTGGTAACAACGACACCAAGTATTCAAAATTAAAAAACTTGATTATTAAGTACAGAGATACTTATAAAGATACTATGTCTGATGAAACTTTGAAGGAAATCAAAGAAGCATTGAATAAATCAGGCACAGAAGAAGAAAAGCTTGATGCTTTAAAAGCTGTAGCGGCAAAACTTGATGCGACAAAGCTTAAAAAAGTTCTTTTAGATTCTCAATACAAAAATGATTTAATTGAAGCCGGTACCGTTTCTAAAAAGGATAATACCCAACTTTATAAAACCATCGGTATCATTGACTCTGAATTAAAAGCCGGAAAATGGGAAACATTAAGTGCGACATTTGGAGCAAAGAATGGGGAATCTGATATTGTTAAAATTGTCAGTGCTTGGAACGACACACATAAGAGTGCAAATGATAGAAGCATTATAAGACTTTGTGCAGAACATATCGGCAACAATGTAGCTGCGAAGAAAGTACAAAGAGATATTATCAATTGTATGGGCACAAGCCTTGTAGCAAAAGCTTCAGAGATTAGCAGCCAAGTAGATGGTGACTGTACAAACTTAACTGCGGCAAAAGATGCTTTGACTAAAGCTTTAGCGGATTTAGGCACAAATACTAATGACCAAAACGCAACAAAATTTACAAAAGCTAACTTAAATAAGGTTGCAGATGCGTTTGAAAAATTATATGCAACAATCAGATTAACTCAAGCACAAGAAATTGATAACAAAATGAAAACCAAATACGAATTTTTAAACGAAATTTCTGACAAAAAAGTATTTGATAACACTGTAACAGCTGATACTAAAGCCGACCTTGCAAAAGAAGGCATCGACGTTAGCAATGTAAAAGTTGATAAGGTTCAAAGCGAAGACGGACAAGGTAATATAGAAGAAAAGGATGAAAAAACAAAGAAAGAAGAAGATTCTGTACAAAACCCTGAGAAACCGGTAACTCAACAAACACAACCGGCGAGTGACAATAAATCAGGAGATGCAACAAAAACTGAAACCTTAGCTGCACAAGCACAAAGACTTTCTACAGAAAACGCACATTTGATGGGTGAACGCTTCTGCTTAGATATTAGCGGCTACACTAATGATGAAGATTTCGAAAGAATGCAAACTTATATCAAAGAAATCAATCAAGACAACGTTATAGATTTCCTAAACGGATATTATGACACCTACAGCGGTTTTGATAACGGTTTCTTTGAACAAATTGCAGCAGAAAGAGGCAAGACAAGATTAAGCAACGGCGAAGTCGTTAAAGTAATGAAAGCTCTAATTGACAGATATGCTGAAGCTACATTAGAAGATGACGCAAAAGACGCTCTTGAAGTAGTAAAAAGAATTTACGAAGAATACAAAGACAAACCGGCAAACGAACGTTTCTCAAATGAAGGCGGTTCTTGGTGGTACAGACTTTGGGGCTGTGATGATTTGGATAAATTAGATGATGCTGTTGAAACACTACTTGATTCCAATGCATAGATTTAAAAACATTAGATGTAAGATTAATTGGTATTAGAAAGGTTTAGCCGACTTGAAATTTTTCAGTCGGCATTTTTTTATATAAAAACTTTTATTACAAAATAATTCTTCATTTTCTAATCAGTAGTCATGCCTAAAAGCTTGAAAGTATAGTGTAAAAGGGTGAGGTGTTAACCCTATTCTCCCAACAGTATCTTTTCCAACTCATTCACTGCATTTTCAACAGTATCATTCACAACCTTATAATCAAATTTCTGCGAATTTTCTAACTCAAGCTTGATTGATGCAAGACGCTTTTGAATAGCTTCTTCCGTTTCCGTATGACGCCCACGCAATCTGGCTTCCAGCTCCTCTAAAGACGGCGGAGCTATAAAAATCAGAACCGCATTCGGCATAAGTTTTTTGACATTCAAAGCACCTTTTGTATCTATTTCAAGTATCAAATTTTCGCCATTATCAAGACAAGCCTGAACAAAATCCTTTTTTGTGCCATAATGATTGCCGGAGAATTCAGCCCATTCCAAAAATTCTTCGTTTTCAATACACTTTTTAAACTCGTCTTTTGTCAAAAAGAAATAATTCTCACCGTGTACTTCCCCGTCACGCATTCCCCTTGTCGTGCAAGAGATTGAGAGCCTAAATTCAGGATGCCTGTTCAAAAACTCTTTTATAACAGTACCTTTACCAACGCCTGATGAACCTGAAATAACAAACAACTTAGTCATTTTTTACTTCTCCTAAACCTTTATGCACAACTGTTTCGAAATCTAAACCGCTAGAGTCTTCTTTTAGAACAAATGACTCTTTCTTAACTTCGCAATACTGCTCCGGTGTTGATTTTCCTGTTGTTTCAGTCTTGTTTTTAAAGTTAGAAATCAGCTCTTCCGTAAGTTTTGGCATATCCATTTTATCAGTACAAATTTCTATGTAGCAAAGCTTATTCATTATTTGCGTAACCTTCAGAGCTTTGTCAAAATCTTCTGCCGTTGTAACTTTTGTAGACCAAACGTCACCATCAAATACCCTTGCAAACTTAGCGTAATTCATCTGCATAATATCATTAAATTTATCATCCGGATTATTTGATAGTACCCTTTCAATTGTGTATCCATTGTTGTTCAAAACAATCACAATCGGCTTAATTCCACGTCTTAACATGTTACCGATTTCCATTGCAGTAAGCTGATGAGAGCCTTCGCCCGTAATCAGAATGACTCTTGAATTAGGTTTTGCTAAACATACACCCAATGTTGCAGGAGTTGCCCAACCTATAGACCCCCAAAGAGTCTGAGTTTGGAGTTCCACATTATTCGGAAACTTCATCAAAGACACACCGTGCGGCACAATACCGGTTTCTGCAATCACAATATCATTTTCTTTAATAAACTCTTGTAATCTTGGATAAATATATTCTGAAGTCAAAGCTTCTGAGCTTGGAATTGACGGTTCGTAGCCTATTTCAGCCTTTTCTATTTTCATGTCACGACTTCTTACAAGCTCGGTAACTTTTTCCAAAACGTCACTAATTTTTACGTTTTCATAAAGTTTACCTTCTACGTATGCATGCGTTCCATAAATAGCAATATGGTCGTTAATTTCATACGGCAGATTGAAACCAAATGAGTTCAAATCACAGTATACAGGGCCAACGGCTATCAAACAATCCGTTGACTCTAATTGTTTTTGAGCAAGCGGGTTTGAGTATTTTGAATAATATCCGCCCAAATATTTTTCGTAATCCATATCAATCAGATTTGTACCCATCAAAAAGTTTGTAACAGGAATTCCTGATTTCACGACAAATTCTTTATATTCAATTCTGGCATCAAAACGTTTTACAAGCACATCGCCTAAGATTACAGGACTTTTTGACTTGTTAATTTTTTCTGCTATTTTCTCCGAAACTTCTTTTAAACTAGCCTCATCACTCATCCAATCATAATTAACTTCTCTATCAGAAATCTCTGCAGTTGCAATATCAAGTGGAATTGCGATATATACCGGCTTACGTTCTTTTACGAATGTTTTTAACACTCTATCAATTTCAATTTTTGCGTTATCTCTTGTTAAGTATGCAGATGCCGCCGTTACAGACTTGTGAGCATTAAAAAACGCTTGGTAATCAACATCTTGCAAATTGTGATGCACTCTTGTTTTATTTTCAATACATTTTGTTGACGGCACACCTACAATACTTATTACAGGAACATTTTCCGCCATAGCTCCGGCTATAGCATTTATCGCACTAAGTTCACCTACGCCGTATGTAGTTATAACCGCACCAAAACCTTGAATTCTAGCATAACCATCTGCTGCATAGCCTGCATTAAGCTCGTTTGTACAACCTATCCAATGCGTATTAGGGTTATTTTCAACTGCATATAATATATTAAAATTATAATCTCCGGGAAGTCCAAAAAACTCGTTAACACCAAGTTCTTCAAGTTTTTTAATTAAATATTCGGCTGTATTCATTCTCTTTCCTCTCAATATTTCATTCATAATATCACGCATAAAATGATAAATAAAGTTAAATTTATGTTAAAATTTCTGTATGGATAAAATTCTTTCAGACAAAATAAATATACTAAAAGCACTAGCTATAATCCTAGTGGTATCAGGGCATTTGGAGTTCAGAATATTTGATATGTTCCCGCCGTATTCATTTCAGCTGGCACTATTTTTCTTTATTTCCGGAATGCTTTTCAAGGACAAATATTTGGACAGTGTTTTTGATTATGTAAAACGCAGAGTGAAAAGTTTGTTGGTATTATATTTTTTGTATTCAGCGTTTTACGGACTTTTGACAGTTATTTTGGCAAAATTCACGGGCAAATTCTGGGGGATGGAGCTTTCACTGAAAAACTTCTTTATTACTCCATTTTTAAACGGCCACCAGTTTGATTTATCTTGCCCGATGTGGTTTGTAACCCAGCTTTTCATGACTATGATAACTTTTTTGTTCTTACAAAGAATGCTGAGAGAAAAAGGAGAAGGATTCAAACTCCTATTCTATTCAATACTTGGATTTGCAGCAATTCCACTTGCTAAACTTTTCCCTGTTACGCCGATATTCCTTGTTGCAATCAGAACAATATTTTCACTATTTTTTGTATACCTCGGACATTTTTATCTTACAAAAATCCACGGAAATTATAATATTTTTACACCAAAGATTGTTGGTGCAATGATTTGCCTTCAAGCAATTTTATGGCATTTTAACAGAGATTTTGATCCTGTCCACGGAATCGGTTTAAGCTATGTACTTGTTTGGGCAAGATTTGATGACCAACTGATTGTACCGGTTCTAACGAGCATTACAGGGATTTGGTTCTCGCTATTTTTTATTGAAGTCACGTATAATTATTTAAAAAATATCAAATTTATTCGACTTGTTGGTGAAAACACGTATCATATTATGGCAAACCATTTGTTCGTAATGTATATTATTACTGCAATTCTGCTTAAGATTAACGGAATCCCGATGAGCGAAAGATACGAACATAACATTTATTGGATATTCAATCCGGTACAAAACACATATTTATACTTCGTAATCACAATGGTTGCGACAACATATTTAGGCGTCGGACTAAAACGTATAAAAGCATTGGTATTTGATAAAAAGTCAGAGTCTTAAAACCCCATTTTTATTTCGCAAACCTTATCACAATAAGATTTCTTTCGTACACTTCCTCTAAAGGCAGCGTATAATTTATGATATCAACAACTTCTGCTTTATATTTTTTCAAAATATCCTTAGCACCTTCAAGCTCTTCAAGTGCTTTTTTTGACTTATAAGCAACAAAATACCCGTTCTTTTTTAAAAGCGGAAGAGCGTATGCTGTAATCTTCGCCAAATCTGCAACCGCACGACTCGTTATAATATCAAATCTTTCGCCGCTCAAACTTTCCACCCGACCACAAATCGTAGACAAGTTTTTTAGAGCCAAAGCCTCTTTCATATTATTAATTGAATTAATCTTTTTTCTAATCGAATCAATCCCGACAACATTAATATTTGGGAATTCTATTGCTATAGGCACACTCGGGAACCCGCCCCCGCAGCCGATATCAAGGAGTTTCGCATTCTCAATATCATACTTTTCAAAAAACAATTTTATTGCAAGCGAATCGTAGATATGTTTTTCAAACAAAACCTTCTCATCATTTTTAGACACCAAATTGAGCTTGGCATTTTCTTCTAAAAAGACTTTTTTATATTCGCTAAAATCTGCTGTTATACTAAATTCCATACTTCTTCTCGATTTCTTCAAAACTATCTTTGTCCATTCGAAGTTTCATATCATTAATACGTCGCTCAATTTTTGAAACATCAACAGATTCAGAGAGCATTTGTGCAATCTTTCGAGCCTTAAAATACTCTATCAAAGCTTTTTTGCCCATTGCCACATTGTTGTAATAATAATCCCCGAGAGCAACCGATGCTTCCAAGATATAAAAATCTTCATTAATAAATTCTGCACTCTGCTTAGCTTCCAAAAGATATTCTAAAGCTTGTGGGCTATGCTCTTTCATATAGATTTTAGCTAAATGCAAGGCATTATAATAAATTCCGTCATAATTATTATTGGATTTTTCTATTTCATAAGCTTTTTTGAAACACGCTTCTGCATCCGAAAAATTACCATTATCAAAATAACAAGATGCCAAGTTAGAATAAGCAAGAGCCCTATATGGATTATTTGCAGTAATCATAAGACATTTAGAATAATATTCAAACGCTATCTTATCATCTCCTTTGTCATCATTTGCCAATGCGTATTTGAAGTATAACTCTGCTAATGTTTCTTCCGGCGTATTTTCATCTAAAGAAGCTAAAGCCTTGTCATAATATGAATACGCCTCTTCCGGATTATTCATAGAAGCATAAATATTTCCAAGAAGCGTACAAGCCGCCACCATCAAAGATTGTGGAGCATCAACCGAATAAATAACTTTTTTTATTGTATCGATTGCTTTTTCGTTTTTGTACATCTGAAAATACAAATCCGTAAGCTCATAGTACAAATAATTCAGGTTAATAACTTCTTTGTGCTGGCGATAATAAACTTCTGCAAGCTCATAATAATGCTGTGATTTAGAATATTCCTTAATTTCCTTATATAATCTTGCCAATGCCATCCTTGCATTTAAGGCCGTATGCGAATCAATCCCATCGGAGTCCAAAATCTTGTGATACTCTTCTATTGCTTCAGTATTTTTCTTTTCCTCAGCGAGTTTTACAGCTCTATCTAAAATCAAATCCGTGCTTTCATGCGTTTCTTGAACTTTTTCAACAGTTTTCACCGGTAAATCTTCTGCTTGCTCAGCCTCTTCAACCGGTTGCCGTTTACCTTCTTCTAACTCCGTTATGCAATTTGAATGATACTCAATTTCTGCCCTCAATGCTTGGCGAGAAATCATGATTTCACGAGTCTGCAACGGCTCTTTGAGCAACTTTTCGTAAATCCCGATAATATATTTATGCAGTTTAATTTCTTTCTTCACAGGGATTGAAATATCAATATTTTGTTGAAAATAATCCTGTACATAAACAGTTTCGCCGGATTGAAAAATCATCAAATTTGTTTTCAGATACTCAATCGAGAATTCATCAAGAAGCTCAAACACAGCAAGAGCATTCAAAGTCAGTCCATGTCTTACGGTTCTTAAAAACCAGAAAAAGTTCCGAATAGTTGCGGGAATAAGATTAATATAAGTCATACCCAAATACGAATCAAAACTCATGCCGGAGAGTGCGTATTTTTGCAAAAATTCATTCAAAGAAATTTTCATCCCCTGAATAATTTTAACTGTTAAAGCCGTGTAATAATAATACCCACGAGTATATTTATAAAAATCTTCAAAAGTTGTGTCCGAGAATTCCACACCATTAGCCTGCAAGAATTCTTTAAATATGTCTTTCGAAAACCCTTTTAGAAAAATCTTTCTGTCAACATTTACCTCTCCTGCAAGTTCTTGCGTCATCGCACGAGTGGAAAGAATTATTTTCACATTCTCCATCGGAGCAACTTGCTCCAGAAAATGCGTAACAAGCTGTTGGTTTTCTTCCAAAATATCGTCATAAGTATGCAAAATTATTACGAACGGACGCTTAATTGAGCTTAAATACTGCTGAAATTTAACAGCAAGAGTCGTAACTTTGGCGTTCAAATTAACAGCTTTTGAGATAGAATTCTTTTCAATAATATCGATAAATGAAAGCAAAATATCATCGCACACAGTAGATGCTTTACAATAATACTCAAGCTTTATCGTATTCTTACTAAAAAAGTCTGCAACATAGTTTATAAACTGACGTTTTCCCGTACCAAGGAATCCATGTATGTGCAACAATGTTTCATCAGAGTCAATAAAATCTATCGCTTTTTTGATTTCAGCTTCGCTATTTTTCTTCAAAAACGTGTTGATTTTATCATTATCCTCTAAAACAATGTTCTCAACATCAATAGAACTATCCAAAAATTTGTAATCCATAAAACGATTTTAATTGATTTTGAGATTTTTTGCAAATATTATAATATAATAATAAAAGAATTTAGGAGGATTAAGATGGTATTAAAATGCATAGAATTATTGATTGTAGCCCTAGTTGCATACGTTATCGGTTCAATCCCAACAGGCTACTTGATTGTAAAAGCCAAAACCGGACAAGATATTAGAACAATCGGTTCCGGCTCAACAGGTGCAACAAACGTAAAACGTGTTTTGGGCAAAAACTATTTCTTTTTAGTAATGATTTTGGACGCAATAAAAGGAGCTTTGCCGGTTGTTTTAGCGAAATTATTTGCGACCGTCGGGCTATCAATTGGCTTAGCACCGGTTGTTGCTGCTGTTGCAGTAATTATCGGACACAGCAAATCCGTATTTTTGCAGTTCAAAGGCGGGAAATCCGTTGCATCAGGAGTCGGCACAATCCTTGCTCTTAATTGGATTGTCGGTTTAATCATCGCACTTGTTTGGGGCGTAATTACATATACAACAAAATACGTTTCTGTAGGCTCAATCATCGCCCTAGTCGTTTCACCTTTTGTAATGTACTTCTTAGGAGCTCCAATTGCTTATGTTGCATATTGTGCTTTAGGTGCAATTTATATTGTTTATTTGCATAGAGAAAACATAAAACGACTTATCCAAGGAAACGAAAACAAAGTAAGATAGATTTTAGATAACAAAAAAGGGCGGAAACGAAGTTTCCGCCCTTTTTTTATTTACCTTATTATAATTCTTCAAACTGAGCCATATTTCTAATCCTTAAGATTACATCGCCAAGATTATTCATAATTTCAGAATTATTATACAATTCATCTGTGCTTAATATCTTTTCTAATGCATTAGTTCTGGCTGTAGCATTTCTTGTTGTCATTGTATGCATTATTTCATCAAAAGTAGAAATGAAGTTTTCATTTTTCAATAATTCCGGATGCCTCATTGTAGTTTTGAAAAACACCTGCGTATTTGGAGAATGAATTCCGTTTGTTTGTTTATAATCATTCCAACCCTTGTGCGACATATATTTGAGCATAACATCTCTTACTTTACTATCATCTGCCAACAACACATTATTTAAAAACGTTGCAAACAAAGCATTGTCATTATGATTTTGTGCAAAATCAAAAATTCGCAACAAAAACTCGTTTTGTTTTAATAAATCTGGTTTTTGAGATAAAATTTCAAGAGTCTTATCGTAACCTTTTTTGTCTTCAACGTCTGCAAAAAGCAATTTTTTTGCATACTTTGCCAAATGCTCGTCATTTACAATTTTTTCTAGTTGCTCTACAGTTCTACCTCTGGTTAACATCTCACGGAACCCTGTTAAAACAGCATATTTTGAAAGCTTCGGATTATTTGTAACAACATTATACATTTCAATTTTTCGGTCTGCGTCTTCCTTGCTTTCAATACCGCAAACAATCACCGGCAAATCATACTTGTACGGAATATCTAACTTATTATCCTCGGTAATCACATCCAACATTCTTGTTGCTTGCTGCCAAATTTCTGGATTTTTCTTCTCTTTACGATTTAAAGAAATAAGTTCTGACGGCCATTCTGCATCACGTAATTTTGGCGTTGCAACTATCTTTGAATAAAAATCAATATTCTTTTCAGTTAACTTATAAGGAAGCGTTACAACACTTGCCCAATATAATTGATTTGGGAAATCAGTAATATTTTCCTTTATTACTTTTCTAACTTCACCTTTCTTATACCTAAATGCTTGAGCACCACTTTTAGGAATAAACATGTACCCGTTTTCTTTAACAATAGCTCTAACCGTTCTTAATGGGACACGTAATTCTTCTGAAATTTGACTAGCTTCGTAGCCTTCACTAACCATCCTTAAAATATTTTCTGTCGGATATTTTCTTGCAGCTTTAGCTTCTTGCTCCGTAAGCCCTAATTCACGACGTCTGTGTGAAAGATATTGAGGCGAAATACTTAATTTTTGCGAGATTTCATAATCTGAAAACCCATCTTTTTTGAACTCTAACAACTGTTCTTTTGTAATAGATTTCACTTTTTTATCAGTCGGTTTTCCAATACCAAAGACTTTAAACAAAGGAGTCAATGAACCGCTATACTTCAAACCATATATTTCAGCAATTTCTTTAGAGCTTTTACCTTCTTGTACATATTTTTCTAAATCTTCTTTCTTAATAGTTCTTAAAATCTTACCGTCATTTGTAACTAAGCCGTTTAAGTCCATAAATGTTCTTATTCGACTAACCTTGGTGTTATATTTTTCTGCCAAATCACCAAGTGAATAACCAGCGTCCAAATCTTTTTGAACATCTTCCGGATTTAATTTTATAGACTCATTTTTTAATGTCAAAATTCCTACAGCACCCGCCGTTACAGCGGCAAGCTTTCCGATAGTTTCACCACTTGAAGAATTGATAACCTTCTTTATATCATTAGGAGTCATTTTTCCTCTGAATATAGCTACTTGAGTGGTAGAATTATCGGGCATTATTTTAATCATTTACAAAATCCTTTCAATTTTATACACTCATATAAAAAACAAAAATAAAAAAATTTGCTAGCAAAAAACGAAGGCACTTTTCTAAAGAAAAGTGCCTTCGTTTTTATTATTTACCAAACTACTTGATATTTGAATAAGTCCAAGCATCAAATGTAGGAGTTTCAGAAATATTTAATTCTTTCTTCTTTTCTCCTGCAGAACAATCATCGTGAGCGATTGGCTTATACAATCTGTTATAGTATTCAATAACCATTCTGTCAGAGTTGAAGTAAGCTTCAGCTGTTCTGATTGCTTGACGCATCAATCTAGCCCATTCTTGCTTGTTGTTGTAGTAAGTAGGGATAATTTGATTTTCAATGATATCCATCATGCATTTGTGGTCAGCCCAATGTCTTTCTTCCCAAGGCATATCGTCATCGATTTCAGGGTATTCAACAGTGTAACCATTGATTCCAGGGAATGTACCTTCAACTGTCCAACCATCAAATGTTGACAAGTGAAGAGCACCATTAGCGTTAGCTGACATGCCTGAAGTACCTGATGCTTCGAATGGTCTCAACGGAGTATTCAACCAAACATCTGTACCACGTTTTAGCATACCTGACAATTGTAATTCATAACCAGGTAATACAACAACGTTCTTAAGAGTATGTGAACGATTCAACAATTTGTTGAACATTTCTTTACCCATAACATCATCTGGGTGGAATTTACCGGCAAAGATAATTTGAACTTTATCTTCTTCTAACAATTTGTTGATTCTGTCTTTATCCATCAAGATTAACCAAGCACGTTTGTAATCGGCAAATCTTCTTGCCCAAGTGATAGTCAATACATCTGGATTGAATCTCTTACCTGCTACGTTAGCAACATACTTAAATAATTCTTCTTTCATTTCACGTTTTGCAGCAAGTAATTCGTCGAATGATTTGTCACCATTCATTCTCTTATCTTGCCAGTAGTGAAGGTTAACAGCGTTGGTGATAGCTCTGATTGGGCATCTTCCGTCAACCCATTCCCACATCTTGTTAGCAACTAAACCGTGAAGTTGAGAAACTGCGTTAGCTATTCTTGACATTCTCAAAGCTGCAACAGTTAGAGAGAAGTTTTCACCACCCAATTGGATAGCTCTATCTCTTGAAGCACCTGCAAAGAATCCGCCTTCTAACAATGTATCAACCCAGTGAACTTCGTTACCTGCAGCAACTGGAGTGTGAGTTGTAAATACAGTTTTCTTTTGAACTTCTTCAAGGTTGCCGTTATATTGTCTTAACAATTCGAATGCAGCAGGAAGAGCGTGACCTTCATTCATATGGATTACATCAAAGTTGTAACCGGCAGCTTGAAGAACTCTAACACCTGCAATACCCAAAATAGTTTCTTGAGCAATTCTGATTTTTTCATTTCCATCGTAAAGCTTGTGAGAAATGCTCTTAGCCCAATCACTGTTACCATCAATGTCTGTTGTCAACAAGTAAACAGGGCAAGTACCGAACAATTCAGGGTCTACTCTGAAAGCTTTAACCTTAACTTTTTCGCCAAAAGTATCAACTTCTACAGTGATACCTGTATCTACCAAATAATCATAATATTTTCTGATATAAGCTACTTCAACGTTACCTGAATGGTCAATTCTTTGGTCATAATAGCCATAAGACCATAACATAGTTACACCTACCATAGGCATTTGTAAGTAACCTGCAGATAACATGTGAGAACCTGCTAAAAATCCTAAACCGCCAGAATAAGTCTTTAGCGATTGATCCATTGCTATTTCCATAGAGAAATAAGCTACGTTTGGTAATGTCATAATTTTTAAACCTTTTCTTTATGTGTACTACTAAAGGACTAAACGTCCATTCAAATTATATACCAATAACATAACAGATAATCAATCTTTTTATCAAGAAAGTAATTCGCAAAAACTAAACAAATCTCTAAAACTCTCTTAAATCCAATATTATACAAATGTTAAGAAATGTAACAAAATAATACTTTAGAATTAGTCAAATATAATTAATAGGGGAACAATTATATATAATATTTGTTCCCCTAGGTTTTTGTTTATATTTTTATCAACAAAAATTTGCTGTCTTTTAGAGCAAACACCTTGTGTTCTTTGTCTTTTTTAAACATCAGCATTTCACCTTTGTCCAGTTTAAACTTTTCTGCATCAAAATGGAGTTCGATTTCACCATCCAGCACATAAACAGCCGCATCAGCAATTGATGTGTGCGTATCAATAATTTCATCTTTTTTTAGAGCAACAATATTTAGACTGCTATCGCCATGCTCCATAAGCATTTTGCGTTCGAATTTCCCACCTTCAAGATTTATCAAGTCTTTTGCTTTTACAATATCATAGAACATATTTAATTCTCCTTTCAACTGAATTAAATCCTACATAGAAACAAACCTCATCCCACCGTCTTCCTCTCCAGTTGGAGAGGAAGACGGCATTAGCAAATTTTACTCATGAAGTTTAATCTTACCCCCTTTCCAGCCGGAGAGGTACAGATATAGATTAAAACATAATTCTCTCCCACAGCATCCATTGAGTGGGAGAGATGTCACCTGCGGTGACAGTGAGGGAACGGGTGAGGTGTCATCCCGTAGGGGTAAATGTATTTGGTGGGGGGGGGGAATAGTGAATGGAAAATGAAAAGTGGTTTAAAACTTTATTCCCTCTCCTAACAGGAGAGGGTTAGGGTGAGGTGTCATCCCGCAAGGGCAATACTGTATCTTGTTGCTTTTTGTTCAAAAATTCTTCATTTTCTTTTCTTTATTACGAAGAAAGAAAAGAAAACGAAGCAAAAGAAAAGAAATAACGCATTGTTTTCTACAACCTTACGGTTGTGGATTGTATTGATATAGCAGGCAGAGCCTGCACTTTTGCACTCGCTAAGGAACGCTCGTGATACTAAAGATGTTTGTTTATTTTCCATTTTCCATTTTCCACTTTCCATTTCCCCTCCACCTTTCTCAAACGCCAATCTTGTAGTCCCACGCCCAACCAAATATATATTTACCCCCATTTACCCCCCCCCTTGACTGAGAGTAACTATCAAGCTGTAGTATAATAATATGTAATTAAGAAAGGAGCAAAAATGGAAACAAAAATACTGGACAAAGTTAATAATCCGAATGATTTAAAGAAGTTGAACGTAGACGAGATGGCTGAGTTAGCTGATGAGATGCGTCAACTTATCCTCAAAAAAGTTAACACTACTGGCGGCCACTTGGGACCAAACCTTGGTTTTGTAGAAGCGACCATTGCATTGCATTATGTGTTTAATTCACCTGTTGATAAGTTTGTTTTCGACGTTTCACACCAATGCTATCCGCACAAAATTTTGACTGAAAGAAAAGAAGGTTTTATTAATCCGGAGCAGTATCTAAAGTATACCGGCTATACAGCACCAGAAGAAAGCCCACACGACTTGTTTAAAGTCGGTCATACATCTACTTCTGTAAGTTTGGCGACCGGACTTGCTAAGGGCAGAGATTTGAGAGGCGGAAAAGAGAATATTGTTGCAATTATCGGCGACGGCTCTTTGAGCGGCGGCGAAGCTTTTGAAGGTTTGGATAATGCAGCTGTTTTAGGAAGTAATATTATTATAATTGTTAACGATAACGACATGTCTATTGCAAAGAATGAAGGCGGTTTGTACGGCAATTTAAAACTATTGAGAGATACGAACGGTGAAGCTGAATGTAATTTCTTTAAGGCGTTGGGTTTTGAATACCATTACTTGGGGAACGGGCATGACATCAAGGCTATGATTGATTTGTTCAGTAAGGTTAAGGATTCAAACCACCCTGTACTTGTACATTTGCATACAATTAAGGGTAAAGGGTTTGAAGCAGCTGAATTGGATAAAGAACGTTACCACTGGATTTTACCTGGAGCATTGGATGCTGATTATGAACATGCTGCTTGTGGCGAAGATTATGGTTCAATTACTGCAGATTATATCGAGAGAAAATACCCAAAAGATAACACTGTAATTGCAATTTCTCCTGCGACACCTGCTGTTACTGGGTTTACAAATGCATTCCGTGACAGAGCCGGAATTCATTATACTGATGTTGGTATTGCAGAAGAGCATGCGATTGCATTTTCTTCAGGGATTGCCAAAAATGGCGGCAAACCGATTTTGGGCATAATGAGTTCATTTGTACAAAGAACTTATGACCAGTTATCACAAGATTTGGCGTTGAATAGCAATCCTGCTACAATTCTTGTGTTCTGGGGTGCAATTAGTGGTATGGATGCAACACACTTAACAATATTTGATATCCCTGTAATTAGTAACATCCCGAATATGGTTTACTTGGCACCAACTTGCAAGGAAGAATACGTCCGCATGCTTGATTGGTCAGTTGAACAGCAGGATAGACCGGTTGCGATTAGGGTTCCGTTTGGCGAAGTTCGCTATTCCGGGGTTGAAGATAAGACTGACTATTCTATTTTGAATAAGTACCAAGTTGTTGAGAAGGGTGCTGAAGTAGCAATTCTGGGACTTGGAAACTTCTTTGAATTAGGGAAACGAGTTCGCAAAATGTTGAACGACAAGTTGGGCATTAATGCAACGTTAATTAATCCCAAATTTATCACTGGTATTGATGAAGAATTGATGGAAGATTTGAAATCTGAACACAAAGTTGTTATTACTTTGGAAGATGGCGTTTTGGACGGCGGCTTTGGCGAAAAGATTGCACGTTGCTTCGGCAATTCTGAAATGAAGGTGCTGAATTTTGGTGCAAAGAAAGAATTCACTGATAGAGCTTCTGTTGAAGAACTTTACCAACGTTATCATTTGACACCGGAATTAATTGTTGAGGATATTAAAACTTGCCTATAGTTAGAAACTCATAATTTTTAAGGGGTGCAAGTTGCACCCCTCATTTTTTATTCAAAACTTCTGATTTTTCGTCCGTAACTATCATATTGAACGGTCTTTCCTGATGGAGAAGTTCTGAAACTACCGGTTTTCCGCCCATATTTGTCATAGGAATTGATTACACCGTTAGAGGATTCTCTGTAGGAGCCGGTTTTTGAGCCGTACTTGTCATAGGTGTTGTATCCTGAAGAGGTCTTGCGTATTGTTGCTTGCTTTGAACCGTATTTGTCATATTTTACCACTTGTGAACCTGAAGTTTTGTAAGTTCCTGTCTTTGAGCCATACTTATCGTAGGTTACTGTTCTTGAACCGGAAGTACGATACGAACCTGTTTTTGAACCATATTTATCATAAACATTACCTGCATATGCAATTGTAAAAGATAAAGCTAAAGTGAATATTAGACAAAATAATTTCTTCATTTTTACACCTCAAAACTATATTCTAACTATAGATTAACACATTTTTCATAAACCACAACAGAGCCAAACAGCTTATTTTATAACTTTACATTTTCTTTTGCTTTTCTGATAGCATCTTCTACCGTGCCTGTGTGTTTTGTATAACTTGCTAAGAAGTCAGAATTGAATTTTTGATTATTGGCAATTGTTTCGTTGGAAGTAAAATCGCTAATTGATTGTCCGTAGATTTCAAACGGTTTTAATGAAGAATCATTCTTGCACAAGTTTGCCATTGTTCTTAGTGCCAACATTTCAGCAGTCGTAAGTCGTGTTGGACAATTTTCATCCAACACGACAAATACTTTGCTAGAAATTTAATGTCGTGTTTAACGAAAAATGTTGAACACGACCTACCGACTAAGTTAAGTTATTTTATAAAAATATTTTTCCTATGATATTTTAAATAATCTTTTTGTTTTTGAGAATTAATATCTATACAACTATCTTCATTTATATTAACAAGAGCTTTTTCCTCTTCACCCAATTCTCTTGATATTAAAATTTTTCCATTATCATCAAACGAAATTAAGCCTTTATCAAATAAAGCATCATGCATTGAACATAAGAGCAAGATATTTTCAAAGTCTAATTTTTCAGAATCATCAGATTTAGACCATGGTTTTATATGGCTTGCAACCAACAATTTATTATAACTTAATCCGCAAATTTCACATTTATATTTGTTTTTAATAACTTCATCTCTTAATTTGGAATGTCCTAGTCTAATTTTTACTAGAGCTTGTTTTTCTGTTTCTTTATATTCCGTTTTTTCTAATTCTTCAATGTATTTTTTATTTATATTTTTAGTCAGATTTTTTAATACTTTATCAGCACTAAAATTACTTAGTTCGCATTTATTAGATTTGTTTATATCAATGCCCCATTCCGGCTTAGATTGTAAACCTTCATATTCTCTATTTTTTAGCATACTCCATTTGCCACTAGCCCATTCGGATGTAGGAATTAAGTATAGATTTGTTGGTTTTTCATTTTGCCATTCAACTAAAGCAATAATTATATCTTCTGATAAATTCGGAATTTCTGACTTTGTTACAAAAGTGTAGTTATTATTATATGTTCTACATTTAAGTATAAATTTATGATTAGAAATACTAATTTCATAGAAAGAATTACTCTTTTCAATAAACTTAATTTTTTGAGATTTTAATACTTCTTTCAAAAAATCATTTGAAAGTTTATTTTTATTCATAATATTTGAAGCCGGTTGAAATCTTATGTTTTTAACATATTTAATTAAGTTTTCTTTTGATATATTTTGACCGGAGAATATTGCTTTGTGAACCTTTGTAATACCGTACTTATGCAAAATATTCATAGCTGCATAACCTCCACCTCTAACAGGTGCATCTAGCCCTAATATTTTTCTTTGTATATCCCTGTGACTATTACCATCAACTAAAAAAGCTCTTAAAACCTTACAATCTAATTCAGAAAACATTACAACATTCTTATATTCACTCAACACTACCATTAATTATATAACAAAATTTATATTATTAAAATAAAATCTAAAAGTTTTTATAAACACTTTAAAACCTTTCTGAAAATAAAAAACACGACAACAAAGTCATCGTATTTTTTATGGTAGAGGTTAGGAGATTCGAACTCCTGACCCCCTGCGTGCAAAGAGGAAACGGGCCTTTTTCAACACTTTTCAGCTTTTATCACAATTTATCAGAATTATTGTTTTTGCTATATTCTGCACCGATTTACATTTTCATTGATTAGCAGAATTTATCATCATTTATCAGAATTATTGCAACAAAAATGTAACAAGATTTTGTTTTTCGCTCAGCTAGCCTCCTTTAAGTATGCCCCCCAATTTCATAACGCGCGGGCAGGGGAGGGGACTTTTTCAATAATAGGTACTTTTAATCGGAGTCATAAAAAAACTTCGCTTTTGACAGAATTTTGTATGCTAGATGCGAAATTGAAATACTATAACAAATTACTTAACCTTATTTCAATTTAAGTTGTTAAATTGAAATAAAAATGTTATAATAAACATGTTATTTCAATTTCGGAGTTGTCATGAATAATAGAGCAGGAACATATAAAAATAATTTATCGGGCGGAATGGTATACAAATCTTTCATGCCAGCTGTATTGCCACCTAATCCACCGATTGAACTTGATAAGGATATTGTTGATATATTAGTAAAAGCCAATAAACAGCTTGCATTACTTGAAGGAATTTCAAGCAAAATCCCTAATATTCATTTGTTTATTTCTATGTATGTAAGAAAAGAAGCCCTTATGTCTTCACAAATTGAAGGAACTCAAGCAACTTTAGAAGATGTTTTAGACCCAATGTTGGAAGAAAACACAAACAGACCTGTCGGCGATGTTGTAAATTATATTAAAGCAACAGATTTTGCAATTAACAGATTAAAAGAACTTCCTTTATGCAATCGCTTAATCAAAGAGGCTCATGAAGTTTTATTATCAGGTGTTAGAGGACAAAATAAAAGTCCTGGAGAATTTCGTCATTCCCAAAATTGGATTGGTGCTGCTGGATGCAATTTGCAAAATGCTCGTTATATTCCGCCTTCTGCTGAAGATATGATTCAAGCAATGTCTGATTTAGAAAAATATATCAATGGTGATGATGAACTTGATGTTTTAATTAGAGCTGGCTTGATTCATTATCAATTTGAAACTATTCACCCGTTTTTAGATGGTAACGGCAGAATCGGACGGCTTTTGATTACTTTATTTTTAATGGAAAAGAAAGTTTTAAGCACTTCGGCATTGTATATTTCGTATTTTTTGAAGAAAAATAGAATTGAATATTACGACAGAATGAACGAAGTGCGATTAAAAAGTAACTATGAACAATGGATTAAGTTTTTCTTAGAGGCAGTTTATGAGTCAGCAAAAGACGCAGTTGAAACGATTGATAAATTAACTTCTCTGCACGATAACTATTGTTTAAAAATTGAGGGCTTGGGGCGCAGAGCTAAAAATACTATGCGAGTATTTGAATACTTAGAATCAAATCCTATTATTGAAATTCAGAAAACAGCCAAAGAACTTGATATAGCATTTAATACAATGTCAAGCATAGTCAAAGACCTGATTAGTATCGGTGTCCTTGAACAAACTTCAACCCAAAGTAGGAATAGAACTTTTGCGTATAAAGAGTATTTGGAAATTTTAAAAGAAGGGACTTAAACACTTACAAGTTCTTTTTCTTCAAAAGAAGTTTGTTCTAAAAGTTTAGGATCAAAATCTTTTGATATGGTGTAATATTGCAAAACCTTATAAATTTTAGGTTGTCCTTTGAATTCTTTTATATTATCAAATTTATTTGAGTGAATTACTTTATTAGCAATTTTTCTTTCTTCTTCAGTTAAACTACAATAGTCATTCCACCATCGGGTAGTCCATCCAGAATTTTTAAATTTCATCCTATAGATAATGAAAGTCTCTGGCATATAAAGAATTTTTCTAAAACATTCTTCGTCTTCACCAAACGCTTCATTAAAAAAGCTTTTTCCAGTTCCGATTTTCCCTTTAGTAGAATTTAATACAGCTTGTATAGCTCTTATGTATTTTCTATTCCAATGAGTTCCTATATATTCTCTATTTTGAAAATACTTAGGATCCATAATAGGATGATATTTCATTGGAAACGAATATATTCTAACACCTAACTCGTCTGATAAATCAACATTTATTCGAAGTCTATGATACAACTCTTCGGGTTTATCTTCAAAATTATATAAAATATAATTTGATAAATGTTTTATATTGTGTTTTGCTGCTAATCTTATTGCCTTTTCATACGTTTCCCTTAGTTTCCAATTATCAAAAGCAATTCTTAAAGGATGAATAGCAATCTCACTTAAACGTTTCATTTTTTGATCGGTCATTAATCTAGCATCTAAACCTTGATTGAAATCAACATATCTATTCATCTTTGATTTTAGACGTTTTTGTTCATATAAATCTTTGCATTCTTTATATACAGCTAAAACATCTTTTTCTGTTGCAGTATATTCATTAAGTAAATAATGCTCTTTTAGTAAATCAAACATTTTTTGTTTTTCATTACCATACAATCGGTCTAAAAATTCAATTAACAATCTTGTAGCTTTTCTAATATATGCTTTTTTGTTATAACCTTCTTTTATTCGAAGTATAGAAATATCTAAATAATTAGATCTTTCAAATTGTGCGCCTTTGTGAAATCCGGCATCTTTAATTTCTTGAATAATTTCTTCAAATTTTTCTGATGCTAAAACATTATTATCTAATAATAAAAGATTTTTTTGCTCGCCAAATTTTTCTCGTGTAGCTTTGATTTTATCACCTATTGTAATCATATTTTCATACTTAGGTTCAATTATAGGAACCGCACAAAACTTACACTTATTTACACACCCTCTTGACATATATCCATAATAAGATCCTGTTTCTGGATATTTATAATCAATTTCTTCTAATATAGAATAATCCAAAGGCAATTCATCTATTATATAATCATTATCATCATAGATACCTGGTTTATTAAGTAATCCAATGTCAGGTTTGACTCCTGTCCGTTCTTCAAATTCTTTTGACACAACAGATGCTAAGACGCCACCAGCTCTTACATTTTTTACATCCTTAACTATTTTTTTAGCAAACTCAACTGTTTCAATTGTTTGTTTCCAATAAAAAGTAAATAATGTAGTTACTAATACTCGATCCCAACGAGGATTTTTGAAATAATCTTTTTGTGTGTAATATTTTCTAAAATATTTACAAGATAACTCTATAAGTTTTGAATCCTTTTCACTTTGACTAATAATAAAATTAAGATTATCATCGTGTCCATGTTTTACATAATCCCTAATTTCAAAATAATAATGTCTCCATATTACAGATGGATCAATATCTACAAATTTTTCAATGGCATCTTCTGTAATTTCCTGGACAATAAAGTCATTTAAATTTCCTTTATAAAAATGAACATCATCACCTAGTAATCTATGGTATGTAGCTATTTTCATCAATCCTATTGGAGGATATTTATTTTTATAATTTGGTTCTAATAATAATATTTTTCTTTTTTTCATTATTTATAATTCTCTTCAATTTTGTTTATTAAGTTATTAGCAGTATCAGGATCTAATACAGTATTTATAATCTCGTATATTTCTCCTAACAATTTTCTTTCGTTACGATTAAGTTTTGTTAAATTATCAGTTCTATACTTTTTTACTTTAGCAGGTTCTTTTATTTGCTCCGGTATTGTTATTTTTTTTACGTTAGTTTTTTGAATTAATTGCACTATTTTATTTAATGTTGGATTTTGCGAAGCTTTATTTTTTATTTTTTCAAGATCCTTTTGTGCTTTTACAGCTTTTTCTCTTCTAATCTCTAATTCTTTGTATGCTTTTTCTTTACTTTTATTACTTATAAACCCATTTTCTGTTTGTTGTTTTATTTCTTCCTGTTTCTCTATATATTTCTGTTGTGTATTTGAGGTGCTACGAGTTTCACTAGCGACTCTATAATATGAATAAATATTTGTGAAATATTCTCTTAATTTATTTTCAAACTCTTTTAGAGTTTCATTTTCTACAAAATAATCCCTTCTTCCATTAGGCTTCAAATCTTTATGTACTGCTTGCACTTCACCTATAAAATATTGATTTCCAAGATGGGGATCTTTATGTAAGAAATCTAAAGTAGTAGCATCACCAATTTGTATATTGTGTTTTTTTAAACGTATGTTATGTTGTAAATTAGTTTTTATTGGAATCCTTCCATCAAAAGTAGATATACCAATCCAACTCCAAGCAAGTAATTCATTTCTATCGTTATAAAATTCATTAAATTCTAAATCTACAATTTCGTCATATTTTTCATTATTCAAATTTTTAAGAGTACATTGATACACTTTTGATAACTTTTGATTTTCAAAATAAATGTTATATGTATCTAATTTATAGCCCTTTTCTTTTACTTTTTCTAATATTTTGTCCTGTAGTATAAATTTACTCCGTTTATATTCAACAGGGGCAATCTGTTCTAAATATTCGCATATCTCATTTCTATTGAGTAATTCCGAATTGGATCTATTTATATCTTTTAAAACAACTTTAAAAAAGTGGCTCTCTTTATTAACCGGCTCATAATTAATAGTTACAATCTTATTTAAAACTTGCAATGCTTCTTCATGATTACCATTATCATTAAGTATTTGTTGTAATAATTCAGCATCCCAAGTAATAATAGTCTTTACATCTTCATCTTTATATGAAGTTTCAAAAATTAATGTTTTGCTGTATGCTAATCCACCAAGTCTTCCAATTCCACGAAAACCTTTTTTTATTCCCTGTTCTTTTTCTGAATCCGCAATATTACATAATAACGTAACCGCTTTATCTTTTGGGATTCCAGTTGCATTGTCTTCAATTGTAATCATTCGTTTATTTTGATCTAAATTAATTACAATAGCGGCTTCTTTTTCACTTACAATACCTAGATTGATAGCATCATCAATTGCATCTGCTGAATTTTGTATATATTCCCTATAAATAATACGAGAATCTTTATACATACTTAAGGTTAAGTTGTCTAATACATTTTTTCCTATAATATAATTTGTTAAGCTCATTATTTCCCCTTATGTTGTTTATATATTGGTTCTGGAAATTTTATACAAAGTAGTGAATTAAACATCGGATTCTGAATTACATAATATCCTTGCTTTAGGCGCGTCATCATATTTTTGTATACACTAGGTACAAAACTATAATCACTTTTTGAGACTTCAATAGAATTGGTTCTTCCATATGCATGAGTCGAACAATTGCCTGTAATCCTATCATGTATAGCACTTCTAAATTGTTCTGCCGAGAACAGTATAATTCCTAAGGACCGTCCTCTTTCAGCAATATCTAATATAGATTTTACAATTGGTGAATTTTTTGGCAAATCTCTTGATGCGTACTTATTAAGTTCATCAATAAATATAACAATTTTAGGAGGATCCTCGACCTCATATTCTCCTAATTTTAATTTAGCAACAGCTCTCATTACATTACCAAAAATAAAAGCTTGCATATCCTCTTCTTGTTTTGCAATATCTACAACAAAAATATCATGTTTTTTTATATTTTTAATAGCATCTTCTAACCTTATTTCATTTTCATTTTCTATAATTCTTGGTGCAAATAAATTAGAACTTGTACCATTTTGAATATATTTTTTTATGATTCGTTTAAATTTTTTCCAACTCTGTATAGTTATTTCTTTGTTAGTATTTACACCTTTTTGAGATTGATTATCTACCTCTTCACAAAAATCACGCCAATCACTACATTTATTAAATAATGCTCCTCCTTCAATTTCATTTATAATTGACTCCATTGTTTGATTTGGATCATCTATATTGGAAAATAGTAAATCTAAATTTTCCTTATCTTTATTATAGATAAACTTATATTTTTTTGCTTTCCCGCATTTTAATTGATCTTGCTGTAGTTCTTTGGCATATGTTCCTTCTCCATGCGGATTAAATGGATAAAAATATGTAACATTCTTAAACGGTGTAGGACTTAATCCTAGCTCCTCATATTGTAATTTAATAGTTTTTAATTCTTCCTTACTCTTGTCAGCTATTTCATCAATAGACAATAAGTCTTTACCTTTAACATTCAGAAATATAAAAGCAATATTGTCATTATCTCCGTTAGCAATAGCACGATCTTGAATAGATTTTAATAAGAACATTGCATAAGATGTTTTAGCTGCCAAACCTGATATCCCAGAAATATTCAAATGTGCACCTTCAGGACCAATTAAAAATTCAGAATTTAAATCAACTTTTAATTTTACTTTATCAGTATCATTTATTGTATTACTGTACATTTCTAGGTATCCGCATGTAATAGGATTTTGTACGTTATCCAAACCTAATGCAAGTGCAATTTCCTCTTTATCCGCTAGAAATACTTGCGCATCATTGTGTACAGGGGTATAAATACTTTTGTCATTGTAACAGAATTTAGCTTTTACATAATTCATTCCTATTCTTTCAGTATTTAATACTGTATCAACATTTCCAAAGTCATTAGAAACATAGCTCGTCAAATAACTATTTGCATCAGTTATATGAAAAATTTCTTGTACAACCCCAAAAGTTTTACTTCCATTGATATGATTAACCTTAACAACATCAAAAGGATTTAAAATCAATTTGGTATCGGTCCAAAAATAAAATTCATCTATTGTTGTTGGACACTTTTCTGTTGCAGCTATTTTTCCAATTAGTTTACTCATAATTACTCCTTAAAAAATGTTTAAGAAAAATGTATCACTTAAATACTGGCTTTTAACAAAAGTTTCAGTTAAATATATCGGATATAAATGATTCGCCCACCTAGTATCACTACCATAGCATACCGGATTTCTTTCCATTACTAGGTTAGCACTAATAGCATTAATTTCATCTGGATCCAATCCTCCATTATTTTTTTCTTCGTCGCTTAATAGTTTTTCAACTTTTAATACTCCATCAAAAGGGCTTTTGCAATATTTTGCATCTCTGATTCTTAAATACCAAATGGAAAATTTTTCATCTCCGGTATTGGCACATCCATACATGTATGCGGGAGTTCTCTCGCCTATTTTCAATTCTACAATATCTTGTGCTATGCAATCTTTATTTTTTGTTTGAGCTAAAGCAGAATTGAAAGACTTTGAGACACCAACAACATAGGTATAATTATTTTTTATTTTGGCATATGAATATTTTTTATCAAAATCTGCTACTATAGAATTTTTATTGCTTTTATATTCTTGATATTCTAATGAACCATCTTTTATTAAATATTCTGAACTACTAAGTAAATTACTTTTTACAAGATTTGCAACTACTTCTTTTTCCAGTTCAATCATTCTATCTTGGACTTTAGCAACCCCAGTATCACTTAAATCCTTATCAGTATTTGTTTTATATGACAAAATCTTATGAATTTTAAAATTCAAATTCTTTTTATTTAATGCTTCGCCATTAATTTTATTTTTTAAGTTTTCAAAAAATTGGTCTAAGTTTCCATTATTTGGGTTTGCAATTGTTGGAAACACTAATACATTTTCTTTTACAAACAATTCTCTATTGATTTTTTTGTTAAATCTATTGCAACAACCTACGCCAATTTGTCCAGCAATAATTGGATATACTTTATCACCATATAAAATATCTGCGATTTTATAAACGCGACGAGAACCATCTAGAAAATATTTGAATAGTGAATCATGGTTTTGCCATTTTGCAACTTCAGATGATAAATTATAAACAGTTTTAGGTCCACCTATTTCACCTTTATCTTCAAATATGATTTCTTTTTCTTTATTTTTGTATTCTAAAGTAGAAAGTTTTTCAACGTCAATAGAATATTTTTGTGACTGAAAACATTTGCCTTTAGTTTCTTTTTCAATTATTGGTAAAATCTCTTTCATCTACCATACTTTCTTGCATATCTGCAAACCCGAACATTCTATAGGAATTCTACCATAAAAATATTAAATATTAATGTAATTAAGAAATTTAAAAATTCCTAAGTTTTGCAACAATACTGTTTCTTTTTGAATTCTTTCCCGACATGATGAGTTAGAAAGGAGGAAAGAATGGAAGAAGTTATAAATAATAGCCTTCAAGAGAAATTAAATGAAACAGGACACCTATTATTAGAAATTAAGTGTCTTGCCAGATTAGCTGCATTGGCATCGGATTCTTGTATTGATGATAATGAATTACAATTGCAGGATAATTTAGAGTATTATTTTATTTTGCGACAAATTACCAATCTAGTAAACAAAATAGAAAACTTGATTCAAGATTAAGCTCTAAGATTTATTACTCACATAAATTAACATGGTGCATAAATTCTTTGAAACACTATACAATGGAGTCATAAAAGAGCTAGATATACACATACAAATACAAAGGAGTTAATTTTATGTGCGATAAAAACGCATTAAATAATTTAGAAAACAAAATTTCTGACGTATGAATGATTTTATACGATCTACAAGTGTTTATTAAGCTAGGCGCCCTTGCTAGTAATTCTGGGATTATTGATGAAGATTTACAACTCAATAAAGATAAAGACGATTATTACATACTATTCAGAACATTAAACAAAAAGTTGCAAAGCGCAATAGATATTTTACAAACCTAAAGTTCTTCAAACAGATTAGAAGGTTTAACATTCAAGGCTCTTGCGATTTTAAAGACATTTTCAACTGTTGTATTTCTCTCACCGCGTTCAATCATTCCAATAAAATTAGGCGACATATCAAGAATTTCAGCCAATTCAAGCTGAGTTAAGTCACGGTCAATCCTTAATGATTTTAATCGTTTGCCAAACTTTTGTAAATCTCGTTTACTCATATTGTAATTTTCGTGGTAATATAAAATCAATGGAACAAACTGACCGTGTGTTTATATGTGTTAATCTTTTGTGTATCAAGAATTTAAAGACTAATACTATGCGTGGTAAAGAAAGGTAAATTATGAAAAAGATATTTATTTTGTTTTGTATCCTAACAGCTACCACGAGAAAATGTTTTGAATATGAAACTGTTGAAGGTTTGGAGCTAGCATTATTGAGCTCCATTTTCAAAGATAAGGACAAAAATGGAAGAAAAACACCTTCAAACATAGCGACATTACTTGCATTTTCTGATTTCAACAGGTATTATATGCGTGCGATTTTAGTTAGGGCGATTGATGAAAATAAAAGTGTTTGTGTTTACAGAGCAAAGCAATCTTTGAACGAAAGACAAGAGTCCAAAATTGCAATAGGGCAATGGTATTTTGACAAAAGTGTGCTAGCTCAAATGCTTAAAATTGGTATAAGTTACTTTAATTCTTTATATGACATCAAAATTTTGTAAAAAAATTGCATTTCTTCTAGTGTTGATTGTTCGAAAATTGTATTGATGTCATTAACTAATTCTTGTTTAGTTTTAATATGCCCGAAGTCAAATAAATCCTTTATTTCTACTCCAAGAGCATTGGTGATTTTATTTAAATTGTCCTCTTTTGGTAAATGCACCCCTTTTTCAAGCTTACTTAAATTTGTAGCTTCCATGTCAATTAGATCAGCAAGTTCAACCTGTTTCATTCCTTTGGCTTCTCTTAATTCTTTTATACGTTTTCCTACTTGCATACTTAATGTTGACATAATTACCTCACAACATCAGTATACTTTATGCCAATTTTAATAAAAAGATTATAGAGCGTCAATAAATTTAACAATTATGGTTGCATATTTATCATTTATGATGATATACTTATCATAATAACATGATATATTGTTTAGTTGAACAAAGAATTTATAAAATATCATTTTAAAACAACAAGGAGAACTATATGAAGAAGATTGTATTATTGAGTGCATTGACTTTATTTTTAATATCACCTGCTCAAGCTTTTACTCGTAATCCATATGGGATATACTATGCACATGTATATAATAATGGAAATTATGATGTAAAAATTATTGATGTATCACACAAATCCGTTGCTGATAAAGCAGGTATTACAAAAGATTCTGTAATAAAATCCATTAGTAATACTAAGTTAAACTTACAAAATACAAGAGCATATTTTGATTCTTCTTTACTGTCTATTATAATATTTGACAATAAAAATAATGAAATTTCTTATAATCTAAAAGCAAAAAATTTAAATATAGTTGATGATAATATAAAATATCAAAATAAATATGATAAATATATTAAAAACAAGAAATACAAAAAAGCGATTGCTTTATTAAATAAATACATATTAACATATCCCAATGATATAGAAGCAAAAGCATTACTTGTTAAGGCACTTCTTTTAAATGGTAATTATGGAGAAGCAATAACAAATTTAAATTCTATATATAACATAACTAAGTCACCTGCAATATTAGGAACAATGAGTTCGGTATATTTATCGTTAAATGACATAGAAAATGCTAAAAAATATGCTAAACAAACGCTAGAACTTGATAAAAATGAAGTAGTAGCAAATTCAACAATGTATATTTGTTCAATAGAAGATTCTAAATATAATGATGCTTTAAAATATGCTAATAAACTTGTTGAAAAAAATTCTAAATCATATATTAGCTATTTTTATCGTGGTTTTGCTAAAATGCAATTAAAGTCTTATATAAGTGCCTATGAGGACTTAGAAAAAGCATATAATATGTCAAAACAAACAAAAGAACTCGATGTCACACCAATTGTTATTGCAATGGTTGACGATGTTGAATTAATTGTTAAAAATAGTGTAACAAATGTGAAAAATTTTATAGAAATTCCAAGTTGGTTTGACATATGCCCCGGAGAATATGTATATAGTAATGGAAGTAATACGAAATGGAATTTATATTGGGAAAAAAGGAGAATTGCATATTTTAAAAATATTATTCATTGTATATCAGCATATAGTGGACAAGAATTATATAAAAGTTATGCAAGTATAATTAAAAAAGAACTAAGAGAAAATAAAGATTATGAAATATTGCGTGAACATACTTGGAATCAGGAACGCAGAGAAGAAATATATAAGTATACGAAGGATATTATTAAAACGACTTTAATAGGAGCATATGCTATAAAATCAACTCCAACACATAATTACGTTCATTATTCTGGAAATATAAACCAAAATGTAAACTTTAGTGGCTTTATTAATAGCTATAATCATCACTATTTTCACTAAATCTTATATATAAAAGAGTTGACATTTGCACTTAACATTTTTACTAAAAACTAATATTTAAGAAAGCAAGCTTTCCAGCCACCGAACTTTTGATGAAAACTTGAGCAAGTGAAATGGATAAAATACAGGAATGACAATACATTTCTATGCTTTATAGTAACGGTTAAGAGATTCGGTCTTGCTCGTTCGCGTTTAACGGCAATTCCGTGTTTTGCTTCAATGACTAATCGTCATTTTGCAAAAACACTCCAGCCTCAGCTCACTCACGCAACTCCCAGAAAATGCTAAACGCATTTTGGGAGATTCTCATCAAGCCCTACCCAGACAAAATAAAAAACCGAATAACAGATGTCATTCGGTTTTTTATGGTGGAGGTTAGGAGATTCGAACTCCTGACCCCCTGCGTGCAAAGCAGGTGCTCTACCAGCTGAGCTAAACCCCCATTTCGGTTGTTCTGGTCGTGTAGTCGCTACTTCTTGATATCGGCTACATTTACTATTGTACATGATGATTTTTTTTTGTAAAGGGGGTATTTTATTTTTTTATCTAATAAAAAATCCCCCTCAAAAATTGACCGCAGAAATGCAAGTGGCGGATTTCTTCGAAATCCGCCACGTACAAAACTATAAAACTACATTCTATTGATATATAACCTTCAAATTATTATCAAAAATAGAACCGGAACAACCCCAGCCATTGCCAACTTTATTCTCTGTACAAGAACACATACTTGACTCATCCGACCAATCGCACCAAGGAGAATCATTCTCTTTTAGCCAAACATGTGTTTTTGAGCCCCAAGGAATCATTTGACCGGACTCATCTATGTAAAAATAAAAAATATCTTTTCCGAAACAATTTGGTTTGTTTTTAAAGCCATTAATATCAACTCTAACTGACATTAACTGTCCTTTATAAGAACCTTTGGCAGGATAAACCCCACCTTTATATTCCAAAAACATAATTTCTACATTATCCTTAAAATAGAACAGTGCACTATTTTCACCTCCTGCTGCTATACTAGGATCATCATAATGTGAGATAGCAGGATTTATATCAACGTATTTAACAGGCTCACTTGTTTTGAATGAACTACCTGCTATATATTTAGACAAAATTTCACAGTATCTTATCTTAGGGCTATCATAAGCTGAATCACCTTTGTAATCTATAATAGAAGACAATCTATTTGCATCATTATCGCTCAAAATCTGTTCATTTGCAATTTCAATCGTTGACTTAACTTTTGCCAAAGTCGGCCCTACTTTTGCACTGCCTACGTTTTGAATTAGTGCAGGAGCAGTTAAAGCCGCAACTACACCAATAATTCCCAAAGTTATCAACACTTCTGCAAGGGTAAAACCAAGCCTTTTATTCATATAAAACTTCCTCATTCTCTGTATCGGACTCTTATATAATAGCATATTCGGCTCTTTATATCAATGCAAACTTTGCTCTATTTCCCGCAGCAATTTTTGTATTTTTTCCCGCTACCACAAGGGCAAGGGTCATTTCTGCCAACTTTTTCGGTTGAGACAGGTGCTTGTGCCTTCGGTTCAGAAATATAATCAAAAATCTGTGAAAAAGCATTTGAGCAAAACAAAATAGTTGCAGAAGAATATATCTTATTTTTCAGATATTCTGACTTATAATATTTAATTAGTTCTTCAAATGTATAATTTGTGCCCATAATTTCATTAATTGTTTCCATAAAATTAGGATACTGCGTTGAAACTCTTTCCAATATAGTGTTTGGAATAGAATCATTCGTTAAGAAATACTCAACGCAAGCTTTTGCATTCTCAACAGAGTCTTTATCCTCAAATATTTTGCAAAAAGTTTCATAGAAAGGAATTGCATATAATCCATTTTCTTTATCAAAGATTACTGCAACATCATAAATTTCATTATGAGAAGAAAATCCACCCATTGAGTTTTCTAAGAAATTAGAATAATTGTTATCTAACTCTTTCACGTGGAAAAACTTGAATGCTTCAACATCACAGCCTTTATCAGAAAGGTCAATGTCCTCGCCTTCATTAAACGCCCCAATAATATCATCTGCGTGCTTATTGGTCGTCAAAATCATATCTTTACCAAATGATTTAATAAATTTTTCATACATCTCATTAATAGTCGCTTTAACTTCTTCCTCTTTTTCAGGATTATCCGTATAAAGCATTCTTGGGGCATGAACAAGCTTCATAACAGCGTATCTGTAAGCTTCTTCTTTTTGTGAATGCGATAAAATGCTTGAAATTTCTATCACATAATACTCATTATCCAATTCAAATATTCTAGCGACAATATATTGGCCTGCATACACGCCTCTAAAATTAGTCATTTTAGTAAGTGAAAGTACTTTGTAAGTTTTTTCGTTAATGAGATTATAAAGTTCAAAACCGTTTTTCAAAATCTTTTTGATTTCAAAAATAGAAGCTTGTGCATCAAGCAAACTTTTCACAATATTTTGCTCACCGTTTTCTTCTAAAAACATTTCAAGTATAGATTTATCGTTAATTCTGCGTTCAAATACATAAGGCAAAAATATCTTTTCCATTTGGCTAAGTTGAATATTTCTTGCCCCAATAGTTGCCAAATATTCATCAAAATCAGCTTTAATTGTTTCGTTCTTTTGCGTAAAATCAAAAATCTCTTTAACCGCTTCGTTTATTTCATTAATTTTTTCTATAACTGTCATTACTTTCTCCTCACATAACTAGGATATCGTAAGCAAAATTTTTTGGCAATAATACAGTAAGGCAAGAAGAGATTTTGTTGGGCAGGTATGCCCAACCTACAGCTTGATAGAAGAGCTTTTCCCTCTAGTGCAATACGCACTACCATTCATGATAAATTCGACAAATCAAGCGACATTCGCACCGCAAGCGTGCAGCGATTAGCTGCGATAGCGAGCGTAAGAGTGCAAGCTCTGCTTGCTATATCCATTTAGACCACGCCCGAAGGGCGTAGAAAACAGTGCGTCATTTCTTTTCTTTTGCTTCGTTTTCTTTTCTTTTTTCGCAATAAAGAAAAGAAAATGAAGAACTATTTTGAAATAAAAAATGTACTTTTCTTTCTCTTTTGTTGCGAATTAAAAAAGAAAGAAAAGTACGAAAAGAAAGAGAAAACACGCCATTGTTTTCTACGCTCTGACGAGCGTTGTTTGAATAGATGCAGCAGGCAAAGCCTGCACTTTCTCACTCGCTATCGCAGCTAATCGCTGCACGCTCGTGGTGCGAATGATGTTCAATTTCTTAAAATTTATTATTAAACAGTATC
Organism: uncultured Candidatus Melainabacteria bacterium; assembly: GCA_934754775.1. Lineage (GTDB taxonomy): Bacteria > Cyanobacteriota > Vampirovibrionia > Gastranaerophilales > Gastranaerophilaceae > CAG-196. The sequence goes on along the minus strand of CAKVIM010000003.1, from coordinate 136,628 downwards.
ACTTGCAATACTAAAGTATTGCAATTATTTCCCAAACACTGGCGGTGGCTGAATGTAAAGCGGTTTAAGTTTCCGCCAATTAGTTTCTTCTTTACCTAAAGCCAATTTTGCCAAAATCTCGCCCAACGGATAATCTGAAGCTTGATAAGAGATTGCTTTATCTGTGTATTGGCTAAATCTCTCCAGCAAACTATTGTCTGTAATCAGAGTTCTGCCCTTAACCATTTCGTCCACTTTTTCTAACTCAATTGCACCTAAGATTTCACCATCAAAAACATAAGCTTTGTTTTTTCTGGCATCAAGTGCAACTAAATCATTACCGCCCAAAATCTTTGATAAAATTTCTAAAGATGAAACGCCGACAGCTTTTATATCAAGCTGTTGTGCAAGCACACGTGCAACGGTCGTACAAGCTCTTATGCCTGTAAAACTCCCCGGACCAATATCAGTTGCAATCATATCAACATCTTTTGGAGTCAAACCCGCATTCTTCAAGACTTTCACGATTGTGGAAATCAAATATGCAGAGTGGTAATTTTCTCCATTTGACAAAATCGTTTCGCTTTGGATAATTTTATCATCTTCTGCAAGTGTAATATATGTTTTATCAAGACAAGTGTCAAATGCTAGTATTTTCACTTTTTTAGCCCTTCTATAATTTCATCTCTGCCAATAGATTTGAATTCGTAAATTCTACTGTCATCGTCATCATAAGTCACGTTTATTTCTATCCTATTAAACGGAAGTTCACCTTGCGAGAACTCAGCCCATTCAACGAACGTAATTTTTCTACCCTCTGAGTATTCTCGAAGCTCGTCCGTAATTGTTTTTATACCGGCGTGTTCTAATCTGTATAAATCAAAATGATAGACAGGAATTGAGCTGCTGTGATATTCATTAAGTATTACAAAGCTTGGGCTTGTCACTTTTTCTTTAATCCCTAATGCCTCAGCAACAAGTTTCACGAAAGCAGTTTTTCCTGCTCCGATTTCACCGAAAAGGTTAACAAAACATCCACTATCTTTCACAAGATTCGCAAACTTATAAGCAAGAGCCTTCGTATCTTCTAAAGTGCTGCATTTTTGTCTATACATACCCTGTTCCTTCCGGTTTCTTTCGCCTCATACAAAGCCTTATCAGCTCGCTTAAAGAGTTGTTCTCCACTCTCCTGAGCGTCAAATTCGGCTAAGCCCATACTTATTGTGACATTTATAGTTTTTTTGTCAATAGGGATTGGAGTTTCCTCGACAGCTTTTCTCAAACGTTCACCGACAATTTGAGCTTCTTCAATATGTGTATAAGGTAGAAGTACTGCAAACTCTTCGCCACCATATCTTGACGGAATATCAGATTCTCTCAAATGTTCTTTAATTATAGCCGCAACTGTTCTCAATACTGCATCACCGCTTGCATGCCCATAAGTATCGTTGACTTTTTTGAAAAAGTCAATATCAATCATCATGCCACATAGAGGATTTTTCTGACGTTTTGTTGTTGCAATTTCTTGCTTAAGTCGAACTTCAAACTGGCGTCTGTTATTCAAATTCGTCAAAGCGTCTAAAGTTGCGTATTGCAAGACTTTAGAATACATATTTGCTCTGTTAATAGTAATAGCAGACTGCCTTGTAAGCTGTTCAAGATAGCTTATATCCCGTTTTGAAAGCTTATCCAGCGTGCTTCTGGCAACAATACAACCCGTAATTTCACCGTCAGAAGTTAGCGGAAACGCTCCGATTTTATCCTCATTGGTCAAGATATAAGTAGTTTCAGGCGTCAACTGCTTCAAAGCTTCATAAATTCTTTCATCTTTACAAGCCTTTGGCCAAACGAGTTTAAACTCACCATCTTGTTTTAGGAATACATAAATCAAATGGTCAGAGATAAATCTGTCAAGCATTTCGCCAATCAACGGCACTATATAATTCAACTCATACTGCGTTTCAATAATCTTTGCAATATTTTTCATTGAATCATGGAATTCAACATTAATCTTTGATTGCTCATTCAGCACGATGTTTTGGAGTTTTAGAGAAACTTGTGACGCAAAAATTTTCATCAAAAACAAAAATTCCATATCCGTTGAAGCGTTATTCTCAAACTCAAGTGTAATAAGCCCAAAAACCTTATCTTCTTTTATTATTGGCATACATAAAGACGAAATATTAAAGCTAATTTCACCGACTACCGACGGTAATTTGTAAGCCTTAGAATTGATTATAAAATCATGTTCTTTAAGGTTCTCAAAATCTTGATACAACGAATTTGAATCCTCAATGACGCTCCAATTATCCGCACAATTTCGAAGAGTATTTGTTGTTGTGTCATATACAAAAAACGAAATATTTTCAAGTTTCACATAACTGCTCAAAATCAATTTAAGTCCGTCTGCGAGCTCGGAAGTAGTGACACTTCGGCTTAGCAAATCTGCAACTTTTGATAAAAATTGAAGCTCTTTATTTTCCATTAATACTCTTCTTCCTCATTGAAATAATCAAACCCTGCACAACTCTTGAAGTTTTGTAAGATAGCTTTGTCAAATTCTTCATCAGGCACGATTTTACCGTTAACATAAGTATAGCTTATGCCTGTAGTCGGCTCGTCCGTAAGTTTATTAGTATAATATTCATCGCTGGTGATAAATTTTCTTGAAACATCATTCAACAAATTAAAGATATACGCAGACTGCAAACCGGACTCATCCGGAGTTTCAAGGATTAACATTGCAGCTTTTTGCAACTCATCGATAGAATCTCTGTATCTGTTTAAATGCCTTAGAAGCACCGCCAAATTATAATGAGCTTCGAACCTCATCGGCTCAAGCTTAATAGCTTTGCAATAATCAAGCCCGGCTTCTTTGTATTCGCCACGCAAATGATGAGCTACAGCCCTGTTATAAAAAATATCATAGTTCTTTTTTAGTACTTTTAGTGCGTCTGTATACGCTTCAATCGCTTCGCCCAAGTACTGATACGCAAGATAGCGTTTTTCAAGCGGAAGATACATTGCTTTTTGCTTGTAGGCAACACCTTTGTTAAAATAAGCAATACCACGATTTCCACGCACGCTCTTGATGTTGCTGTAAACAAACGGTATCCACAACTTGAGCAGTCTTATTTCCGTAATCGTATCAAATTGATCGATTGCTTCATCAAAAAATCCCAAATCTTCAGAATAAATTATTCCCAAATTCATCCTTGCCATTACAAACTTCGGATTGTGCTTGATTGCGTGTTCATAAGCATCTACTGCTGAATAATAGTCCTCATACACAGCATAAATGTTGCCCAAATTAAACCAAGCTTCATAATGTTCAGGATATAGTTTCAGCCCTTCTTGATAGTATTCAAGAGTCTTAGCCATATTATCCTGTGCATAAGCTTGATCGCCCTTGTAGATAAGGTACATCCCTTTGACTTTGAATGCCTGTTTCTCTATCCAACCCCAGAAAAAGAAAGTCAGAAGAGCCAAAATACATATCAAAACCACAAGAGTTGCTTTTGAAAATATTTTTCGGATAAAACGTTTCATACCAACCAGATTATACCATACTTCCCGATTTGCACAAAGGGGAAAATATTAAAAATGTCTTTCTTTTGGATCAAGAAGAGTGTTTGCCAATTTGTCTGAACCGTAGAACTCACGTTTCCTAAGTTTTTCGGCTGCTCGTTCTTTATCATATTCAACAAAATGGTGTTCAAACAAGCATTCCCCATTTTTAACAATTATTGTCAAATAACAGGACTTTGGCTCCGGCGTAAACGGACGTCCGATGCTGCCTGCGTTCACAACTGTTTGCTTCTTTGTTGTCTGAAATCCGCACGGAATATGCGTATGACCGCATAAAACGACATTAGCACTAACATTTTCAAGCATTTTTTCAACTTCACTCATCGGAGTATCCGGCAAAATATCTTCGTTGTTTTTTCTCGGCGAACCGTGTACTAACAAAAATTTAACACCTTCTTCTTCCACTTCCAACTGAATAGGAAGCTCTTTCAGGAACTCAAGCTCCGACGGATTAAGAGTTTTGGCGTCATTTTTAAGTGCTTCGCCCATAATCGGAGCTTTTTCACGTATTGCATTGTAAATTTCATCTGAATAATTAGCAATCATAAAATCCGTGTTCCCTTGAATCATCTTAAATTTCGGATTATCTTTTCTTGCCATAAAGTATTCTACAGCACTTAAAGGTTCCGGCCCAGCCATAGCATAATCGCCAAGCACAAAGATTTTATCGCACTTTTGCTCTTCGATATCTTGCATAACCGCATCAATTGCTTCCATATTTCCGTGGATATCTGAAATTACTGCTATCTTCATATTTAACTCCTTAGTTTGATTATATTAAACCATAAAAATCATATATTAGAAATTTCCTAGTTTCTTAATATTTCTTCACCTTCTAGCAAAATAAATTATTCACGCTCCTTATAAAGAATGTCAATTGTTTTATTTAAGGAATATAAATATGCATCTGAATATAAATACCCCAAACAATAACATCAATTTTCAAGCAAAAAACAAATATACATTACCAACCAGAATTGCGTTGGAATGTGCAACTAATACTATTTCTAAAAAAACCAAAGAAGCTCCAATGGAACTTTTTAGCACATACAAAAAACTCTTTCACTTAGACGATAGAGACATTGTTTCTATCTGTACTACGCCAATGGCAGAATTATTATACGAACTCTCTACCGGAAGAATTTTAAGAAAAAACAACCCTAAAATACAACAGTTCTGCGAACGAGTAAATACCATGCCGGAAGGACAACGCCTCATTGAAATCGACAAAATGGTAAACAAAATCGGGGAAAAAATAAATGTAGTTGTTGATGATTCTATAAATACTTATTAGTGCTTACTTTGTTATCCTTAATGCTCAACAGATTGGGATTTGAGTTATAATAAAAAAAAAGGAGCACAAAATATGTGTGAACATAAAGAAGCAAAAAACTTTGTTATCACTAAAATAGTGATTTCATTAGTTTTATTCGGACTCGGATACTTGTTTAAACCACTATTCTTAGTTGCGTATCTGGTTATAGGTTACGACGTTCTTTTAAGGGCATTCAAAAACATAATCAAAGGCCACGTGTTTGACGAGAACTTTTTAATGTCACTTGCGACAGTTGGTGCTATTTGCATAAAAGAATATCCGGAAGCCGTAATGGTTATGCTTCTTTACCAAATTGGCGAATATTTGCAAGAGAAAGCTGTTGAAAAATCTCGAGCTTCGATTACTTCTTTAATGGACATAAGACCGGATTATGCGAACTTGAACGGAGAAAAGGTTTCTCCGGAACAAGTCAAAATCGGTGATATTATAACAGTTAGAACCGGAGAAAAAATTCCCCTAGATGGCGTCGTAGTTGAAGGTAAAGCTTCATTAAACACTTCAGCTCTGACAGGTGAATCACTTCCATGCTTGGTAAACGTCGGAGATGAAGTCATAAGCGGATGCATAAATATGGATGGTTTGTTAGAAGTTAGGGTTACAAAGCCATTTGAGGACTCTACAGTTGCAAAGATATTGGAACTTGTAGAAAACGCCTCTGCTAAAAAAGCCAAAACCGAAAACTTCATTACAAAATTTGCCCGCTATTATACACCTGCCGTTGTAATTATTGCAGTCATAATCGCTCTAATTCCGCCATTCTATATTGAACGAGCATTAACATTCCTTGTTATTTCTTGTCCTTGTGCCCTCGTTATCTCAATTCCACTAAGTTTCTTTGCAGGAATTGGCGGAGCCTCAAAAAAAGGAATTTTAATAAAAGGCAGCAACTATTTAGAACAACTTGCTAATACTTCAGACGCTGTTTTTGATAAAACAGGAACCTTGACTAAAGGGAACTTCAAAGTTACAAAAGTTGTTTCTGATTATCCTGATTTCTTGAAATACACTGCTGCAGCAGAAAGCGTTTCTCCGCATCCGATTGCGGCAGCAATAAGAGAATATTATGGAAAAGCTTTGCCGAAACTTAATGATGTACAAGAGTTTGCAGGTCTTGGTGTCAAAGCTGTTGTTGAAGGTAAAGAGGTTGCTGTTGGAAATGCAAAACTTGTTAACACAGCTCCTATTAAAGAATATGGAACAGTAGTTTATACTGCAATTAACGGTAAATTTGCGGGCTACATCGTCATTGCGGATGAAGTTAAACCGGATTCAGCTTCTACTATATCTGATTTAAGAAAATTAGGCGTGAAAGCCGAAATGCTAACCGGTGATTCTGCTTCAAATGCTCAAAATGTTGCTAAGACTCTTAGCATAGATGAAGTCCACGCCGAGCTTTTACCTGAAGATAAGATTAACTATTTAGAAAAAATAATCAACAACTCAAAAGGCAGTGTAATATTTGTTGGTGACGGAATTAATGATGCTCCTGTGCTTACCCGTGCCGATGTAGGAATTGCAATGGGCAGTTTGGGTTCAGACGCCGCAATTGAAGCCGCTGATGTCGTAATTATGGACGACAGCCCTAAAAAAGTTACAATTGCAATAAAAACCGCTAAAAAAACCATTTCTATTGTCAAGCAAAACATCGTTTTTGCAATTGGTGTAAAAATACTATTTCTAATTCTCGGTGGTTTTGGTATGATAACTATGTGGGGTGCCGTATTTGCAGATGTCGGCGTTTCAATTATAGCAATATTAAATGCCCTTAGAGGAATGAAATAATGATAACTTTAGACAAATTACCAATAGGAAAAGAAGGTTATATATCATCAATCGAATGTGAAGACAAGGCTCTTCGCAACCATATTTTGAACATGGGGCTTACCCCAAACGTAGAAGTCAAACTGATTAAGACTGCTCCAATGGGTGACCCGCTAGAAATCAGAGTGCGTGGATATGAACTTACAATCAGAAAATCTGACGCATCAAAGATTAAACTCCGAGATATTCACGACTCGCACGAATGCAAGCGTAAGAACAAGGATTTCGAGAAAATCGACCACTCAAGATATGGTGAAGAAAAAATTGATGAAGTAAGACGTACGAAGCCGAAAACTAAAGTGCATTTTGCTTTAGCAGGTAACCAAAACTGCGGCAAAACAACACTTTTCAATAAATTGACCGGCTCACACCAGCATGTCGGAAATTTCCCGGGAGTTACTGTTGATAGAACAGACGGCATTATTAAGGGGCGAGAGAATGCGACAATTACCGACCTTCCGGGGATTTATTCGCTTTCTCCTTATAGTAGCGAAGAAGTCGTAACAAGAGATTTTATACTTAACGAAAAACCGGACGGCATAATTAATATTGTCGATGCGACAAATATTGAGCGAAACTTGTTTTTGACAATGCAATTAATTGAACTTGACGTTCCTATGGTAATTGCACTCAATATGATGGATGAAGTCACAGAAAGCGGCGGAAGTATCGATGTAAACGGGCTGGAAGCCGAACTTGGCGTGCCTGTAATTCCGATTTCCGCATCAAAAAATGAAGGCGTAGAAGAACTTATTGAGCACGCTATGAATATTGCTCAATATTCCGAACTTCCTAAAAGAATTGATTTTTGTGAAGACGGACCCGTTCACAGGTGTATTCACTCAATTGAACACCTTGTAGAAGATCACGCAAAAGCGACAAATATTCCGACCCGTTTTGCAGCGACAAAACTTACTGAAAAAGACCAAATCACACTCGGGACACTCGATTTAGACAAAAATGAGATTGAAACATGCGACCACATTATTAAAGAGTTGGAAGAAGAATCAGGACTTGATAGCGAAGCCGCTCTTGCCGATATGCGATTTAGTTTTATAGAAAAACTATGTGCTAATTTCGTCTCCAAACCGGAAGAAACAATTGGTCAAAAGATTTCCAATAGAACGGATAGGATTTTAACAGGGAAATACACAGCAATCCCTGCATTCATTGTCATTATGGCATTCATTTTCTTTATAACTTTCGGCCCTTTAGGAACATTTCTTACAGGCGTAATGGATATTTTAGTAGATTTTGTCACAAAACTGGTGGATGAGGGTTTGACAGCTTACGGCTTAAACCCGATTGTGCATTCGCTTATAATTGGCGGGATTTTTCAAGGCGTAGGCAGTGTTTTAAGCTTCCTGCCCATAATCGTAACTCTGTTCTTCTTCTTGTCAATATTGGAAGACAGTGGATATATGGCAAGAGTAGCGTTTTTTATGGATAAATCCCTCAGAAAAATCGGGCTTTCTGGAAGAAGTTTTGTTCCTATGCTAATTGGTTTCGGCTGCTCTGTCCCTGCAATTATGGCGACAAGAACTTTGCCGTCTGAGCGTGACAGGAAAATGACGATTTTGCTAACTCCGTTCATGAGCTGTTCCGCAAAACTCCCGATTTACGCATTGTTTACGGCAGCGTTCTTTAAACAAAATCAAGTGCTTGTCATTCTGGGGTTGTATTTACTGGGGATTTTTGTCGGAATATTGCTTGCATATTTTATGAAATTCTTTGTATTCAAAGGTGAAGCCGTTCCTTTTGTAATGGAGCTACCAAGCTACAGAATGCCGAGCTTTGTGAATGTATACAGACTTATTTACATGAAGTCAAAAGATTTTGTGACAAAAGCATTTACAATAATTTTCTGGGCAACAATCATAATCTGGTTTTTGCAGTCATTTGATTTGAAGCTTAATTTGGTTTCTAATCCTGCAGACAGCTTGTTGGCACTTTTGGGTAACGCTTTAGCTCCGATTTTCTCACCACTCGGAATAATGGATTGGAGAATTTCAACCGCATTTATTACCGGTTTTATGGCAAAAGAAAGTGTTGTAAGTACATTGAGCATTTTGGCAGGCGATATTGTGGAGTCCGGTTTGTTTACTCATCTTACGGCGTTTGTATTCTTAGTATTTTGTTTGCTTTATACGCCTTGCGTTGCAGCAATTGCGACAGTTAGAAGAGAACTTGGACGACGCTACGCAGTACTTGTAGTTTTGATGCAATGTTCAATCGCTTGGTGCGTCGCTTTTGCCGTTTACCATATCGGCAAAATCATATTTAGCTAGAATAGTGACTTGATAAAAATTTTTGTTTAGGTTTTAATATAGTTACTGAGGTTCGCCTCTAGTCCTTTAGAAAGTGAATTACAAATATTTGAGTAATCCAAATATCAAACTAGCCAAATTTGCAGGGTTCTGTTACGGAGTAAAAAGAGCCGTAGAAACTGCTAAAAAATTAAAGCAAGAAAACCCTGATAAAAATATTTACATCTTAGGTGAGCTGATTCATAACACAGATGTTATCAATGAGCTTGAAGCAATGGGAATTAAGACTATTTACGAAATTCCTTCAAAAGGTGATGGGATTTGTATCATAAGAAGTCACGGTGCAGCTCCTGAAATTTTTGAACAAATCAAGAATGCAGGTTTTGAAGTCGTTGATTTAACTTGCCCTGACGTTAAAAAAGTTCAACAAAGAGCTGTTGAGTTGGCTAAAAACGATTACTTTGTCGTAATTGTCGGAAAATCAAATCACCCAGAAGTTATGGCAATCAAAGCTAATGCAGATTTATATTCAGACAAGGTTGTAGTAGCAACAACAATTGAAGAACTTGCTCCTTATGCAGCTCAAATCAAATCACACCGAAGAGTCGGAGTTGTTATTCAAACTACTCAAATGGTTTCTTCTTTAAACCTTGTTGTGAATTATTTGAACACATTGGCAAAAGAAGTTTTAATCTACAATACAATCTGCCAATCAACCGCTATGAGACAAAAAGAAGCAAAAGAACTTGCTAAAGAAAGCGATTTGATGATTGTAGTTGGCTCAAAAAAGAGTGCAAACACAACTCATCTGGCCGAGATTTTAAAAGATTGCACAAAAACAATTCACATTGAAAATGATGATGAATTGGATAAAAAAGATTTAGATAATGTCGCATCAATAGGCATTACAGCCGGAGCTTCTACTCCGCAAAAGATTATTGATAAAGTAATTGATAGGATAAAAAACTAAAATACACAAAAGAAAGGAAACATAAAAAATGACAGAAGTAAAAGACGAATTTGAAATGTTGTTAGAAGAAAGCTTTGCTAAATCTAACACAGTTGCTGATATCGTTGAAGGTACAGTAATTAAGAAAGAATCAGAAGGTTATTTGGTAAGCGTTAAGGGTGCTAAAATGGAAGCATTCTTACCAAACAGAGAACTTTCTAGCGACATCGAAGCATTAGAAATCGGTGATACAAGAGAATTCTACGTATTGAAAGAAGAAAACAATGATGAACCTATGCAACTTTCTCTTAAGAGAATTGCTTACGCTCAAGCTTGGGCACAACTTAATGATGCTAAAATCCAAGGCGATACAATCCTTGCTAAAGTTGTTTCTACAGTTAAGGGCGGTGTTTTGGTTGACGTTGCTGACTTGAAGGGCTTTATCCCATCATCTCAATTAAGAACCGGAACTCCATTCGAAGGTTTAATCGACCAAAAAATCGAAGTTAAAGTTCTTGAAGCTGATCCTAAGAAAAACAAACTTATCTTGTCACAAAGACAAGCAGTTGCTGAACAAAGAGATCAAGTTGTTGATAACGTTCTTTCATCATTGGAAGAAGAACAAGTTGTAAAAGGTAACGTAGTTAGAATTACTGACTTCGGTGCTTTCGTTGACATCAACGGTATTGATGGTTTGCTACCAATCTCTGAAATTTCTTGGCAAAGAATCAAACACCCTTCAGATGTTTTAACATTGGGTGATACAATCGAAGTTAAAATCATCAAGATTGACCACGAATTGAAGAGAATTTCACTTTCTCTTAAGAGAATGGGCGAAAACCCTTGGCAACAAATCGAAGGACAATTCGAAGAAGGTCAAATCGTTAAGGGTACTGTTAACAAAGTAACTACATTCGGTGCTTTCATTAACATCTTCCCTGGTGTTGAAGCATTGTTACCGGTTTCTGAAATGTCTGACGAAAACGTTAATCCGTTCAACATGTTCAAAGTTGGTTCTGAAGTTGATGTTCTTATTAAGAAATTCACTCCAAAAGAACATAGAATTGCGTTGTCAGTTAAAGACATCAAGTAATTTGATTAGTAAACAAATCAAAGACGCCATCCTGAAAGGATGGCGTCTTTTCACTCTGTACAATCTTTCAAAATTATGCTAGAATAAATCTATGTTTACAGGAATCGTAGAAGAAACCGGAAAAATCATCACTATCACAGAAAGAGAAACGGTTGTCAGGTGTCAGTTAGTTTTAGAGGGTTCTAAAATTGGCGATAGTATTGCAGTGAATGGTGCTTGCTTAACCGTTACAAAGATTGATGACAAGAGTTTTTCAGCGGATGTTTCTCCTGAAACTTTTCGGGTCACAGCTCTTAGCCGATTGAAAGCGGGTTCGGAAGTTAATCTTGAAAGAGCATTACCTGCAGATGGACGTTTCGGCGGACACGTAGTTACAGGACATGTCGATGGAGTTGCAAAAGTTATTTCAATAACACAAGCAAACGGGTTCTACGAATTGACAATTGAACTTGACGGTAACGAATCAAGATACGCAGTCAAAAAGGGTTCAATTGCTATAAACGGAATAAGCTTAACAATTGCAGAAATAAGCGGACGTATTTTAAAAGTCGCTGTAATCCCGCATACGTACGAAAACACAAACTTAAAAAGCTTAAAAGCAGGCGATTATGTAAACATTGAAACGGATATATTCGCACGATATATTGAAAAATTTTTATCAACGAGTGATAATAGGTCAAGAATAAACACGGATTTTCTACATAAGAATGGTTTTTGCTAATATGACAAATCAATTTAATACAATTGAAGAAGCTATTGAGGATTTCAAAGCAGGAAAACCTTTGATTGTCGCAGATGACGAGGACAGAGAAAACGAAGGTGACTTGATTTGTTCTGCCCAATTTGTGACTCCCGAATTAATCAATTTTATTACAAAAGAATGCCGTGGAATTGTCTGCCTTGCAATTTCTCAAGATATAGCAGACCAACTTGAATTACCACAAATGGTAGCTAAAAATACTGAAAGTATGCAAACAGCATTTTCTTTAAGCATCGACGCTCATCCAAAGTATGGCGTTACAACCGGAGTTTCAGCTTTTGATAGAGCAAAAACTATAGAAGTTGCGACAGCACTGGATGCCCAACCTTCAGATTTACGTCGTCCGGGACATTTGTTCCCTTGCGTTGCCAAAAAAGGCGGGGTTCTGAAAAGATGCGGACACACAGAAGCCGTTGTTGATTTAGCCCATATTTGCGGTCATAGAGAAGCCGGCGTTATGTGCGAAATCATGAAAGAAAATGGTGAAATGGCTCGCAGGGATGATTTGCACAAATTCGCAGAAGAACATAACATCAAATTTATTACTGTTGCTGATTTAATTGCATATCGACTTAAACAAGAAAGATTTGTAAAAAGAGAAGTTGAAGTCTTTCTACCGACAAAGTTTGGCGACTTCAACATTGTCGGTTACACAGATACAATCACCGGTTGCGAACATGTTGCACTGGTAAAAGACGATGGTTCTGATAAAGTTCCCTTGATTCGTGTACATAGCGAATGTTTGACCGGCGACATTTTTGAAAGCCTTAAATGCGACTGCAATTGGCAGCTTCATAATGCATTGCATATGATTAATAATTATGGCAAAGGAGCATTGATTTATCTTCGTGACCACGAAGGCAGAGGGATTGGGCTTATCAACAAGCTTAAGACTTATAAATTGCAAGAACAAGGACAAGATACGGTAGAAGCGAATGTTTCTCTGGGTTTTGCCCCTGATTTAAGAAATTACGGCGTTGGAGCACAGATTATTCTTGATTTGGGCTTCAATAATTTCAATCTGATAACAAATAACCCGAAAAAAATCATCGGCTTGAAGGGTTACGGTTTGACTGTTCATGATAATATAAATATAAAGTCAGAAGTCACTCCATATAATGAGCGATACATTAACACTAAACGTGAAAAAATGCATCACCTGATGTAAAGGAAGTTTTATGACAGAAGCAGTATACGAAGTAGAATTATTAAACAGCAACTTGTACAAGATTTTTGCAGGAGTTTACAACGACTTCAAGGCAAAAGCTATCAGCGAATATAAGTTTGAACTTGAACCGCTTAATTATGAAGAATTCTTGAGTGCTGTTGAAAAACAATACATGTCGTGTATTGTACTTAAGGAAAACGAAATTCCTACAGCATTTTTGGTTTATACAACATCTATTTCCGAAGCTATTGAACTCAATATGATTCACTGCTTAGGAACAGAAGATGAAATTGCAAAAATTAAGCTTCTTATCGAAAAATTCTTAGAACTTACTGCAGAAGAACGACAAACAAAAGTTGTTTCATATCCGATGTTAGGGCATCAATCAGTGTTTACGGCTGATTTAACAAAATTTGGCTTCAAATATATCGGACTTGCGGTTTTGAGATTTATGATGGGTAATGCTTCTTCAGAAAGAATTCTTGAAAACATGAAATTATCTGAAAAGCCTAATGAATACAAGATTGTAGGATATTCTGAACAGTATAAGGATGACGCAATTAGAATTATCCACGAAGCATTCCGAGACACTCAAGATGCAGTTTATGATACTCGTTACAAATCTATGGAAGGCACAACCGATATTATAAATAAGGTTGTAGAAAATATTTATGGCGAATTCTTGCCGGAAGCAACTTCTGTATTGCTTTATAATGATGCTCCGGTCGGATTTGCATTCGCTAACGTTACCGGCGGGAAAATAGCTAACGTTCCGCTTGTCGCTATCGAAAAAGAACACAGAGGGCATGGTTTCTCCGAACACATGCTTAATCGTACTATAAAAACCATCGTTGATTGGACAAAGCTTGGTAGAAGAATATTCAGCGAAGTCAACGTTACCACTGAAACAAATAATTACAAAGCTTTGAAGATGTACAGAAAAATCGGCTTTAGAGAAGATTACTGTTATCCACAAGCGTATTTATTACAGAACAAGAAAAAGTAAGACGAGAGAAGAGTTGGTAAAAAAGAAAGGAGAAGTATGAAACTATCTGGTAAAATTTTAGCAGCATTGAGCGTAGCATGCTTTACATCTTGTATTGCAATGGCTGGCGAAGCTGCAGATATTCAAGCTTATGCACACCCTACAATGTTCGGTTCTCAAGGTCACTCTCTAGTGGCTGCTGAAAACGACGTTATCGTTGGCGGCAAAGTTTACAAACCTTGCGATGTTAAGACAATCGAAGGTAAAGAAAACGTTGTTGTATCTCGTTATGCAAAACAAATGTTAAACAACATGAAGGGTCAAATGGATGCTAGACGTGCAGGTTTATTCAACCCTAAAATGCCGGTATTGCGTTCAGAATTAGCATACATTATTGCTGATGGTCTTGATTTAAAGGCTACAACTCCAAACAAATACTCAGACGTAACTGCTGATTATTGGGCAAAAGACCAAATCGACAGAGCTTTAACAGCTGATGTTATGATTGGTTACCCTGATGCAACATTTAAACCGGATCAACCAATCACTAAAGCAGAAGTTTTTGCAACATTTGCTAAGATGATGGATCTTGATGTTGATAGAACAGCAGCTCCAACTTTTGAAGGTCAAACAGTTAAATATATTCCTAAATGGGCAGTTGGTGCAGCTAATGAAGTAATCGCATCAAACATTTTAAACAAAATGCCTGACAAAGACAAAGTTGTAAACGACGAATACTTATCAAAAGAACAAGTTGCTTATATGCTAGGTGCTATGAAATCAGGATTTACTATTGATACTTCAAACGGTGTTGTAAATTGTGCTAAGAGATACGAACCGATGAATATCAAGATTAAATTAAGCGAAAGAATTAGTGCTAGAACTTCCAACGTTGGCGACACATTCACCGCTAAGACTGTTGAAGACGTTACAATCGGTGGCGTATGCTATCCGGCAGGTTCAACCGTTAAAGGTGTTGTAGCTGGTGTTGCAAGACCTGGCGTTAAGAACCCTGGTTATGTAGAAGTACAATTTAAGAGTCTTAAGAATGGTGACAACTGCGTAGAATTCCCTAAACAACTTTCTAGTGCAGAAGTTAACGTATCTAAGAACCCTAACGTAGTTTCAAGAGTTCTAGGTGCTCCATTCTCAATGGTAGGCAGAGTTGCAGGTGTTGCTGGTAGAACTGCTTCTTCAGCTGCAGAAGTTGTTGCTAACGGCGTTGAAGAATACGGTGACAACTGGTCAGATGCATTCTCTGATACAGCTTCACTTCACCCAGTAAAAGGCCTTAAGAGTGTTGGTAGCAGCTTTATCACAGTTGGTAAAGGTGTTTACAATATCACTAAGCTTGCTGCTTCAGGTGTATTCGGTATTTGCTATGAATTCGTTGACGAAGCAAAATACATCTTCGTTCCTAACACAACTAACGATTCTAGCTTGAATCCGGATGAAGTATTAACTATTCTTTACTAAGAATGTGTTAGAATTTGAACAGGGTGGCGGATAAAATCCGCCACCCTGTTTTTAATTCGCCAATTTTTCGCACTAAATTTTGTAACAAAACTTCACAATAGCATTTTAAAAAGGCAATTTTTTATTTCTTCATGACTTTATATATATACAGGATATCAAAAGTTATTACATAGTAAAGGAGAAATATATGGCAAGAGTACTTATTTCAATGCCCGAAGAATTTTTAGACAGAATCGACCAAGTTGCAGAGGGTGAAAACAGAACCCGTTCTGAATTGATTAGAGAAGCTTTGAGAAGCTATATGTATAAAAGCAGAATTAAATCAAACACAATCGCAGGCAAAAACGCTGCTATTTTGGAAGCTTTGCTCGATTAGCGTTTTGTAAAGCGGAGATAAAGGATTTTAAATAACCCGTTCTTTTAGACGGGTTATTTTTATTAAATATTTTCAAATGAATCTATCACAACATCGATAATTGCAGTGCCATTATGGTTAATTGCTTTTTCGAGGGCAGGAATAAGTTCTTCTTTCTTGCGAACTCTTATTGCGAACAAATCGTATGCTTCGGCAATTTTTGTA
Organism: uncultured Candidatus Melainabacteria bacterium; assembly: GCA_934754775.1. Lineage (GTDB taxonomy): Bacteria > Cyanobacteriota > Vampirovibrionia > Gastranaerophilales > Gastranaerophilaceae > CAG-196. Next base: position 120,626 of record CAKVIM010000003.1, on the reverse strand, counting down.
AAATCAGGATTAATCATCTCGACTTGATACATTTTGTGATAAATTTTTTCCTGCATTTGACGCACCATCCCAAGATAACTGTTATTCATAATAATAACTTTTACCGGAATGTTATGCTCTCTGCAGGTTGCAAGTTCTTGAAGATTCATCTGAAAAGAGCCGTCACCCGTAATATTTAGCACAAGATTTTTAGGATTAGCGATGTGTGCCCCGATTGCGGCAGGAAGCCCAAACCCCATCGTACCGAGTCCGCCAGAGGTTATAAATTTTCTCGGCTTGTTGAAATTAAAAAACTGTGCGGTTAACATTTGGTGCTGCCCGACATCGGTTACAACTACCGGTTCATAGTATTTTGTGTATTCAGAAACCGTTTCTAATACGTATGAAGAGTGCAGGTATTCTGAAAAATCTTCCGGAACAACAAGTTCATCTTTGAGTGCGTCCACTTGAACCAACCAACGTTCTTTTGGTTCAAAACCACATGCAAGCTTTTGAAATTCTTCTAAGAAATCTCGAACATCGGCACAAACGCTGTATTCTCCGCACTGAGTGTTTTTATCAATATTGATATTAACTATTTTTGCATTTGGTGCGAATTCACTATTTTTACAACAGGTAGAACGGTTTGAGAAACCTACACCCATTGTAATTAACAAGTCGCACTGATTTATCGCAGAATTCGCAGGTAATGTTCCATTAAGCCCAATCATACCAAGATAAAGATTATTTTCTGACGGATAACCCCCAATACCCATAAGTGTTGAAACCACCGGACATTGAATCTGTGAGATAAATTGCTCTATTTCTTTTGCTACGTTTACACAACCACCGCCAATTAGTACCAAAGGATTTTGAGCTTCTCTAATCATTTCGGCTATTTTTAAAACTTCGTGACGCAAATTCGGTACTTGATGAGTTTGAGCCGGTTTAGATTTTTCAATTTTGGAATACTCCGCTTCTAATAAATTACGAGGCAGTGCAACCACTACAGGGCCTTTTATGCCGGAATTCGCAACCTGAAACGCTTCTTCAATAACGTTTTCAATCTCATCGTTTTTTGAGAGCATAAAACATTTTTTAGCACACGATTTAGTTAGCGAAAGTATGTCAACGTTCTGAAAAACTTTGCCTTGCCTGTTCACAGTAGAAACATCTCCCGCTAATACAACAAGAGGCGTAGAATCAGCATTTGCATTCGCAATCCCTGTTATTGTGTTCGTGAACCCCGGGCCTGAAGTCACAAGAACAACACCAACTTTTCCGCTCACACGAGAGTATCCTTCTGCTGCGTGAACAGCAGCTTGTTCGTGTCTTACGAGGTAATGTTTAATTGATTGTGTTTTGGCTAGCTCGTTATAAATGCTCAACACAGCAGCTCCAGGGTAGCCAAAAACACTGTCTACACCGAGCTTTACAAGAGTATCTACTAATAAAGATGCACCCGTAAACTTTTTATTAACACTAACCAAATTCGCCATAGCATGGTAATTATACACCAAATAACCTTAAGAGCAAACTATAGAAAAATTAACGCTTGATTTTAAAGTTTGTTTACTGTAATATATTTTTGTGCCGAAATTTAGATAAATTAAGCACAACTGACCTCATCGGGATGTAGCGCAGTTTGGTAGCGCACCTCGCTTGGGACGAGGGGGTCGCACGTTCAAATCGTGTCATCCCGACCATTTAAAAAGACTTCCGAATATTCGGAAGTCTTTTTTTATACTACAATAGTCTTATGAAAAGATTTTTTATGTATGCAGTTCTTATATTATTGGCAGTTTCAATGATATTTCCGTTTGCAATAATGTTTTTGATATCATTAACAGGCGAAGACAATATCTTGAACTCCGCATCCGGCATAAATCTTTCATTTGAGGCGTACCATAATGTTTTTGAATCAATACCCGTTATAAAATATTTCTTAAACAGCTTGATTGTCGCTCTGACAACAACCGTCGGACAGGTCATAATTTCCGCTCTTGCAGGTTATGGCTTTGCAAGATTCAAGTTCAAAGGATGCGATATTTTATTCTTTATCATAATCCTTACAATGATGGTTCCGCCGCAAGTCAACATTGTTCCGCTTTTCTATCTTATGAGTAAGCTCGGCTGGATAAACAGTTACCAAGCGTTAATCGTACCTGGAATATTTGGCGGATTTGGTGTGTTTATGATGCGTCAATATTTCTTAAATTTTTCAAAAGAATTGGAAGAAGCTTCACGACTTGATGGATGTAATTCAGTCCAAACCTTCTTCAAGATTGCTCTACCTTGTGCTATACCTGCAATTGCGACTCTAAGCATATTTACTTTTGTTACCACTTGGAACAGTTTTATGTGGCCTTTAATTGTAACGAATACCGAAAGCATGCGAACTTTAGCGGTAGGATTAACCATTTTCAAAAGTTCATTTAGAGAAATTACAATGTGGGGCGAATTAATGGCTTGTGCTTGCATTTGCTCTATTCCTGTTATCATAATTTTTATTCTGGGCAAAAACTACCTCATCAACAATCCAATGGAAGGTGCGATAAAAGAGTAGCAAAAAATATTTTTACGTACTTTTAAATAATTGAGGAAAAAAATGATAACATTCCAAGCACGATATATAAACACAGCCGAAATACTGAAAAAAGATACAAGAAATTGCTACAATCCTTGTAAAACTGCATTTATAGAATTTAACCCCAAAGAGCTTAATGATGTTACATCCATAATCGATGCTGTATCCGACTGGAATAGCCAACCAAATTTCGCAGAATGCATAGCCGAAAGTGCTGAATTAGTTTTTCGCATGCAAGACGAGTTTCCGGATTTAAAAAGACGATTTTTTGCAATTACAAAGCAAAAGGACGGATTTGACAAAATCAAACCTGCAAACATATTGGGATTACTACAATTAAGTAAACATTCCGACAAATGTAATATTATTGACTTTGTTCAAGTAAACCATGGTGGTGAGGACTTATTTAAACACGTCGGAAGTTCAATATTACAAAGAGTTAGAGAATTATTCCCAGATAAAAAAACAATTCTATTTCCTGCAACAAAAGAGCTGATTCCATTTTACAAAAAAAATGGGTTTAAATCAGTGCCACATTCTAATTATTTGATAGGATAACCTACCAAAACGCTTTTGGCATCATACGTTTGTAAACCCAAACATCGACTCCGTCATAGGTTTCGCTAAAATCTTTTGCCAATTTTTCGTCGACCCCGATTGCTCGAATCGGAATATTTAGCTTGTGAGACGCTTCTTTTAGTTTTTTATACCCTCTTATGATATCTTCTGAGGTAGTTTCATCGCCAAAGTGCGTATTAGATATCATGCCGGAAAACTTCTTCCACTCTCGTTTTTCAAGTCCTTCTGCAAAAGTCACATACTCAATAATATTTTCAACGGTTGAAGTTTCAAATTTGGAAGTATTCACAACCAAATAAATTTTCAGATTTGTTTCTTTGTCAATATTATTCAAAATATCTAAAATGTCCAACCCGCCTGCACCGTAGCCAACATCAATAATCATATCGCCTTCTTGAGCCAAACAGTTTGTCTGAGCAGCCGTAACATAACTTGCAGCTTCTCCCAAGCCAAAATTATCGGGCTGAGTTATGACTCTGATTCCCATTTTTTCCAAATCACCTGCAATCGGACGCAACGTATAAGCAGGCTCAACCGTATCCAAATCCACGAGTGTAACTGATTTTCCCGCTTCTGCAAATTGACGAGCCCGATTTATTGAAGTTTCGGACTTCCCGCTTGCATAAGCTCCCGCAAAAACTTCTACCGTACGCATTTATAGCTCCTTAAACATAAATTCGACTTCAAGAGGAGAAAGTTTAATTTCTTTAACCTTCTTTTTGTCACATGGTATTATGAAAGTGATTTTTTCTGAACTAGCCTTCTTATCTTTTTGCATAATTTCAACAAACTTCTCAACCGGTAATGTTGAAATCGGATAAGGCTTAAACCCATATTTTTCCAATAGTTCCAGAGATAATCTGTAATAAGAATATGTTATGTACTGCTTTTTATACGCCCAATTGATTATAAAAAACATGCCATATACGACAGCTTCACCGTGGGTGTATTTTTTATACTTGGTAATGGTTTCCAATGCGTGAGCAAATGTATGCCCAAAGTTCAAGATTTTTCTCAAACCGCTTTCTTTTTCGTCCTGATTAACCACTGCAATTTTCAAATTCAAGCAATATTCAATCATCCTGATGACAGTAAGCGGCTCCCTTTGCAAAATCTTTTCGCAGCCTAAAGTCAGAAACTCAAAGAGATAAAGCGACATTTTGTAGTTGCAATTATCCTCAATAAATGCATACTTCAAAACCTCGCCCATACCTGACAAATACTGCCTTTCATCCAATGTATCAAGAAAATTAATATTGATAAGAACGACTTTCGGCTGATAGAATGAGCCAATAATATTTTTTGCTTCTTTTAAGTCAATTGCCGTTTTCCCGCCCACAGAAGAGTCCACCGCAGCCAGAAGGGTTGTTGGAACTTGAATAAAATCAATTCCACGCATATATGTAGAAGCGACAAACCCTGCGATATCGCCTACAACGCCGCCACCGATTGCAACAATTACATCATCTCTTGTTAAACCTATTGCAATAGCTTTTTGAACAATCTTAAGATAGTTATTTATATTTTTTTCTTTTTCACCATCCGGAAACACAAACAATTCGTCTTCATTAAACTTGAATTGTTCGCCATAAAGCTTATGTACCTTTTTCGAAATAACGATTAGCCGCTTTTTGTTGTGAGTATATTCTTCCAACTCACGGCTTAACTTTGAAAAACTATCGTCTGAAATATAAATATTGTATTCTTTATTTTCGCTAATTTGAACCTTGAGAGTTTGTCTCATTTAATATAAACCTTATAATTTCATCTTCGCTCAGCTCGCTTGTATCTACTGTATAGTGAGCCTTTTCGTAATTTTCTTCTCGTTTTCTTATCAAATCTTCCAAGACCTGACGTGGATTTTCATTCTGTAAAAGTGGTCTTGTAGAATCCTTTGATATTCTATAATATAGTACATCAAGGTCAGATTTCAAATAAAATACTTTTCCAAACCGAAGCAATGTTGCACGATTATCAGGATTTTCGAATGAACCGCCGCCTGTGGAGATAATTTTGTTATTTCCTGTGCAAACCATTTTTATCGTATCATACTCAAGCTTGCGAAAATAATCCTCAGAAAATTTTGAGAAAATTTCGCTTATTTTCATCCCGTTGGTTCTTTCAATAACGCTATCGATATCAATATGCAGATAATTCGGAAGGGCTTCGCTAAGAAGTTCACCAATTGTAGATTTTCCACTTGCCGGCATTCCAACGAGAATAATATTATTCCCCATAATGTGCCTTCATTTCTACAAAATTATCTCCACCGATTTTTGATAACAATTCGTCTACAAGAATTATCGCCACTCGAGCTTCCGCAACAACCGCACAAGCAGGAACTGCACAGGTATCTGAACGCTCAAAATGAGCCGTTGCAGGCTGCATTTCTTTTATGTCAACAGTCGCCAAAGCTTTTCTCATAGTCGGAATTGCTTTCATTGTCGCTTTTACAACTAACGGTTCGCCATTTGTCATTCCGCCTTCAAGCCCGCCGGCGTTGTTTGTTTGACGATATATGGTTTTATTCTTCACAAAAATCTCATCATGCATTTGCGAGCCTTTTAATGACGCAGCATCAACGCCTGCACCAATTTCTACAGCTTTGACTGCCGGAATGCTCATTACAGCTTGAGCTAAACGCCCATCTAACGCTCTGTCCCAATGTACATAAGAGCCCAGCCCAACAGGCAGGTTACCGAAAATTACTTCAAATTTTCCGCCCAAAGTATCACCCGCTTGAGCCGCTTCATCAATAGCGTTACGCATCCTATCCGCCGTTAAATCATCTGCACATCTTACATCTGATTTTTCGGCTTTTTCTTTAATTAACGTGTAAGTTTTCGGATAAAAATCCAATTTCACTTGCCCAATTTGCACTACGTGCGAAAATCCCATGATTCCAAATTCTTTCAAAATTTGTTTTGCAACAGAACCGACTGCGACTTCGATTGCAGTCTTTCTCGCACTTGAGCGTTCAAGTACATTTCTCAAATCCGTAAAATTATATTTGACTGACCCTGCATAATCAGCATGCCCCGGACGGATTGTAGTAAATGTTTTTTCTTCAATCTTTTTCAGAGTTTCTTGAGCCGGATAATCCTGATGTTCTGTATTCATGACGTCTTGCCAATTTTCAAAATCTTTATTTTTTATCTCAAGACAAATCGGAGCTCCTGTAGATTTTCCGAAACGCACGCCTGATTTAATTTCTACGGTGTCATTTTCAATTTTCATACGCCCGCCACGTCCATAACCGACTTGGCGTCTTGCTAAATCTTCATTGATTACAGAAGCTTTTATCCTAAAGCCTGCCGGAACGCCTTCAATAATAGCATTTAGGCATTTACCGTGACTTTCTCCTGATGTTAAGAATCTAAACTTTTCCATAACGTTATTATATAACAAAAAAGCACCGATAAGGTGCTTTTCAAAAATTATAGGTCATGATAGCTTGGAGATTGTTGAATATCGTGGTGATATCTTTCTTCGCTATCTTGTGCCGGATCAAGGTATGAATAGAAAGTTTTCCAAAGTCTTACAGCTTTGTTTTGATTTTTTTCATACAACGGCTCGCAAGCTTTACCCGCTTGACGATTTTTTGATATTAAAACTTCCTCTGCGACAGCTTCAGAATAACCGCCGTTAATCATGTATTCAGGATCAGTGAGCTGTTGTGGAGTGACTTCTGCATTCACGCTGATACATAATACTGCGAATAAAGCTGATACTAATAATAAATTTCTCTTCATAACACCCATTCTTATTTAACTGAACTATATGATTCCATTATAATCTTTTCTAATGAATTAATCAAGTCGGCTTCAGGAACCCTTGCAATAATTTCACCTTTTTTAAAAATATATCCTTCTTTTATTGCACCTGCAATCCCAAAATCTGCGTGACGAGCTTCACCTGGGCCATTCACAGGACAGCCCATGACTGCAATTGTAATCGGCAAATCAAGATTTTTGAATTTTTCTTCAACTTTTTTAGCTAAACCAATTAAATCAATTTGAGTTCTGCCGCAAGTCGGGCAAGAAATGAAGTTCACACCTTTTTGTCTTAGATTTAGGGCTTTTAGAATACCAAATCCTGCGTGCACTTCTTCTACAGGCTGTTCAGTAAGCGAAACTCTTATTGTGTCACCAATACCCTCGCTTAAAAGTGTACCTAGTCCAATTGAAGATTTGATTAGCCCTGATTTTAAAGTACCTGCTTCTGTTACACCCAAATGGAGCGGATAATCAACTTTTTTTGCCATAAGTCTGTAAGCTTCAATTGTCGTCGGAACATCAGATGATTTTAGCGAAACTTTTGTGTTGTAGAAGTTCAAATCTTCTAAAATTTCAATGTGTCTTAGAGCACTTTTCACCATTTTTTCGTGAAGCGGAATGTCCATTTCTGCAAATTCTTTTTCTAAAGAACCGGCATTAATACCAATTCTGATTGGCACATCGTGGCTCTTTGCAGCTTCTACAACCTTGATTGTATGCTCTTTTTTCCCGATATTTCCCGGATTAATTCTTAGAGCGTGGATTCCGTTTTCGATACAAGTTAAAGCTAGTCTGTAGTCAAAATGAATGTCTGCAACCAATGGCACAGGTGATTTTTTGACTATATCTTTAATTGCAGCAGCTGCATCTTTATTCAAAACTGCAAGACGCACAATTTCGCAACCGGCAGAAGCCAGTTCACTAATCTGATCGAGAGTTTTTGCAACATCTCTTGTATCCGTGTTGCACATTGATTGCACACTAATTGGGGCATCGCCACCTATTTTAACATTGCCTATCGCAATTTGTTTTGATTTTCTTCTTATTTCCATAAACTAATCATAGCATAAAAACACAGCGTAATATTATCACTTTTCAAAATAACATCCAACACTTGCATGTATATCTTGATTGAGTACAATGATTATATAAATGCGTATATCGCTAAATTATGTGTCGTTGTATTAAAACTTATATCCCTGCAATTTTGCGGATTCGCTATTATGCAAGTTCAGCTGTATAAACATATTCCGCAGGGCCGGATAAGAAAACATCTCCTTGAGGTTTATTTGGAGCACCGTTCCAAATAACATTGACAACACCCCCAGGAAGCTGAACTTCAACAGAGTTTTCAATATATCCGTTCAAGATACCTGCAACTACGCTTGCACAAGCACCCGTTCCGCATGCCAAAGTAATTCCGCAGCCTCTTTCCCAGACCGCAAGTTCAATTTTCTTGTATGATTTAATTTTAACAAACTCTACATTTGTTTTTTCTGGGAATTCTGCACTGGTTTCAATTATCGGGCCATATTCTTTTGCAAACTCCATAACATCATCTTCCGGGGCGACAAAAATTACAAAATGCGGATTTCCCATTGAAACAGCGTTGCCTTCAAAAATCATATTTTTAACAGAAATTTTATAATTAAGATTATGGCTTGGAATAAATGGTATTTTTTCAGGTTCTAAAATCGGTTGAGCCATATTTACTCTAACGAAGCCGTCATCAAGGATTTCGGGCTTAATAATTCCCGCTAAAGTCTTTACTGAAAACATTTTTTTATCAACCAATTTGTTATCATAAACATATTTTGCAAAGCACCGCATGCCATTTCCACACATTTGAGCGGTTGAACCGTCTGAATTGTAAAAAAACCAACCAATATCAGCATCTTCAGTGCTTGTATTTGGTATAATAAGTCCGTCTGCACCGATTCCGAAATGTCTGTCACAAAGCATTTTTGCAGCGTCAGTAATTTTCATATTGAGTTTAATGAACTCATCATAATCCACTATGACAAAATCATTTCCGCATCCTTGCATCTTTGTAACTTTAATTCCCATCTTTTCTCCAATCGATATTTACTTAATACCTTCATATAGTACAATTAAATTATATAAAGGAATTTGAATTATGGCAATAATAAAAGTACAAAAAGGAACTAAAGATATTTTACCTGCTGAAATGCCGATTTGGCACTTCATGGAAGATGAAGCAAGAAAGATTTTTACTGAATACGGTGCAAAAGAAATCAGAACACCAATCTTTGAAGCTACAGAGCTTTTCGCACGTGGCGTTGGTGATACAACCGATATTGTTAATAAAGAAATGTACACATTTGAAAAAAGCGAACGTTCTTTGACGCTTCGTCCGGAAAACACAGCAGGCGTAGTTAGAGCCTTTATCGAAAACGGTATGCATAGACTTTCCGCTCCTGTTAAACTTTGGTACAAAGGCCCAATGTTCAGATATGAACGTCCGCAAGCAGGTCGCCAAAGACAATTCCACCAAGTTGGCGTTGAAGTTTTCGGTATTAAACAAGCAACAGCAGACGCAGAAGTTATCTTAATGGCGGTTAATTACTTGAAAGCTCTCGGTTTGAACGATTTGAGCGTTGAATTAAACTCTCTGGGCTGCCCTGAATGTCGTGAAACTTTCAAAACAAAATTAAAAGCCGTAATCAAGCCTTATTTAAGCGAACTTTGTCCTGATTGCCAAGCAAGATACGAGAAAAATCCGCTAAGACTTTTGGATTGCAAAGTTGAAGAATGCAAAGAGATTTACGCAAAACCTGAAATCCAAGAAGTTATACAATCTGATTTTATTTGTGATGATTGTGCAAACCACTTCAACGAATTAAAGGGCTATTTAGATGCATTAAACATCAACTATTCAATCAATAAGCTTCTTGTAAGAGGTTTGGATTACTACAACAGAACAGTTTTTGAGATTAAATCAAACAATTTGGGTTCTCAAAACGCAGTTTGCGGCGGCGGAAGATACGATAGCTTAGTTCGCAACCTCGGCGGCGAAGACACTCCGGCTATCGGATTTGCAATGGGGATGGAACGGTTAGCTTCCCTAATCGGACAAAAAGAAGCCGAAAGGACAACCGCTTTTGTAGTTTCAAACAACACTCTTGAAGCAGTTAAATTGACAGAAGAGTTACGCCAAAACGGCATTACGGCTGAATTTGATTTGACTAACAAAAAGTTTGTTAAACAATTAGAAAAAGCTTCTAAGGTTGCAAAATATGCATTAATTTTGGGCGAAGACGAAATTGCAGCAGACAAAGTTACCATAAAAAATCTTGATACATCAGAACAAAAAACTGTTGCAAGAGAATCCTTATTAAGTGAATTCTAGAACTAAGCTAGCAAAAAATATTTTTTCGGAACTTATTACAGTATGTATATTTCAAATAATAGTCCGACATTTTGTGCAAACCTCAATTCCCCAAAGTTAAACTTTAGCCGCAAAGATTTCTTTATCAGAATCCGTGGATACGGCAAGAACGAAAACTGGGCAGATGAGGTTGTTAAGACTGCGGATTTAGCCACAAACCTCATTAGACATGAAACTTCTGCAGAAAATGTGCTTAAGCTGATTACTAAAGGAGTTTTTCAAGCAAACCAGAACGAACTCGGACTAGAAAAACGAGCAAAAACAGGGATTTTGAGAACACAACGTGACGGCTGGAAATGTGATGACGGGTCACAAATTTTAACCGCCTATGAAAGCGGAAGGTATAAATGCTATGCTGATAGATTTGATGAAATCTACGAAAAGCCGCTACAAGCTCCAAATAAAGAGATTGCGATGTCACGCCCAACTATGTATCAAGATATTTTGCATGGAGATTATCGATTAATAAATAGCTCTCTTAACCAAGTTTTTAAACTTTGCGGCGAACTTTTCCCACGATTTGTAAAAAAGGATATCACGAAAGAGAGTTTGCCGGAATTCAATTCTAAAATCGCAGAAATAAGATGGATTTTAGCTCACGCAACACCTTGGCAAAGAGGCAGTGACGCTATTTCTAATGTATTTATGCGTGCAATGTATAAAGCTGTCGGGATAAAAACATACCCACTCAAGAAAGACATATCTTTAGATTTAGAAGCTTATTGTACAGAGCTAAAGGATTACAAAAACAGATTTCCGTATTATTTTGAAAAACCGCCGATTATTATAGAATAACTATTTTAAAAATTCGCTCAATTTGCCAAAATCTTCTATCGAGAGCTTTTCGCCACGAATATTTTCGTCTAAGCCCATTTTTACAATTGCTTCGCTAACTTTAACTTTGTCAAAACCTGAACCTACAAGACAATTTTTAAGCGTTTTTCTTCTTTGAGAAAATGCAGCTTTTATCACTCTGCGGAAAAACGCATAATCGCTCAAATTAAGCAAAGGCTCTTTTCTGACTTTTAAGGATACTAAAGCAGAATTAACTTTTGGTGCAGGATAAAAGGATTTGCGACCGACAAGCCTTATTATTTCACAATCAGCCCAGAATTGAGATAAGATTGTCAGAAGCCCGTACTGCTTAGACGGACTTTTTTCTGTCGCCACAATTCTTCTTGCGACTTCTTCTTGCACCATTAAGATTATATCAGTGATTTTATTTCTGTTTTTATTTGCTAAATCATCAATCTCGCCCAAGAGGTGTGCAATAATTGGCGAAGTTATATAGTATGGAATATTTGCAACAACTTTAACGTTAGAGTCCGTAAGCTCAGAAATATCAGTCTTTAGAATATCATTATGAATGATTTCCAAATTATCACATTCCAATTTTTCAAGTTCCTTAATTGCTTCTTCGTCCAATTCTACTGCAATAACTTTTTTGGCATGCTTAACCAATTGCTCTGTAACAAATCCGACTCCAGGTCCGATTTCTAACACAGTATCTTCTTTTGTAATCTGTGCAAAGTCAATGATGTCGGCAATTACATCAGGGTTAATCAAAAAATTTTGACCTAATCTTTTTTTTGTTCTAAAGAACTTTGCTCTTTGTAAATAATCCATCATGGTATTTATAATAGTACAAACAGGGAAATGTTAAAATATCAATCTTAATTTAGAATAGAATTGTTGAAGAAATTCAACTATCACAAATCAATATGTTTAAAGGTAATAAGGCAATAAGGTAATAGGGGAATAAGAGGTTTAAAAATCTTTTTAATAAAAATGCGATAATTTTACGCAATATATAAATGGTAAATTTTAAATCACTTATTCCCCTATTACCTTAATCCCTTATTCCCCTCAAAAATTCTTTCATATATAATAAAAAAAGGAGAGTATCGTGAATCAATGTAAAACAAAAACTTCTGAACATTTGGAATACAACCAATTATTAGACGAATTCATTCTTGGATGCAAAAACACTCAAAAAATTGGTATGGAGTACGAGAGAATTCCTCTTATGAATTCCAGTGGAGAAGTTGCTCCTTATGCCGGAGAATTCGGGGTTTGCGAAATCTTAAGAGAGTTTGCAAAAGTAGATAATTGGGATTATATCCTTGATGAAACAAATATTATCGGACTAAAAAAATCACACGATACGATTACGCTTGAACCCGGATGTCAGGTAGAATTAAGCGTTGAACCGCAAGAATTCATAAGAGATTTGAAAAAAAAGATTGATACTATCGACTCTTCTTTGAAACCTGTGTTAGATAAATTTGGCGTTACGCTCGTTAATAAAGGCGTTTCCCCGACTACTACATATAAGAATATTAAGCTTTTACCTAAAAGAAGATATGCAATAATGGCAAATTATCTCTGGGGGATACTTTCTGATGTTATGATGAGAGAAACTGCAGGAATTCAGATTGGGGTGGATTACGCTTCTGAAGAAGATGCAATGCGAAAATTCAGAGTTGCGAATCTTATGATGCCGTTTGCAACTGCGATGTACGCTAATTCAAAAATTAGGGGCGGAGTTAATACGGGTTACAAATCGTTTAGAGCACTTGCTTGGCTAAATACCGATAACGAGCGTTGCGGCTTTGCGACACGCTTTCATGACGGAATGTGCTTTAAAGATTACGTAAACCAATTGCTTGCGACTCCGATGATTTTTATTATGCGAGAAGGAAAAACGCTTAATTTAAACGGCAGATTGACTTTCAAACAATTTATGGAAAAGGGATTTGAGGGATTTGAAGCTAAAATCGAAGATTGGCAGCTTCATTCTAATCTATATTTTCCGGAAGTCCGCCTAAGAAACTTTATCGAAATCAGAAATCACGACTGCGTTGGCGGGGGGCTTGAGTATTCAATTCCCGCTTTGTATAAAGGTATAATGTACAACAAGTCCGCTTTGAGCGAAGTTGAAACACTTTTGTGTAAATATTCTTATAATGAGATAAACGAGCTTCGTTACAATGTTGCACGCCTTGCTACTGGAGCAAAAATCCATAAAACTCCGATTAATTTTATCTGCAAAGAATTGGTAGAAATCGCTTATTATTCGTTGAAAAATCAGTTTGAAGATGAAGAAAAATACTTGGAACCGATTATGGAGTTGTTGAAGAAAGGTAAAACTCCTTGTGATATGTAAAACTACCAAACCTGGATTCCATTGTAAATTACTTTAAGAGCAAGTGTATCTTAGATTGTATTGATATTACTAGTTAAAAAGTTTATTTGCTTTCGCTTGCAATTATATTGTTTCTTAATAAAAACTTATAGATCGTGTTGGACAATTATCCTTCAACACGACAAATGCAAAAATTTTATTGTCGTATTCTATTACAAATGTTGAACACGACCTACCGCTACTTGGGGTGTAGTTTTTCAAAATCAATGTAAAAAATCTATTATATTTACCATGATTATCTTATTTAAGATATAATCATGGAATAAAGGAGTTAGATACGTGGTCAAAATTGACATAAATGATTTTGAGCAAGAAAAAGAATGTTTATATCGAGGAGAAAAATATTGTGTTAGGGATAATGGTGCAGTATTAAGATATCCCAAAAACAATGCAAAACCTAGATTATTAGATAACAAATGGACATTTGGAAAAGTTGGTAGCCATGGATATCTATATATCGCAAATAAAGGTGTACACAGAATTGTTGCGACAGCTTTTCATGGTGAAAATTTATCAAAAGAATATATTGTTGACCATATTGATACAAATAAACAAAACAATAGACCCGAAAACTTGCGCTGGATTACAAAAGAAGAAAACATCTTGAACAATCCAAACACAAGAAACAAAATACAATACATAACTGGATATTCAATAGAAGAATTAAAAGAAAATAATTGGAAAGAATTACATAAATATACCAGTGAAAAACAAGATACAACGTGGATGAGACCAACAACAAAAGAAGAAGCGGATAATTTTCATAAAAGACAAGAGCAGTGGCTAAATAAGAAATCGCAGAGAAATGAAGAAAATCAAAAACTGCATGAACAATTAATGAAAATATCTAATATGCATAATGGAAGTCAAAAAATGACAGCTGGTTTAGGCGAGTGGGCTTTTAAATCACCAAGAATAGAACAAAATTATTTTGACCTAATAAATAATTCTAGTGAAAAACCGTTTAAAGAATCCTTAACCGCAAATGCGTATCAAAATTGGGAAATTCCTACAAAGTTTCCTTGTTGTCCATCTGAAACAAAAACAAATACACTTAAAAAATATCTATCAAATCTTGAAGTTGGGAAAATATTATGCGAAAGTAAATTATTTATATCTAAAATTACAAAGTTTGAATATAACAATGAAAAACAAAAAATAATAATGCAAACGGTACAAACTGGTGACAACAATATTAAACCTTGGCATATAACAGAAATAAGTGCTAATGACGGCATTTATTACCACTCTTTAGTCACTGGATGCTTTGGTAAAGACGGTGCAGATAAATATTATACAATCGCTTGTGGCAGAAAATGGACTGGTGGCGAGGTCTTTGATGATTTTTGCTAAAAGGAGAAATGTATTATGAAAAAAAATATTTTTATTTTCATTGCAGGTATGATTACAACTTTACTGCTTGAATTTATTATTGGGTTTATTATTGGTGTCATTAACCAATCAGATGATGAGATTCCGGGGCTTACTGTATTTGAACAAGATGGTGCGTGTATAAATGCTAAGCAAATAAAAATATTCCAAACATTAGAACCTAATATTGCATTGGCTCATGCTTTAACAAAACCAAACGCAATATTTGATGAAAATGAAACATTGATATTAATTATAGGCGACGATAATATACACTATTACGATGATCAAAAAATTAATATACCAACAGGAAAATGTACAAAACAAATCGGAACTTATCAATATCATACAAAACAAGACATATACAAAACGGTGCCTGCTGTAAAAATTAAATAGGATTCATAAAAGAGACAAGTCTTTGTAAATATTTAATAACCAGAACGCAAAAAAGACACACTTGCAAGCCAATACCGATAAATTTTACCGTTCGGTAAAATTTGCATAAAATACGTGATATTTTTACTATTTTTTACCGTTCGGTAAAAAACTTAAATTTAAAATTTTCCATAAATTACTCATTGTCAATGTCGCATTTGTAGTATATAATAAAACACAAGAAGAGATGAGGAGAAGTTAATGGAAACTTTAAACAAAAATGAAGGATTAATAACCCAGATTATCGGTCCGGTTATTGACGTGGAATTCGCTCAAGGCGAGCTTCCTGAGATTTATACAGCTCTGAAAATATTTTCAGAAGACGGCAGCTGCACAGTTGCAGAAGTTCAACAAATGCTTGGCTCAAACAGAGTGCGTACGGTTGCTATGTCATCAACCGACGGTCTTAAAAGAGGCATGAAGGTTGTTAATACCGGTGAACCTATCAAAGTTCCTGTTGGCAAACCTATCTTGGGACGTATTTTGAACGTTATCGGTGAACCTGTTGACAAAATGGGTCCAATCGAAACTAACGACTACCTTCCAATCCACAGAGAATCACCAAAATTGGTTGACCAAAATACTGATATCGAAATTTTGGAAACAGGTATCAAGGCAATCGACTTGATTCAACCATATCAAAAAGGTGGTAAAATCGGTTTGTTCGGTGGTGCCGGTGTTGGTAAAACAGTTTTGATTATGGAACTTATTCACAACATCGCATCTGAACACTCCGGTGTATCTGTATTTGGTGGTGTTGGTGAAAGAACTCGTGAAGGTAACGACTTGTGGAACGAAATGAAAGAATCAGGCGTTATCGACAAAGTTGCACTGATTTACGGTCAGATGAACGAACCACCTGGAGCTCGTATGAGAGTTGGGCTTTCAGCTTTGACTGCGGCAGAATACTTCAGAGATTTCTCTAAACAAGACGTACTTTTGTTTATTGATAACATCTTCAGATTTACTCAAGCAGGTTCAGAAGTATCAGCATTACTTGGTCGTATGCCATCAGCCGTTGGTTACCAACCTACATTGGCAACAGAAATGGGAGAATTACAAGAACGTATTACATCTACAAAAGACGGTTCTATTACGTCTGTTCAAGCAATTTACGTTCCTGCCGACGACTTAACTGACCCGGCTCCTGCTACAACATTCTCTCACTTGGATGCTTCAACAGTACTTTCAAGACAAATTGCTTCTTTGGGTATTTATCCTGCGGTTGATCCGTTGGCTTCAAACTCAAGAGTACTCGACCCGAACATCATTGGAGAAGAGCATTACGAAGTTACAAGAAAAGTTCTTGAAATCTTACAAAAATACAAAGAACTTCAAGATATCATCGCAATCTTGGGTATGGATGAATTGTCTGACGAAGATAAAGAAACCGTAAACAGAGCGAGAAAGATTCAAAGATTCTTGTCTCAGCCATTCTTCGTTGCTGAACAATTCTCAGGTATCCCGGGCAAATACGTTAAACTTGAAGATACAATCAGAGGCTTCAAAGAAATTATTGAAGGCAAACACGACGACTTGCCTGAACAAGCATTCTATATGGTTGGTACAATCGAAGAAGCTGTTGAGAAGGCGAAAACGCTACAGTAAAGACGTTAAGGCATTAAGCCGTAAAGACATTAAGTTCGTATAAATTTTATAATAAACTTAATGCCTTAAGGACTTAGCGACCTAACGCCTTTTCAGAGAAGGATTTTTACAATGCAACTAAAAATAATTACTCACGAACGAATAGTTTTTGAAGGCGAAGTTGATGAACTCGTTATCCAGACAAAAGGCGGACAAGTTGGTATTTTGAAAGACCACATTCCGCTTACTACGGCTCTTGATATCGGCGTTACAAAAGCTAAAATCGGCGACAAGTTCAAATACTTTGCGACAATGGGCGGGATTTTTCAGTTCAAAGATAATCTTGCAACAATTCTTACAGATGTTTGCGAAGATGGTTGCGACATTGACGTAACTCGTGCCAATAACGCAAAACAAAGAGCAGAAGCTCGTTTGGCGGATAATGACGCTAAGATTGATGCTGATAGAGCTCAAGCGGCTCTTGCCCGTTCACTTGCAAGGTTAAAAGCTGCTTTGAACAAGTAGATTTTGAATAATAATTTTAGGTTGGTATAACTTTATCTGGTTTTAGATAGTTTTGCCGACCTAATTTTTTAGAGAAAAACCGTGAAAAAAGATTACGATATAACTAAAACAAAACTAATAATTTGGGATTTGGACGAAACCTTCTGGGACGGCACATTAAGCGAAGGCAATGTTCAATTTCGGTTTGAGAATGTAGAGCTTGTCCGAGAACTTACGACCAAAGGTATAATGAATTCTATCTGCTCTAAGAATGATTTCGAGCTTGCTAAGTCGAAGTTTATTGAATCAGGCTTGAAAGATGTTTGGGACATGTTTGTATTCCCGTCTATTGATTGGTCTGCAAAAGCCGGACGAGTAAATAATATCATAAAATCAATGAATTTAAGGGCGGAAAATGTAATTTTTATTGACGATAATGAAATCAATATCAATGAAGTTAAGTTTTATATACCCGAAATTATGACAGCAACTCCTGAAAATCTCCATAAAATTGCAGAAGAGTTGTATCTGGTAAATGACTACGATTTTGAGCATACAAGGCTTAAACAGTACAAAATATTGGAAGAAAAGTCTATACAGAAACTCAATGCCAACTCAAATAAAGAGTTTTTGGTATCAAGCGATATAAAAATCTGCATAAAAAAAGATTGTCTTAAAAATATTGATAGGCTAAAAAAATTAATAAGCCGAACAAATCAGCTCAATTTTACAAAGCTTCGAGATGAAAACCTTGAAACGACAATCCAAAACACAGACTCTGCTTATATTATAGCTGAAGATAAATACGGCAATTACGGGATTTGCGGATTCTATTCATTGGATAGAACGAAAAATAAACTTGTCCACTTCCTATTTTCTTGCCGAATTATGAATATGGGAATTGAACAATTTGTCTATTCTTATCTTGGGAAACCTGAAATTGAAATCGAAGGCGAAGTTGCCTCAAAGCTTGAAGGCGAAGTGAATTGGATAACATTAGTCGACAATCTCGAGTTAAAAGCAAAGCCTAAGGTTAAACAGAATACCATCAATATTTTGTTCAAAGGTCCATGCGACTTGTATTCCACACTGAATTATCTTGATGGCGAGTGTAATATTGATACAGAATTCCCTTATTGGAATAAACAACTTGTGTATATTTTGGCTCATACTCATACAGCTTTTATTGAGCAAACTCATAGGCTTTCAAAGGCTGAACGGGATGGACTCACAAAACGTTTTCCGTTTCCAAATGCGGACGAATTTAAAACCAATTTTTTTGACGAAAAGTATAATATTATCTTTTTGAGTTTACTAACAGTCACTCATAGCGGTATTTATATAAACAAAACCGACGGAACTTATGCGTTCTTTGGCTTTGCAGATTGTGACATTACGGATGAAAATAATTGGGAGAAAATCCTTGCACCAATTCCTGCTGAAGCAAGAGCCGCAAATCTCATGATGCTGCAAGAGTTCAAAAAGAACTATACATTTGGCGGAAATCCGCCGGTAGAGCTTGTTCTTAAGAATATTGAATACATATT
Source organism: uncultured Candidatus Melainabacteria bacterium (assembly GCA_934754775.1). Taxonomy (GTDB): domain Bacteria; phylum Cyanobacteriota; class Vampirovibrionia; order Gastranaerophilales; family Gastranaerophilaceae; genus CAG-196. The sequence continues at coordinate 101,647 of CAKVIM010000003.1, read as the reverse complement.
AGAACACCTAAAGGCTAAGCTGTTCTTGATTTTGGGGAGCGAAATTCCGACAGATAAGGTTCAAGCCGGATATGAAAATATGGCAGAGCGTCATAAGATTTTAAACGAAGCCGTTCGAAAGACGTTTGCCGGACGAGTTGGATTTATCGAGCTTACTGAATTTATCCAAAATGATGACGATTACACGACTTGCATAAACCATTTTTCAAGAAGAGTTTATGCCGATTTAGCCAAAAAGATTGCGGAAGCTGCTAATCACGAACTCGGACAAAATGTACTGACAGTGAAGTAATTTGGAAGAAATAAAAAACTCGCTTTTAATAAAAGCGAGTTTTTTATTAGTTAAATTTATTTCGAAATTATTCGTAGATGTAACCGTTTGTAAGGTCAATCTTCAATGGTCCGAGAAGTCTAATATTAACAATTTGGTTTGGCATTGTTAAAACTTTAGCACCCTTGAATATCTTTCTCCAGAAACCGATTTTTGCAGGGTCTAGAGTTGCTACACCATATAACATTACAGCTTGATCGTTTGGAGTTACAAGAACTTCATTTTTAACGATTACTTCACCGTGTTGCTTGAACAATTTTGCTCTTTGAACGTATTTTACTTGACCTTTCAAATCACTGCCTTGTTCAATCAAAAGATATTTGTCTTTTGTTACAATGTTCTTCGGAACTTTAGCTGTATAAATATCAGCTACATTTGAAATTTGTGAACCAACAACTGTTTCCATTTGGATTGGGAAGATTGCACCTGCAGGAATAATACCGATAGAACCTTGAACTCTTACGTTGTCAACGATGAAACCGTCTGCAGTTCTTTTTTGCATGCATTCAGCAAGCTTAGCGTTCGGATTAAGTTTAGCTTCTTGCATCATCTTGTAAAGGATTGCTGCAACTTCAGCTCTGTTAGCAGGTCTGTCAGATTCCAATTTACCTTCGTTACCTGGCATTACGATAATCAAATCTAAAAGCTGTGCTTTACCTGCTGCAATCAAGAACCATGCCGGCATTTGAGTATAATCTTCGTAACTTTTTGCGATTATATCTTGTGCTTTTTGTTCACTTATTTGTTGAGTAGTAAGTGCGTTTACTGCAATTGTAATTGCCTCTGCTCTTGTTACAGAATCATAAGGTCTGAAATCTTGTCCCTTAGCATCCGGAATCAAATCAAAGTAAACGGCTTTTTGTATAATATTGTATGCCCAAAAATCTTTGCTTATATCTGAGAAGTGGATATCTTGTGCTACATTAGCATCTTCTTGTCCCAACGCTTTGATTGCCATAGACGCAAATTCTGCACGAGTTACAGGGATGTCCGGCTTGTAAGTCCCGTCAGGATAACCAACAACAACACCAACTTCTGTTAAAAATTTGATTGATTGATAAGCCCAGTGGCTTTCGTTCATGTCCGTATAAAACGCTTGAGCAGGGTTGTTTAACATAAACACTGTTGCCAGAACGAATAACCCTTTTATTAGTTTTTTGAACATCAATTGTCCTCCTTTTACATAACATGATTTTCCCTTATCGTATCCTAAATAAAGAGTTTGTGCAATTTTTTTTAACAATTCTACATAAATTATCAAAATTAGTACCGATTTTGTTTTATTATATATAGGTGTGGGTGTGATATGCATATAATTTCTAATAATTCAATAAATTTTGGTAGAAAACCGTCTGATATGGCGGACTATTACTCTACGCTCAAATCCGCCCAACAAAAAGCCGGCAATCAAGGCAAAAATATGTTGATACTTCCTGTGACTGCTCTTCCGAACGAAACAGGTTCGGGCAATCTTGCAACTGCAGAGGGACGGGGATTTCTCGATTTTGCGAAACAAATGTGGGGAATAAACGAAGTTCAACTACTTCCTGTCGGACAATACCATAAACACAAAGACCATTTCCCTTTCTATTCAGGCTCATCAATGGATTTGGGTAGCCATATGATTAATATCAAAGATTTTGTACCGGAAGAGGATTACAAAAGCATTGTCGATGCCAATAAAGAAATAAATAGAACTAATTTAGAAAATATCATTCAACGCCATTCGCCGCAAGAAAAAGCCCTAAAAAAGCTTTATGACAATATCACACCAGATATGAAAACCGAATTCGAAGCTTTCAAAAAAGAAAGCGGAGAGATTTTAGAACAAAAAGGGCTTTATAAAGCTCTGGTTAAAATCTATAAAGACCACGATTATAAGCATTGGAGCGATTTAGACAAAAATTTGTTTAATACAGATTTGGTTTCTTTAGAGCAAAGAAATGCCAGAATTGCCGAGATTCATAAACTTGAACCAAAAGAAATTGATTTTTACAAGTTTAAACAATTTTTGGCAGAAAAAAGCTTAGCAAAAGCTAAAGCCGAATTGAACTCAAACGGGCTTAAGTTGAGTGCTGATTTTATTTGCGGGTATTCTTACGATGAAGTTTGGTCACATCCGAAAGCATTTTTCGGAGAAAAGAAAATGATATTCGGCTTACCGGCTGCGAATTATAATTCAAAAGAAGGCAAGGCACTTTTAAGAGAAAAAGCTAATTTTTATGCCAAACATTTTGACGGTTTTAGAGTCGATGCCGCTTGGACGTATATTAAACAACCTATAACGAATATAAACTTTGGCGATGAAGTTTTGAATATAATCGAAGATGAAGCAAAAAAAGTTAAGGGCAAAGATTATCTTAACGATATAACATTTGAGTTTGCCGCTTCTGCCGATGATTTTTTGATATACAAGGGGCACAGACTAAAACCTAGCGTTAAAGACAGAATTAAGATTTATACCTCTGACCATTTATCTTCAAGTTGGGGCAGCAATCAAAATTACCTGCAAAGAGGTTGGGAGAAAGAAAAATTTATAATTGGAGCAACAAACCACGACTCATCAGTAATGAAGTTTAATGAAAGTCAGGCAAAGGTTTTAAGTGAGATTTTAAAAATTCCGGAAGAGAAATTAAAAAACAAAAACGAATTCATCAAGGCTAAGTTTGCAGAGCCTATTTCGGCTTATAATACAATGATTTACATTAGAGATGTCCTCGGAAGTTCGGAAGGATATCAGACACTTAAAATTTCTAACGATTATGAACAAAAGTATTTCGACTCCTTAAAAAGAGGCGAGGGCTTTAACCCGATGGACGCTTTAGAAAAAAGCTTTAGAGCAAAGGGATTGGATAAAACCGAGCCGGAACTTTATAAGAAAATTGTGAAATATAACAAGATTTTAACGTCGTCAGAAAAAAGAAACCCCGCACTCAAGTATACTGCGGTTGTGGTGTGTGCCGTATTACTCTTGTGTGGAGCTTATAAGCTTTTCGAAAAGCATCAATCGACTTCTTCTATATAAGTTTTAAGCCTTTCAATTTTGTTAAACCGTCTGAGCTTTTGGATTGCAATATTTTCCAGCTGTCGAATTCTTTCTTTTGAAAAACCGAGGTCATTACCAATTTGCTCAAGGGTTTTAGGCTCTTCGTTATCTATGCCAAAGCGGCGTTTTAAAATTTCTTGCTCTCTTTTATCCAGAGTTTTAAGCAATTTGATAACATCTTTTTCCTGTAACTTTTTCTGTGCGTTATTTTCAGGCGAAGAGTAAGAAGTATCTTCCACATAATCTTGGATACACAAATCATCTGTTACAAAGGTATCAAGGCTGATTGGTTCTTTTTTTATTGCACTTTTAATCTCGTCTATTTTTTTGTTATCGAGTCCGGAGATTTTTGCAATAGTTTCATCATCAATTTCCAAGTTTTCGTCATAAGCTGCAAGCGAGCAAGCACGCTTGTATTTTCGGATTTTTTCAAGCATGTGAACAGGAATCCTTATAGTTCTGGAATGGTTTGAGATTGCTCGAATTATCGTTTGCTTAATCCACCAAGTCGCATAGGTTGAGAACTTGAAGTTCTTTTTGTAATCAAACTTTTCCGCAGCTTTAATTAGACCTAATGAACCTTCTTGCACCAAATCCATAAATAACACGTCTTGTCCGATGTACTTTTTTGCGATACTAACAACGAGCCTAAGGTTCGCTTGAATAAGTTCTTTTTTCGAATCTTCCCGCTCTTTTGGGCAACCTTCTTGAATCCTTCTTCCTAACTCAATTTCCTCAGCTTTTGTAAGCATTTTCTTTTTCCCGATTTCTTTAAGATACATTTGTAAAATATCATCATTGTTTACAATTGTACTAAAAGTTTTGGGGAAACTTGCTTCCATTTCGGAATTATCAATAAATTCCATACGATACGCTCTACTCATCTTAACTAATCTCCTCTTGCTATTCTAATTAATAAGACGACGAGTCAAGAAAAAAGTTCCATATAGTTAGGATTTTTTAAGAAGGGATTAAAATTAACAGAAAAAGTATGCGGCTGGAGACTCTGCCGAGAAAAAGGTGACTCAATGTCACGTTTTTCGAGAGGTAAGAACCCACCAAGCTATGCTTGGTGCGTGAGACGGACGACAAAAACCAAAGGGCTTGGGATTGCACAAAAGAGGGTGACCTTTAATTTTTAAATAATTGTTGGCGTTTTTATTTGTCACCCGACAATATGTAAAAAGTCTTTTTGCATACTTTTTCTACAGAAAAAGTATGCGGCTGGAGGGAGTCGAACCCACGGCAGACAAGGTTTAGGAAACCTCCGCTCTATCCTACTGAGCTACAACCGCATTTATTTCAATTTCAGTATACCATAAAAACATCATCAAGAATTGTTTTCGCTCTTGCACAGTAGGTGTGTTCAGCCTTTACTCGTTCAAAGCCATTTCTGGCAATTTGTTCCCGAAGTTTCGCATCGCCGATATATAGCTCAACTTGCTTGATAAGTTCGTCTGTGTTTTTATACGTTACCAAATCAGTACCAATCCTGAAAAGCTCTTCCAAATCTTGCATATAATCCGTAATCAAAAACGCTTTTGAGGCAAGCACTTCAAACACACGGTAATTGAGATTAGAGCTTCCTTGAAGCGTTATATTGAGATTAATTTTGGACTCTGAATAGACTTGAGCAAGTTCTTCTTCTGTTTTCAAAAACCCTTTGTAAGCAGCTTTGTATAACTCAAGTTCATCCGGAGTAAGCAGAGGTTTAATCTCTTCTATACTTCGCAAAAAATGTTTCTCGTAAGAAAAAATACTCAACTTGTCACCAAAATGTTTAACAATTTGAGCCAAATTCCGCTGCCTTACATCTGTAAGAGGACGTCCGACGAACGAAATCTCATATTTATAATTCCCTTGCGGATATTTTGAATACTTCTCAATATCGGCTGCAAGCGGCAAATACTTAGTGTTCGGAATATTTAAAACAAAATCCTTATCCCAGATATAAGAAACTATTCTTCCTGTTTTAGCAATTGATAAAAATTTATTAAAGAGTTCACTTTGCTCTACTACCGCAAATTTCCCGCAAGGCTCATCCGCAAAATAGCTGACGATTTTTGCTGACGAATTCAAAATAACCTGATTTAATTCAGGATTATCATAGAACAAAAAACCATAGTCATACCCAAGAATCATATCAGGTTCAAACGCATTGACTTCTTCGGGTTTAAGCTCACGCAAGTCTTTTGCTAAAACCCTGCAGCCATTTTGACGAAAACCTTCTGCAAATCCTTTCAGAATAAGCGTTCCTGCGATACTATTCGGATATGTGACAAGTATTTTCATATTATTTGCTCAATGCTTTAGAAACTATAATAAACAAGTTTACCATCAAGAAACCAAGGAACATTCCGCAAAGCACGTCTATTGGGAAATGCACACCCAACCACATTCTTGAAATACCAACCAACACTATCCATAAACCAAACAAACCAGTTAGGAAATATCTCCAAAAATCAGTTTTGCAATAGTGTAGCACAAGATAAATCAGAATTCCTAGAAAACACATTGTCGTTGATGAGTGACCTGATGGGAAACTAAATCCCGGATAGCACATATATCCTGGGCGTTCTCTGCAAACAAAATTCTTAAGTAAATCAGTTACAAAGAAGGTTGCTTGAGTAAAAAATATCAACAAAAAGCACTTTGTGTATTTTCTATGCGAAATAAGTACGCTTCCTGCCGCAATTTGAGGCCATAGCATATGATTTGCACGACCGAATTCGGAAATAAATTGAGCATAAGAAATCGGATACGGCGAAAGTGCCAATCTGATTGAATGAAGTATATTTCCGTCAATTTCTCTTATATTTGGGACATACATTACAACAAGCGTAAATATTGCAACCATAACAACAGAGAGGATTACATAATTCCAGTTTAGTGCCATTCCATATTCTTTTTGTCTAGCCATTCCATTAACCTCTTATTAAACAATTAAGTTTGTTGAATAATACTACAAGAATCGGCGTAAGCTCGCTTACACAAACCGCAAAGAAGAAAAGTGCAACAATTGAAGCAAAGATTTTTTGAATATCAGAGAACATAAACACTCTTTTTTCTCTAAAGTCCGCAATCCCTTTATACTCCTCTGTAAAAGGTTTTACCGGCAATTTTTCTTCCAATTTTTCGATAACGGTTGAGTATTTTATTTTGATTAAGGTGTTATAAGAATCAACGTTCATCCACCACAAGGCACAAACAGAGACCCCAAACAGAGCAAAGACAAGCGTTGCAGAAATTTTGTTCAGGAAAACTACATTACCTGTGTATATCATTGCAAAAATCAAAACAACTGCAGCAATCATATAAAATTTATTTGTTTTAAAGTTTCTGTCAATAAATTTTTCTTTCTGCTCACAATATGTTTTGTATTCACTAAAAATAAGCTCTTCTCTATCCATTTATTATTTATCCTTTCGTTTAGATTTAAGATAATTCTTAATTAATAATTCGTTTAAAAAGCGTAATATACAAAAAGAAATTTTAAACCTCTTATTCCCTTATTGCCCTATTACTTTATTCCCTTACTGTTTAATTTTCGTTTTCCCTTCTTTCTCTAACCTCGTTCATCAAATCTTCGAATTCTTTTTCGTCAAGAGTTTCTTTATCAAGTAGAGTATGTGCAATATATTCCAACATGTCTCTGTTTTCACTCAAAAGATTTTTAGCGTGTTCATATTGAGCGTCAACAATTTTCTTAACTTCTTTGTCTATATCAGCAGCGATTTCTTCTGAAAAATCTCTTGTGTTACCGAAGTTTCTTCCCATAAACACGTGTTCTTGGTCTTTTCCGTAAGCCAGATTTCCCATCTTGTCACTCATACCATACGTTGTAACCATGCTGCGTGCAAGGTTTGAAACTTTTTCTAAATCGTTTGAAGCACCTGTTGTAACGTTGTCCTTGCCATAGATTAATTCTTCTGCGACACGTCCGCCCAAAATCATTGCAATTCTATCAAGCAATTGATTTTTACGCATTGTCAAATGGTCTTTTTCCGGCAATGTAAGTGTTATACCAAGAGCCATACCACGTGGAATAATTGAAACTTTGTGCAATGGATCACAATCCTTAAGCAATTTTGCCAAAAGTGCGTGACCAACTTCGTGATAAGCTGTGTTTTCTTTTTCTTCGTCAGAAATAATTCTGCTTTTCTTTTCAGGCCCTGCCATAACTTTATCAATAGCTTCCTCTAAATCCGGCATTTCAATTTCTGATTTGTCGTGACGAGCAGCAAGAAGAGCTGCTTCATTCAAAAGATTTGAAAGGTCTGCACCGGTAAATCCCGGAGTACGCTTTGCCAAAGTCTTTAAATCAACTTCTTTTGCTAAAGGTTTGTTTTTTGCGTGTACGTTCAAAATCTGCTCACGACCTAAAACGTCAGGCTTATTAATAACGATTTGCCTGTCAAATCTTCCGGGTCTAAGGAGTGCGTTATCCAAAATGTCCGGTCTGTTTGTCGCAGCTAAAATTATAATATTAGTGTTTTCGTCAAAACCATCCATCTCAACCAGTAATTGGTTAAGGGTTTGTTCTCTTTCGTCGTGACCACCGCCTAAACCGGCACCTCTTTGACGACCAACCGCATCAATTTCATCAATAAATACAATACAAGGCTGATGTTTTTTAGCTTGTTCAAACAAATCTCTAACACGGGATGCACCAACACCTACGAACATTTCAACGAAATCTGAACCGCTAATTGAGAAGAATGGAACACCTGCTTCACCGGCAACAGCTTTTGCCATAAGAGTTTTACCTGTACCCGGAGAACCTACTAAAAGTACACCTTTCGGAATCTTCGCACCCAGTTTAACATATTTGTCTGAATGTTTTAGAAAATCAACGATTTCTTCGAGTTCTTTTTTCTCTTCATCAATCCCTGCAACATCGTTAAAAGTTGTCTTAACTTTGCTATCCATAAGCATTTTAGCTCTGCTTTTGCCAAAAGACATAGCTTGAGCTCCACCCGCCTGAATTGATTTAATGATAAGCATTATGAACCCTAAAACGAGTAAAATTGTTATTAATGATGAACCTAAACCGAACGGTGAGCCTGAATCAGCTTTCTTTGCACTGATTTCAACATTATTTTCTTCCAATTTTGTCAAAACATCTGAATTATCAGGAAGTACAACTTTGTACTGGAGTTTTGGAGCTTTAACTTCGCCATATATAGGATTTGTGCTTGTTTTAGCTTCCGGTTGTTTTACAGGAAGAGCAACCAAAGCATCTTTACCTAAATCAACACTCTTAATTTCTTTGTTTTCTACTTTCTGTATAAAATTTGTGTAAGACAATTCTTCTGTGCTGGAAGTCGGGCCGCTAAAGAGCATTGAAACAAATGCTAAAACCATAATTCCAAGAATTACGTACATACCTACCGATTGATTTTTGTTCATAGTTCTCCCTCATAAATGTTCCATATAATTATAACATAAATGTAACGTTTTATTTACAAAAAGACAATTATTTAACAAAACATGACTTTATAAATATAAAGAATATATACGCAGGATATTATGAGCTTCGAATGTTATTACAATCATTATATGAATAATTTATTATCAACACTAAACAATGTGTTTATGCCAACGCCATGCATTCAGTATGGCAGATACGGCAATAATATTATGCCGCCAATATTTGGTAGTAATATTGGAAATTTTAATATTAAAATGCCGGCATTTGACAGTTCAAACTTAAATTTCAACATGTCTTTACCGGCGTTTAACAGTTCAAATCTTGGTTTCAACATACAATTACCGGCATTCAATTTTCAACTCCCACCACTACCTTCTTTCTCAGGAACATTCGGTTCTAATGAATCGGGTTCTTCTGAACCGGTAGATTTGAACTGCACTGCAGCTGAACTTAAGAAAACTTGGTCTAAGAGAAATAAAAACCTTAGTAACGAGTTCTATAATAAGGTTGTAGAAATCGCTAAAAAAGTCAAATGTTCAGCTAACGACTTGATGGCTATGATGTATTCAGAAAGCGGTTTAAAGACCACAACGGTTAATAGAAGTAGCGGTGCCACAGGATTAATCCAATTTATGCCGGACACAGCAAGAGAAATCGGTACTACAACCACAGCACTTAAGCGAATGTCCGCAGTAGAACAACTTACATACGTAGAAAAATATATATTAATGAACAAGAGAAATGCAGGATATAGTGCAAATCAAGTATTGGATACCGGAACATTGTATTCAATAAACTTCCTGCCTGCTTATGCAAAAAGAGAAGTTTTATCAACACGAAACGACAAATACTATAGTGCAAACAAAGGTCTGGACGCCAATAAGGATGGGAAAATCACTAAAACTGAGCTCGCAAACCGTTTGAAGAGTTATTACGCTTAATATCATTTTTTAAATTTTTGCCCTATTTTGTTACTTTTATTTACAAAAAAGGCAATTATTTTGCTTTGCTTGACTTTATATATATAGAGTATATATAAAGAGATTGCTATGAGCACGACTAATTTTTGGAACAACTTCACAAACGGATTTTTGCTCGGAATGTTTAACAACAATCCGTTTTTGGGCTGTTTCAACGGGTTCAATAATTTTGGGTGTAGCATTTGGGGCAGTCCGTTTGGCGGATTTAATATGGGCTCCTGCTATAACGATGCAAGCTTGTTTATGGTACCAACTATTCCTCAAAACAGTTATCTTCCGCTCACACAAGATTTTAGTATGCCGCCTTTGCCTAGTTTTGAATTAAATAACAACAGCGGTTCTTTTAGTATGCCAACTTTTAGCGGGATGGATACATTCCAACTTCAATCTTCAAGTATGCCAAGCACTACTGCTTTCAATCTTCCACCGCTAAATTTACCTTGTCTAAACACAGACTCTTCGACAATAACAAATAGCTCCGGAACACAGGGCTCAGGAACGCAAGCAACGGGCAAGTACGCAGATTTAATCAATAAATACGCAAAACAATACAATATTGAACCGAACTTAATAAAAGCGGTTATTACTACAGAGTCTGATTTTAACCCGAACTGCAAATCAAAAGCAGGTGCAAAAGGACTTATGCAGTTAATGCCTGACACGGCAAAAGAGCTGGGTGTAACCAATCCGTTAGACCCTGAGCAAAATATACGTGGCGGCACGAAATACTTGCGTCAAATGCTTGACAGATATAATGGCAACAAACGTTTAGCTCTAGCGGCTTATAATGCAGGCCCCGGAAATGTTAGAAACGGCAAAATTCCTCAAAACGGAGAAACTTCTGTATATGTAAACAGAGTAATGAAGTATTACAGCCAATATGAAAAGGCATAAAAAAAAGCCGTTTCTTAAGAGAACGGCTACCAGACTTGGGGAGGAGGTATGAAAAACCTTTTGGTTTTCCATACCATTTGTATCGGCATAATTTTTAAAATCTTTAGGATTTTCGGATTAATCTCATACATATAGAGGAAGGGTTTTTATTGCCACTTTTTGTTGCAATAAAGTACTATGTACTTTTCTTTCTCTTTTGTTGCGAATAAAAAGAGAAAGAAAAGTACCAAAAAAAAGAGAAAACACGCCATTGTTTCTACGCCCTTCGGGCGTTAGTCTGAATGGATGCAGCCGGTGAACCGGCACTCTTACGTTCGCTATTGTGGCTAACCGCCACACGCTCACGGCGTAAATAGCGTTTAATATTTAGAACTTCTTTAGCACCACGAGCGTTTTTAGCGAGTGCAAAAGTGCAGGCTCTGCCTGCAACAGCCATTCAATCCACAACCGTAAGGTTGTAGGAAACAGTGCGTCATTTCTTTTCTTTTGCTTCGTTTTCTTTTCTTTTTTCGCAATAAAGAAAAGAAAATGAAGGTAATCTGTGAACTTATTTTAAGTTAAACGCTCATGGTACTCGACATTTAATTATTTTTCAGTTAACATAAAAACTATACTAGCCCAATAATAGATAAAGGAGAATTGGAAATGCAAGTAATATTGAAAAAAGAAGTTCAAAATATTGGCGAAGCAGGTGATTTGGTAAACGTTAAAGACGGTTACGCAAGAAATTACCTTATCCCTAAGAACTATGCTGAAGTTGCTACAGAAGGTGCTTTGAAAAACAGAGAACAAAACCTTGCTAGACTTCAAGCTAAACAAGAAAAATTACACCAAGAAGCTTTGGCTAAGGCTGAACAAATCGAAAAACTTGGTTCAATCGAATTATCAGCAAAAGCTGGTGAAAGCGGAAAATTATTCGGTACAATTACAACTAAAAAATTGTGCGAAGAACTAAAAGAAAAAGCTGGCATCGAAGTTGACAGAAAAACTGTTTCTTTGAACGCACCAATCAACAGAGTAGGCGAATTCACAATGTTAATCAAATTAACTTCTAAAGTTAAATCTGAATTAAAAGTTGTTGTTACTGCTTCTGAAGTTGTTAAAGAATCAGTTGAAGAAACTGAAGACGCTGAAGCGTAAGTTTATATTAGATGAAAAAACGTGCCGGCATTGTATAATCTCGGCACGTTTTTATTATAGAGAGCACGAATTATGAAATTATCTTTTAAATGCCTACCCGTTGGAAATTTGCCTTATGAGAACAATGAGCTTGCAACAAAGCTTACAATTAAACTTTTCGATAATATCCCATTTTTGGCAGACCTTCCTAACGCAGACGATGAAGATAATCTTTTAAACCGCACACTTGAAGGTGTTCCGGGCTTCAAACTCAAACACAAAAGAGTTATCGTTGAGGATAGCAACCGACACAAGCTGAAATTAACCCAGATGGATGCAATATTCAATAACCCAGATATAGATAAACTTGAAGAGTTTAAGTTCCATACTTTTTTCTTGGACAGATACCTGCAAATTATTAAACGAATTAAGCCCCGTGAAACAGTTGTAAACTTATTAGGGCCGCTAACTATTGCCCAACTTATAGAGAACAAAGAAGCTTCACAAATACTTGCGGACAAATTTTATAGAAAATTATTTATACAAACAGTTACAATTAGAGCACTTTGGATAATTCATCGCATTAAAGAAGTTTCGCCGGATACCCTTCCGATAATTATACTGGAAGAACCACTACTTGGTCGTTTTGGTGACTTGAAGCGTGAAAACGAAGAGCTTACACGTGATATCATTGTCAACATGTACGCAAAAATAACCCAAAAGATTAAAGAGTTCCATGGTGCTGTCGGCATCCAATGTTTTGAAAAATGTGACTGGAAGATTCCGATAGACGCAGGTGTAGATTTAATTTCGTTTGATGCTTATACAAACCCTAACAACATCAATATTATCGCAGAACACGTTAATAACTTCTTGATGGGCGGTGGCAGAATAAATTGGGCGATTGTGCCTGTAATGACAGAGGCTCGAGTCAAGGAACTGACGATTGATAAGCTTTATGATAGATTCATTAAGACAGTGGAAGCTTTAGTTTTGGCAGGTGTTAGCGAATACTATGCTTATAATAGAGCGTCCGTTTCTATTCAGGGCAATACAGATAAGCTACCATTGATTTTTGCAGAAAAAGCCATAATCCTTGCAAAACAGTTATCAAGGAAAATTCCTACTATTAAGGCTCATCCGACACCTGATTCGAATCAATAAAGATTGTATTCCTGATAAATGCGTGTGCCATTAGAAGCAGATACGGGTTCATTTCGTTAGTAGCAGAAAGATTAACCTTTGCTTCCTGTTTTTCGAGTGTTTCTTTTTTCTTCGGCTCAATTGCTTCGACATCAATTGTCATGTTCATTGCGTGCGAAGAACTTTCTTCCATAAGGCTTTTTTGCAGAGTTTTCTTTGGAAAATCTTCTGAACATATAATGTATACATCAACGGAATTAGAGGTTGTGAGCGTAAATACACCTTTTACGTTTCCATAATTTTTCGTCTGGATAAGTACGGTAAGCTTAGAATCATTTGACTCATTTTCGCCATCCGGCGGCGTCACTTCTAAATCGAACCCGACGCCTTCGTTTAGCGGAAGCCACGGCAGATAAAGAAGCATAAGACTTTTCAATGTTTGCGTCGGGTTATCGGAACTTGCCATAGAAACGCAAGAATTAATTATGCTTAAAGTTTCAGTAATTTGCTCGTTTGTCATCCCGCTTTTTGAGGCAGAAGCCATTGCAATAATAAGATTTGCAACCGCTTGCTTACTGTTTTTGAGAATAAGCTCTGATATTGCAGGCATCTGAATCATACCGCTAAAAAACAACATTACTGCATCTTTTTGTTGAGTAGCGGCAACTTGAGCCTGAATATTTTGCGAAGTCACATTGAGCGGAATTTCGCTTGTGTCATCAAAAATTTGTGCAATGACTTTTTGGTTTTTTAATAACTCTTCATTTAGATCATTTAGTATAAGCGTGTTTGTACTGAGATTGTTTATCGGTTGGTTTTTGTCCTGCACTTGTAACAAAATTTCACCCAGCGTTTGCGGTAAACCAAGCAGATTTCTGACATACACAGCTCTATCCATACTCGCAATTTGGTTCATATGGATTGGCTGCATAATAATCGGGCGTGGCTGAACAAGCGACGGATTAGGCATTGCCGGCTTGTTGAGGTTTGAATTAAACCCGCCACCACCTTCAATTCCGTCCTGTTTCAATTTTTTTAGATATAATTCGGGGTTTCTAAGTCCCGCAAGAATTTTTCCAATACTAAAGCCATCCATAATATTCATTATAACAACTATCGACTCTAAATCAATAAGGATATTTTAATACCCTAACAGGATGAAACCTCATCCGCATTCGTAACGTTCGCAAAGCTCACGAACGACTGCGGGTGAGATTTCATCCAGCAAGGGTACTCTCCCTATAAATCTTCAAGCATTCTTTTTATTATGCTGGCAGAAATATGTGCAGATTTTTGCTCAAATTCAGAAAGCGACTCCGCAGCGGTTCCGTCTGCTAAATCAGACACCGCTCTAATTATTACGCAAGGAATGTCGTTTAAATACGAAGCTTGAGCGATTGCACAACCTTCCATTTCGGCAACGGTTGCGTTAAACAATTCTTTTAACTCTTTTTTCTTTTCATAGCTTCCGATAAATATATCTCCGGAAGCGACAATGCCTTTGTGAACTTTGCCTTCAGACATAACACCTTTTGCGACTAATTCAAATTCATCAATCAAATTTTTGTCGGAATAAAATCTTGTCGGCTTATCAGAATCGTGACCTGTACACATGTAGCCTTTTGCATAACCCAATACCGTTACGTCAAAATCATGCTGCACAAGCTCTGTTGCAATTACTATGTCACCAACGGATAAACCGTCGCCAATTCCACCGGCAACACCTGTGTTTATAATATAATCCGGTTTAAACTTGTCTGCAATAAATTGCGTACAACAAGCTGCAGCGACCTTCCCGACTCCGCTCTTTGCAATAATTACAGTATGTTCGCCAACTGTTCCTTTATAGATTTCAAATCGGCTTTCTTCAATTTTTTGAGAATCCTTAAGCAGGTCATGCAAAAGTTCAACTTCACATTCCATTGCACCTATGATTGCAATTGTTTTATTGCTCATATGTCATTTTCTCCACTGTCCAGTTTTTAAGAACTTTTGTCATATCTTTGGCAGTTTCTTTTGCCCCATTTAGGTCATGTTCTTTGTAATTTCCGCATTCTATTCTTGAAACACCAGGGATTTCACCTTCGAACTCTTCAATAAATTTGAAAGCTTGCTTGGTTAACTCTAATGCTTGAGCGTGAGAAATTTTATCTCTTACAAGGAAGTAAAATCCTGTTCTGCAGCCCATCGGCCCAAAATAAACAATGTTGTCAGCGAATTCGGAATTTCTTGCAAAAGTCGCAAAAAGATGTTCTGTCGTGTGCATTGCAGCATTTTGCAAATAATCATTTTCGGGATTATTCGGTTTTTTCATTCTTATATCATAAGTAACAACATCACCGTCAATTCTGGAAATATACATTCCCTTTTGCAGAATATCGTGGTTAATTGTAAAGCTTGCAATTTTTTTCATGCTAATCTCCAATATATTAAAAAAGAGACCCTAAGGTCTCTTTTTTTTAAAATGGTGGGCGTTAGAAGACTCGAACTTCTGACCCTCTCCTTGTAAGGGAGACGCTCTACCAACTGAGCTAAACGCCCGAATGTATTCCGGCTGTCAACAGAATTTATCATAAACCAAACATTTTTTAATGTCAAATGTTTTATTTTATAATCTGATTAACGTATTTAATTTTTTCTAAATCTTGCTTAAAATAGGGATAAATAAGAAAGGAGTTTTGAACTATGGAAATCAAAGTTGTTCAAGATGTAAAGACTATTGATGCCGACATTCTTGTAGTCAACTTGTTCGAAGGCGAAAAAACAATCAGCGAATTAGCTAACAAATACGCTATTGAACAAGATAATTTTAAAGGCAAATTGGGCGAAACTTACTTGTTACCGACATATGGACAAGAAGTTTACAAAAAAGTACTTGTTCTTGGTTTGGGCAAGAAATCTGAATTCACGCCAAACAAAATGAGGGAAGTAATCTATAAAGCAATCAAAAAGTGCATGCAAATGGAAGCGAAGAAAGTTGCATTCTCCCTAGAAGGAATTGAATTCGATTATTCGGAACAATTCACAATGGGAGCATTAATCGCTGATTATGCGTTTGACAAATACAAATCTGAAAAGAAAGATAACAAAGTTAAAGAAGTTTACGTTCAAGCAAATGAAGGTATTGTAAGAAAAGCAGAAAAAATTGCGGCTGCGATGACATTTACCAGAAATCTTGCAAATGAGCCTGCACAACTTGCTACACCTACTGAACTTGCAAACATTGCTTGCGATTTGGGCTTAGATACTAAGATTTATAACAAAGAAGAATGTGAAAAAATGGGTATGGGTGCATTTTTAGCAGTCGCAAAAGGCAGTGCACAAGAGCCTAAATTCATTCACATGAAATACCAAGTTGATAACCCTAAAAAACGTATCGCAATCATTGGTAAAGGCATAACCTTCGATAGCGGCGGATTAGACATCAAACCGGCTTCATCTATGCTTACAATGAAAGACGACATGTCTGCAGCAGCTTGCGTTTTAGGTGTAATGAGTATTATAAGAGAATTTCATCCGCAAGTTGAAGTCCACGGAATTATCGCAGCTTGTGAAAACATGCCGGGATGCAGTGCATACAAGCCTGGGGACATCTTAACCGCTAAAAACGGCAAAACAATTGAAGTTGATAATACTGACGCAGAAGGCAGATTAACTCTAGCTGATGCACTTTGCTACGCTTGCGAACTGGGCGTTGACGAAGTTATCGACCTTGCGACCCTAACAGGTGCTTGCGTTGTAGCTTTAGGTACAAACGCAGCAGGTATTATGGGTAACGATGACACATTGGTCAAAAACCTTATCTCAACAGCGGATAGAAGTGGTGAAAAATATTGGGAACTTCCTCTTTGGGATGAATACTTTGACAGCTTAAAAAGTGATATTGCCGATATGAAAAATACCGGCTCACGCTGGGGTGGTGCTTCAACTGCAGGTGTATTCTTGCAAAAATTTGTCAAGGACGTTAAATGGGCACACATCGATATCGCAGGTGTTGCTTACCTTGAAAAACCACAACAAGAATTCATCAAAGGTGCTACAGGTGCCGGCGTAAGAACTCTATTGAACTATATTTTAGAACAATAAATTCTAGGTTTAAATGGGGCGGGAAGCAAAGCTTCCCGCCCCATTTTTCATGCAACCCCCAAAACACATCAAAAAAAGTTTTGTTTAATATTGAACAAAACTTTTTTCAAATCGTTATACTAACAAGAACGGGAAAATACATTTCTGCGTAGCATCGCAAGAAAGGGGTGTAAGTATGAAAAAAGTCTTGTCTTTATTAAGTTTAGTTGCGTTACTCGGCTTGGCTATTCCGGCTAACGCAGCACCACCGCCACCAATGGGCAGAGGGCACATGGTTCAAGCAGGTCCACACCACGGAAATCATAGACCCCCACGTAGAGATTGGGGAGCTCCGCCACCACCACGTTATGAAAGGGGAAGCGTCGTAGTCGGCGGGGTGTTAGCCAGGCGTGGCTATTGGAGCTATCCTTACTGCTATGATTACAGACTAGGGTGGTATGATGATTTTTATGCACCACCACCGCCACCTAGATATTACGGAAGCGGAGTTTACGTCAATTTTGGCGTACCGATAAGGTTCTAACACACTTTCTCTAATCCTGACTCTTATCCACCAAGGATAAGAGTTTTTATTTTGTCAAAACATGCTAAACTATTATTATGCTAGACATCAAAACCGGAGAAGAAATTGAAGCCCTTTATAAAATGATTCAGATTAAGGGCGGAAAACGAATAGAGAAGTTTAAGACAACCGATATCAAACGGGCTCTAAGGTTCCATAAATGGTACGTTGCGAGATATCGGGAAGGTTTGTTGATGGAAATTTTACCGCAAAAGAAGCATTATAACTGGAAAGAAAAAAGCGTTAGCTACACGTTTGAGTAATTATGGCAAATCAAAAATACATAGCATTAATAGATTGTGACAGTTTTTTCGTATCTTGCGAAAGAAAACTGAACCCTGAACTCAAAGGCCTGCCCGTTTCTGTCGTATCAGGAGAGAGAGGATGTGTAATTGCACGCTCCAAAGAAGCCAAAATGCTCGGCATCCCAATGGGCATTCCTCTATTTCAAGCGGTTGAAAAATATCCGAAAGGCATATACATAACCGCAAATCACTATGCTTACACAAAAATTTCTCATATGGTTATGGATATTTTGAAAAGTTACAGCCCAAATGTGCAGGTGTATTCGATTGATGAGGCATTTGTCGATTTTACGGGACTTACAAAATTATACAAAAAGAATTATTACAAACTGGCAAAAGAACTGCAAGAAAGAATTAGACAAGAAGTTGACATTCCGGTTTCTATCGGGATTGGGCGAACGAAAACAATTGCTAAACTTGCATCTGATAAATCCAAAAACACAGGCTCACATATTTGTTTGGCAGGGAAAGCTAAACTGCCGGAGCTTTTGAAACATACCGATATACAAGAGGTTTGGGGAATTGGGCGAAAACTTGGTGTCAAACTTCACGGACTCGGCGTAAGAAGTGCATTTGATTATATTCAAAAAGACGATAATTGGTTAAAAACCCGATTCGGCAAAAATGGACTTACTATCAAAGCGGAACTTTTGGGGATAATGGTTTCTCCTATCTCAAACGAAGTTGAACTGCCAAAATCTATAAGCGATACAAAATCATTCTTGGAATTTTCTTCGGATCTAACCTTCTTGAAAAACGAGCTTTCTATTCATATTCATGACGTTTGCACCCGACTCCGTAAAATCAACTGCAAAACTTCGAGCGTCGGAGTGATACTTAAAACAAAGGACTTTAGGACTTTGTATTCAAAAGTGCAGCTAAGAGTTCCGCTCGATTTTGAATTCGAAATTTCGAAAACTGCGTTCCCGATTTTAGAAAGTATGTACCGTCCTGATACGCTTTATCGCAGTGTTGGCATTGTACTTGAGGACTTCAATTTGTGTTCTGAAGAGCAATTAATCCTGTTTGATACCGACGAAAAACGTGAGCAAAAAGAAAAACTAGGCAAAAGTTTGGATAAACTTGAACAGAAATTTGGACGCAACATTGTCCGCACAGGCTTTGTAAACAAAGACGTACCGTTTTCGCAGGGATTTCTAACGACACCAAAAGATGTTTAAAATTATTGTTGGGCAAGTATGCCCAACCTGCAATCTAATATAAAATATTCGTCATGCCTGTAGTTATAACTGCCATTTTGAACTTGTTCGCAGCATCAATAATTTCTTTTGAAGCACTCGGAAGAATTACTAACCCGATTCTACCTTGAGCAGCTGCATTGATATCGTGAACAGTTACCGGCATATCAGACGCCAATATTGCCTCTTTTGACATATCGCAAGAGTAATTCATTGCAAACTCAACGATAGCAGATTGCAAACCTTGAGAAATTGCAGATGTTTTCAAATCTTTTGCAATAACAATTGCTTGAGAGTTAGCGTGCTTAGCAATTTTCCACGCAAAAACAGCATCCTCGATTTGCTCAACCGTCGGTTTTTCAGCAGAAACAATCTTAAAAGAATCTTTGTTTAATTCGCTCAAATTTGGAGCTTGCTTAAGTGTTCCAAGCGGAGTAACTTTTACATCCTCACCCAAATACTTGCGATAATCTTTTAATGGCGTATTTATTGTTACATAGCAAATTTCGTGTGCTTCAAGAAACTCTATCGCATTTTTTGTAAACTTAGGAGCTGCAATCTTGTTTGTTGATTTCAACATTTTTGCAACATCACTGTCTACTTCGGTCGAAACAACTATTGTAGAGTTAATAAAATCAATCGGATTGCTGTCCATAACTTTAAGCATAGCATCTTCTAAAGATTTTCCGAGAGCAACTGCACAAATTCCTGCACCGGAAGTTGTTACTACAGCGTTAACGTCAAAGAATTCACTTACGACATCCAACCCCTTAGAGAAACTTATTATATCAGTATAAGAAAGTTCCTTGCTTGAAGTGTAATCAATAGTCTTGTCATTTCGCTCTAAACTTGCTTCTTGAAACGAATTCTCACCAATTGTTATATTAAAATCTTCTAAATTCACGTTATTTAAACCTTTCTATTTCTAAACTTATTGTCCTACAGGTGCTGAAGTCACCGGAATTGGAGCAAATTGAGCTTGCGGAACTTCCGTACGTTCTGATTTTACTTCTACGGTCGGAACTTCTTTTTTCTTAATTGCAGGCATCGGAAGGGTAACGGCATCAGTCGGCTTCGGAGCTGATTGTGCTGCAGCTTCGGCCTTTTCTTTATCCTTTTCCTTTTCTTCCATAGCTTTTTTAGCTTCACTCTGCGGTATAATTGAAACCCCTGGAGCTTTGAACGGATTCAAGATAACTTCCGGATACTCAAAATCAGCATTTCCGTACTGTTCAGTAGCAACAGCCATAACATCTTTCCAGATTAAAGCCGGAACAGTACCACCCGTAATTCCACCCATTTGAGAGTTATCATCGTTACCGACCCAAACACCGGTTACAACATCAGGCGTAAACCCGATAAAGTATGCATCACGGCTATCATCAGTTGTACCTGTTTTACCAGCTGCGGGCTTTCCGATATTCGCAGCACGACCGGTACCGTTTGTAATAACAGTTTTCATAATCGCAGTCATTGTTGCAGCTGTATTTATGTTAAGAACTTTACTTGAGCGAGCTTTTTTAGCCTCGTATAAAACTGTTCCACGAGAAGATTCAACACGTTCTATTGCATAAGGTTCAACCTTAAACCCGCCGTTTGCAAATACGCCATAAGCTCTTGTCATTTCAAATAATTTTACGCTGTTAGAACCTAGTGAAATTGTGTAATCGTACGGAATTGGAGTTGTAATTCCCATAACTCTTGCCAATTGGATTACAGGTCTAACGCCTATTGCGTCCATCAATCGAGCGGTACAAACGTTAGATGACACCATTAATGCTGTGTATAGAGGAATTGGACCTCTGTATTTGTTACCGTAGTTTCTCGGAGTCCAATCGCCGGCTTTAAATGGCAAATCATCAATCATATCATTTGGAGAGTAACCTTTTTCAATTGCAGCCGTATAGATAAACGGTTTGAATGCAGAACCTGAAGGTCTTGCAGATTGAGTTACTCTGTCATATTGGCTCTTTGTATAATCTTTACCGCCTGCGTATACTAAGATACGTCCATCAATCGGACTGAAAGAAAATACTGCAGCTTGATTTTTATCACTCTTCAAGCCCCAAGCGTTGAGGTTTTTGAGGATTGCTTCGTTTGCTTTTACTTGAGCCTTGTAATTCAATGTTGTAATTACTCTGAACCCGCCATTTACGATTTCATCTTCCGTAAACCCTAATTTCTGCAAATCTTTCATTACATAATCACAGAAATAAGGAGCCTTGTTTGTTGCATACATTACAGGCATTGTAGAAAGTTTAATCGGCTCTTTTTTAGCATTTTCGTAGGTTTCTTTGTCTATATAACGCATTTTGTACATTCTCAAAAGAACCTGATTTCTACGTTTTTCAGCCAATTTTATGTTGTTGTATGGAGAATAAACTGACGGTGCTTGTGGAAGCCCTGCTATTAGAGCCATTTCAGCAAGCGTCAATTGGTTTAAGTTTTTATTAAAGTAGATTCTGGCCGCACCTTTAACACCGTAGGCACCTGAACCCAAGTAAACATTGTTCAAATACATTTCCAAAATTTTATCTTTAGAAATTGTTTTTTCGATTTGAGCCGCTACTTGCAATTCCTTGATTTTTCTTGTGAAAGTTTTTTCGTTAGACAAGAATAAGATTCTTGAAAGTTGCTGAGTGATTGTACTTGCACCTTGAACAACGTGTCCTGCAAGTGCGTTAGCGACCATAGAACGTCCTAAGCCTAACATATCGTAACCCGGGTGAGAATAGAAGTTTTTGTCTTCAGTTGCAATAAGAGCTTTCACTAATTGTTCCGGAACTTCTTTCAAATCAACGTTTGAGTAGGTGTAAGCTGCAAAAGTTTTGATAACTTCGCCATCACTCGCACAAAAAGTCGTAACAATATTTGGCTTAAGCGTGTTCAAATTCTTGATTGGCGGCAGAGACATCAGATATAACTTTAATGCAATCATGCCGGCTAACATTACACCAAGTGCGAAAACGATAATCGTTGAAATTAAACGAATTAGCGGATTATCCACTGAAACTCTTTTGGTGTAACCTCTTTTTCTATTTTTTGGAATACTGTAATTTCCCATTGTTTTTTTCTCTCAATCTTAGTACTATGTTTATATTCTACCAAATAAAAATAAGTACGGAGTTTTTTGCAACGTAATGTTAAGTTTTTTGACGATTTTAAAAAATGAATTCTTATCATATTTTGTTCCGGAGAAAATGGAATACAAAATCACGGGGGAATGCCTTAAATGCGGCAAATGTTGCAGATATATGTACAGCTTTGATACATATACTACAACTGATTTTAAAATCATGCAATTTTTGTTTCCGGCTTATAAGAGATTTTATATTCGAGGGAAAGACGAAGAGGGGAACTTAATTTTTGCCTGCAAGTATGTGACAGATGAGGGACTTTGCTCAGTTTATGATAAACGCCTAAAGATGTGCCGCAATTATCCTGCAAAAAAAATTTCTTATGCAGGCAAACTTCACGAAGGTTGCGGCTACAAAGTCGAAGACAAAAGCTTCGAAAAGTATTTGCACAGAGAAAAATAATTAGCCAACATTTATCTCCAAAATAAACCCTATAATATATGCATGCGATGTAGGGACGAAAAAACGAGATTATTCGCAAAAACGGTTGGAAAAGTTGTCAAAGATTTGAGATTGGCAAAAGATTGTTCTATTAATAAGTTTGCACACGACTATGGTCTTGACGTCGGTAACACCAGTAGAATAGAAAATGGTGTTATTGAAGTTAAATTGGTAACTCTATGGAAAATCGCTGAAGCATTAAAAATGTCTCCGTCGCAATTGTTAAATTTGGTTGAAAAGAAACTTGGAAAAGATTTCCATTTTTATGAGGAGTGATGTCTTATTTTGTACATGTTAAGCCCCAATCTTAAAATCTAAGCAATAAAAAACTCCCCAGGTTGGACTCGAACCAACAACCTACCGGTTAACAGCCGGTTGCTCCGCCATTGAGCTACTGAGGATTATCTCTTCGTATTAAGTTTACCTCTCTATAGTATCAAATAAATTTTTTTTGTAAAGAGGTTTTTTGCAATTTTCTAAAAACTTTTGAAAAATTCCCCTCAAAGCTCTATTTCTCTTATATTGTGTTAAAATATAACTATGGAAAAAGAAATAATGCCACTTAGAAATTACGCCCACATCGGCGACGCCATCTGGGAAGTCTTTGTCCGAGATTACACAATCTTACAAACTTCTAACTCCAAAATCCTGCATAAAATCACGACTGACAGGGTAAAAGCCTCTTTCCAAAAAGAAATGTTAGAATATCTAGCTCCAACTCTTACCGAAGAAGAACAAGAGCTTGCAAGGCGTGGCAGAAATCTTCCAATCCCCGTCGCAAGACGTTCTATTCAGCACGAATACCGCCCTGCTACTGCATTTGAAGTTCTTATCGGCTATTGGTACATTCACGATAAAGCTCGCTTAAACACCATATTTGACATCTTCAAGCAGACTGAATGGTTTAATTAGCAAGCAATCCCTGTCTAATTTTTTCCAAATATTCTTTCACCGACTCATTTTCGGGCTGTTCAGCCTTTAATTGCTCTAACTCTTTCGCTGCAAGTGCGACATAGCCTGTATTATACAAAATCACTGCTCTCAAAAGCCTTGTATCAAAAGACACCCCGTCTAATTCTTCCAGTGCCTTTTTATAATTCCCTTCCGAATAATAAACCCTGGCAACGGCAAGATGATACTCTTCGCAATCAGGCTTCAAAGCAATTGCGGTGCTGAAATTCTTCTTGGCCATCGCTAAATCGCCCTGACTACAATAAATATTCGCAAGATTGAAATAAAGTGCAGCATTCTTGTGTTCCACTCTAATCGCCTGTTTAAGTAGCCTTACAGCTTTTGCATAATTCTTGCGGCACATTTCAACTCTTGCAATAAAATCCAACAATTCAATATTATTTTCTGCAACCTTGAGTTTATCAACAACCTTAAAACACTCTTCTTCACGGTTTTGAGCAAAATAAGTTTGACCCAAAAGCAGCAAAGCTTGCTGATTATCTTCATCTTGTATCAAGATTTTGTGTAAAAATTTTTCCGCTTCTTCAAAATTCTGTTGATGAAAATAAGCATAAGCCTCTTCAAAAAGAATTGCAGGCGTATCGCAATCGACATTATAGCTAAAAATCTCATCGTATTTGCGTTGTTTATTCAACAATTGAAAAACATCTGCCAAATCCTCTTCCTTTTTAGAAATGCAATAAATATTTTTTGCAGTCTGCTCCGCTTCCAAATAAGCTTTCTTATCGACAAAGATTTTTTTCAGCAATTTTAAAGCTCTAATATGTGTCGGATTTGCATTCAGCACCTGTTCAATATAGCTTAGTGATTTTTCTTCATTCCCCAAAATATCAAAAAGTTCAGCAATTTCAAGCAAAAGTTCAGGGCTCTTATTGTCCAACTCAAGAGCCTTATAGAAAATTTCTATAGCGTGTTTATAATGTCCGCATCTTTTTAGGGCAAAGCCCTCAAGCAACAAATCTTTAATCATGCTTCTTTAGCCCGATATGTTTAGGCTTTTCTTCCTTCTCTTCTTCCTTTGGAGTATTAATAATAACCAAAACTTCGTCTTCACCGGACATCTTAAGGTTATTTCTGGCAATCGCTTCTAGGCCGGAAACATTTGAAAAATTCTTGATATTATCCTTAAGCTGCTCGTTCAGAGCTTTTGCAGAATCACGTGTTTTTGTAATCTGAATAATTTTTGCCTTATAAGAAATTACTTTTGAAATATTTAAAACTGCACTGATAGTGATTTGTACAAGACACAAAAGCAAAACAACAGTAAGAAAAGAGTAATAAACTCCACTAGAAGCTGATGAGGACGATGATTTTACTCTCTTCTCCTCTTGCTTGTTAATTCTGTTAACGACTCTTCTTTGTCTTTTTTGTTCTTGGCGTATCATAAAATAATTATATAAAATATCTCGATTAATTACAACTTAAAACCTGTAGAAAAACTTACTGCAGAACTTTGCTTGCCATTTGTGTAATATGATTGGGCTACACCGAGTTCAAACTTCAACGATTCTGCGTATTTTTTCAATGCCGGACTATAAACTATAGTAAGTTCATTTTTATTCTTTGGCAAATTGACATAATTAGTAAAAGTATTTTTGAGTGTCAATTTATCCGTAATATGCCATTCTGGCGTAACTTTCACGGTTCCGTATTGGCTTCCGATATCTTGAGATGCATTTTGTTTAAAAGTTGTGTCTAAAGAAAAATATTTTGGAGAATCATATCTCAAGAAAACACCTGTAGAGGATTCTATTTGCGAATAAGAAATTTCTTCGCCCCAAGTAGTTCCATAAGATATTCCATGGAACTGGTCAGACAAAGTTCCGCTAAGAGGAAGAATATCCTTCAGTGTATTTCTAGTTACCGCCGCCCTTGCAAGGGCACTCCTGGGCGTGTTACTGTTTGTCGTTATGTTTATGACTCTTGTTGGAAGAGTCAACGAACGCTGGGGGATGTTCACCTTTGGCTTGTCAATATTTTCGTCAAGGTAGATTGTTTCTACCGGATTGTCGTCATATTCGACCTGCCCCTGCAGCTTGTATGTTTCCTTGATTTGCCCTTCTTCTGCAAAGGCAAATGAAAACATATTGAATATTATTAGAGATGTTACTATTAAAAATCTGAACATAGTAACATTTTAGTTTAAATAAATATTGATTTCAATTATAGTTTGCAAAAAATTTCAAAAATTTTTGCCCAACTAGAGAATATAATTTTCTCATATTGCAAAATATAACTGAGGAAAAGGAGTTATCAAGTTATGAATAAAATTTTTTTAGCGATTTTATTGGGATTTTCTATGAATTGTGTTTTTGCAGCAGATTCTATTGCGGTTGTAGATTTGCAAAAAGTTGTCGGGAATTCTTCGCAAGTTAAACAACTTAAGCAAGAACATACTAAAAAAATGGATGAGTTAAACAAAATTATAGTAAATGCAAGAGGTGCTATAGCTAATGAATCAGACCCTGCAAAGGTTTTGGCGTTGGAAGAAAAATATGCAAAAGAATTTAATCAAAAAAAAGATGCGTTGGATAAAGATTACAACCGCAGACTTGGGGAGATAGAGAAAAGTATCAAAAACGAAATTGCACAAAAAGCTCAAAAAGATAATTACGAATATGTGTTTGCAAAAAGTGTCGTTTTGTACGGTGGTAAAGACATAACAGATGAAATAAATCTTAAATAATTGTTGAAATTGGTAATTTTGTAATATAATGTAGTTACAGAATACTAAAGGAGAACGATATGGTAAGAAAAAGTTTAATTTCATTGGGTTTGTTAATGGCTATTGCAGCGTCAGTAACCTGTGCAATGGCTGATTCTACTATATACACCGATGATTTAGGAAGAATACACTTTTTAGGTAAAGATTTGGGCGGCAAAACACTTCAACAAATGCCTGATTATAACAATCCTAATCAAATGAATATCAACAATGGCGAAATTACAAGAGGATTATCTCAAAGCAGTGATGTAATTAATACACCTCCAAATGCTTGCTATCCTCAAAGAAGATATAAAACAGTTACAAACGTTCAGCCGGAAAGCAAGGCTACAGGCTCATTCACTTTTAATAAAGGTGCTATGGACGCTTCTAACCCTTATACATATGGCGAAACAAACATCAAGAACGCAACCGAAACAAAAACAACCACAACAGAAACTAAAAAGAAACATTTTTGGAATAAATAGTTGAGTATGTTCCCGGATCGTCTAGTGGCAGGACGAAAGATTCTGGCTCTTTTAACGGTGGTTCGAATCCATCTCCGGGAGTTTTACTTTGCTGTTCATTTTTTAGCTTCAATACACAATATTGTTTAACAATCCCATAGGCTATCTTATCTTGCGAATTGGAGTTTCTCTGAGGATACCACGGGCATTTAAGCCATCGAGAATTCTAAAGTTCAACAAATTTCTATAATCCGCCATTGTGGATGAGAATTGTGTCATGCACCGTTTTCCGTGTTCTTTCAATTCTTTAATTTTTTGTTCAACTTTTTTCATATCAAAAATACGTCCCGTCTTAAATTGATCCGGTTTATAAACAGTCCAAGCATTATGAGGATAGTATGTTGAACGACATTCATTAGTATTCTGATTAATCAACATCTCTTCTAAAACAATTGCCGGCATTGAGAAAAATTGTTGTTTAATATTTTTGCTATAAGGTCTTAATCTCGGTGGATAAAGCACCCTAGGAGTATCCAAAGTATCCGCATATGGATCAAGCATACCTTCGTATTCCATAGAACCGATACAAACCAACTCTATCGATTTTGAAAAATCTTCCAAGATTCCTTTTTCTTCCGCAATTTTGGACAGCATTCCAATAAAAGATGAAAGTCCACGCCCAGTATGAATAAAATCCGTTATCACAGTCTTTTTGCCCGTTGTTTTCATATCATTAACAATCGTTACAGGGTCAACTTTTATCCTTCTTAAATATTTTTTATAAGCAGCTTCTTCTTCCGGAGTCGGAAGTTCTCCATTTATTGGTTTCAATCCCTCTACCGGATGTTTTCTATACCAATAACCTGAAAATGCCGCAAACTTATAACCCTCTATACCGTCTTTCATCCAAAGAGAAGCATTCAAAAACCACTTCGGGCTTCTTCCTACACACACAATGGGTTGATCTTTATAATTATTATACAATTTTGAAAATTTTAAAAATTGATCCATTGTTTCTTCTGTTCTCAATGGCATATATTGATAATTCTTTTGATCGAACAAACCTGTCTTATCAATACATTCACTCCTAAAAAAGTTTTCGTATCTTTTTCTCATACGCTTTTTAGTATTCTCTGTCATTGCCATATAATTGTTATGCTCAATGTCAGGAACCGTTTTACCGGACTTCAAATCATTGGCCTTAAAAGAAATCGGAATTGCCTGCCAATAGCTTATTGGCACATTATTTAATTGCATTGTTGCGTTTTGAGCAGATGAAATTGCCCCCGTTTTTCCCCCACAATTCACCTTTTTGTGTAATACCGGCGACATGCTACTGAATTGAATACTACTAACTTGCATAAAAAAATCCTATTTTAATACCCACACTGATAATAAAAATCGTAACAAAAAATTTTGCTAATTTATACAAAACATTTAACAAATCGTTACACTTATTACAAAAACAAAGCAAAGGCGGCTAGAATGAACATTCTAGCCGCCTTTGCAAATAGAATCAATAATAAATTCTAGTAACTGAAATATTCTTCAGACCAATCTATATTATCAGAGTCTTTAAAGAAACTTTTAATTGACTCAAGTTGTCTTTTAGAACATTTTGTATTATCGCCCAAATTTGCTTTTTCAAAGCACAGGATTGGAACGCCAGCCAATACTAGTGATTTTGGCATTGAATTATTTGTAAACAATGGTTCTTGATAATCGTATTCATGCTCTGCATCATATTTATTAATAGCCTTCATTTCATCTTTTGTACAAGCTGCTATATTTTCTGAATATTCACCTTCTCGAATAGATTCATCATATGCGTAAGCACATTTTTTAGAAATACCCATTGTTTTACCTAAATCCTCTGCGGCCGCATTGTGATACACATTAACAGCTTTTTCTATAATTGCTTCTTGAGCTTTGATTTTACCAACAGCAACCACTTGTTTTTGCCATACAACAAAGTAAAAGAAAAACGCAGTAAGAACGATTAGAACAGAAGAAATATATTGAAACATCATATATTTATCTTTTTCAATACTTTTAACTTCTATATCATATTTAGGTTCAGCACATGCCCAAACCAAAGCTGCCGGCCAAGATATCGGCAACAGCCACAAAATAATACCTAACACAAAAATTGCTGTAGTTCTCGGGCTAGCCTTGTATTGTGCAATATAGCCGGGGAGCAAAAGCAATTGCACAAGCAAAATAATTCCAATTACAATTGCAATACAGTTTTCAACGCCGGTTTCATAAACATAAGAATAAGAAATAGCGTGAATTACACCAATTACACCCAAAAGGGCGATAATTTTCTTCATAATACTAAAAGTCAAAGAAACATTGAACTTTTGTATTTCACGATTTTCCATCGCATTAAAAAAATCTTTAAACATATAGACTCCTCATATCTAACCTAATTGATAAATAAACACACAACAATGATATATTTTTTCCGCAAATTTGTAAATAGAAAATCAAAAATTCTAGCCATTTGACCGAGGGGATAAATAAGGTTAAACACCTTTTCTTAAAAGCACTTGAAGGGCTTTTTAACAAAACACAAAGGCAGGTCTTGCGACCTGCCTTTGTAATGTATTATTAATATCAATATTAATATCTGTAGTGAGCAAATGCTTTGTTAGCTTCTGCCATTCTGTGGGTATCTTCACGTTTTTTGCAAGCTGCACCGTTACCGTTAGATGCATCAACCAATTCGCTTGTAAGTTTTTCAACGAATGATTTACCGCTTCTGTTTTTAGCTGCTGCAATAATCCAAGAAGATGCTAGAGCGAAACCTCTGTCAGGTTTAACATCGATAGGTACTTGATAAGTAGAACCACCGATACGTCTTGCTTTAACTTCCAACAATGGAGTTGCATTTGTAAGAGCTTTTTGGAAAATTTCCAAGCCTTTTTCATTTGTTCTTTCTTCAATCTTAGTGATTGTAGAGTAGAATATTTTTTCAGCAAGTGATTTTTTACCACGTCTCATAACTCTGTTGATGAATTTTGAAACATCTACGCTGTTATAAATAGGGTCAGCTGAAGGAATTCTTCTTTCCGGTTTAGATCTTCTAGACATTATTTCTTACCTCCTTTAGCTCTCTTAGCACCATATTTAGAACGGCTTTGTGTTCTGTTAGCAACACCTGCTGTATCTAAAGTACCACGTACGATGTGATATCTAACACCTGGAAGGTCTTTAACTCTTCCGCCTCTGATAAGAACAACACTGTGTTCTTGAAGGTTGTGTCCGATACCTGGGATATAAGAAGTTACTTCAAATCCGTTAGTAAGTCTGACTCTGGCAACCTTTCTCAAAGCAGAGTTCGGTTTTTTAGGGGTTGTAGTGTAAACCCTAGTACAAACGCCGCGTCTTTGTGGACAATCCATAAGAGCCGGCGATTTGGTTTTGTCTTTTAGCTTTTTACGTTCTGAACGTACAAGCTGGTTCATTGTAGGCATAACTTTTCTCCTTTTACCTTTTTGTAATCTTTTGGTAATGTTTTACAGGCAAAGATTCAATATAATTAAACCCAACCGGTAATTTCCATCACCCACCCTGAGCCGTCAAATCCGGCAGAAATTTCGACTAGAGTACCTTAATAGTAGGACGAACATGAATAGGTGTCAATCATGAGAGATGTTTTGTAAATATTTCTAAAGCTTATATTTTATGAAAAAAATCTTTTTTTGTGTATAATTTAGTATTGAGTGGAATTAATGGAATTTTTCTTCCCATAAAGTTAAAAGGAAAAGATTTTGAAACAGTCGAAATTAACAATAGCCATATTTATAGCTTTATTTTTAGGTATTTTTGTAGGCTGGGCTTTCCCAGACTTCGCAGTCAGACTTCACGTGTTGGCAGAGATTTTTCTGCGTATGATAAAAATGATTATCGCACCTTTGTTGTTTGCAACGTTGGTTGTGGGGATTGCGGGACATGGTGATGTCAAAAGCCTTGGAAGATTGGGTGTTAAGACACTTGCTTATTTTGAAGTTGTAACGACTTTGGCGTTGTTTATCGGCTTAAGCTTCGCAAATTTATTCAGACCCGGAGTCGGCATGGGCAATATTGCGACGTCACAGACAGGTTTGACAAGAATAGTTGAGATGGCTTCTACGACGCACCACAATTCGTTTGGAGAATTGTTATTGGGGCTTTGTCCTACAAGTATTTTTCAAGCAATGGCAGACGGGAATCTATTGCAGATTGTAGTTTTTTGTATATTCTTCGCATTGGCTATATGTGCTGTGGGTAAGAAGGCACAGCCTGTTGTTGATATATTAAATTCGGTTGCTTCAATAATGTTCAAGTTCACGGAGTACGTAATGTTTTTTGCTCCTGTCGGGATATTTGGTGCAATCGCTTATACTGTAGGCTCAAACGGGATTGCGATTTTGTTCAATTACGGAAAAATAATCTTATCTTTGTATGTTGCGTTGGCTGTTTTTGTAGCATTAGTGCTCATTATAGCTTGCAGAATCGTTGGGATTTCTGTTATTGAACTTGTCAAAGCGATTCAGGAACCGGCTTTGCTAACATTTACGACCGCGAGTTCAGAAGCAGCTTTACCGAAAGCTATGAGTATTATGGAAAACTTCGGCGTTCCGAAATCAATTGTTGGCTTTGTAATGCCGACGGGATATACTTTTAATCTTGACGGCTCAACTTTGTATTTAGCAATGGCTGTAATCTTTTCAACACAACTTGTCGGTATAAATTTGAGCATTGAACAGCAACTTGTTGTAATGTTCGCTCTAATGTTGACCAGCAAAGGTGTTGCAGGAGTTCCGAGAGCAGCAATTATTGTTTTAGCAGGAACGTTGACAAGTTTTGGAATCCCGATTGTGGGTGTTGCAGTACTTTTGGGCATTGACCAGATTTTGGACATGGGAAGAACCGCTGTAAACCTTATTGGCAACTGCGTTGCGACTGTGGTTATTGCTCGTTGGGAAAACGCTTTTGATTACGACAAGATGAATAATTTCATAGAGACGAGCAAAGAAGCTTAGAACAGAGATTTTAATTTTTGCCAGAAAGTTTCTTGTTTTGGTTTTTGAGGCAGTTGAGAATTCGGTTGCAGGTATGTGAGTTTTATTAGCCTGTAATTTTCATCTTCTTCTTTTACCGCAGTATTTTCAGTGCAAAGAAATTTTGAATACCTTGGGAAAATGTAGTTCCAATCATCCGCTATTCTTGAGCCTTTAGGGACCGTAATTTCGTATAAAATACCGTTGTTTTGAGTATAAATTCCTTGTGCTTGTTCTTTTTTATCGGTTGCGTAAGCATACTCTCTCATACATAAAATATCACCTTTTTTAAGCTTTTTACACTTTGCCATCAATAATTTCATGTATGGATGCTTGTACATCTCAACCCCGCATATACCACGCCATAGGGTAAGTTTTTTATCAGTCGATTTATATAGTTTAAATTCTTTGTCCGTCGTCGCAATAACGCTTGCAAGATTTTTGCCGCTTATAGGTTTATAACCGCCGATTAAGTATAAATTGGTATCATTTATATGAAAACTTTCACTCAAACTCTCAACAGGCGTAGCATTTTGAGAAAGAATACGCTTCCAATACTTTTGGCAAAATAATTCCGGAGTTTTAATCTTGTTAACTTGCATATTGAATAAAAAACTGTGAAAAAAATTTTTGCTAATTTATTTAAAACTCTTTATAACTCGCTTTGTTTATGCTATTTTATAAACTAGCAAAAAGAGAAATGCATGAGGAATAGAATATGGAATACAAAGAAACGTTGAATTTGCCAAAGACTACTTTGGAAATGAGAGCAAACGCTACGAAGAAAGAACCTGAAACTCAAAAGTTTTGGGAAGAACATGAAATCTATGAAAAGAACATTGCACAAAGAGATAAGGCAAACAAGTTTATTTTGCACGACGGCCCTCCGTATTTGAGTTCCGAAAAGATTCACGTTGGTACAGCTTTAAACAAAATTTTAAAAGATATTTTGATTAAGTATAAATCTATGTCCGGCTTCTACGCACCTTATGTTCCGGGGTACGACGGACACGGTTTGCCAATTGAAAACAAGGTTGTTAAAAACATCAAAGGCGGACGTGAAGCTGTTACTCCTGCAGAATTAAGAGCAAAATGCAGAGAATTTGCTTGGAACAGTTTGAAAGGTCAAGAATCAGAATTCAAACGTCTTGGCGTTTGGGGTGATTGGGAACATCCTTATTTAACTATTAATCCAGAATTTGAAGCTGAACAAGTTAGAGTTTTCGGCGATATGTATAAAAAAGGTTATATCGAAAAAGGTTTGAAACCTGTTTACTGGTGTGCTTCTTGCGAAACTGCTTTAGCTGAAGCAGAAGTTGAATACGCAGACCATACTTCAACATCAATCTATGTAAGATTTAAGTTTGATGAAGAAGGGGTAAATAAAATTAAGCAATTAGTTGATTTGCCAAATGACAATGTTTATACGGTAATTTGGACAACAACTCCTTGGACAATTCCGTCAAACATGGCAATCAGTATGCACCCGAGATTTGATTATACATTCTTCACTTACAATAATGATGTTTATGTAATCGCTCAAGGCTTGTTAGCAAGCTTCCTTGAAGGCGTAAATTGGGAAGAAAAAGATATTAACGTAATCGGCTCTGTTAAGGGTGCTGATTTAGAATTATTAAATACAAATCACCCGCTTTATAACAGAAAATCACCAATAATTTTAGGTGAACACGTTACGCTTGATGCCGGTACAGGTGCGGTTCACACAGCTCCTGGCCACGGTCTTGAAGACTACGAAGTAGGTTGCAGATACAATATTGAAGTATTTTCACCGCTTGACAGTAAAGGTGTTTGGACAGAAATCGTTGGCGACAAAGATTTGGAAGGTATTCCTTACTATAAAGGCGGTAAAATCGTTATCGAAAAACTTCAAAACTGCGGAGCTTTGCTTGCAGCAGCTGATATTAACCACTCTTATCCACACTGCTGGAGATGTAAAAATCCTGTAATCTACAGAGCAACTCCGCAATGGTTTGTTAAGGTTGATAAATTCCGTGATGCTACATTGGAAGCAATTAAGGGGGTTAAATGGATTCCTGCAAGCGGTGAAGCAAGAATTTCTAACATGGTTCAAGGTCGTACTGATTGGTGTATTTCACGTCAAAGAGCGTGGGGTGTTCCAATTCCTGTATTCTACTGTGAAGAATGCGGAGAACCTATTGTTACTGATGAATCTATTGAAAACGTAGCAAAAATGTTTGAAAAAGAAAGCTCTGATGCTTGGGTTAAGTATTCAGCAGAAGAATTATTGCCAAAAGATTTTGTTTGCCCTCATTGCGGTAAAAAACATTTTAGAAAAGAAAAAGACATTATGGATGTTTGGTTCGATTCAGGTGTAACTTGGAGAGCTGTTGTTGAAAAACGTTCAGAACAATTGGGTCACACTCCTGTTGAAATGTATTTGGAAGGTTCTGACCAACACAGAGGTTGGTTCCAATCTTCTCTATTAACATCAATGGCTGTACAAGGTAAAGCACCTTACAAATCAGTTCTTACGCACGGTTTTGTTTTCGGAGAAGACGGTAGAAAAATGTCTAAGTCTTTAGGTAATTACATCAGACCTGATGATATTATCAAAAACTATGGTGCAGATATTTTAAGACTTTGGGCTGCGTCAGTCGATTACAGAAACGATACAAAAATCGGTGATAATATTATTAAACAGCTTGCTGAAATTTTTAAGAAAACAAGAAACACTGCAAGATTTTTGCTCGGTAATATTTTCGACTTCGACCCTGCAAAGGATTATGTGAAGTACGAAGATTTGAAACCAATTGATAAATTTGCGCTTCACAAATTGAACAAAGTTGTAGAAGAAGTTACAGTAGCGTTTGATAATTATGAATTCTACAAGTATTTCCAATGCTTGCAAAACTTTGCAGCGGTAGATTTGAGTTCTTTCTATCTTGATATCGTAAAAGACAGACTTTATACTGCGGGCAAAAAATCAGTTTCAAGACGTGCTTGTCAAACTGTTCTTTATGAAACATTACAAGTTTTGGTTAGAATTTTAACTCCTGTAATGCCTCACCAAGCAGAAGACATTTGGCAAAACACTCCGGAAATGCAACGAGGCGGATTAGAAAGTATCTTGCTTGCTGATTGGGTAGGGGTAAATGAGACTTGGAACAACAGTCAGCTTGAAGAAGATTTTACAAAAATCTTAAAGACAAGAGAAGTTGTAACTCGTGCTATTGAGCCACTAAGAGCAGAAAAGAAAGTCGGAAGCTCTTTAGAAGTTGCTGTTTATGTTAAATCTGATGATAGTGAAATCTTGAAAGCAAATGCTACAGATTTAGCTGATATCTTCATTACTTCTCAAGCTTATGTGGCTGACGAAGCTCCGGCTGAAGTCTTGAATGAATACACAGAAGGTGGCATAACAGTTTGGGTAACAAAAGCAGAAGGTGAAAAATGCGAACGTTGCTGGAAGTTTAGAAAACTTGGCGAACACGCAGGTCACGAAACGATTTGCTCGGATTGTTATGAAGCTGTAACAGAATAAGAAACGAAAACGGCGAGGGCTAAAGCCCTCGCCGTTTTTCTATACAAAAAGAGTGGCGGAAATGCAAAGCATTTCCGCCACTCTTTTTTAAATCATTAACCTAATTTTTCAATCAAGCTAGCGTGTTTAGACGCAAATTCTTTACCTCTTGCAATGATTGCAGCTTTCAATAGTGCTTGCAAATCGATTGGTTGAAGTTCTTGATAATTGTTAGGAAGTCTAAGTGACCAGTTTTGGTCGCCTGATGTTCCAGGTCTATTGTATACATCATTGATTTGGAAGAAATCAGTGAAGAACATTTGAACATTTCTTGCTTTTGAAGCGAAGATTTCTGTCAATTTAACAAATCTCAAATATTCTTTATCTTGAGTCAATCTAACAATGATATCATCTTTGTTTTCAGCTTCTGCGAACAAATCTTCAACAAGGTTTTTAGCGTGCAAATAGCCTTCGTGAGTATTAATCATGCTTTCTGCCCACATAGAAATCGGCAAGTTGTCGTGTGTTCCAACCATGTTCCAAACATGCTCGGTAATATTTTTACATCTGTATGGGTGTTCGGGTTTTTCAGGAACTACAAACTGAGTCAATCTCATACCTTGCAATTCGTATTTCTTCATTACAGCGTCAACCGGATTTGTTAAAGTACCCAAGTCTTCGCAAACGATTGCATTTTTATCCAGACCACATTCTTTAGCAGCAGCGATAACGATTTTTTCAATCAATCTACCATAAAGCTTGATTTGTTCTTCAGAAAGAGTTTTAACTCTTTTTTCTTTATCAGCTTCTAAAGTCCAGTCAAGATCTTCATTTCTGGCAATAGCATATCTGCTAAGTTCAGGATGTTCCGGAGATGAATATAGTCTGCCTGCACCTTGTTCCGGCATTGGTTTTTTGCCTACTTTGTAAACCCATGGATCGATTAAACCTACGATGTGGTCAATTCTTACGCCACCAGGGTTTTCTTTAAACATCTTTTTGTAAAGGTTTTTCATCAAGATACCACCTTCACCCAAAGAACCATCAGCGTTGAACATTTTGTCCGGATCCATTACAGGGAAACCCCAAGCTTGCCCGTCTTTTGAGAAATAATCCGGCGGACAACCTAAGTACCAACCTTCCAAGAATAATGATTGATAAGCCCAAGCATCTCTGTCAGAGAACGCAACTTGACGGTCAGCAATCATCTTGATGCCTTTTGATAAAGCAAATTTCTTAGTTTCTTCGTTTTGAATTTCTAAAACAAATTGGCAGAACTTGTAGAATTCGATTTCATCTTCATATCTGTTTTTGATGTCTGCAATTCTAGATTCTGCAGCTTTCTTTTCTTCTTCTGATTTAGGATTCATCAAGTTTTTATCTGATTCGGTTTTCCAAGTATACCAGAAGTCGTTATCATTTTCGATAGAAAGTGCTTCGTATAATGAGTCATTGTCTAGCCAAAAAGCATTTTCTTTTTTAAATTTGTCAAAATCTTTCTTCAATGGAGAACCGAAAAGTCCGCCGTGGATTTCTTTAAAGTTTTTCCAAGCTTCTTTAAGAGCCTCATTTTGAGCCTTCATTATGTATGAATAAGCAGTTCTTCCTTGATTTTGGTTAGGATTTCCTGCAACAACTTTTTCAAAAGTTTCTTGAGAAAGAATGTTATCCCACTTCTTTTCAGTCAATTGTTTCAGGTCAATAAACAATGGATTACCTGAAAAAATTGTACCTGTATATGGTGAAGAATCTGTGCTCTTAGTTTTACCGGCAGGTCCAAGTTGAAGTGCATTAAAAATACCGTGAGCATAATCAATTAATTCGTGACCTGATTCAGAATTGAATGTTCCAAATCCTGTGTCTTCGCCGTCTTTAGATGGGAAGCTGCTTCCGTGAATAATTAATGCGAAATTATCTTTGCCTAAAGCTTTAAGAGCTTCAGAAACGAGTTTAGCGTCAGCTTTTTTTGTTGTTAAACAGACCATAAATTTTTACTCCTTATCTTCTCTTCTAAAATTAAGTGTATCATTTACATGAATTAATTTCAATAAAAAAACTTCTTTTACTTATTAAGCAGTTACAATTTGATTAAACCAAAATTTTTTCGTATAATCTGGGTATGAGAAGATTTTTAATTACAGCTTTATTATTCGCCGCTTGTACGACTGTATTTGCGTCAGACGACTTGTCGAAGCAAGCAACTGCTTTTTATAGCGACAATAATTTTAACAAAACTATGGATTTAATTCTCCAGATTAACGAATCTGACCGTACTGCACAAGATTGGCTGCTTTTGGGTAACGTACTGGAAGATAAGGGCGAAAAAGAAAACGCTGTTTTTATGTACCAGAAAGCAAAAGTTACGAACCCTAAATACTATAAAGCGTACTACAATCTCGCAAACTACTATGCAGAGAATTCGCAGTTCAATTTGGCGATAGAAAATTACAAAAAAGCTGCTTCTCTAAATAAAGAAAATCCTTATGTTTTCTTCAACATGGCTTGTGCATATATTAAAATGGGCGAATTAGGCAAAGCTAAAACAAACCTCAACAAAGCTATTTTGCTAAAATCCGATATTCCGGAGTTTCACTATAATTTAGCATACGTCTACAAAGAGCTTAACAAGCCAAAACTCGCTCAAACATACTTAGACAACTACAACAAGCTTACTCAACAACAGTAAAATTGTTTTCTCTGGAAAAATATTTGCGTCTTAATTCGTCAACTCTGTTGCGAGCAAAAATCGCATCCTCAGAGAATTGTTTGAGTTCCAAAAACTTCTTATAATATCTGACTGCGTCTTTATATTTCGCCATCTTATCGAAACTCATTGCAATTCCAAGATATGCTTTATAATAATCAGGGTTTCGCTTAATAAGTTGGAAGAAAGTTCTTGATGCTTCCATAAAATTACCCATACCCATAAGCATTGCAGCCTTGTTATAATAAGCTTTCAAGAATTCAGGGTTGGTTTCAATAAGTTTATTATAAATCATTAGCGACAAATCCGCTTCGTCAACAAGTTCGTGTGCAATTGCAAGCTGAATTTGTGCTTCCAAATTTTCTTTGTTAATCAAAATCGCCTTAATCAAATGCCCGATAGCTTCTGCCGGCTCCCCGTCTGAAAGATAGCACACGCCGAGTTCAAAGAAGTATTCGTCATTCGAATCGTCAATATCAATTAGTTTAAGCAGAGTCGAGATTGCTTTTTTGTATTCTTTCAAATATTTATATGACATTGCAAGCCCGAAATATGCCTTAACTTCAGACCTATCCATCATCAAGGCTTGAAGATAAGTTTGCACGGATTCTTTATACATCTTAGCAAATCTAAGAGCATCCGCCTTCACACATAAATTGTATGAGCGTGAACGCTTTGGTGCGGTTACTTTTGAGCTAACCTTCGCTAAGTTTTTTTCTATGCTTGCATCAATTTGCATAAACCTCTCCCAATTTTATATTACACAATTAGGCTAAGCATTAGTACGACCATAAGGTCTAAAATTTTAGTCCAAAGGATTAATATCTTTAACACGTTCCCTCTACTTATAGGAGCAAACAGAGAGCTGAAGCATGAGCGAACTCATTTAATGTGAGCTGGTCAAGACAGAGGGCTAGGGAGAGGTGTTGCCCCGTGAGGCGTCAGCCAATTACGCGACAAGAATTGGCTAAAATGCTTGATATCAACCAGAGAACTCTTAGTACAATTGAATGCTGTACAGAATTAATCACCAAACAAATCAAGTATAAATTTTTGCAGTGCTTACATATAGAATCCATAAATTTTCTCCACAAGAAAATTATACCAGATGATAGTAACTCTCAAGCAAGGGGTTTTGATTAATTTCTTGATTCAATATAATTTTTAAGAACTATGGCGTGATTAATTGTTGGCGATTTTGCGGCATAGATTAGAGTCACGTTATGAGTTTTCAATAGAGTTTTTATTTTTTGAACTTCGTCTTTTGCGTAATCCAATTCTTCTCGGTATTTTTGCGAGAATTCAACAAACTTCTCCGGCTCGTGATTAAACCATTTTCTCAATTCACTTGTTGGAGCTATGTCTTTAAGCCAATAATCGATTTTTGCACGACTTTTGGAAACACCTCTTGGCCAAAGCCTGTCCACCAAAATCCGTATACCATCACTTTTAAGCGGTTCGTCATAAACCCGTTTAATTTTTAAAGTTCCCATAATAAATTATTATGACGAACTCCACCACCCCACAAATCCGCAAACTGTATATTAAACAACAAGAGAGTTTGCATAAAACATTTAAAATTATATTTTTTGTGCAAAAATATGTAAATTATACCCTAAACCAGTGAAAATTTTGTGCAAAATTTCAATACTAGGAACCATTTTTTTAATCACATATATGTAAAAGAAATCAAAAAATATGCCAAGAACTCTGTTGAAACGATTGGCTATCGTTTCAATAGAGGAAGTCGAGACCGTGATTAGCGGCGAGACGTATATAAGATATAATTCCGAGTTGCAATGTTTTATTAGAATAAATCAAATAAAAAATATGCCAAGAACTCTGTTGAAACGATTGATTATCGTTTCAATAGAGGAAGTCGAGACCGTGATTAGCGGCGAGACGTATATAAGATATAATTCCGAGTTGCGGTGTTTTATTAGAATAAATCAAACAAAAAAATATGCCGCAACTCGGAATTGAACCAAGGACACAGGGATTTTCAGTCCCTTGCTCTACCAACTGAGCTATTGCGGCATATCTTATTTAATTTTCGCGGGGTTGGTAGAGCAAGCTCTACGTTTTCCCTATTTGTTCCGCCTCTTGGCTCCACTGGGGAGCTATCGTGGCATACTTCATTCGCTTTCGCCAGACTTGAACACAAGTCATATGTCTATTGTACCTGCTAAAGATTTTTAATCAAGCTTTTTTTATAAATTATGATTGAGGTGCCAACCAAGCGGTTACGTTACGACCTTCTACAAGCGGTTTTTTCTCAACAACTACAGGGTCATTCGCCAAATCTGCAATAAAACGATTTGCCAAATCTATCGCCAATGAAGAGTGTTGCATTTCTCTACCTCTCAACATTACAACAATTTTAACCTTATTGCCTTGAGAAATAAACTTCTTAATATTTTTCAAACGAACTTCATAATCATGGGTATCAATCTTATAACGGACTTTAACCTCTTTTATATCAATAACACGCTGTTTTTTCTTAGCTTCTTTTGCTTTCTTTTCAAGTTCGTACTTATATTTCCCGTAATTTAATATCTTTGCTACCGGCGGAGCTTGATTTGGACTAATTACAACCAAATCCAATTCTGCTTCTTCTGCCATTCTTAAAGCTTGAGATGTTGGGACTACGCCGTGGTTATTACCATTTTCATCAATTAATCTTACTTCTTTCGCTCTAATCCTTTCATTTATTAGAGGCTTATCCTTACCCCTGCTAGGGTTTCTATCTTCGTTAGCGATAATTTTTCTCCTTTTAGTTATTTTACATTATTTATAATACCATGCTTACGGCATTTTTCAAGTATTTGCCACATAATCCGCACTGATTGCAAGCCATTTATACGATTCATTAACGTTTTGAGGAATATCTGTTACAAATGTTCCGCCGTAACGCCCTCGAGTAAAGGTCAAATACCCATCATCCGCCAAATTATCAAGTGACTTTTTAATCGTTTTCGGGCTAACCTTAAATATATCGGCTAACTCCGTTATTGGCGGCAATTTCATCCCGATTTCACAATTTTGAGCAATATAATTTCTAATCTTTAATTCGATTTTTTCATAATCATAAAGCGGATTTTCTTCACCCGCATCAGCAACAATCGTACCATAGCGACCTCTGCGAGAATACACAAGACCATCTTTTGCCAAAATTTTTATCGCATCGTGAATTGTTTTTATGCTGACAGAAAACATGTTCGCTAAATCAGAATTAGCGGGCAATTTATCCCCGACTCTGAAGTTTTGTTTAACATAAACTCGTAAGCTTTCTGCCACCTTATCTACAAGCGTTTGTGTCTCGATTTTTTTGCACCCAAAGTCTAAACTTGTAACTATAAACGTATTATTAACCTTTTTGACAATTTTTTCTGCAACCAAGCAATTAACCGCCATTCGAATTGTCGCATTGGATATTCCTGTAATTCTACTCAATTTTCTTGCTGAAATTAGGCAATCACCAATCTGGCAATCGTTATCAAGCAAATATCTCTTAATAATCTCAATAGCCATTTCTCGCTTAGAAGTCAACTTTTCTAAATCCCCATCAGCGTTCGGATTCTTAACATAGGTCCCAATCCGCTGTTTTGACTCCACCAATCCCAAATCCTCGATATTTCGAAAAACATTCTGCATCGTGCCTTGACTAACCCCGATATGAAATGCCAAATCACCCTTAGACGGCAACAAGTCATAAGGCTTGATATTCCCTTGTTTCAAACCATTTTTAATCCATTGTGACAGCCATGCCGAAATTTTATCAACTTTATTTTCATTCAAACCGAAGCTATGCACATGCGGTGCCATTTCTGCCACGGTAATACGTCTGTGATTCATTAAACTTCCTATTATTGGGTTACAACCCTATAGTACCCAATAATATAAAAACATTCAACATGGTGTAAAGTTTTATTAAGATTAATTTCCTATGACGAGAACTTTTTGGACATCAAATCGCACACTCTTTGGCGGGTTGGGGTTTCACCCCAACCCGCCAAAACATAAAATAAGGGTCGAGGCTTCGCCTCGACCCTTATTCAATTATTCTTTAAAATTGCAAACTACTTACCGTTAACAACTTCTTTGAATTTCTTACCAGCTGAGAATACAGGAACTGTCTTAGCAGGAATTTTGATTTCCTTACCAGTTTGAGGGTTTCTGCCGTTTCTAGCAGCTCTCTTACGTGGTTCGAAAGTACCAAAACCAACTAAAGTAACTTTTTTACCTTTAGAAACTGTTTTTTGAACTGTTTCGATTAAAGCTGATAATACTTCGTTAGCTTCTTTTTGAGTAACTTTTGATTTCTTAGAAATTTCTTGTACTAATTCTTCTTTGTTCATTATAAAACTCCTTTCTTCTATTTACAAATTCTATTATACAAATAAAAATCCATAATGCAAGTACTTTTTTCTGTGGAAATACTTATTCTTTCTGGGTTGTAGGCACATAGCACAAACTGACTCAAAAGACAACCTCTTTGAGCCAAATTCTGAAACGTTTGTTATTACTACATTTAGGGCTTATTCTTGAACGTTAATAATACTACCTTTATAACCTTCCGTGCCGTCATAGGCTTGTTGTATTTTTTCTGATTTTTGAGTCTTTTTGAGTTCTAACTCAATTTCACGCATGCTTTTTTCTAATGTTTTGATGTTCTTAAGTTCTTGTTCTCTTATTTCATCAAGAAGTGCGTCCAGCTCTTTTTGTTGAACAGGAGTCAATTCCAAATACTTACGCATGCATTTGCAGCTCAGAAATAACTGCTCACGATTTTTAATCATCGTAATTGCATTATCGAAATCTTCGTTGTCAATCATTCTTGCAATATCTTCAGAGCCATTTTTAAGCTGTGTATACTGCATCATGAGTTGTTCAAACTGTTGTTCATCCTGCATTATTTGTACCTTCACCATCTTGTAGTATTTGTGGAGCCTGTGAAACTTGAGGAGCCTGAGCATTCATTGCTTCTTGCTCTTTCATCGCCTCTTCAAGAGTAATAATTCCGCTTTTAATTTCTATTGCTTTTTGAAATCCCCAACGAATATTAGTTATATCCGTAATAACTTCGTCGATTTTAGCCACATTCCTTTGAACATTGGCTTTAATCAAGTTCATTGTCATCTTGTTATAAAGTCTGAAAAGTGATTTTGAAACGTCATTTCCGTTTTCCAAATCAATTGTTCGCATCAATTCTCTAAGGATTTTTCTTGCACCGTCGATGTTTTCAGAGCGTTCCTTAATATTATTTTCAGCAATCGCAGTTTTTGCCTTTTGCAAGAATTGCAAAGCACCATCAAAAAGTAATATCATAAGTTTTTCTGGCGTAGCGGTATTAACGTTGCTAGCCTGATATTGTTTTATGTACTTGTTATATGGATTTACTGGTGGCATTTATACCTTCTTATTCACAAAAATTCCTGACGCCATGTTCAGTTTTTGCACTAATTCCCCGAGTTCATTTCCGGATATAGTTTCAATGAGTCTGTCTGTTGCAGAATCGTATAATTCTATTATATCATCTTTTACATTTAATTTTACATAAAAATCTTTATTTGGATTTTCAACATCATCAATCTCTACGTCATCCTCAATTTCGTCCGGTTCCTGAGGTTCCTCTACAAGCCCGTCTTGAAAGGTTTCTTCGTCCTTTTTCTTTTTTCCTCCGGTTTGTTCATCCTCTTCTTTTGGTTTAACCCTCTGGTTAACGCCCAAGCTCTGAACTTGACGTGCTTGATTTGCTGTATCTGCATGAACAGCTTGTTCTGTTTTGTTTGCAAGCTCCGCAGACGTAGACTCTTTCACTACGCCGGTGTTCGCTATTGATAAACCGTCCATGCCCATTTTATGAAGCTTCCTTTACAAATGTTAACTTTTATTATCTTATGTTATAATTTTTGTAAAGTTATCATTTAAAAGAAGGATATATTTCATGAGTAAGAGCTTATTTATAGATTTTATGGAAAAAATGCTCGCATTTCCGCTTTGGATTAAGCAAACAATATTCCTAAATTTGTCAAATGATTTAACTAATTATCTTAGTAACGAATTTTTAGATGTTCAAGAAGGTGAACTCTTCCATATCTATAAACCTGCTTT
The DNA here is from genome assembly GCA_934754775.1 of uncultured Candidatus Melainabacteria bacterium. Lineage (GTDB taxonomy): Bacteria > Cyanobacteriota > Vampirovibrionia > Gastranaerophilales > Gastranaerophilaceae > CAG-196. The sequence goes on along the minus strand of CAKVIM010000003.1, from coordinate 57,462 downwards.
GTCAGATTTAGGTCAGAATGAGCTTTTGACAAAGGAATCAAAGTTTGATGAAAGCATATATGCATTTTTGAATTGTTGTTCTAAAGGCATGTCTTTGATTGAAATTGCGATTGAGAATAATTTTACGATGGAAGAAGTTGCAAAAGCTTTTACTTTCTGCAAAACATCAGGGTTCTTTTCGAACAAAGTTCCAAATCTTATCAGTGCAATAGCGGGGTTCATTGCAGGCAAATACAGAACCGGTGAATATTTCATCCGTGCCGGCAAAATGACAATTGAACAATTAGACGAAGTTCTTGATAAACAAAAAGAGATGAATGAGTCCGGCAAACACGTGTTCATTGCGGAATTAATGGTGCAAATGGGCTTTGTTCAAGAAAAAGACGTTAAGAGTATTATTTTTATGAAAGAAGAAGCGGGTAAGAGATTTTCGCTTAACCCTGATGATATTCCGACATTATCTTTAGAAAAAGAAGATTACGATATAAGAGTTGAAAACACACGCCTTAAGGAAGAAAACGAAATCTTAAGACAAAAAATGGATGCACTTTTGACTTTCATTAAAGACCACAAGGAAGTGAAATAAGTGCGTATAGAATACATTCGGGACGGGTTGGTTGAAGAATTTCATGAAGGCATCTTTATGCAGTATTCAAACCGATTTCAGACCGATGCTTATTATTTACGTTCTTGTGCTAAACCTTTGCAGGCAACTTTGCTTGTCGACAATAATGTTGATTTGACAGAAGAAGAGCTTGCACTTTGCTGCGGCTCCCATGCCGGAGAAGAGTGCCACATAAAAGTTGCTCGTGGGATTTTAGAAAAATTTGATATCGACGAAAACCTTTTGCGTTGCGGAGTGCATGCCCCGCTTGCCAGAAGCATGCAAGATAAAATGCTTCTTAGAGGTGAAAAAGCGACCGCAATTCACAACAATTGTTCCGGAAAACACATCGGCTTTTTAGTTTTGTGCAAAGTTATGGGTTGGGACATGCTAACTTATGATAGACCGGAGCATCCGCTGCAGGTTGCAATTAAGAATAAAATAAATACTTTAGCCAATCTTCCTTGCCCTAAAGAAGAAAGTCGGAGCGAAGGAGCGACACAGCCTTATCCCGTAACAACAGACGGCTGTGGAGTTCCAATTTTAAGCATGCCGCTGGAAAACATGCTAATCGGATACAAAAATTTACTAAAATACGACAAAATCATATCTGCAATAAAAAATCACCCATACATTTTTGGCGGAGAAAACAGATTAGATACAGAAATTATCCAAAACACGGATAATTTGATTGCAAAAGTCGGAGCGGGCGGACTTTGCATTGTGTTTAACTACAAAATCGGCGACGGGTTTGTAGTTAAAATCAACGATTGCTCAATGGAAGCAAGAAGATTTGCGGTTTTAGAAATGATTAATCGACTCGGTTGGGGTAAAATCGATTTTGACAAGAGTATCAAAACATTGCATGGTCAAGTTGTCGGACATGTCGAAATAATACCTTAAAATTTAAGAACAAATTTTTAAAATAAATTATCCCTAAGGATTACTTCTTAAGAGGATTAAGAAGCCTTGAACAAAATGTTAAAATATAAATGTAAGTCGAAGGCAGCTAGTGAATTGTCGGATTTCGACCAAAATATGATTAGGCATTGTGTGTGTGTTCGGCTTACTTCTTAAGCAAAATCTTTTCTTCATAATAATTAGCCTTGCTCCTTTTGAATCTCTTCCGAAAGGAGCTTTTTGTATCTTTTTTGTGTGCTACAATTAGTTTATTATGAAGAGTATGAAAATAAAATGTCCTGCAAAAATTAACCTAACTTTGGAAATAGTTGGCAAGCGTCCTGACGGATTCCACAATATCAAGAGTATTATGCAATTAATCAGCCTTTACGATTATTTAACGATTAGTACTGAAAGTGCTGCAGAAACACAGATTGAACTTGACGGAAACAGCACGGAAATTCCTTACAATGAGAAAAATCTTGTTTACAAGGCTTGCGATTTATTTTTGTCTACCGTCGGCCAAAAGGCTAAAATCAAAATCTTTATCGAAAAGAATATCCCGATTGCAGCAGGACTTGCAGGCGGAAGCACTGATGCTGCAGGAACTTTATACGGTCTGAATGAATTATTTGATAGACCGCTAACGACTGAAAAACTGCACGAATTATGTGCAAAACTTGGTTCTGATTTGAATGTTTGTCTGGAAGGCGGATGTTTGCTTGCAACTTCAAGAGGCGAAAAGATTGAAAAAATTAAACCAATCCAAGCTCCTGTAACATTGATTAAGCCTAAAGAGCTCGGAATTTCGGCAAAAGAAGCTTACACAAAATATGCTGCAAAAAAATTTAAACCGCAAAATAACATGACAGAAAAAATGCTTGATGCAATAGAAAAAAATAATGACATTAAAGAATTCTTGTACAATGATCTGGAGTACGCTGTTTTTGACGATTATAGCGAATTACAAGAAATTAAATCAAAACTCCCGCAATCTATCATGTCAGGCTCAGGCTCAACCTATTTTGTATTAGAGGAATTAAAATCAAATCCTTTTAATGAGCGTTTTCAGTTCATTTCAGGATTACATTTTATCAAAAACGGCGTGGCAGAAGTTTTTTAAGCAAGCACACCATCAAATATTACACTCGGAGCTTGCTCAACTTCTTTATTGCCCCAACCTTTAGCTTTAGCTGAAGTCGTGATAAAGAGTTTCTTTTGTGCACGAGTAATTGCAACATACAAAAGTCGCAAACTCTCTTCTGAATTGAATTCTTTGAGTTCAAGTTCTGATTTGCGTTTGTAACTTGGATTAAACGCCTTAACCTCTTCCATGAACAAAGACGAAGCTTTAAGCTTAGCTTGATTTATGTCGATTGAAAGATTTTTTTCTGCCATTTCAGGCAAGAATACGTACTCAAACTCATCCCCTTTAGATTTATGCAAAGTCATAATCTGAACTTTGCCTTTCGCTGCATCCTTATCTTCTTCTTCCGAGAAGAACTTAAATCCGCTTAGTGAAGGTTTTTTAGAAAGTTCTTCCAATCTTTGTAACGTCAAATCAAATTTTCCGCTTGCATTTAAGCGTTTCACAAGCGTTGCAATTAAATATACATTAGATTTTTCAATATCACTTGTGTAATAAAATAACCCGATTCTTATAACTAACTCTTCCAACGGTAAGGTTGACGAATTCAGCCAATACTGCATATCCCACAAAAATTGCGAAAGACTCGCAGACTCAATATCATCCCCATCTTTCTCAATAAACGGTGTTTCTGAGTTCCTAATTTCAAGCTGTAATCTTTGTTTGTAAAATCCGAGTTCTGAAAGATTTTCATAAGTAGAAGTCAAAACTTCGTTGTCAAACGGATTTTGGATAAATTTAAGGATTGAAAAAATCGTATTAAACACGCCTTTTTGACCTAAAGATTCGCTTCGAGTAATTGTCTTTAAACCCGCATCATTTATAAAATGCGTCCAATTAGCTACCTGAAAATTATTCCTCAATAAGATACCAACCGTCGCTTCTTTGTCTCTCGTTAAAATATTTTTAATCTCTTTTAAGACAAAGTTACGTTCGGCAAACCCATTTTCAAAAACTTTTGAATAAATTGCGTTTTCACTTTCCGGATTCTTACCCTTAACACCTTGCATATAGCTTGTAAAAAAAGCTTTCGGCAAAATTCCATTCCCAAAATCAACAAGATTGTTCGCCAGAGTCATAACATCTTGCGTGCAACGTTGTGAATGGTTCATCTCAACCGTTGTATCAGCATTTTTAATAAATGCTCTAAACCCTTCCACGTCTGCATTTGAAAAAGTTGTTGTAATTGCTTGATTAATATCACCGCAGCGAATTAAGTTTTTATGCTTACCACTCAACAAGCCGATTAATCGTTGCTGAACACCGGACGAATCTTGAGCTTCATCTTCTATAATATATTCGCAAATGTTTTGGTAGTATTCCAAAATATCAGGATTTTTTTCCAACAATTTAACAGACATAATCAAAATGTCATCATAATCAATCAGATTAGCTTCCTTAAGTTGAGACTGATATTCCTTGAAAAATGTCTTAAATTTCTCAATCTTTTTGTCGCTGGAAGGCGTATCAATATTGCCTTCTTGAAGCTTAAGGACGGAAATTGCACGGTCAAATTCTTCCATCTCGGTTTTAGTAAATTTACCGACAATACCTTTTATTATCCGCATTCTTTGGGTGTCATCGCAAATATCGAAATCCGAAGACAAATTTAATCTTTCGTAGTTAGAATTCTCTTTCAAAATCTTTAACGCCAAACCGTGAATTGTACTGATATTCGGCAAGAGAGTCGAATTCGGACACATATTTTTGATACGTTCTCTAAAGTTTCTCGCAGCAGAATCCATATAAGTTAAGACAAAAATATTTGTCGGAGTAACACCACGGTTAATGAGTTTAATAATCAAAGCCAGTAAAATCGTTGTTTTCCCTGCTCCCGGAACAGCAGAAATTGCCATTGAACCTTTTTGATAATCCAAAACCGGCTTCTGGTCATCTCTCGGAATAATTTTAAAAACCTTATTTCCCTCAATAGGTTCGGCATCATCACTGCCCGCAAGATAATCTTCTATCCCACCAAGATTTTCTGCACCTGTCGGGTCAAACAAACTTGAACATGCCCAAACATGATTTTGAGCAAGCAAAAGAAGCTTTCTTAAAATCCTTGCAGTTTTTTGTTTTGATAAAAAGATATCATCTTCTATCGTGTACTCGTCTTTTGTCCAGTCCGCCTGCATAACCCACGCATTATACAAAGGTCCGGTATCATTTTTTACCCAGTCTGAATGCGAAACATCAAGCCAGAACTGGTATTTGGTCGAAATTTTATTATCAATTATTTTTTGCGGAGTCGCTACAATTAAATCATCATCCTGAATATCTAAAGTTGAACTCGGATTTTCTGCTATAATTGAGTTTTCAATTTGAACAATTATATCGTTAGCTCGCTCAATAACATTTTTCCAGCCTAAAACGCTCTCAAAATCCTTTAACTGCTTGATGAAGAAATTAAATTTATTAATCTTCGTCTCGTCAACATAACTTACAACCGCATAAAACATCTCGTAAACAGCGTTTGAGAGTTTACATTTCCCGTTTTCGACTTTATCTTTAACATTTTCAAAAGCTTCATAAAACTTTTGGTATTTTTCGTTATAAAACTCAAGCTCCATCATCGGTAAAAGCCCTGATTGCTTGTAAACTTCCAAAATTTTATGACAATACTTAATCGGAATTCCCACGTATTCTGCCAATATAACACGCAAATCAAGTTCAGAGATTTCAAGCCCCAACATGAGTTTCAAAATGTTCAAACTTGCTTTAACAAGCGGATTGTCTATAAGTTTTTCACTGCCGGAAAGGAACAATAGGTTGCATTTCAGGTTTTCTCGTAATGTAAAATGAAGCATGTCATCCTGAAGCGGCGTGATTATCGTTATATCTTTTGCTTTAATATTTTTTTTGAATAAGTTTTGTATCTTTTCAATCGTGTAATCCAATATTTCCGCACGTTTGGAGAGTGACGTTAATGTAAAATTTTCCAATCTTTCGTGTTTATTTTCCAAAATATTTGAAAAAATAATCTCACCCTGCGGAAAAGTGTTTGACAAGGCTTGAACATCGCAAGCTTCGCTCCCTCGCCCCTTGTGGATGAGGGGTGTATAATCACTCACAACCTCTTCTCCGAACACACTCTTCAACTTATGCTCAATCGATGTATCCGCACTCAAATACCCGCAACGACTTGAACCTAGCGAGTCAAAACAAATCACCCAATCTTTTAACTGCGGTTTCAGATACTTGATAAAATCGAAACAAACCGGCGTCATTTCGTCAGCATCATCAACAAGCAAATATTTTATGTTTTTGAAATAATCTGTATGTTTATAAACATGATTGAAAATCAGTGTCTGCCTCAAATAGTCCAGACTTCTTGATTTCAGAGTTATTGATAGAAGTTTTTTGATAATAATTTCAGCATCATCGGCAAAAGATTCTTTCAAAATTTTTGACCGCTCTTGTACATCTTCGTTCGTAAGATTATTTTGTACAATCAGAGAATATCTTCTAAAAATTTGGTGTAAAAGTGACTTCTTTGAATTATAACCTTTAACTTCTACATTCTTCAAAATATCTTTTAACAGGAACTGCGAAACCTCTAAACCAACAAGGTTCGGGAGAATAAAATGTTTATCTGCGGGAATTGCATTTTCTATAAAACACCAGTTTTCTATTAGGGTATTATAGACGATAGAAAAGAAAGAATGTATGTTCAATTTTTCGATTGCGTTAACTTCGATTTTCTCCAGAACTTTGTCGCTGAATTGTTTTTTTAAAGTTGAGTTTTGGACAAGAACAAGTATTTCTGACGGTTTCACGCCTTCAGAAATAAGCTCCAAATATTTATCGACTAAAATTTTAGTGCGAAAATCGACTTTAATAAAATTTAATAACATACTCCTTATGGACTATTTTATCATAAACAGCATTCAAAACTATTGCAAAATCAAAAAATTTTTAATACAATGAACAAGTAAGCTATTACAGACATACACTATTTAAGAAGGAGATTTAAAATGGCAAAAGTTAAAGAAGAAAGAAAAGGCATTCAAGAACAAATTATTGAATCAGCTGGTCAAATTTACAACTACCTTTCAAACAAAGGTGAAGTTTCAATCAACAAAATGAAAAAAGATTTGAGCTTGAACGAAAACTTTGCTGAAATGGGCTTAGGCTGGTTATCAAGAGAAGACAAATTAGAATACACTCAAAAAGCTAAATCAGTAACTGTAAAATTAAGATAGTTCGATTTAACTGAATAAGTTTAAAAAAGGGTAGCGATTGCTACCCTTTTTTATTTGTCTTTTTTATTATTATGTTTTTTATTTTTTCATATCTTCTCGATTAACCGTTGGCGACAAACCTTTTAATGCGAAAGGTTTTGCGAAATAAATTGCACTTAGAAAATTCAAAACTATTCCGACAATGTTGGTCGCAGTTCTGGCAGCTTTTGCTTTTTGCGGAATAAGATTTGCAAGCATGAGAACGGAACTCCCTGCCATTAAATAAAGATATGCTTTAAAAATCCCACGAGGAACGGCGACGCAGTCTTGAACATCTCTGGGATTACGAACATTCTCAGACAGAACATCAATAAATTCACGTTTCTGTGGCTGCGGATTGTTATAAAAACTTGTTGTATTCTGGATTTTTGAAATATTCATTATGCTATTATAAAAACAGGTAAAAAAATTTTTTGCTAGGTATTTGAAATAAAAATTGTTTGTGATAATATAATTTTGTTGCGTTGACGTATATTAACGATTAGCGTAGTATTAAACAACTGAATATATGGGTGCGTAGGACTCCGCTGAGGAGTTGACTAAATGTCAAGTCCGAAGATGGAGTAGGTGAGTTCGAACGACAGTGAGACGAGCCGTTTACAAGATAACCAACTGCGTACTACAAATAGACAACTAAATAACATGGGTGCGTGGCGCAGTTGGTAGCGCAGTTGACTCTTAATCAATTGGTCGAGGGTTCGAGTCCCTCCACACCCACCATTTTAAAAGACTCCGTTAAAGAGTCTTTTTTTATTTTATCGATATCACATATTTTTTCACAAGTAGTTTGGAAATCACAGACACTTTGGTACAAATCGCCAAATGCCAATGTTTATAATATTTTTTGCGAATTTTTAAGTTTAAGATTTTTGTACCCTACCATTTTGAAACTTCCGTTTAACTTCCGTCACCTTCCAATCTTGAAAAAGTGCATTATTAGTCTATTTTAAATTGATTTTATAAAATTTTTCAAATTTCACAAACAGTGTGGTATTTTTCAGCTTCTTTAAATTTAAAAATTTTAGTCAAAAGAAAATTAATAAACTTAATAAATATCCATTATTTGTAATTTTATTATATACTTAAATATAGTGGGGTATGGAAATGGCTTCAAATATTTTAATTGCAATTAAAAATTTAGTAGAAAATCCTGTAATAGCATTAACTGCTCATTATTCAGGCAGAAATAGAGTAAACGGTGTTGGTAATGCTTTAGAAGTATATATAAAAGATTTATTTGCTAATACCCTTATGTATGAAGATGAATATTCAAGACTAAATGTCTATAATGAAGTCTTTTCGTACACAGGAAATCAAAATAATCCACCTGATATTATCTTGAAAAATGGTGATGCTATTGAAGTTAAAAAGGTTCAGGGTAATGCAAGTGCTTTAGCATTAAACAGTTCTTACCCGAAAGATAAACTTTATGCTGATAGCACAATGATTACAAACGAGTGTAGAACTTGTGAAAATTGGGATGTTAAAGATATTATTTATATTATTGGTAACACCAACGATACACATTTAAAAGAACTTTGGTTTGTTTATGGTGATTGTTATGCTGCCGATAAAGGTATTTACGAGCGAATTAAAAATACTATTGTTGACGGTTTACATTCTATTCCTTGTATAGAATTAGCAGAAACAAATGAACTTGGGAAAATTAAAAAAGTCGATCCACTTGGAATAACGGATTTAAGAGTTAGGGGCATGTGGTCAATATTTCACCCTAAAAAAGTATTTGATTATCTTCCAAAACAGAATGTATCATCAGATTTTAAATTTTATTGTGTAATGAAAGCAGATAAATTTGAACAATTTTCTGATGAAGATAAAAGAAATTTGTTATCACTAAAAGATGATAAAAATTTCTTTATTCATGATATACAAATAAGAAATCCTAATAATCCAGCACAATTAATACCTGTTAAATTTATGGAGTTATATCATGGATAAAAGAGTAGTAAGTTTATTTTCAGGTGCGGGTGGATTAGACAAAGGATTTGAACAAGCCGGATTTGATATTATTTGGGCAAATGAATACGATTCATCTATCTGGGAAACTTTTGAATACAATTTCCCTAATACATATTTAGATAAAAGAAGTATTAGAAATGTTCCTTCTATTGATATTCCCGAATGTATAGGAATTATCGGGGGTCCACCTTGCCAAAGTTGGAGCGAAGCGGGAGCATTAAGGGGAATTGAAGATGAAAGAGGACAACTATTTTATGAGTTTATAAGAATTTTACGAGATAAAAAACCATTATTCTTTTTGGCTGAAAATGTTGAGGGAATGCTTGCTCAAAGACATTCTGAAGCATTGGCAAATATCAAAAAATTATTTAGAGAATCAGGTTATAATTTAAGTTTTCGTTTGATAAATGCAAATAACTATAACGTTCCACAAGATAGAAAAAGGGTTATTTTTGTCGGATATAGAAACGACTTAAATATGACTTTTGAATTTCCCAAAATACACGAATATAAGCCGGTATTAAAAGATGCTATTTGGGATTTGAAAAATTCTGCAATTCCGGCAAAAGAAAAAAATTATACAAATGGTAATTTGTGCAAAGTACCTAATCATGAATATATGATAGGCGGATTTTCAACAATATTTATGTCAAGAAACAGAGTTAGAGCTTGGGATGAGCCATCATTTACAATACAAGCAGGCGGTAGACATGCACCAATTCATCCACAAGCACCTAAAATGACCTTTATTGAGCAAAATAAAAGAGAATTTGCAAAAGGTCAAGAGCATTTGTATAGAAGGTTGTCGTTAAGAGAATGTGCAAGAATACAAACATTCCCTGATGATTTTATCTTCAAATATTCAAGTGTGGCAGATGGCTATAAAATGGTAGGAAATGCCGTTCCTGTAAATATGGCCTATGCTCTTGCAAGTAAAATTATGCAAGATTTAATGCCAATATTATCTAATATAGAATTAAAGGAAAGGTTATTAGTTAATTTTTAAAATATGAAATTAAAATCTCTTCATATAAAGAACTTTAGGCATATAGAAGATCAAACCATTGAATTTGGCGATAGTTTAACCGTCATATCAGGTTTAAATGGAACAGGAAAATCTTCTATATTGGGTTTGGCAGGACATTTTTTTACAAGCCCAGACAAAAATCAAAAATCTTTGCTAAATAAAGAATTTTCTACTATACAAAACGAGGTTTTTAGATTATGCCCTGAACATGATTATAGTAATTCTTATGAATATGATGGTTTTATACAAGAAAATCTGGATGATGAACCAATAGTATTTAATGTTAAAACTCGTTTTATGCCGACCGCAAACAGACTAAAATTTGATATTAACGGTCGAAAAAATAAATATCCGCATCCCGTAATATATTTAGGATTAAAAAGATTATTTCCAAATGCAAGTGAAACAAAGTTTAATACAATCAATAGTGAATTATCTGTAGCGGATAAGAACTTTTATATAAATGAAGTAAAGAATATTATGGTTGTAAATGATAATAATAACGATGTTGAGAGAGTTATTACACAGAATAAAAACTATATTGGGATGAAAACTGACAACTATGCTGCTGCTGGTAATTCTGCAGGACAAGATAACATAGGACAAATTATTACTGCAATTATGTCTTTCAAAAATATATATAACAATGGAGGAATATTATTAATTGATGAATTAGAAGCAACATCATTCCCTGCTGCACAATTAAATTTAATTGGAAGATTATATAAATACGCTAAGGCATATAATATACAGATAATATTTACAACACATTCATTAGAAATAATAAAATATTTATTTGATAAAAATTATTCTGATGTAAAAATTAATTTTTTAGAGTTAAGTAATGGCAAAGTTGTTAATAAGAAAGACGCTACATTTGATTATATACAACATAAAATTCGTGTTGAAGCAAAACAGAAGAATGAATTAAAAGAATCTTTGAAACAAGTTATATGTGAAGATGAATTGGCGGCTTTGTGGATAAAAGGACTAATCAAAAGAACGGATATTAGTAATAAGATTCATATAAACTACAACAATATGAATGATGGTTGTATTGCACAACTCGCTGAAAGCAAGTTAAAATGTTTTGATAATTTTATATTTGTACTCGATGGAGATTGCAGAAATAAATCACAATACAAAAATTTAAAAAATGTTATATTTCTTCCTGGGGAATGTCCACCTGAAATGGTTATGTTTAAATTCCTTTATAATTTGCCCGATAATGATTCTTTCTGGCAAAATGACCAGTTATTTGATTATAATGTATGTTTTAATAATTACATGGACAATCCAGATGACATGAATAGGCTCAAAAATTGGTATAAAGAAAGAAAAGAAAATTTTGGACGAGGATTATCAAAATTTTTTGCAAAATGGAAACAAGATAATAATATTGCATATGAAGCATTTTTAGCAGATCTAAGAAAATATTTATAGTTTCATACCATATTAGCCAAATTTTGCAAAACTTAAACTAATCCGAACCGAAAACATTGAGTTTTGACGATTTGCAAAATCGTTTATTCATATTGTAGCCATTGTGTTATAAGCCGTTTTTAAAATTGTTCGGTTCCAAACTCTTGAGATTATTGGGTTTGTACGATACAATATACAATGACATAGTAAGTTAATTTATTAATTTACTGTTGAATAAATAATTAAGTATGATATTGAAAAATGCTTGTAATTATTGAGTTTTGGCGAATAATATCAAATATTGGGGTTCGTGAGAAATTAAAGTTTTAATAATCTATAAACCAACTATATCAATAAATTTTATCATCTCCGGTTCGAGTCCCTCCACACCCACCATTTAAAAAAAAGGCTGGACAAGAGTTCTAGCCTTTTTTATTTTATCAATATCACAAAAGATGAACAACAAATGTAATGCCCACCCCCATTAACAATTCAAAAATGTAGGGACGCTTACGCTTTCCCCACTTTACATTTTTTCAATGGAAAATTGAAAGTGGAAAATTGAAAATTGTTTTAAATAATATTTTTTTAAAAATTTAAAACCATATTATTTAACAGAAAAGTATTTGTTTGTTCATGCGGGAATTAGACCTGATAAATTTATTAAAGAACAAGATACTTTTTATATACTCATAATTAGAGATAATTTTATAAATAATATGCATAAACTTAAATACACCGTAGTTTTTGGACATACCACATTTAAAAAATCATATAGCGAAGATAATAAGATTGTAATTGATACCGGATGCAGTAAATATCCATTTTCTCCCTTAACAGCTTTTAAGACTCAAAGAATTCTTCATAGATATTACAAAATCCATACAGACAGCCTAAATCAACACAAGAAAGATAGCGAGCATTAGAACGACTGAAATTATTGCAGAAATGCCCACAAATATCCAAAACGGAGTGACGCCCTTTTTGTTCTTTTGCGGTTTTGGTTTCATTGCGTAAGATTGTTGAACCTTCTTTGCTGTCGACTTTTTAGCCGCATTATTCGCCCGCTTCTCGCCGCCAACATTCTTTTTCGCACTCTTTTCGTTTACTTTTTCTGCCTCGTATTTTTCCCTCAAGCTAGCTTTTCCCGTAACCAAAAGTTCCACATCATACTGCTTCTTAAGTATACTTTTACTTCCCTTTTTATAAAAAACAACATAATTAATCGCAGCCTCAAATGCCCTTTGCAAGCACTCCAAAGCCACCACGCCATCTTTTTTCACAACAGAAGAATGCACAGAAAGATTGCCCTGTTTTTTCAAAAAATACAAATCATCCACGAATTCTTTTTCCGGCATAGTTGTAGCCCTATCCTTCAAAGTCGCAATCATATCGTCAAAACTTCCATCCATAAGCCTTCTATCAGCCATTATGGATTTGCACATCTGCTCCCCAAACCTTCTGGTCTGCCCCATGCACTGTTCAAAAAATTCAGACGTATAAAGTTTTTCCGCCTCTGTTATTATTTCGTATAAATTTCCGTCAATCTTCTTCAAAAAATCAAAATTTGTCATTCTTTGATTTTACCTCAATCATCAATTCTCAATCAAGCAGTTTATTTTATCCAAAAACTATGCTAAAATATAAGTAGAGCTATGATGAAATCAGTAAAAGAAATATCAGTAGAATCTAAGATTCTCAAAAGACTACAAAATAACCCCAATTGTCTGAAATTGGTTAACTATCTCTTCGAGGACGCAGAGCTTCAAGAGATGCAAGACTATGCCAACAACGTTTCCATAAAACGACTTGGCTACAACGACCACGGTCCGGTTCACATGCGACAAGTTGCCGCTAATTCAATCAAAATGCTTAATATTTTGCACGAATGCGGGATAAAAACGTCACTTGAAACCGAAGAAATCGGGACGTTTGAGGACAGTTTATGTGCAGCAATTTTATCAGGTTTAATGCACGATTTGGGTATGATGATTGGACGTCAAGGTCACGAAGAAATGTCTGTAATCCTTGCAAAACCACTAATCGAGCGTGCTCTTATGTACGTATTCCCTGATGATATGCACAAACGTGTTGTTATTCGTTCTGTCGTAATCGAATCAATCATCGGACACATGGCATCAAGAAAAATTCATTCAATTGAAGCCGGCATAATCCTAATTGCAGACGGTTGCGATATGACCAAAGGCAGAGCAAGAATTCCGCTTTCTATGAACACAACCCCAAAGGTCGGCGATATTCACAAATATTCTGCTAACGCTATTGACAGAATAAGAATTCAGCACGGAGAAAGAAAACCAATCAAAATTTCTGTTGAGATGACCGGTGACGTAGGTTTCTTCCAGATTGAAGAAGTTTTATTCACAAAGATTGATTCAAGCCCTGCAAAACAGTATGTAGAGCTTTACGCAGGAGTTAACGGACAAGAACCTAAATGCTATTTATAATCAAGTAGCAAAAAATATTTTTTTCATGTTTTAATTCGGTATAAGGAGTTAAACATGAAAATACAACCAATCCCTGCTCAAGCTGAATCAACAAATTTCAAAGCTAAAACAGTCACACAAGTCGTAACACGTTTTGCTAATGGCAAAACTGATATCGTTGATATTTACAGACTGAGCCCAAAAGATAAACCATTCATCGAAAGATGCCTTTTGGTACTTCAAGGAAAAGATAGACAAATTGCCAATGACCCACAAGGTGTGTGCACAAAGAATCCAAAAGCAGATTTAAAAAATTTCTTTAAAGACATCATCTCTTCAGGACTCAGCCCTTACACAGACTCTTTTATTGCAATAAGAAATAACGAGCAAATTGAAGGCGTTGCATCAATTTTACACGTAGGAAACTGTTCCTTTTTTAACCACTTAATCGGAATTAATGACCTCAAGGACGCTAACACTCGCAGGGGCCTAATTTCGTCTTGCTTAAAATCAGCACCTAAAGGAAATAACTTTATTATTCCAAAATCACTTCGTCAACCTGAAACAGCAAAGTTTTTTAGAGATCTTGAATTCACAATCCCTAAATATTCAGGCGGAATTTTAGCATCCAAAGAGCCAAATTTTTCAATAAGATTAGCTAACACAGCAATAAATCCGTCACATAAAATAAAAACCAAAATCGTAAACGTGAACGATAAAACAGAAAAAGACTTGCAAAAAGTTCTAAAACTTGACGAACAATAACCTATGCAAATAAACAGTTCTAATCAATATAACATCTCTTCTAAAGGCATGACGGGATTGCTGAAAAAGCACCCGTTCCTTTATGCTGAAGAAACTGCTTTAGGATTAAACAACAAAAAGCTTATAGGCACTATTCCACAAGACTTTTTGAAATTACTCAACGGCAAAGACGTTAAACAATCATTCTTGAGCATTGATAAGGGGATTTCGGATTCTTGCGATTCCTTAAATGCCTTTGAAAAATATATTAACAGCAAGATTCGTGATTATCTTGGCAATCTTTCTTTTTTAAAGTTCCTCAAGTTTACTGTCGAACAAGTAAAATATATTACCAAAGGCAACAGCCTATATAACAAAAATTTTATACTTGAATCAATCAATCTGGACAAAGAAGTTATCAAATCAACAGAAAAAGACTTGTGCGAAAACATAAAAAACGGAATGATTAATGCAAAACTAATTAAAAAAGATGACAACGTAAAAGTCAAACTTGTTGATTTTGGTGGATTTGGAACTGTTTACAGATTATCTTGCACAGATTCATCTAACAAAAAAATATTTTCAGATAAAGCCATCAAATTTTATAGAGATAGAAACGACAAAGATTCACTCAACACCGAAATTGAGATGCTGACTTACAATATGATTAACAATCACAAACTCACCTGCTCTCTATTTAGTAAAATGTTGAAAATGCTTTTTGTAAAATTCGGAATTCTTGATGAAAAAATCTTTAACGCATTAGTTCGTGACAAAATAAGACTGGTCAAGAATTCTACACCGATAGAGTACAGAAGCTATATCAGTGAAGCGATAAAGAAGAAAACCCAAAATGTCTACAAACATTACCACGGCTTGTATAGAGAAGCTAATATCGCTCTTTTTATAAAAAAGGCTATCGGGCACAGAATCAAAAATTCTGATGCAGTTGAATTTCATTTTGCAAACCCCCAATCACAATATGCAGTCTTTGAGTTTGCTGACATAGAGTCATTGGGGAAAGTTAGAAAGCACAACAAGCTTGAAGATTTAGGAATAGAAACAAAAGACAATCGATTCAATAATCAAGACAAGAACCTCGTTGCAGGCAGACTTATTGACTACGGAGATTTCAAACCGATAAACAAAACCTTGACCGCATCTAAGCTCGCCCGAAGGTATTACAAAAAAATCAGCAACGCAAACGGCAAAGGGGAAGCAAAAATATTAAAGCAGATAAAACTGCTCATGAATTATTATAAACTGGCAAGAAGCAATAAACTGGCAAACAGCGACCAAGTTCTGTGTGGTTTGGACGAAGCAGTAAAGCTATTACCGGAGAGCCTGAGAATATTTTTTAAAGAAGAGTTTTAAGTTCAAGACAAACAGCAAAATCCATGCTATAATGGTTTCCAACAAAAGGAGAACTGCATGAGTAAGTTAAGAATTGGAATCATTGGTCTTGGAACTGTTGGTACAGGCGTGTATAAGACATTACAAAACGTGGAAGACGTAGAAGTTATTAAAGTTGCGGTTAAGAACATCAACAAACCTCGCTCTGTCGAACTTCCTCCGGAAATGCTTACCGATAATCCTTTTGATGTAGTTAATAACCCTGACATAGACGTTATTGTAGAACTTATTGGCGGCGTTAATCCTGCTTGGGACTATATTGAAACAGCCCTTAGAAACGGAAAACATATTGTTACTGCAAACAAAGAATTACTTGCAAAAAAAGGCGAAGAATTATTTAATCTTGCAGAAGAATGCAACAAAGTTGTACTGTATGAAGCTGCTATTGCAGGCGGTATCCCGATTATTATGCCTATTAAAACAATTTTAGCAGGGAATAAGATTAGAAAAATCCACGCTATTTTGAACGGCACAACTAATTATATTTTGACAAAAATGGATGTTGACGGAGCTTCTTATGAGGATGTATTGAAGGAAGCCCAAGAGCTTGGGTATGCAGAAACTGACCCTACTGGCGATGTAGAAGGCTTTGATGCAGCGTATAAGATTACAACGCTTGCAACAATTGCGTTCAAGACTCGTATTAAGATTGAAAACGTCTATAGAGAAGGGATTACAAAAATCCGCAAAGAGGATATGGCAAAAGCAAACGAATTTGGTTACAAAATCAAACTTATTGCGACTGCGACAATTGATGAAAACAACAATGCAGACGTAAGAGTTCATCCAATGCTTATTTCGAAGGATACAACGCTTGCTCATATTGATTATGTAACAAATGCGGTTGCAATAAGCGGTCATCCAATTGGAAACATCGTGCTTTCAGGCCCTGGGGCTGGAGAGTTTCCTACTGCTAGCTCAGTTGTCGGAGATATTTTATCAATAGCAGCAGAGTTCGGAAAAACAGATTACATGCTTCCGATGATGAGATGTCACCACCATTCAAAGGCAAACCCTGTAAAAATTGAGGACACATTCAATAAATATTATCTCTCAATTACAGCTCCGAATGCAATCGGCGTAATTGCAATGATTGGTACGATTTGTGCGAATAAAAATATCAGCTTGTCAAGCATACTTCAGAAAGGTGTTTCAAGCGACAATACGGCTGATATTACGGTAATCACTGAAAAGACTCAAGAACGCTTAATCAGAGAGGTTGTGAGCGAGCTTAAAGACTGCACGGTGAATAGTATAATTAGAGTTGCGGATTAGCTATTTTCCCTTGCGGAATAGAACCTCACCCGTTTTTCTAATGTTCAAGCAAAGCTTTCACATTGAAAAACTACCCTCTCCTGTTGGAGAGGGTGCAGTCGTTCGTGAGCTTTGCGAACGTTACGAATGCGGGTGAGGTGTTAGCCCGTAAGGGACAGAACGACTTTAGCACCACGAGCGTGCAGCGTTTAGCTGCTATAGCGAGTGCCAAAGTGCCGGTTCACCGGCAACATCCATTCAATCCACAACCGTAAGGTTGTAGAAAACAGTGCGTCATTTCTTTTCTTTTGCTTCGTTTTCTTTTCTTTGTTCGCAATAAAGAAAAGAAAATGAAGAATTATTTTGAAATAAAAAAGTTTTTTAATATCCTACTTGAAAAAATGTAAAAAAAACACTATTATAACTATATATGGAACAGTTCGTAATTACATTTGATGAAATAAGAGCACTGCTTTTGGAACAAGAATACCCCGAAGCCGATATTAAAGAGCTGGAAGGAGCGTTTGAATTCGCCAAAAAGCTTCATGCCGGACAGTATAGAGTATCAGAAGAGCCTTACATCATCCACCCAATGGAAGTTGTAAAAATTTTGATTGGATTAAGAGCTGATAAGCACACACTTATGGCTGGATTTTTGCACGACATTTTGGAAGATACTGACACACAGCCTGAAGAAATTAAAGAAAAATTTGGTGAAGATGTACTTAACCTCGTTCAAGGGGTTACGAAACTGGGGAAATTGCAGTTCAAATCCACAGAAGAGCGTCAAGCAGAAAACTTCCGCAGGATGTTTATTGCCATGGCAAGTGATGTCAGAATTATTTTCCTAAAACTTGCCGACAGACTCCATAATATGCGAACTCTGAACTACATGGCACCCGCAAAACAACAAAGAATTGCACAAGAAACGCTCGATATTTTTGCACCTTTAGCTAACCGCTTAGGTGTGGGTAAGATTAAAGCAGAGCTTGAAGATTTATCACTCAAGTATTTACAACCTGATAAATACTACGAAATCGCTCAACTCGTTTCACAGAAAAAAGCCGAACGTGATATGACGGTAAAGCTTTTAATCGAAAAGATTTCCAAAGACGTTAAAGCAAGCGGGATTAACGCACAGATAACGGGTCGTGCAAAGCACTATTACAGTATTTACAACAAAATGAAACGTCTGAATGTCGCATTCCACGACTTATACGATATTACAGCGGTCCGTGTAATCGTTGATACAGAAAAAGAGTGTTACGAAGTTCTTGGGCTTATTCACTCGCAATTCAAACCTATTCCGGGGCGTTTCAAAGATTATATCGCAATGCCAAAAGGCAACATGTACCAATCACTGCACACATCCGTAATCGGCCCTCGCCAAAAACCTTTGGAAGTGCAAATAAGAACTTGGGAAATGCACGAAATTGCCGAATATGGTATCGCAGCACACTGGAGATACAAAGAAAAAGGCTCTAAAAAGGCCGATTCAGCAAGTGATATCAAGTTTTCTTGGATGAGAAAACTCGTTGAGTACAATAAAGACACTCAAAATGCAGAAGATTACGTTAATTCAGTAAAATTAGATTTGTTCTCGGATCAAGTTTTTGCATTCACTCCAGGAGGTGACGTAATTGACCTTCCTATAAATGCAACTCCGGTTGACTTTGCATACCGTATCCACTCTGATGTCGGTCATAAAACAGTCGGAGCTTTGATTAACGGACGTATCGCCCAACTTGATACAAAACTAAAAAACGGTGACATTGTCGAAATTATGACCTCAAAAGTCGCTGCCCCAAGGCTTGATTGGCTAAACTTTGTTGTTACGAAGCAAGCAGCTTCTAAAATCAGACAATGGTACAAAAAGAACAAGCGTGAAGACCATATTGATATTGGTAAAGCGAATTTGGAACACGAACTCACTAAGACTGTATTTGATGAGTACGTGAAAAACGGCGAGTTTGACAAGGTCGCAAAACAAATGAACTATGTGAGTGCAGACGATTTGTTTGCAGCTTTAGGTTATGGCGAAACCACAGTCAACAAGATTATTAATCGATTAAGAAAGCCACAAAAACAAGAATCACAGGTTCAACATAAACCACGAAAAGCGTCAGAAAAAGATATTATCGGCTTAGAAGGTTTGCTATATTCGTTTGCTCGTTGCTGTTCCCCTATCCCGGGAGAGCCGATTGTCGGAGTTGTAACTCGCTCTAAGGGCGTTACTGTACACCGTTTGGATTGTAAAACTCTAGAAAACATCCCTGTTGAAAGACTTTTGGATATTCACTGGTCAGGCAATAATGTTAATAAAACATACAGCACAACAATCCGTATTGAAACAGCTGAAAAACTCGGACTTCTCAAAGATATTATCGGCGTGGTATCCGATAACAACACCAATATCAGCTCTGCAAATGTTAAATCAAAGGGCAAGGTCGGTATTATTGAACTCGGAATTGAACTGGACAATATTGACACCCTAAGACGTGTGATGATAGCATTACAAGCCATGCCGGAAGTCTATAGTGTCAAACGTATTCAAACATCATACTGTGCTTCTCCGCAACAATTCACAAAGAAAACAAACCGTAACAAACACAAAAAAACAAACTCAAAATAATTATTTTTTGTGTTTACCTGCAGCGGCTTCTGCTTTTCTTGCTTTTTCTGCCAGTTTCTCGCCTTTTGCAACCATTTTGGCAATATTGTTGTAGTCAAAATCTGAAGTACTTATGCCATACTTAAGCTCAATGTCACTCGGAAACATCTTATCTGCAATCGGTAAAAACATTTCTTGATTTTTCTTTTTGGTGTAAGGCATATCGGCTTTACTTCTTTGATACAAGAAAACATCACCTCTATATTTATTTAAAACTTCTTTTGCACGATTAACAATTCTTTCTGCGTCCGGTTCTGCAGCGAAGAAATCAGAATCAGTTAGCGGCCTGAAAAGTTCATGAAATTCCGGTGGAACATCTTTAGGCTCTTTTCCTGCCAATTTTTTATAAACTGTATCATCAACATGTTTGGCTAAATTTGTATTATGTCCAATAACTTGCAATTCAAATACAGCCGGCTTCTTTCCCAATAATTTAAACAAATAGTGCGTTGCACAATAATTTACATCAGTAAAATCATCGTCTAATTTTTGTTTTACCCTAGCTCTTTTTTTATTTTTTCTCCAAACATCATGCTGTGTATCAGCCATTTTCTCCATCATTGAAACAGTACCGTAATCATATATTGCGGCTTCAGCCTCAGGAGCACCTTTAACTACCATTGGACGCTTATTTTCAATCTCCAACAATTCAAGCGAACCTGATTTAATTAAAGGAATAAAACGTCCGAGAATATTGTCAACATCAGGTTTATACGAATTTCTAAGTTCAAACTTTAAACCAACCAAATCTGTCATATGAGTAATAATATCGTCAACAGAAGTTAACATACGAGTTCCCGTTTTTTCTGCAATAGAATCTACAGATTTTAGCCTCTTATGAATTTTTAAAATCGGGTTCTTGGGTTCTTTTACGGTCGCAACCAAATCACCAAAATTTGTTTCTATAAAATCAAAAACTCTTTGAGCAGGCTCTTCCATTCTCTGACGTACAGCTATTGCAGTCGTTCTGTTAACCTCACAGGCTCTATTTGCAAGCTTTGGGGAAGCTTTAAAAGACACTGTGTCCGCTTGCAACGGATCAGCCATTTTCAAGCCAAACCTCGGCGTTGACTTATTAATAGCCATCTGCGGAACTACATTATTTTTCAGCACAAAAATTTTTGGGATGTTCATACTAATTACCTTCTACCAACTTACACTAATCTTATAAAACAACTCAAGCTTAAAACTTGCCTTTTTATTAAGTAATATTAAGCAACAGGAACTTCTTCAATCTTGTTTTCGAAACCTGTGTACTCACAAATTTGACGAGCCCACTCCCTCAAGATTTCGTCCTCATCAAGAGTGTATGAGATAGGTTTTCCGACAGTTACAGTAATATTCTTTTCAAACAACTTTTTAGCGTATCCGTCAAACCCTTTTATACCCACAGGTACAATATCAGCTTTAAACTTTTTAGCAAATATAATAAAGCCTTTATGAATATTTTCAATCACAGGTTCTTTGATAATCTTACCTTGAGGAAAAATCCCCAATGACCAAGAAGTGTTAAAGACAGATTTAACTGTTTTAAACGTCGCTATTTCTGGTTTTTCACGGTTTACTGCAAACGCTCCCAAAATATGCACCAAAAATCTTAAGAGTCTGTCTTTATCTTTGAACAATTCTTGCTTCGCCATATAAGCAATACATTTTCTTGCCGCCAAAGAAACGAGCGGCGGGTCGATATAAGAAACATGGTTTGCAGCATAAATTACGTGAGAATCCTTCGGAACATTTTCACGCCCAACAATTTTGACGTTATACATCAATTTTGTTACTGGATAAACTACCAGCCAAACAAATGACATATAAAAAAGGATTCTAAAAATATTATAATCTTTTTCATATCTTCTATTGTAATTCTTTTCAGTCGCCATAAATCCTTCCAGCCCTTAATTTACTAAACTCTCGTCGCCTACATATTTAAACCCCGTAAGCTTTTCTATTGACTCAACCCATTTTTGAACCATTTCTTGAGGGTTGTCTGAACATGGTATAAGTTCACCAATTTTTACAACAATCTTTCCTGTAAATGGAAAGCGTTTAACCTCTTGTGTTCCTGTAATCCCAATTGGCAAAATTCCACACTTTGTTGTTTTCGCCAAAGACGCAAAACCCTTCGTTATATGACTTATCTCACCCGGTTCTTGTCTTGTACCTTGAGGGAAAATTCCCAGAACCCAACCGGTTTTCTTTAATGAAAAAACAGTCTTTATCGTAGAAACACCCAGTTTTTCCCTATCAACCGCAAACGCTCCGAGCCAATTCAACCACCATCGCATAAACGGATTTTCAAAGAGTTCTTTCTTTGCCATATACGCAACACCTCGGTTTACAACAGCACACACGAGTGGCGGATCAAGGGTTGAAAGGTGGTTTGCTGCAATAATAAAATCGCTTCCTTTAGGAATATTTTCTCTTCCTTGTACCTCAAGTCTGTAAACTAGTTTAAAACGTATCATGTAAAAAATGTCCGTTACTATAAAGAGAAAAATTCTTCTCCAAACGTTATAAAATTTTGGCTCCCTATACGAATATTTACTCGTTTTTTTTGCATCATGTGACATAATAAATCCCCTCACCGAGTTATATTATTATACAACAAAAATAACGAGCGGAATAGTACACTTGAGATTATTCTTGAGCTTCTCTAAATTCTTCGTCAGCCTCTGCTTCCAAACGCTCTATTTCATTCTCTTCATCAGCTTCATCTTCATCTTTAAGCGAATCTTTAATACTCTTTTTATGTTTCTTAGAATTCAAAACGGACGCAACATTTGTCATAGCAAGAGAATTAAGCGTCGCTTTTAATAAGGCACTTCTATCCACATACGGTTCGTTGTTATAATAACCGTCCTCTTCTTCACCCTCTGCCGGCGGGAGATACATTGCTTCAGAGCCATATTTTTCTTGGCTCATCTTAGCCGCAGTTCCAGAGGGGTCACCACTTTTAAAGTTGAATGCACCACCAATTCCATAAAAACCTGCTGACCTATTATCTACCACGTTTAAGACCTCATGTTAAGAATAATCTACATTATAATTATCCTCATAGCATAATATAACCTCTAAAAAGATTATTTGCTAGTATATAAAGAAATTGTTACATTTCTATAAAATTGGGCGTATAGTACGATAATTCTACCCTCTCCAGACGGAGCGACCAGCGAACAGAGAGCTGAAGCGTGAGCGTGCTCGTTTAATGTGAGCTGGTCAAGAGAGAGGGCAGTTTTTCAATGTGAAAGCTTTGCTTGAACATTAGAAAAACGGGTGAGGGTTCAGCCCGTTAGGGAATCTCCCTTGACATTAAGCATGCTTTATCATAAACTAATCATGCCGAAGTATAGTGCTATGGTATGCCTTACTCGGTTTAGGTACAGGCAGTGAAAGCTTGGTGAAAATCAAAGCCGACACTGGAAAGGAGAAACAAAATGCCAAAAATGAAAACCCACCGTGCAGCAGCTAAGAGATACAAAGTTACTGGCACAGGTAAAATCACAAGAAGACATGCAGGTATTGGCCACTTGCTTCAACACAAAGCTGAATCAAGAAAACGTAAGATTTTCGGAGATGTAGTGATTTCTGAATCTTACGAAAAATTGATTTCAAAAGAGTTACCTTACAAGAAGTATGCTAGATAGGAGTGTTGAACAATGAGAATTAAACGTGGTAATGTATGTCGTAACAGACACAAAAAAATATTAAAACTTGCAAAAGGTTTTAAAGGTGCAAGAAGCAGAATATTTAAGGTTGCTAACATTGCAGTAATGAAAGCTCTTAAATACTCTTACAGAGATAGACGTGCTACAAAACGTAATATGCGTCGTTTATGGATTGTAAGAATCAACGCAGCAGTTAGAGAACAAGGAATGAGCTATTCTAGATTCGTTAACGCTTGCAAAAAAGCAAACATTCAAGTTAACAGAAAAATGCTTGCTGATTTGGCAGTTAATGACAAAGAAGCTTTCTCAGTTGTTGTTGAAGCAGCTAAAGCAGCTTTATAATTTTAATATTGTCTAAACAAAAAATCCGTGCTTTGTCTAAAGTGCGGATTTTTTATTTGGATACTAAAACGCCTGACTTATCGCTTAAGTCAGACGCATTTTTATGAGTAAGAAAAGGAGAAAAATGAATTACATATCATATACAAAGTTTTGTCCGGTAGTGTTTTCTGCGGCTTCTTTCTTCATCGCTTGAGATGCAAAAAACATTTGCTTAGCATAACTTTGAATTTCTGTATTGTAAACTCTTGCATCGAAGACCTTTTCGTATTTTTTCAAATAATCATTAATCGGGTCTACAATATCAGTTACAATTCCTGCGGCAGTATCTGCAACTTGTTTTATAACTCTTTCGCCAACACCAAGCTCTGCCATTTTTTCAGACAAAGTTAATGACAATAATCCATTTTGTTGAACAGCTTCTTCTGCCTTAGCCTCAAGCTTTGCTTCCATTTGCTCTTCAGCAGCAGCATGTTGCTTTGTAGGATCATACGTCTGTGTCTTATATGTTTGTAAGAAATTATTAAGATTAAACGTTTCTGCCATATCCTTTGCCCTATTCTTTGTATTAATGTTATCGGCATTTTTTTCAAAAACTTTAGAGCTTTGGATTAAATTTTTACAAATCTTTACACAATGGGGCATTTCCACAGAACTGATTTAGCAGAACAAAACGTCCGGAACTTGCACTATCACGTATGATTTTGGCAGATGAGTTCGTCAAAACAATCTGATTTTGCACACACTCAAACTTATTTTGTACAAATTCCTGTTCGTATTTTTCGCCAAGTTGAGTATATTTTTTTGTTTTTACATACAGATTAAATTTATTTTTACGTTTTTTAATTTGAGCATTCGCAAACGCCAAAATAGCCCTCAAATCAATATCCGCCCACGAAGATTGAACAATATCAACTATATAATTTTCGTTATCTGTCGTGTGAATTGAAATGTAGCATACGATATTTTTTGATTTTTTATCCTCTATAACGTACTTGTACTCGTCAAAATACGATAAACCTTTAAAATAAACTTCTTTAAACTCTTTTGCGTCTTTGCTCAAAAGTGGTCTAAAGTGCGGCAGCAAAGATTCGTTATAAAGAGCTGCTACAGTCGGAGAATCAGAGTTCCTGAAGGTTCTAAATTCATTACGACTATACGAAGCGTCAGTGTCTTTTATTTGCCAAAGTTTTTCATATGATATTTGGCTAAATCCGCATCTTGAGACAAACAGTTTCAGCAATTCCGGCAAATAATCATCAATTTTCACGACAAAAGAAGCCGTACCCATTGCTTTATACTTAGATACAACGTATTGAATAAGCTCGCCTGCGACATCATAAGCGTTTTCATCGAAGAAAAGTCTTTGGATTTCCATTTTTCGCATCGGACATCTGGACGGAGCAACCGTAATAAGTCCTTTGATATCTTTTTTATCCTTCAAAACATAAGTTTCGGGCAAAAACTTAAATCTGAGTGGGAGCAAGTGGTGAAGCGGAATAAGCGGATTAAACATGACATGATTGATGTACGCATCTCGATTATTGAGAAACGAAATCATTTCCTGCATATTCTTTTTATCAAAATAATATAGCTTTCTAATCTTACTCATAAGAAAATTATAGCATATAAAAAACACCATCCTAAAGTATGAGTGCAATCAATTTTCAAATTTGATAAAATATTTGTATAAATTAGATGGAGAGGTTTATATGTTAATAGATGATGCTTTGGTTATGATTTTAGCCGGCGGAGAAGGCAAAAGACTGTTTCCGCTAACACAAGATAGAGCTAAACCTGCGGTACCGTTTGGCGGAAGATACAGAATTATCGACTTTGTGCTGAACAATTTTATCAACTCCGGTTTCTTCAAGATAAAAGTTTTGACTCAGTACAAATCCGATTCACTGAACAAACACATTTCAAAAGGTTGGGTTCTTTCACCGTTTTTGAACCAATATGTTGACCTTGTGCCTGCACAAATGCGAACCGGCGGGACTTGGTATCAAGGAACAGCCGATGCGGTTTATCAAAATGCATTCCATATCCATGACGAAGAACCTGACTACGTCTGTGTTTTCGGTGGCGACCATATCTACAAAATGGATGTAGGGCAAATGCTTGATTTTCACAAAACAAGAGATGCAGACTTAACAATCTCTGCTATTCCAATCCCTATTGAAGAAGCACACGAATTCGGTATAATCGAAGTTGACGAAAATTGGCGTCTTACAGGCTTTGTAGAAAAACCTCAAACGCCACCAAAAGCAATGCCTAACAACCCTAAAATGTGTTTAGCTTCAATGGGCAACTATATTTTTAACAAAGATATCTTACTAAATGCTCTTGAAGAGGACTCAAAAATTGAAAATTCTAACCACGATTTCGGCAAAAACGTCATTCCGATGCTTCTAAATCAGGGCAAAAATATTTTCATCTACAATTTCCACGAAAACCACTTCCCTGGAGTTACGGAAAAAGAAAAAGGCTACTGGCGTGACGTAGGCTGTATTGACGCTTATTGGCAAGCAAATATGGATTTGTTGGATTATGAGCCTGAACTCAATTTGTATTCAAAAGAATGGCCAATAAGAACATTCAACTACAACTACCCGCCTGCTAAATTCATTTGGCAACAAGGCGATAGAGTCGGTATGGCAACAAACTCTATGGTTTCAGAAGGTTGTATTGTATCAGGCGGAACACTTTCTAAATGTGTTCTATCTCCAAACGTCAAGATTAACAGCTATTCTCAAGTTTCAGACAGTATTCTTATGGAAGATGTTAATGTCGGCAGATATTCTGAAATAAGAAAAGCAATCATTGACAAAAACGTTGTAATCCCGCCTTATACAAAAATCGGCGTTAACCGTGAGGACGATTTAGCCCGTGGATTTTACGTTTCAGAAGGCGGAGTTACGGTTGTACCGAAAAACGCAAGACTTTAGTCTTAATACAAAATACGAATTGCCTATTTGTAACAATGTTACAAATAGGCAATTTTTTTCATCATAAATACTTTATATAAATAAGGGAAAAGATTAAGTTATATAGGAGTAATTATGGGATTTGGTGCAAAAATTCTCGGACTTGGAGCAAGCGGTGGAATGGCAGCTCTAATGGGAATTCCTGAAATCGGAAAAATTTCCGCAGCTTCTAAAAAAGGTCATACCGCAAAACAAATTTTTGGCTCAGTTATAAATGTCGGCAAATGGAGTGCAATTCCTGCAGCCATAGCGTTATTTAATCCTGTTGGCGTTGCAGCCTGTGCCGCTGCCGGAATTGCGGGGTTTGTTTTACCGGATTTAATTCCTGATTTGGATTTTTCAGGAGAAAAATCCGAGAAGCAAAAACTAGATTACAAATCTTGAGGATAAATAATTTTTTCTTGAGGATTTTCTTCTTCCACCCAAACAAGTGTTATCGGCAAAGGTATTGCTTCAAAAGGGTTAGAAGTCGCTTTGTCGTATTTTTTGATTTTTCTATTCAATAATTTAAAGAAACTTTTTACTTTCATACCTATATAGTTACATTGAAACTGCACTATTTAATCGGCACAAAGTATAAGCTTGAAACAAGACACGCCACCAAATCAGGCTAGCTAATTTTGTTTACTAATTTTTCTCTGCCGTTTCAATGTTGTCAAAATTCTGCAGCAAAACATCCATCTTATCAAGAGCAATCTCCAAATAATTGCTAATATCAGAAGGCAAAATCTCGTCCCCTTCATTTTCAACCGCCTTTTGTAAAATCACAATACAACTGCGAATCTCCTCTAAACCCAAGCGATATTCAGATAAATTATTCTCCATATCCACCTCATTTTTATAACACATAATTATAAACACAAGAACTATCATTCTTGTATATTATACTATCATGGATATATTTTATCTGGCAAATAAATTATCATCTAACTATGGACAAAAATGAAATCATTAAAAGAGTTGCCGACACAATAAGAATAGAACGACTCAGAAAAAGACTTAGCCAAGAACATTTAGCCGAACTTGTAGGAATATCTACAAAGTACTTGAACTCTATCGAGAACCAAAAAGTTAACCCAAGTATAGCTATTGTTGTCCAAATTTGCCAAGCATTAGAAATCAGCTTAAACAAATTGCTTGAGGAATAAGCCCCAAAATTTATCTCAACAAACTTGACGGTTCGCTTTCAAAAATATCAATGAAGTCGAACTTGTTTGTATCAAATACGCCTTTATCCGTAATCTTAAGCTCCGGAATTACAGGAAGAGATAAGAAGCCCATTGTCATAAACGGATCTTCCAGCTTGCAGCCGATTGAATGAGCCGCTTTATTCAATTCGTCGCACTTCTCGACAACAAAATCGAATTCTCTATCAGACATCAAACCTGCAATCGGAAGCGGTAGTTTTGAGATAACTTCACCATCTTTCACAACCACTTTACCACCTTGACACTTAATCAAAGCAACGGCTGCAGTGTACATATCAGCGTCATTTGTCCCAATTACAATCATGTTGTGTGAATCATGTGCAACAGTAGAAGCAATTGCACCGCATTTTAAATTAAATCCTTTTACAAAGCCTTTACCGATGTTTCCTGTAGCTCTGTGGCGTTCTATTACACAAATCTTGAGTGTGTCAGTATCCACATTACTTACCGCATTACCATCCACAACCTTAACTTCTGAAATAACAGATTTTGTAATCAATTGGTGCGGAATAACTTCCAAGGCACGCACTTTCTTAAGCCCGTCGCCTTCTGCTTGTATCTTAAAGTCATCCATTGTAATCCAACGCACATTTACGGAGTTACGGGTTGAAATTGCGTCAGAATCAGCAATTTCAACGGCAAGTTTACCACCTTGAGCAACTACGTGACCGTCTTTCAACACAACATCCGGCTTAAATGATTTTAAATCCGGCAATATCAACAAATCAGCTTTATACCCGGGAGCAATTGCACCCAAATCTTTTAGTCCAAAGTATTCTGCAGTATTCAAGCTTGCAACTTGCACAGCCTTAATCGGGTCAACACCGGCTTCAACAACACGTCTAACCATACCGTTAATATGTTCTTTCAAATCTGCAGGATGTCTGTCATCAGTTACAAAAATACATTTTCTGGTGTTAGATGACTTGAGTACAGGAATTAAAGCATCCAAATCCTTCGCTGCCGTACCTTCTCTAATCATTACATAAACGCCCAAACGCAATTTCTCGATTGCTTCCTCAGGAGTTGTGCATTCGTGGTCTGATTTCACGCCACTTGCAATATATCCGCACAAATCTTTGCCGCTCAAATACGGTGCGTGACCGTCAATTCTCTTTCCACGAGATTTTGCCAATTCCAGTTTTGCCATAACATTTTTATCTAAATTCAAAACCCCAGGAAAATTCATCATTTCTGCAATTCCAAGCACCCAAGGTTTATCAATCAAAAGCGATAAGTCATAACTGTTCAAATCAAAACCAGAAGTTTCAAAAGGTGTTGCCGGAACACAAGACGGAAGCATTGTATACACGTTCATTGGCAAGTTTTTAACCGCTTCATGCATAAAACTTATACCATGCAAACCCAGTACATTAGAAATCTCGTGCGGGTCAATTATAACCGTAGTAGTACCTGCAGGAAGAACTGTTTTAGCGAATTCTTTCGGAAGCATCATTGTACTTTCCAAATGCACGTGACCATCAATAAAAGAAGGTGTAACATAAGCTCCATTCACATCAATTTCTTTTTCGCCGGAATAGTTCTCGCCAATTCCTGCGATTACACCGTCACAAATTGCGATATCACCTTTATGAATCTCTTCAGAGAGGACATTCACGATATTTGCATTTTTGATAACTAAATCAGCCTTTTCCAAGCCTCTTGCAACATTGATTATATTTGACATATTAAATCCCTATATTCCAATAATTTTGACAAATCTTCACCCTTGATTACTTCCATAATCTTGTCTTTAAAACCTTCCGCACCTTCAGTTTTAACTCCGGCAGGAAGCAAGATATCTGTGTTATTTTTAGATTCCACAAATCCTTTATTCATAATCAAAAATTCTTTGTAAAGCTCTAAAATCTTCATATCAAGAGGATTAATCTCATACTTTTCATTAAGAAAATATTTCATATCCTTAGGGAAAAGTTCAAGAAATTTTATCATAAATTCTGTGTCAGAAATATTGGCTTCTTCATCATATTCCTGCCCCAAGCAGTTATTGTTAAGGATTTCTTGCTCAGGTTGAGTCTTTATATATGCTGCCCACATCAGACATCCGACATAGAAGCCGAGGTTATTATTAAAAAGTTCTAAAAACTTTTTGTGGTACTGCTTGAACTTCATCTTTCTCTGCGAAAGATTTTTAAACCTGTTTATATCCATATACAGGTATTCTATAGTGCCACGGAATGCAAAAATAAATGGTGCAAACCCCGGATCAAATTCTAAACCTTTATCTGACATAACATTTCTCCTCAAGATATTTATACTATTGTAGTTTAAGGAGTAATATTAGTCAATTGAAATATTCTATCTATTGACTACAGCGTCAACAATTTCATCAGCCGTAATCTTCAAGCAATCAAGCGTTTCGCAAGTAGTCTGGCGTCTTTCCCACAAGCACGGTTGTAGCGGGCAATCACATTTTGCTTTAAGAGGAACAACTTGCCCATTATCAGGAATGAGCTTTTTGTCGTCAGTTGAACCGAAAATAACATATGTTTTAACTCCCAGTGCTACTGCAACATGTAAAGGAGCAGAATCTGAACACAAAAACTTTTCTGCACCCGAAATCAATTCCGCAAGCTCTTTCAAGTTTTTAGTCTTGCCAAACATATTTGTGTATTTTTCAGCCGGAACAAGTTTTTGAATAGTTTCAATCGTTTCTCTATCATCAGGCCCGCCTGCAAGTATAACTTTTTTCCCAAAATCTGCAAGCTTATTCACAACTTCTGCCCACTCTTTAGCCGGAATAGTCTTAATCATACCTTTTTTAACACTCAAAAGACTTACCCCAGGATGGATTAACACAGTATCTGCTTCCGTATTTTTTTTAATAACATCAATTTCCGGAAGTTCCGTATTATATTCTGTAATCCCTCTAACTAAATCGTGATACATTTTTGCAGCATATTGGTTTTTGTTTAATTTCACAGCCGAAGTCAAAAGCAACTCACTAAATTTGCCAGAATTATACCCGTATCGTTTCGGGATAAAAGTTGAAAACAAAAACATTGAGATAAATTTATTTGAGCCTGATGAAACAACCATATCAAAGCGTTCCCGCCAAATCTTTACCAAAAGTTTGAAAAGTTCAAAATATTTGTTTTTGCCTTTTATATCTGCGTACAAAGTCTTATCAATAATATTTGTAAGACTCACCACACCTTTGCTTCGAGGTTCGAGTGCAAGTGTAATTTCCGCATCCGGAAATTGTTTTTTTACTGAAATTATGGTTGGCAGAAATAGAATTTCATCGCCTAATCCGCCAAAATTAATAAACAAGATTTTCATATCTTTTTTGTACTTTAAAAATGTTACATTTGCAATAATTGATTTTGAGACATGCTTAAAATATAATTTTTTAGTAAAGAGAGATAAGATATGAAAATAGCAAATAATAATCAACAGGAAGAATATAAAGCATTTTTAAAGAATATTAGAGAAGAAAAAGAAGAAACTTCAAACTTCGCAAAACTTTTGTTCACGGTCGTGCTAGCGATTTTGTGTGCAGTAATAGTTTGCGTAACAGTTGTCGAAAACAACTTCTTTTTGAATAAAATCAATTCGGAACAAGCCGATGACGCAAGCGGGTTTTTCAAGTTCGTAAGAAAAAAACACGGCAACTTTGAAGTTCCGTTTTCACCTCGCAGACAAAATATTTTACTGCTTGGCGTAGATTCAAACGGCGATAGTGCTAATATTTGGGAAGGTACACGTTCAGATACGATTATCATTGTGAACATTGACCCGAAAACGCACTCAATAAACGCAATTTCAATTCCACGTGACAGTAAAGTATACTTGCCGGACAACAAGGGTGTCCAAAAAATTAACGCAGCACACGCATTAGGCGGAATTAATCTTGTTAAAAAGACTTTAAAAGAAACTTTTGGCATTAAAATTGATAAATATATAATCGTTCACGACGAAGCTGTTGAAAAAGTTGTAGATGCTTTGGGAGGAATTCCTATATATGTTGAAAAACCAATGCATTACAACGATTACGCAGGTCATCTTCATATCAATTTAGACAAGGGAAACACTATTCTTAACGGAAATCAAGCCGTCGGATATTTAAGATACAGAAAAGACGGACTTGGCGACATCGGAAGAACTCAACGTCAACAGTGGTTTATGAGAAGTCTGTTCGAAAAACTTCACTCACCACAAGTTATCACGAAAATTCCTGAAGTTCTAAATGTTTGCAACACTTATATTAAGACAGATATGAGTTTCTACGAATTATCACAATATGCAGCTTTTGCAAGAAGCGTTGACGAAAACAAAATCGAGATTGCAACACTTCCGGGTGCACCAAACCAAAAAGGATACATCAGCTACTGGATTCTTGACCCGAAAAAGACTCAAGACGTAATCAATAGAATGATTTACAGAGATAAACCTGTACTGGACGGCACAAAGTTCAAAGCAGGAATCATGTACTCACCTCGTAAAGAAGAAGAAGCACAAGCTCTTAAAGAAAAACTCATTGAGTTGGGATTTGAAGTTAATATGCTAAAAATTACTCACCTTTCTCACACAAGATTTGTTGCAAATAAAGGCGAAGTAACTGTAGATTTCTTAAACTGGCTGCAGAAAAAAGTTCCGGAACTTAACAAAATGCAATTCGTATACGACCCTACAGAAACCTTCTCTGTAGGCAGCGATTTCACACTTATCCTTGCAGAAGGCTAGGGGAGTAAAGGAAAGATTGGTTAGAAAGAAAGGACATAAAATGCAAGATTTACTAAACCTGATTCAATCACGCCAAAGTGTTAGAAAATATTCTGACAAACACATTCCGGACGAAGATTTGAGAAAAATTTTGGAAGCAGGCAGATTAGCACCTTCTTGGATGAATGTTCAATCTTGGAAATTTATTCTTGTAAAATCTCAAGAAAACAAGGATTTGTTATCAGAACTAGCTATTTCTCAACCACACGTAAAAAACGCCGATGCAGTCATAGTTTGCATTGCAGATGAAAACGCTTGGGAAGATGCAAAAATTACCCATATTAAAAACCCTGCCCTTAATCCGGCATTGCAAGCCGAAAACGGGCTCACAATCAGAACTCTTGAGCAGTTGATTTATCCTGTTTCATACATGATGTTAGAAGCAGAAAGTTTGAATATCAAATCTTGCATCATCGGTGCAATGGGAAATGAAATTACAAACGTTTTGCCGGAAGTTTACACAAAAGCAAAAGAAAAACTCGGACTTAAAGAGGGGCAAATCCTTTCTACGATGATAACTTTGGGTTACGAAGCAGAACCTGCCGAAACAGTTAAAAAGAGAAAAGAATTTGACGAAGTCATTTTCTTAGAAAAAATCGGAAATAAGTTTTAATCAAATTTTTATCAAATAAAAAAGTGGCAGCTTTTGAAAAAGCTGCCACTTTTTTATTAATCTAATTCCGGTTCACCGTTTATCAATTTCAAAACCTCGACCACTCTCGGCATCTGGCAAGCAAAAGAATAGTGAGCCTTTCTTATTGAACACTCTTTGCAATTCCCGTTGAGTTTGTAACACTCAATCGCTTGCTCCGTCCAATTTTTAGTAATGGATTCAGAAATATCAGTCGGTTGAATAACTTGATTTAACATTACACACTCTCCCTCTTCTAACAGAATAGAGTGAGTTTGTAAATTTTGCATCATCTATTTAAATGATTTTAGAAAATCAAATCAATCAAAAGCCCTGAAATAATACTTACACAAACAAGCACAAATACGATTTTCATTGTATCTTTGAAATCATTGTTCTTCAATAAAACCAATAATCCGAGCCCTGCATTTGAAAGCAGACCGCTCATTGCAGCACCGAAAGTTATTGTACCTTTGATTAGCATCATTGTAAGCCCGATAGAAACCGCACAATTTGGTATCAAACCTATAAACGCAGCGATTATCGGCTGAATAAATTTCCCGCCATTTATAATATTTGTTATCTCAACATTTGACAAGAAATAATTGATAATAAGTGTTATCACAAGAATAAACGCAAAGACATTTGCTGTATGCAAAATCGGGTGAATAACAAGCTCACGTCGGCTTCCATGTTCGATATCGTGTTTGCAGCACCCTTCTTCGATTATATCTACAGAATTTGTGTCCTTAACAAGTGCTTGCGGACAAATTAAATCTATCAAATAGCCGACAATGACACCAATAAACAATTTCAATCCGACTATCGGAATTATCAAATACGCTTTTTGCGGAGTAGCAAGTAAAATCGGAATTGTTTCATCTGATGTAGCCAAATATACAGCAATCAAACACCCACGAGTAATTATTCTTGTTGAATACAAACTGCTTGCGATTACAGAGAATCCGCATTGCGGAATTATTGAAGCTAAAGCTCCGACTAAAACGCCACTCTTTCCGGTTTTCTTAAGCAAAGAATTAATCCTGTCTGCGTGATAGAATTCTAAGATTTCTATTATTACAAAGACCACAAACAAGAACGGCAAAAGATGCACACTATCACAAATTGCATCAATTGCCCAATCAGCTATCGGAAGCTTTTCTATAAAGCTATCAGGCAGGGCAAATAAATTTTCGTAGATTGTATTGATTTTTTCCAAAATTGATATTAACATAATGTAATTAAACCTCTAAAAGTGGTATAAGTCAAACAAAAAAAAGCAGGAGTGTGTATATGAAAACAATTGAAATCGATAGAGAAAAATGCATCCACTGCGGGCTCTGTATCAACGATTGCATTAGCAAATGCTTATCTTTTGACAAGGACAATTTTCCACAAATGACAGATGAGAAACACTGCCTTGCTTGTCAACACTGCCTTGCAATTTGCCCGACAGGAGCATTTCGTTTTAACGGAAAGTCAGCAGAAAATTCCGAACCTGTAAATTACGATGAGCTGCTTAGTTTGATTAAATCACGCAGAAGTGTTCGCCAATACAAAGATGAAGAAGTTTCAGAAGAAACTTTTGAGAAACTAAAAGAAATGTTACCTTATATTCCGACAGGCTGTAATTCACACGCACTGCACTTTACAATAGTCAAAAAGAAATCCGTTATGACCGAGTTGAAAAACAAGACAAACGAACTTATTTTAAACACTATGTCTGCAATTCCGCCTGCAATGAATAAGTTTGAAAAATATAAAGAATCTTTCGAAAAAGGCGAGGATATTATCTTTAGAGGAGCACCGCATATGATAGTTGTATCATCTCCGATAAAAGCTCCTTGTGCTTCCACTGACCCAATTATAGCCCTTAGTTATATTGAACTCTATGCTCAACATTTGGGTCTGGGAACTTGTTGGTGCGGGTTTGCACAAGTTTGCATAAAAATGTTTCCGGAAATTTGCGAAATGATTGACATACCATCAGGTTATGTTCCTGTATATGCAATGCTTTTAGGCTATCCAAAAGTTAAATATCAACGAACAATCCAGCCTGAACCTTATCCAATCAGCGAAATAACAGAAGTCCACAAGAAAGACAGCTGTTTCTTCTGCAAAGCAAAACGTTTTATCATGAATTTCTTGAGATAGGTTTATTTAGCCCGCATTATATGTTAATATTAGATTATGGTATTAGAAAACAAACTCGGACTAACTGATTCAACAGAATTGGCTATAGCAGAAGAACAATTGAGCAAAATAAAAGCTTTGGAGCTTTTCAAATCCGGCTACCTGAATAAATTGGAAGCAGGTACATTTAAGGCTCTTTCTGAGATACACAAGTTTTTATTTTCTGAAATTTACAATTTTGCGGGCGAAATCCGAAATGTCAATATTGCAAAGGGTAATTTTAGATTTGCACCTGTTATGTACCTGAAATCTGCTTTAGAGCATATTGATGCGATGCCGCAATCAAACTTCGATGAAATAATTGAAAAATATGTCGAGATGAATGTTGCACATCCGTTTCGTGAAGGAAACGGACGCAGCACAAGAATTTGGCTCGATTTAATACTAAAAAAAGAACTCAACAAAGTCATTGATTGGAGTAAAGTCGACAAAGAAGATTACTTGCTTGCAATGGAACGTAGTCCAATCAAAGATATTGAAATTAAATATCTTCTAAAACAGGCTCTGACCGACAAGATTAACGACCGTAATGTCTACATGAAAGGTATCGACACAAGCTACCATTATGAAGGTTACACGACTTTCAAAATGAGCGAGTTGGATAAAGATTAGATGTTGGGCAGTATGCCCAACCGACAAACAATAAATATGGGGCAAGCTTCCTAAGCTTGCCCCATATTGTTTCAATCCAAAATCCTAGTTCCAATACTTATCCAACCATTTTGTAGGTTTGATGTATCTGAATCCCATTTTTCCGAAATATCCTTTGTATGCCTGTTCCGGAGTTGGTTTTCCATGGAAAATCAAAATTTTTGCTTCTTCCGGATCACGTGGAACCTTAAACCAGCAAAGCGGGAACTTGTGCAAGCATTGACGTTTGAAGCTTACAACCCAATCTTTTGGCCAATATTTAAGCAAACCTTTTCTGTCCATTTCATAAGACAAGAAAGCTTGTTCATTCTTGTATCTTTCTCTGATTGTTTTGCCTTCTTGATAGAAGTGGTCAATGATTTCAGGGTGTTTGCCGACTTCAAAACGGAATACAGAAGAGTTTCCGATAATATCGTGAGGGAAATCGTAATCTTTTGAAATCAAGAAACTACCTTCAACTTCAAAAAACGGATCTAATGAGCCTCTAATTATGATGTCCAAATCCAAAAACAAAGCTGTACCGGTTAAATCAGCAAGCGGGTTCGCAAACAAGCCCAACTTTTTCCACATTCTATCAGGGATACCTTCATCGTTGAGCTCCGGCAATGGTCTGATTTCAACGCCTTCAACAATACCTTCTGCGTTATCTGTAAAACATACAAATCTGTGCGGAAGCGTCAGATTTTTTTCAACCATTTTATAAAGCTTGTTCACATATTCAGGCCCAAACTTTGTGCCCCATTTAATACAAATTACATTTCTATCCATACTCTACTCCTAAACTATTCTTCTTTTATACCATAAATCTCTTATCTAAACAATTCCTTGTTCATTTTATCTGCAATCTTTTTGTAATCCTTGCCTATTTTTATCGGTTTAGATTTAGCAATCGCATCAATAAAAACTTTGTTATCCGGTTTTACGTCAACTCTTGCAGGTACGATTAAGCCGGTTGAATTGAAATACTCAATATTTTCTTTTGCCGCCAAAAACTTAACCAATTTTTCTGCGGCGATTTTGTGCCTAGAATCCTTAGAAACAGCCCAGCCGGATGCATCCAAAGGCACAATTCCGCTAAACGTTATCACATCCCAATCAAAATCCGCTTTCTCGCTAATTTTCGGGTACATCCATCTTCCTGAAAGATAAAAACCGATTTTTTTATCCAAAAACATCTGTGCCAAAGTCGAGCTCCCGACTTCAGAAGGTGTCGGGGCATATTTTCCTTCAAGATTTTTGTAATATTTAAGCGAATTCGGGCAAGAGTAAATATCCTCTCCAAACGTCAAAACATACGGAAGCATAAAATACACATCACGCTCATAGCTTATACCATATGGTTTTACGTCTTCAATCGCCTGTAATAATTCGTCCAAATTTTTTGGCGTTGTCTTTACAAGCTCTTTATTTCTATAAAACACGAGCGTTGAAATATCCCTCGGAACCGCCAAAAGTTTTCCATCTACGCTCAGTGCCTCAAGACTCTTCGGGTAAAAGTCGTTTTTATCCACAACATTATCCAACGGTTCGAGTTTTTGTGCATACAAAGGCAAATAAAGATTATTAATGAATAAAACGTCAGGAGCCTGATTTGACGCAAACAAAAGGTGAATTTTTTGAAAATAATTTTGCGGAATATGAACAAAATTAACCTTCACATCCGGATTTTTTTGCTCAAACTCTTGAATTGCATTCTCCAAAATTTTCACTTCCGTAACAGAACCCCAAGAAGAGAATTCTATTATTTCAGTCTTATTTTGGGTGCAAGAAGAAAACATCAAAGGCAATATCAAAAGGATTAGCAATCTTTTTAGCATAAATCCATTATATACTCCATCTTATCGCCTTCCACACGCATAATAAACTTGTGGCTTGCAATTCTTACGATATATCTTATTGAGCCGTCATCCAACTTGTCGCTAATACGTGCTTCCAACTTTTCATTCTTTAGTTTGTCATAGTGCTTAATCTCAAACGTACGATCTTTTGTAAACCCTAAAACCTTATATTCATCGCCGTTTTTAATCAAATAACAACCCATATTTTCATTGAAATTAGCAGAACTTATCACAGAATAATTTTTGCCTTCATAAATACAATTAATCTGAACTTTTGCTGCAACAGGACGCTTTACCACAACTTTTTTCTGCTTCATAATTTCACGCTGAATTTTTCTTTCTTCACGTTTTTCTTCAATCAGTTGAATGAGTCGTTTTGCCTCATCTTCTTTATCCTGCGTAGTTTTTTGATGAACCTTAATTTCTTCTTTTGGAGTTTTTTGAACGTTCACTTCAACTGTCGGCTCTTTTTCAGGCGTGTCTAAATCAACATAGTTATCATCGTAAAGTGCTTCAAAATCGTCTTTTTCATCCTCTACAGGACCAACAACAGGCTCTTCGTCAGAATTCACGATTTCTAAACCGCCACCAAGCTGGTTAAATTCTTCTTGAACATCAGAAACGCTCGGAGCTTCATACCCTTCTTCGAACGGTTTAAACTCAACATTATCAAGACTTTTCAACAAATCATCTTCATTTACTTCAATTTCCGGAGTCTGAATTTGATTATACTTATCAGGATTTTTCAAAGCGTCATCCAAATCGGGAAGTGCATCACTTACGTTCATTCTCGCTACATCATAACCGCTTTGAGCAAGCTCAATTTCATCTGACGGACGTGATTTATAAGCTTCATCATTATCAACTTCCTTTGCCAAATCAGGCATTGCTTCATCAAGCTTAAGCGTACTTACATCATACCCTTCGCTATAATACACAACTTGCGGTTGAGCGTTAGATTCAACTCGACGTCCACCTTGTTTTTTCAATGCTTCGGACAAATCCGGCAACATATTCTTAACGCTAAGTGTCAAAACCTCAGAAGCCTTGTGAGGTTTAGTCTTATGTTTTTCGATTTCCTGCTGCATTTCACCCAAACGTTCGGGATTACATCTTAAATCAGTAATAAAATCACTATCCAATTCAACATTCATCAACTTATTCAGAGCGTCAATATCATCTTTTGTGAACGTAATGTTTTGATTAACCGTATAAGTTGTCACAAAATTTTCCAACAATTCGGTGTGAGATTTTTTCTTAATCGGATTGGTAACAGCTATCTTGGAAAGATTACTAATCGCTTCGTCACTAATTTCAGAATTAAGCAAGCTGTTAATCCTTGCAACATCATCTTCTGTAAACTTCAAATCCTTATCAGCAATACATTTTTGATAGAAATCTTCGTCAAAAGGCTCTTCTTTCGGCGGTTCAGCAACTTCATCAAAAGAAAATCCATTCAAGAAATCTTCGAGAGCCTTGTTTTCTTCCTCACTCTCAACATTTTCAACTATTTCAGGCTGTTTTGTCTTTTCTTGGAACAATTCGTCTAAATCAACAACATCCTCTATCGGTTTCGGTTTTGCCTTGTGAACAACTTCTTCTTGAATATTTACAGGCAACTTAACAGGTTTAGCGTACATTCTATCAAGCTTTTTAATTGTATGCTTAATCTTTTGACGCTTAGATTCCGGCTTTGCTTCTTTCTCCTCATCCAAATCAAAAGAACTCTGTTCACCTGTTATTTCAGCCATTTTATCTCTTGCCTTTAAGATAAGAAATGCCGAAACACTTATAGCAACAATGATTCCCATAAGAATTAATATTAATTCATATGAAGAGGACTCTTTTGGCGGTGTAGGCGTTTGCGACTGCCCTGCAACCTCTTCTGAATTATTTTGCAAACTCTGCCCAGAAGGCGGTTCAAACTGTTTAACACTTTCTTTGATATCTACCGGCTGATTAGCCTGTGCAGGGTTATTCTGCGGCGGTGTAACCGGTGGTTGAGCAACCGGTTGCGTTGGCTCTACAGCAGGTGGTGGCAAAAGCGGAGTTTCTGGTTCTTTTTCAGAAATATAAATCGCTTTTTGAGCAGTAACCTGTGTATTTGGCACAGTTTTAATCGTAATCTTTGTATACCCTTTGCTATTTGTCGTATACGGCATTGTGCGTACATTTACGCTTTCAATGTCGCCCGCAAGTTCAGGGTCATAAGACATTTGGCTGTTAGTTTCCGGAAGCATTATAACATAAGTCGTCGCATCTTTTTTTACAGGAGTAATCGTATTGGCATAATCACGCTTAGTTAAGAGTGTCATGCTAACTGCACCACTTCCCTTGCTTTCAAATTTGAGTGACATCAAGCTATTTTTATAATTCTCTGCCCCAAAAGCTCCAACTACCGTGACCACTGAAGCCAGAACTAATGCGATTGTTCTCTTCTTAAACTGCTTCATACCCAATATTCTATCATAATGTCTTTTAACTAACTATACGTTATTTATATTACATATCCGTTACGATTATTCGCTTATCAGAAGAAATCTTTTCTACATTCAAAATCGTATACAAAGTTTCGTTATAAATGAATTCGTTTGCAAAATAGCTTTCGCTCGGCTCGTCCATATCATTTGTCTGATATTCAAACAATTCGTTAATCTTGTCTATAAGCAACGCCAACTTAAGTTCGTTGCATTTAATAATAACCACAGGGTTCTTATCCAAAGCTTTTCCACTCTCCAGACCCAAAAATTTCTTCAAATTAATGACCGTAATATAATCCCCTCTGAGGTTCATTATCCCTTCAATAAAATCAGGCGTCCCCGGGACACGAGTAATGGACGTATCTTTCAGAACTTCCTTAACAAAATCCAAAGCAATACAATAAGAATCATTGTTAAGATTGAATGAAATATATTTGTTTTTTACGTGCAATTCGCCTGATGCAAGCTTCAAATTTGATTTAGCAGCAATTTCAAGCGTTCTTTTGTTCATAATCGAACGAGATTCTTCATCCTGCGGAAACAAAGACAAAACATCAACATCAGCCCAATGATTATCGTGCTGTTTCAACAAGTTTTCAATTGCATAAATATTTATGATGAAGATTGTTTCTTTATCATATTTATAAATTGAATCAATCACCATTTTGTTATCAACAAAAGGAATTGCATCGGTTAAAGCCGTATCAAACGGCAAAATCCCTATAACTTTATCCGTAATTATCCCGAAAATAACTTCATCTGTTTTTACAATCAAAAGTTCGTTATGAATACTGTACTTAGGAACTGCAATATTCAAATAAAACCTAATATCCACAACATTTATGACAAAGTTATTGTACTTCAAAAGCCCGATAGTGTTATTAGGAAGCTTTTGCGGATAATCAAGAGCAGGCAGCTTCATAATTTCAAGAACATTTTCAGAATTTATGGCATACATATTATCACCAATCTGAAAATACAGATGAGTGTTCTTTTTTTGCTCTAAATAATTATTGCTGTTGCTCATATAATACTACCCTGTTTCTGCCGCTTTCTTTTGCCTTATACAGAGCTTCGTCAGCGGATTTTAGTATCTCAGCAGGAGAATTAAGCTCCTGATAATTCATTGTTAAACCGATACTAACCGTAACCTTTGTTTTGACTCCATTATACTCAAAGTCATAATCCTCAACCATACGTCTTAAGCGTTGGACAGGAATAATTGCCCCCTCGATATTGGTTTCCGGCATAATCATGATAAGTTCTTCACCGCCATAACGGTAAAGTAAATCAGTTTTTCTGAAAGCAGATTTCATCAAATCTGCAACAGTTCTAAGAACGTAATCGCCGTATTGGTGTCCGAAATTATCGTTTACCTTCTTAAAGAAATCGATATCCAAAATCGCAAGGCTGAAATCAGACGGGTGACGTTTTGAACGGTTGTGTTCTTGCTCCAGACCGATTTCGAACTGCCTACGATTGTATAGCCCTGTCAAACCGTCCAATACAGACATGAATTCTTTTTCTGTATACTGATATTTCATCTTGAAAATCGCAAGCAATTCGCTCAACATAATGTCGAAATACCTAAATGACGCATAATCAATTTCTTGTCTTGTATAGAAACAAATACCACCGATTAATTTTTTATCAAAAATCAACGGAATGATAATTTTTGAAGTCAAATCCGTAAACTTGTAATCTATTTCTTTTCCGAGAAGAATTCTTACAACCTCAAACTTCGTATTCTTAAGCGTTCTATGTTCTTCCATCTTTCTGAAGAAATCGTACTGAATGTCAGAAAGAACGTTTTTGCACAGGTTTCTGCCAAGAGTGTCTATATACAAGATATTTTCTGCATAATCGTCCGGTGATGCGAAAAATATACCAGCCACACTGTACTCTACAAACGAACTCATCAATGAAAACAATTTTTCAACCAAAATTCTTTCATAGTTCAAAAAGTCACTCAAGTTTCTGAATTCATTTGCAAAAACTGATTTTAATAACAAATCATTTAAAATTGAATTCAATCTAGTTTGTGCAACATTATCACTACTATCCTTCTGCCTCAAAGCTTCTTTGTACTCATCAGTCAGAGGGTATCTTCGAAGCGTAGAATTAACGTGTCTTGCAAGTTCATTTATATCAATTGATTTAGACAAAAATAACTGTGCTCCGGCTTTTTTACCCCAAAAACTGTCTATTTTCTTATCAAGCACGGTTAGTAAAATTACAGGAATTTTCTTTGTTTCATCAACATTCTTAATCATTCTGCACAGCTGATAACCGTCAATCACAGGCATCATAATATCCGAAACAACAATATCCGGAACAACTTCAAAAAGTTTTTTGTAGGCTTCTGCACCATTTGCAGCAGTTTCCACCTCAAAACCACTGTTTGTAAGCCCTTCTTTCAGAAACTTCAATTGAGTTTCGCTATCTTCTACCAATAAAATCTTCGCTGCCATATATTTAGTATATTCCAATTTTGTCGATTTTAGTATAAAATAATTATATAATAAATTGTCAAAAAAAACTATAGGAGAGTAGAAGTGCATAACGATTGGAATTTTGGATTGAAACAGAAGTTTAACATTAAGTGCGTTGTAGACATGGTTATTTTCGTAGTGGCTTGTATCATGTTTTTGTTCTTCGCAAAAATTAAGAACATTCCACCATACGATACTTTCGTGTTCCTTACCGTAATCATCACACTAAACACAATTGTACACTTTATTACAAAACAATGGATTCTTAAATCAATCAAAAAATCCATGACTATTCAATCAGAATCACTTTCAGAAGCAACTTCTGAAATAATGGACACAATTGACTCTCAAAAACGCATTTTTGACAATTTGGCAAGCAACACAAAAAATATTTCATCACTTGTTGAAAAACTAAGATTACTTTCAGAAGAATCTGCTGCAACATCTAAAAATACCGAAAAACAAGTAAGCCAATCAATAAACTTCTCTCAAAAAGAGCATGAAGCAATTTCTGCTAACGCAGATAAGATGCTTGTTTTAAGACAAAAAATCCAAATGATTGCAGAATTGATTTTGGAACTTTCCGAACACTCTCAACAAATCGGTAACACAATCAGCGTTGTAGATGATATTGCAGAGCAAACAAACATGCTTGCACTTAACGCCGCAGTTGAAGCAGCAAGAGCTGGCGAACACGGTAAAGGCTTCGCAGTTGTTGCGGGCGAAATCCGTAAACTTGCTGACGAATCAAAACAAGCAATTACAAAAATCACTTCATTAACAAGCAACATCCAATACACAACCAATTCTACCGTAATGGCTACAGAAGAAGGTTCTAAAGAGATTGAATCCGTTGTTAAAGATATCAACAGCGTTTCAGCTAACTCTGAAACCTTGCTAAACCTTATCAAAGAGATTTTGGACTCACTTGAAGTTCTTAATCAAAACAGCAAGAAACAAAACGACATCATTGAACGCTTGAACGCTATTGACGAAGAGAATTCCGGCATTGCAGAAAGCTTAAATCAAATAATGAGTACTAATTCAGACAAACTTTCAAAATTAGATGTTTTATCAAGCGAACTAAAAAATTCTGCAATAGAAGGTTAGTAGAGGTAGGATAGTTGGATTTTTCGGAAAACGAAAATAACAAAGAGGTCTTAGCAATCTTCCAAAATGAATCGGAAGAGATTTTAGAGCGTATTTTCAACAACCTTTTTG
Organism: uncultured Candidatus Melainabacteria bacterium; assembly: GCA_934754775.1. Taxonomy (GTDB): domain Bacteria; phylum Cyanobacteriota; class Vampirovibrionia; order Gastranaerophilales; family Gastranaerophilaceae; genus CAG-196. Next base: position 13,164 of record CAKVIM010000003.1, on the reverse strand, counting down.
CACTGGAAGAAACACCTGCAAATAAAGAGTTAACAGCCTCTGTTTATCGTGATTTACACAGCCTTAAGGGTGCTGTCAGAATGGTCGGATTTAACAACATCCAAGATATAATCCACAAAATGGAAGATATTTTTGATGCCGTTAATTCAGGCAAATTCTACCTTGAAAAAGAAATCATCAAAATGCTTTCAGCCTCATTAGAAATCGTTTCTAAATATTTGCAAGAGTCAATAAAAAATGAACGTGAAATCATTGGCGAAGAGTTCTCCGCAACGATTTCAAACCTTGAATACATCATAAACGTTGAGATGCCGGAGCAGGCAAATAAGCCGGAAACAATTGCCTCTATTGCCGCAGCAACCGCAGAAAACAACAAGATTGACGAAGAAACAGCTTCTAAGCAAGAAGAAATTAACCAAAGCTTCAATAATTGTTTCGAAATTATTGACAGCATTGTGCCGGAAGAAGAATCTCAAGATATCGTTGTTTTACAAGAAGAAATCCAGAAGATTTACGATTATTTGAAAAATTCAAACTTATATGAGGTAAAATCTTCGCTGGAAAACATTATGACAAAAATTGATTTTGTCATGAATGCAACAAACACATTTACAATCAGCGAAATCCTTGAACTCAGAAACGAACTTAGTTCTGCTGCTGCAAAATTCACTACATCCTGCATAGAAACCGAGGATTCAAGTTTAACCTTCTTTGATGTTGCGGAAAAAATCACCATGCTTCAAGGAAGCAGCGTTTACACAAAAGAAATCAAAGAAGACATTCTGCACTTAAAAGAAAGCGTAGAAGATCCGAGTATCATAGAGATAATTAACACAATTATTTCTATTTTGGATTTCATTTTAGATAACTCAGTTCAGCTTGAAGAACAAATGATGCTGACTCTAAAAAGTGCAGTCGAATATTGTGCTTCACCAAACGAAAGCATTGACAGTGATTTGATTGTACAACAACTCGAGATTATGAAACAGCTGCTTGAGTTGAATTACAAAAAAGACGCAGGCGTTACGGAGATTAAAAACCTATCAACCCAGACTTCAATGGGCAACAAGGCTTCTACTTCTACAGAAATCAAGACTCTGCACGTTAACGCTCAAAAGCTCGATTTGTTGGTCAATCAGCTTGGCGAATTAATTATAACGAAGATTAAAACAGAAAAAAATCTTGAAAAAATTGATTCTATCAAAAACGCAAACGAAAATTGCCAAAAAGATTTGTTAAAGACTTCAAATTATTTGAGATATTACAACCGAAAATACTTACAGGCAGGAAATTCTGAACAATATACAAGTGCATTCGTAAAACAAGTATTCTCGCTTTTATCTGACATTACTCAAAATGTTTCCAGAACGATTTATGATTTGAATTCATTATACAGAGCTTCAAAAGAAGACGACATGAAAATGCGTTTGATTATTGACGAGATGGAATCTATGGTCAAAAACATTCGTGTGTTACCGATTTCAACCGTATTTAATTCCTTCTCAAGAATGGTTCGTGATATTGCGAACGAAAAAGGCAAGGACATTGATTTTGAGATTGAAGGCAAAGATACTTGTGCGGACAAAAAGATTATTGAAGAAATCAAAACTCCACTTATTCATATCTTGCGAAACGCAATCGACCACGGTATTGAAACTAAGGACGAAAGAATTGCTGCCGGCAAAAATCCTGTCGGAAAGATTTTACTTTCTGCAAAACAGGATGATAACAAAGTTATTATTGATGTTGTAGACGATGGACATGGCTTTAACTTAGAAAAAATCAAAGATAGAGCCGTATCACGTGGCTTCTTAACTCAAGAAGACATTGATTCAATGAGCGACGAAGCAATCATGAACATTATCTTTTGGCCTGGGTTCACAACTGGTGATTCGATTACAAGTATCTCCGGACGAGGCATTGGGCTTGATGTCGTTAAGACAAAGATTTCTCAGCTCAACGGAAAAGTGAAAGTTATTTCAGAATTCGGCAAAGGAAGCTGCGTCCATATTGAAATTCCGGTCACATTGACCACTTTGAGAGTTTTCTTAGTGAAGATTTCTGAACAAGTATTTGCAATACCGATTCAGGTTATTACAACTTTCGTCTTGAAGAGTCAAGACGAAATCAAAACTAACAATGGCGTCCGCTCTATCACTTATGACGGCAAGATTATACCGCTTTATTATCTTTCAGATATCTTGAAACTGGAACAGGTTCCAAGGGGCGAAAAAGAAACTATACTTATTATTGAAGCTGATGACAAGACGATTGGACTTGTTGTAGATAAGCTTTTGGGCGATCAAGACATTCTACAAAAGAAACTATCACCGCCTTTATATAAAGTCAAAAATATTTCCGGAATCACAAACCTTGCGTCCGGAGAATTATGCTTAATCTTGAACATGCAAGATATTTTGCACTACGATTTCAACAAAGCTATTACCGCTTCAAACGGGCCACTAATGCTGCCTAACGACATTTTGTCATACAAACGAATTTTGGTTGTAGATGATTCTGTAACAACCAGAACGATGATTAAAAATATCTTGTTAAATATCGGATATATGGTTGACGCAGTTTTGGATGCAGAAGAAGCTTTGGTTAAACTCAAATTAAGCCATTATGACTTGATTGTAACCGACCTTTCAATGCCAAAAATAGACGGCTACGAATTTATTGAACGACTCAGAACCGATGAAATGTATGCAGACATCCCGATTATTGTAATGAGTTCATTACCACCAAAAACAGCATTGAAACGACTCAATCAGTTCAATATCGAGTATTATATTTGCAAAGACAACTTTAATCAGGTTGATTTTGCACAAGAGGTTAAAAAAGTGCTTACAAAATATCATATATAAAGCTTGAACGTTCATTTACACATTTGCAAGCAAATAGTTTTTGATAGCTGCCGGCACAAATTTTGTGATATCACCTTTGTTTAAAAGAATTTCACGCACGCAAGATGACGAAATAAAGTTATATTCAGGTTTTGTAATCAAAAAAACTGTTTTGATATCACCATAAAGAGCGTTGTTGGTTTGTGAGAGCTGCATTTCGTACTCGAAATCAAAAGAAGTTCTCAAACCTCTCAGAAGAACTGTTGCACCACGCTTTTTAGCATACTCCACAGTCAACCCTTCGAAGCAATCGACTTCCACATTTGGAATATCTTTAACGGCTTCTTTTATCAGCTCAACACGAGTTTGAACCGGCAAAAATCCTGTTTTATTAACATTATATGAAACGGCGATTATTACTTTGTCAAAAATTTCTGCACCGCTTTTAAGAATATCAATATGTCCATTTGTTATCGGGTCAAAACTTCCCGGATAGATTGCAATAGTCATTTTTCACCTGTTTTTTTCTAATTATACCACAAGAAATTTTTCTTTGTTTTTTTGCCACGAGCGTGCAGCGTTCAGCTGCTATAGCGAGTGAAAGAGTGCAGGCTCTGCTTGCTAAATCCATTCAATCCACCACCGTAAGGTTGTAAAAACAGTGCGTCATTTCTTTTCTTTTGCTTCGTTTTCTTTTCTTTTTTCGCAATAAAGAAAAGAAAATGAAGAATTATTTTGAAATAAAAATGTACTTTTCTTTCTCTTTTGTTGCGAAGAAAAATAGAAAGAAAAGATACCAAAAGAAAGAGAAAATACGCTACCGCTTTCTACGCCCTTCGGGCGTGGTCTAAATGGATATTGCAGGCAGAGCCTGCACTCTTGCACTCGCTATCGCAGCTAGCCGCTGCACGCTCGTGGTACAAAGGATTTCAGCTTGTGGTTGTTGGGGTAAAACCCCAACCTACTTCTATCCCTAACGGGTTAAACCCTCACCCGCATTCGTAACGTTCGCTATGCTCACGAACGACTGCTCCCTCTCCAGTTGGAGAGGGGTGGGGTGAGGGTTTAGCCCGCTAGGGACAGAACGACTTTAGCACCAACCGCCTTAGATAAAGGGGTCGCAGACGTGCAAATAAATTTATCAATTATTATTTCTTATTCGTGATAAAATAATTACAAATATCAAGGGGGAATTTAATGTCAATTATCATAATGATTTTACTATTGAGTTTACTTATTCTTGTACACGAAGCCGGACACTTCTTTGCAGCCAGAGCATTCGGCATAAAAGTCGATAAATTTGGCTTCGGTTTGCCTGTTGGACCTACACTATTCAGCAAAAAAATTGGTGATGTAGAAGTTCTTGTACACGCATTCCTACTTGGCGGCTACGTTTCTTTCCCTGATGACGAAAAAGATTGCGACTTACCAAAAGATTCTCCCGAAAGATTTGCTAACAAACCCGTTTGGCAGAGAGCAATCGTTGTTTCAGCAGGTGTTATCGCAAACGTAATTTGTGCAATCGCACTCGTAATCCTTGTTGCAATAGTTTCTAAACAGCTTCCGTCAGGAGATTATGAAATCTTCGCAGGAGAAATAAGTGCTCCAAAAGATGCCAGCATTTGGCAGTCAGGGCTTAAAAAAGGAGATAGAATCTTAAAAGCCAACGGTTGCGACATTAATAACATTTATTCATTTGTAACAATCGTAAAAAACAGTGCTAAGGATAACAGACTTGTTTCTATTGCGACAATTGACAGCAATTTCGCAAAACTAAAAGAGCTTAACCCAGGACTTTCGAAGGATGAAACAATTCCGAAAGACCTATCAATAAGACTTCCTGAAGAATTAACAGAAGACATTATTACAATGGATAAATACGCTTTAAAAGGTGCAAAATACTTCAAACGTGAAGGCATAACGATTGACGACAACATTGTTGCACTTCAAAAAGAAGTCCAAAATAAAAGCGTATACACTTCAGACGGCAACTACACAATGTATGATGTCGCAAAAGCCTTGTCTAACGGAGTTCACCCCATTCGACTAACAGTAATAAGAGAAGGTAAAACTCTTGAACTTAACCCAATTTATCCTGACGAGAAGGGGATTATAGGTATCGGTTTGGCTGCAAAACAAACCACAATCGAAACTAAGACCGTTCCTGCCGTGATAAAAGAAAGCTGGGCTTATCTTTGGGATAACACATATATGATGACTTACTCCCTCGGCCAACTGTTCACCGGCAATATTCCGCTTAAAGATATGCACGGCGTCGTTGCGATTACCAAAATCGGCGGAGATATGATTGATAAAAACGGTAAATCTTCCGGAATTTTGCTTGCGGCATTAATTTCAATGAACCTTGCTTTACTAAATATTTTACCAATACCGGCACTTGATGGCGGGCACTTGATGTTCTTAATTGTCGAAAAAATCATCGGCAAACCGCTTAATGAAAAAGTTATAGAAACAATTTCTACAATATTTTTCTCATTGCTTATAATTCTTATGGTATTTATTGTGTTCAATGATATTACGCTAATAGTAAGAAAATAATATACCTGTCTAATTGTTATAAATTTCTATACCATCAATAATTCGATTATGAGAGTTATAATAATCGGCGGTGTGGCAGCAGGTGCAAAGGCTGCAGCCAAGGCAAAAAGAATGCTTCCGAACGCAGAAGTTCATATTTATACCCAAGACAGCCACGTATCATATTCCTCTTGCGGGCTACCGTATTATATAGCACACGACTTCGAGGACTGGCACAAACTTATTGTCAGAACTAAAGAAGAATTCGAAAAAAGCGGAATTGAAATCCACCTTTTCAGCAAAGTTACAAAGATTTTACCGACAGATAAAAAGATTCTTGTAAAAAATTTGCAAGCAAACACCTGCGAATTCATCGAATATGACAAACTTATTATCGCAACCGGGGCTTCGCCGTTTATACCAGAGATAAAAAACTCCAATCTGCATAATATTTTCAAAGTTCGAACCCTTGAGGACGGAATAAATATCCGAGAAGCAATGGACAAGTTTCAAAACATTACAATTGTAGGTGGCGGATATATTGCAATAGAGCTGATTGAATCCTTTGTCAAAAACAAAAAAAACGTAACAATAATCGAAAATTCGACTTTCATCATGCCGGTTTTGGACGAAGATATTTCTTCAATTGTCCAAACTTTTATTCTGGAAAACTCAGACGGACTTGTTAAAATCATAAACGATGACAGGGTAACAGAATTCGTTGGCGAAGAAAACGTCCGAGGAGTTCTAACGGCAAAAGGCTGCGGGTTTGAAACAGACATGGTAATCATAGCTTCCGGCGTAAAACCCAATATAGATATCGCCACAGAAGCCGGAATTGAAATCGGGCAAACCGGTGCAATAAAAGTTAACAGCCGCATGCAAACAAATATTCCTGACATTTACGCTTGCGGTGATTGTGCCGAAAAAATCAATATGATTTCCAACACTCCAACTTGGCTTCCATTAGGTTCAACTGCAAATAAAGAAGGTCGAGTAGCTGCAATAAACGCCTGTGGCGGAGTCGAAGATTTTGAAGGAGTTTTAGGTTCATCCGTTTTAAGATACCACGCACTGAATATTTCTATGACGGGACTCACTGAAAAAACTGCCCAAAAACTACATTATGACACAGTTTCCGTCATAATTACAAAACGTGACAAAGCAGGCTACATGCCGGAAGTTCAAAACGTGACTTTAAAACTCACTGCAGACAGGCGAACCCATAAAATTTTGGGGGCTCAAGCAATCGGTTGCGGAGATGCAGACAAACGAGTAAATACCGTTTCTGTCGGCTTGTTAAGCGGAATGCGGGTAGAAGACCTGCTTGATGTCGACCTAACTTACGCACCACCATTCTCAACAAGCATAGACATCCTAATCTCTGCTGCCAGAATACTTAAATCCAAACTAAGTTAAGCAACTTGCTCGCTATTTTGAGCTGCTTGAGCAGCCTTTGCAGCTTTACGTTTCTTATCAAGTGTGTTTGTAATATAAATATTCAAGTTTGGAATACCAAGACCGAGAACCAGACCTGAGAACAAATAGCCTGCAGCTTGTGCTCTGTTTAGAGTAGTTAATCTCTTTCTTGCAACCTTCTTCACGCCGTCGTCAAGTTTGTCCAAATCCTTCAACATTTCTTTGAAAGTCTTAGCAACAAGTTTGTCGCCTTCTTTCTTCGTAGTTGAAACATTGTTCTTTGCAAGAGTGTCAATCAAGATTTCATCCCTTGTTTTCAAAGAACCATTGAAGGTACGCCTAAATATATTTTTATCATCTTTTAATTCAGAAGTATAATTCATTGTTGATTTGTCCAAAACATCTGCGACAAGCTTGTTAACGATATCACCTAATACCAACCAGCTCAAGTAACCCAATGTATCTTTTGTAAGAACTTCTCTAAGTTCGTCCTTATCACGTGCTGAAAATACTCTTGAAATAATAGTTACACCATATACACCTTTTAACTGTTCAATTGTAGGCCACATACCCTTGAAAGCCATCTTGCTCATAAATTTCATCGGTGAGCATTTCAAAGTTCCAAGAATCAAGCTAAAGAATGCAGCACTGCTGCCGACTTTCAAAGCCTTAAAGTTAGCACTTGTATCTTTTGAACGACCTTCAACACCAACGAAACCGTCAGTACCGGTTTTCTTTTTAGTCAAATACATATTTATCGGCTGAACAGAAATACCAACTGCAGAAGCAATTGCAAAACCCATGCCCGCACGGCTTTTCATAAACTTAGTTACACCCTTAATAAATGCATTATCTTTTACAGCCTTACCTGATTTAACCTGTTCTTCAAACGCAGCCTTAACTTTGTCCTTGTTGAATGAATCGGACACAAGGTACATATCATCAAGCAATGTTTTCAAATTTGTTTCGCTTATTTGTTTCTTATCATTCAAAGATTCCAAAATATATTTTGACTGAGCACCGGTGTTTTCAGTAATCTTATTCAGAATAACATCCCTTCCGCCTGCAGTCTTAGAATCTTTCCACGCCTTAAAGTCCATTGACTTGTTAGACAAAGCTTCGTCAAAAATCTTTGCAGTTTCTTCAATTGTACTTTTTGACAATCTTACAAAACCTTCTGTGTCAGCACCATTTGCACTTGGGTTGTATGCCTTAACATTTCCCAAAGTCTTTTCAATATATTCTAATTGACTCTTATTGTTCTTAATCTGCTCAGCTTTATTTTCAGCAAGAATATTCAAAGTTTCAGGTGCAGTAAACATCTTTTTAACATCCGCACCGTATTTTTTGTTCAAAGCAAATGCCAACAAACCACCTGCAACAGCACCATAACAACCAATTAACGAGTCGTTAATCGTACCCATGATTTCACGTCTCAAGGTTTCCATGCCGGCAGCAGGACCTCTTTTAATCATGTCACTTGTCGTTCTTGGAGTAACCATAAAGCAGAAGTCAACACCGTTTGCACCAACAGCTTGGTTGGTCGCCAAATATCTCATAGTTGAATCAATTGGACCTCTAAATTGTGGATGATTTTGTTGTTGTGAATTTAGTTGTACTTTCATATTTACCTTGCTATTTATTGTCAGCTCTGAACCCTGTTGTAAGCTTTGAATACTTTACATTCAAGGGCGTAACTGATGCTTCTTTTGTTTCTTTTGTGTTTTCGGCTTTTGTCTTATTTTCTTGAGCAAGCTTCAACGCTTGTTCATGTTTTTTCTTTGTTTTATGTCTTGTATAAATCGGAACAAGTATCCCTAACAATGCTAATGATACACCAAGGTTAGCAACTTGGCAAGCAGAACGTAAATTTCTCGCACGTTTTAACTCTTTTTCCGTTGTACCTCTTACTTCTTCAGAGGATTTAATATTAACGTCTTTTACCCAATGCCAGAATTTCTTCAACACGTTAGCATCTTTATTAATAGATTTTGTTTCATTTAATAACACAACACCAGTTTTCTTTTGAATTGCTGTTGCAGCAGCCTTAGCCGCATAATCACCTAAGAAATACAATCCGGAGAAAGTTGCAATATCACGAACAGTAGCTTCTGCAAGTTCGTTCTTGTCATCCGCAGCAGCCATACGTGAAGCAAATGTTGTGGTAGAAATTATTCTCGCTTGATCCATAGTAGGGAACATTCCCTTGAATTCAAGCATATTCATACTAGGACGCTTCATCATTGAAAGCAAAGATACACCAATCATAGATGATATTGAAATCAATTTTTGCCTCAACAAACCATTTTTTGCTGCTGCTTCAACATCATCTTTTTCCTTACCAAAATCATCATAAATCGGTGCACCCTTAACACCTGAAACTTTACCCGTAATCCACCTGTTAATATATTGCATTGAAGCTGCAAGAGGAAGAATTACTGCTAAACCTGCCAAACTCTTTGTTCTAACAAGTCTTTTGCTCTTCTTAGCGAACTCTTCAATTCCAATACCAGATTTTTGATATTCTTTGAAATATTTTACAGAATCTTCAAGCATAGAATGGACAGAAGATGCGTTAACCACATTTTTGCCATCTGCTATCTTAACATTTTCTGCTACACGAGTCTTATCTACAATTTCAGCAGAAATCTTCTTAATTTCTTTTCTTATGACACTATCCCTGTCACCAGAACGTGCCAATTCTGCTAATTTTTGAGAGTACTTACTCAAATCATCTTTTAATGCTTCCTTGAACAAAATTTTATTCTCGCCTTCAAAGCCTTCTATATTGCCCAAAATGTTCTTTAAAGACTCTTCAATTTTGTCCGCAGAACCTGCATTCTTATAATACTCAGATGCCTTATCAATCAAAGAATTATCAGCCCAGCATCTTGACATGTTCGTACCCTTCGGCATAATCGCAGGGTTAATACATTTTGCTATCCCCAATGTCACAAGGCTCGGTATCAAGCAGTTTACAACCAAACCGGAAGACTCTCTTCTAAATGCCTCAAAACCGGCAAACCAGTTGGTCATAGATTCAACAATTGTTCTTGGTAAAATTGCAGACAACATGTCGATGACCGTTACATTGACCATCGGCATTCTCTCGCAAGCCTGTATACCCGTCAAAGCTATAGCCCCAAGCCCTTTAAAGTTTGGATTGCTCTTGTCTTCAACGTTTTTCAAACGAGAATTGCTATTTATTCTGCTAGTATTTTCTACACCAATTTTGTTTATCATACACATATACTTCTTGATATATAAGTCGATTATAACAACTTACATATATATTTAAAAGCGGGGCAAAATAAAAATTGCCTAATTTTTCTCAATTGTAAAGAAAATGTAAAGGGCACTTTTTGATTATCTTTTTTATGTAAGGAAAGTTTACTCAAAAACTCTGGTTATAAAGAAAAATCCTTCTCGAGATATTTTTTTAAGTGTAAAAATGCCCCTAATTACCAAGAGAAATAATTGTAAAGATTTGTAACAATTTTGTGGTATACTTGGTTTCGGTTAATAATTGAGTTAGTGTTTAGGAGAATTATATATGAAAATACTTATTTCAAACGACGACGGATTATTGGCAAACGGGATTCGTGCACTAATAGAGGCGTTAGCACCTTGCCACGATGTGTACGTCGTTGCCCCAGATAGAGAACGCAGTGCCGCAGGGCATTCACTTACGCTCCACACTCCGCTTAGAGTCGAAGAAGTCAATGCAAAATACGGTGCTAAGCGTTGTTGGATGACAACAGGAACCCCCGGAGATTGTGTAAAACTCGCAATAAACGCTATTTTAGAAAAAGACGAGTTGCCGGATTTGGTAATATCCGGAATTAACCACGGACCAAACCTCGGTGCCGACATCCTCTATTCAGGGACCGTAAGCTGTGCCATGGAAGGTGCTATGATGGGGTATCCAAGTATGGCAGCCTCATTAGCCAGCATGAACACTGATTTTGAAGCATTCAAAGTGTCAGCAGAATTCGTTGCCGACTTGCTTAACAAAATCGATATCAAAAGAATTCCGCCTAAAACAATACTAAATATCAATGTCCCTGGGCTTGAAAAAGAAGATATTGGCGGCGTAGCCGTTACAGAACTCGGAAGCAGAATGTTCACAGATGCCTACGAAAAACGTATCGACCCTCGTGGCAAAGTCTACTACTGGATGGCAGGCGAACTTATAAATGAGCCGGAAGACGCCGCAACTGACATCGCAGCTGTTAGAAATAACAAGATTTCTATAACACCGGTAACATACGAAATGACCAGAACAAATATTATGCAGGATTTAGAAGAAAATCTGTGCAAAGAAAACCTCTGCAACTGGTTCTAGTGCTACGCACGTAGCCATTTGGTCGGGTGACATTGAGTAGAACTACTAGCAAGGATAAAAACTACTAGTCACCCTCAGTGGTGGGGCTACTGGTTTTTTCTTTGCTAAAAAGAAAAAGTAACCAAAAAGAAAAGAACATGCAGTCTTTACCCTCTCCATCCGGAGAGGGTAGTTTTTCAATGTGAAAGCTACGCTTGAACATTAGAAAAACGGGTGAGGTGTCAACCCGTTAGGGTAAATTAGATTAAACCTCACCCGCATTCGTAACGTTCGCAACGCTCACGAACGACTGCTCCCTCTCCAACAGGAGAGGGGTGGGGTGAGGTGCCAACCCGCAAGGGTAAGTTTTAAAACAATTTTCCATTCTCATCAGTACCTTCTCGCCAAGCTCAATATATTTACACCTCACCCGCATCCGTAACTCACATTCGTTCGAACGGCTGCGACCTCTCCTGATAGGAGAGGTCGATGTTAAACCACTTTCCATTTTCCATTCACTCTTCACTCCCAACCAGTAGCCCCACGCCCAACCAAATCCATTTACCCCTTACCCCCCAACTAACGCTTACAACGTTTCTATTTTTATAATAAAATACTTAAAGAACTGCATTAATAGGAGTTTTATAATGGATACAAACGCATTATTCAATATCGGTTACGGACTTTATATCCTCACTGCAAACGAAGGCGAAAAAGACAACGGATGCATTATTAATACAGTAATGCAGGTTACATCTGACCCGCTGCAAATCGCTATCGCCGTCAATAAGAAGAATTACACAAATGAGATGATTCAAAGAACACGAAAATTCAATATTTCGGTTCTTACAGAAAATGCTAAGTTCGAAATCTTTAAACAATTCGGGTTCCAATCAGGAAGAGATGTAGAGAAGTTTGCGTCTTATTATGACACAAAACGCAGCCCTAACGGAGTTTTGTACATAACCCAAGCAACCAATGCGTTTATGTCTGCATATGTTCAGCAAGAAATCAATTTAGGCACACATAGCCTGTTTATCGGTCAACTAGTTGCCTCAGAAGTACTTTCTGACGAACCTTCTGCTACATATGCTTACTACCATAAATATATTAAACCAAAATCAGAAAATAAAAATGCAACAAAGGGTTGGCGTTGCAAGATTTGCGGGTATATTTATGAGGGCGAAACTTTGCCGGCAGATTATATTTGCCCTATTTGCAAACACGGTGCAGCAGATTTTGAAAAAATTTAGAACACAGGATTAGAGGGAAGTATGAAAACAGAAAAATTGAATAAACTAAAAGAAGAGTGCTTAAACTGTAAGAAATGCGTTTTGGGCGATACTCGGATTAATATTGTTTTTTCAGACGGTAACCCCGAAACTGCAAAAGCAATTTTGATTGGTGAAGCCCCTGGAGAAAACGAAGATAAAACTGGCACACCATTTGTTGGCAGAGCAGGCAAACTTTTGAACGAGTTTCTTGAAGAAGCCGGTATCGCAAGAGATAAAGATTTGTATATTATAAACACGGTTAAATGCCGCCCGCCAAAGAATAGAGTACCTTCGGATGAAGAGAAGAAACTTTGCGAAGATTATTTGTTAAAACAAATCGAAATCATTAATCCTAAGGTAGTGATTTTTTGCGGAGCAACGGCTTTAAAATCTTTTTATGATAAGAAGGTCGCAATCTCAAAAATACGTGGCGAAGTATTTGATATAGAAATCGGTGGTAAGACTCGAAAATGTATCCCAATTTTCCACCCATCATACCTGCTGAGATACCATTCTTTAGAAGAAGGCAGCCCGAGATTTTATATGCTTGAGGATTTGAAAAAGATTAAAAATTTATTAGACGCTTGAAAACGTTATAATTATAGCTTATACTGAGAATACGAACATTGAAAGACATATTGAAAGAAATGGCTTGCAACATAGTCGTTTCACTTGAAATCAACTTATCATGGGGATGTACTGGTTTTGACGCCCGTCCGGCGAGGACAATGGGCAAGCCGAAAATGCGTAAGCATTTGAGGTG
>CAKVIM010000002.1 GCA_934754775.1 uncultured Candidatus Melainabacteria bacterium | reverse complement strand
GGTGGGGGGGGGTAAATGCATTTACCCCCCCCCACCGTAGTTTTACACCCAATCAGTAGTCCTCCGCCCAGCCCAATACATTTACCCCCATTTACCCCCCCTTGACAAATTGTTTTGTGGGGGCTTATACTGGACTTATGCAAAAAATTAGCTTTTATTATACATCATCATGTGCGTCAACATCCAAGTTTCAATCGGGACTAGGTCGTTTTTGATGTGTAAATTTTGAAAGCAAAACCAGATTTTCAAAGTCCCGTTTATTTCGATAAACGGGACTTTTTTACGGAAGGAAAACAGTTAATGAGAGTTGTAAACAACAATATAAATAGCAATGTAAATTTCAAGAACTTTGGTGTCATAACAAATATTATGCGTACTTGTGACATGAATGAAATGGTTAATGCAGTCGGGCTTGATGTCGGTGCGATGGTGCTTCCGAGGGCTTATTATGATACCAAAAACAGAAACGAGTATGCAGGTGCTGAAACATTTTTTAGAGAAATCAGCGGAACTTTCATTAATTGTATGGCAGCAGGCGTTTTTGCCAAAATGATTGCAAAAATTATGGCAAAAGATTCTAAAGTCCAGATTAATCCTAACAGTTGGTTTTCAAACGATTCAATTGAAACTCTTCAGGCAGCTTGGAAGGGGAATACCAGAGAATATGTTGCAAATGTGTTTGACAATTTGTCTGGGCGTGACGGAGCTGGGGTTAATGAGTTTAGAAACATTGATTGGAAAAATGTTGAGTGGTTTGATGAGTCAAAGTGGAGCGAAATTAAATGGAAGGATTCAAGTTTTAATGGTGTTCAAGACAAATTGACTTCAAAGGACGGATTTGTGGACACTATGACCCGAATGATAGAGAATAAAAATTTGGATAAGAGTGATAAAAAACATTTGCTTTCAATAATGGAAGAACGCTTGACAAATGTTCTTGGGGCTGAACGTGATACAGAAATTAATATTGACGGACATAAACTTTCTGCAAAGTTGGAAAATATTTTGCGGGATATTCATGATATGGGCAAAGATGTTTTAGGTCGTGAAAATACCGAGGCTATTATAAAACGCATTGGAAAAATTAATAAGGTTAAGGCTTTTGGTGCGATTTCTATTGCAAGTATTTTGGGACTTACGAACCAATATATTAACAGAAAAATTACTGAGAAACGCACTGGAATTAAGGGGTTTGTCGGTGATGTAAATTTCAAGTCTGCATTAAGAAACGACATGAATACTGACGATACTTTGTGGTTTAAAAAGATTTTAGCAAGTTTGGCTATGGTGGGGATGGTGTTTAGTGTCATGCGGGTTAAGAACCTCAAACAGTTTGCTAAAAAGCTTGAGTTTACTGGGCCGATTACTAGTGGTAATGCGATTAAAACAGTTTATGCAGCAACGATTGTTGGAAGATTTTTGGCTGCGGATAATGGTACTGAGCTAAGAGAATCAATGACCAGAGATTATCTAGGATTCTTGAACTGGCTTGTGTTTGGTGGATTTGCAGCAAAAGGTATGGCAAATCTTTTAGATAGAAAAGGCAAAGATTTGTTCAATTATTCTAAGTCAGGCAAGGGCTTGAAACATTGGCTTAATGATATGAGTTTAAAGACTCATAACGAAATTGCTGCGAAGGGCAAAGATTTTGCAAAGAAAAATATGTGGAAGCTAAATTTGGCACAAGGAGTCGGTATTGCTTATTCAGCAATAACTCTGGGGATTTTGCTTCCGATGTTGAACGCTAAGGTTACGGCTAGAAAAGCTAAACATGCAAAGTCTTAAAAATAAATTTTCTGAACTTTGAAAGTTTTGGCGTTACATTATCAAATGTTACTAACATATTCTCGATTAAATCTGCACGTACGCTTGCAGTTTTCGGGTAAAGCTTTTCAAACGTATCTTCAAACAGTTGATTTTTTTTGCTGAATTCCGGAAAACTCAACATGGTTTTTTCGTTTTCAAAATATCTTTCGTGTTGCGGAATTCCTCTTCTGGTTGCACGTCTTGCTATCAGACCTCTTGTTGGGTTTTTCATGCAATCATCGATATGTTTGTTTGCAGCTCCAAGCTTTTCTTCTGTAAAAGGAACTCGAGTATCTAAATTGGCATTGTATGCCATTGCATTATTTATAATGGTAATAATATTTCTTTGCATAGTGTGTACCTCGTTCTGGTATTTGAATTTTATCATTTGACAAATGTGATGTCAAGCACCTAAACACCTTATTCCTACGGTGTTAGAGTTAATCTTTTATAAAATATAATTCAATCCGACTGCGATTGCAGAAAGAATTAGCGAAACGATTGTAAACTCTTTGTCAATTCTGCTTTCTGAATGTCCGCAAAGTTCGAAGTGGTGATGAATAGGTGACATTTTGAATATTCTTTTGCCGGTGAGCTTGAAGCTTGTTACTTGCAAAATTACAGACAAAGTTTCCATTACAAATACCCCGCCAAATAGAGCTAGTAAAAGTTCGCATCTTCCGATTACGGCAAGTGTACCTAACAATCCGCCAAGAGCAAGAGAGCCGGTGTCGCCCATAAATACTTGTGCTTTTGGTTTGTTGTATTTCAAAAATCCGATTAAAGCACCGATTACAGTTGCTGCAACGATAGATGCTGCGTTGTGTCCGCCTGCTAGTGCGATGATTCCGCATGCTAAGAAAGCAGGAATCCCTGTAGAAGCTGCAAGTCCGTCAAGTCCGTCTGTCAAGTTGTATGCGTTAGAAGCACCGGTTACGACAAAAACTGTGAAAATCGGATACAGGATGCCTAAGTCAAATGTTCTTGAGCCTAGTGTTATTACTGTGCCGTAAGTTTGCATTGCATATACTGTCGGAATTAGAGCAATTAAGATTTGTCTAACAAGTTTGCCACGTGGGCTTAAACCTTTATTCTCATGACCTTTTATTTTTAAGTAATCATCTTGAAATCCTGCAAGCCCCATGAATAGTAGAGTTATGATGATTATCCAAGCTGAAGTATCCATCTGCTGTGCCATTAAAAGGGTTATAACAGATGCAATAATGACTGCTGCTATAATAAATACACCACCGGTTGTCGGAGTTCCGGCTTTTTTAGCGTGAGCTTCCGGTGCAACATCAAGAATATATTGCCCGATTGTTTTTTTCTTTAAAAAATCGATGTAAGGCACGCCAAACAAGAGGCATAGAACCATACTCATCAATAAAGCAACCGCAAACATTATCATATTCAACTTCTCCTTATTATTTTTGGTTTAATTTTACCTCAAAAAGTCGTTGCTGTCCAATTAAATCTTAGATGTTGCGGTGTCAATCAACTGAAAATCGGCTTGTTAATGAATTCTTGTGTTGGAATAATATTCTTGATTTAGCCTGTCTGAGTTGCGGAGTCGTGTAATCTTTTTGTCTAATTCTGAGTTCGGATTAGTTTCACCTGCAGATTGCAAAAATCTAATCGCAGCTTGCGTGTCGCCAAACTTTTCGTAAATGTCGCCAATCTTGTAAAGAGTTTCGTAATTATTCATGTAACCCAGACGGTAAGCGTCTTTGTAATATCTCAAGGCACGTTTGTATAATTGGCGTTTGTAGTAGAATTCGCCGAGTCTGAAGTATGCTTCGGGTTCGTTTGGCTTAATCCCCATTGCGTCAAAAAAAGCACCTTTTGCATATCGGTCTTTTCCTGCAATATCGTAGAGTGTGCCAAGTCGTGTAAGATACATTACATTTTGCGGATTTTTGTGTGCCAACATGTGATAAAGGTTCAAAGCCGCTGTCATATCTTCATTTAGGGTTCCGGATTTGAGAGCGAGGTTATAATATATTCCAGCTTTAGCTTGTAGTTCTTCTTCGCTGAGTTTAGAATAGTCAATCGGAATTGTATACTCAAGCCCACCTTGTATTGCAGAATGAGCCGGTGCAATAAAAATACAAAATATAAAAGATATTAGTAAAATTTTAATCAGTTGTCGCATATAATTTAACTTAATATTCCATAATAATATCTATTATATCAAGAAATTTTTTAGTAAAATAGTTTCAAAGGATTAATAAGATGAAAGAACTGGTTTGCTTGTCAATATTCATAATACTTTCGACATTGTTTGCGATAATAATGGTGTTGGCGGGTTTTGTCTGCCAATATAAAAAGAGCAGCCGAATAAAAAATGAAACTTACGAATGCGGTATGACGCCTGTGTCTGACGCAAGAATAGAGTTTGATGTTAAGTATTTTAATTATGCGATAATGTTTTTGATATTTGATATAGAAACAATTTTTCTTTATCCATTTGCGGCGTCAATCGGTTCGCTGGGTTTGTTTGCTGTAATTGAGGCGTTTGTTTTTGTATTAATATTGCTGGGCGGACTGTTTTTTGCGATTAATAAGAAAATGTTGAGGTGGCTGTAATGAGTTTTGTAGTGACTTCAATTGATTATATTTTAAACTGGAGCAGGGCTAATTCTCTTTGGCCGCTTACTTTTGCAACATCTTGCTGTGGAATTGAGATGATGCAGACGGTTGCTTCT
Source organism: uncultured Candidatus Melainabacteria bacterium (assembly GCA_934754775.1). Lineage (GTDB taxonomy): Bacteria > Cyanobacteriota > Vampirovibrionia > Gastranaerophilales > Gastranaerophilaceae > CAG-196. The sequence continues at coordinate 242,771 of CAKVIM010000002.1, read as the reverse complement.
GATAATGATATCGCAAGATTTGGTTCTGAAGTTTTTCGAGGTTCGCCTCGTCAGGCTGATTTGCTGATTTGTGCGGGAACGATTACGCACAAAATGGCACCTGTGTTACTAAGACTGTATGAGCAAATGCCTGAACCAAAATATGTAATCGCAATGGGGGCTTGCACTTGTGGCGGTGGAATGTTCGCAGAAACTTCTTATTCTGTAGTAAACGGGATTGACAAGATTATCCCTGTGGATATTTATTTGCCTATGTGTCCGCCACGTCCGGAAGCCTTGATAGATGCCATAAGAAAGTTGCAGGAAAAGATTAAAAAAGAATCTTTATCGGATAGAAAAAAGTTTGTTGATTCTCATACTTCTAATTTGGAAGAAAAGAACGGAATATTGGAACACAAAGGAGGTACGCAATGAATTGGAAAGAATTTATGAGAGTTTTCGAAGATTGCGAACTCGATGGAAATAAAATAATTATAAAATCACAATTGCACGATGTAATAAAATTTGTCGTGGAAAATTATACATACGATATTTTGAAAGAAATCATTGCTGTAGACGTTCAGGAAGGCAATACAGAACTGATTTATCATATGTATTCGACTGCGGATGAAGAGGATTTGTTTCTTTCTATTACTGTAAAAGATGAAGCCGAGAGCATTGTGGATATTTTTAAATCCGCTCAAGCTGATGAAAACGAGATTTTTGACTTATTTGGGGTGAAATTTCTCGGTAATGAAAACTTGAAACGGCTTTATATGCCTGAAGATTGGAAGGGGTTTCCGCTTCGCAAAGATTATGTGCAGGATGATACGAGGTTAGCGTGGAATGACGATGAGAAAGCTTAAACTTAATCTTGGGCCTCAGCACCCTTCTACACACGGGGTTCTGCGACTTCTTCTCGAGCTTGAAGGGGAGAAGATTTTGTCGTGCGAACCTGATGTCGGGTATCTTCATCGTGGAATGGAAAAAATGGCTGAAAAGCTCAATTATGTCCAGTATTTGCCGACTGTTGACAGAATTGATTATTTGGCGGGATTTTTCTATTCCCAACTCTTTTGCGACATAGTTGAAAAGGCTAAAGGGGTTGAGCTTTCGGATAAGGTGCGGGCTATAAGAGTTATGTTGCTTGAACTTAACCGAATTTCTTCGCACTTGTTGTGGATTGGTGCGTTTCTAATGGATTTGGGTGCGGTTTCTCCGTTTTTCTATGTGTTTAGAGAACGTGAAATGATTTTGCGGTATTTTGAATGCTTAACCGGTCAGAGAATGATGTACAATTATTTTGTGTTCGGCGGGGTAAGACGTGATATTGCTTATCTTGAGGATGTGGAAGAAATCCTTGGAATTTTGCCTAAAAAATTGGATGACTATGAAAAAATCATTACCGATAATCCGATTGTTTTGAGAAGAACTAAGAATAAAGGGATTCTTGAGCAAAAAACGGCTTTTAATTATGCAATTACGGGTGTAAATTTGAGGGCGAGCGGATTTGACTATGATTATAGAGAGCAGGATTCTTTGTATAAAGGTTTTGACTTCAAACCTGTTGTACTAGATGGAAAAGACGCTTGGGCAAGGTATAAGGCTCGAATTCTTGAAATCAAAGAGAGCATGAATATAATTCATCAAGCTTTAGACTATTTAAAAAAAGCTCCCGAATTGAAACAGAGATTGATTAATCCGATTAATCTTAAGCTTCCGGAAGGCGATTATTATTCTCAAATTGAAGCCCCTAGAGGTTTGGCATGCTGTTATGTTCGCTCGGACGGCACAGATAAGCCATATCGGCTGAAATGGCGTACGGGTTCGTATTATTCTGTGAACCTTTTGAGGGAATTGTTGATCGGAGAATACCTAAATGACGCTATTGCAATTGCCGCTTCTTTAGATATAATTTTGCCGGAGGTCGATAAGTAGAAGTGAATTATCTTTATTTCTTGTATATAGAATTTTTAGCAAAACACAATATTCCTAAGCTTTTTGGGGATATAACTTTCTACTTTATTCCATTTTGCGTAGTTGCAGTGGCTCTTCTTTTGGTTGTGCTTGTCCTTGTGTTAGTTGAACGTAAATTATTGGGATTTTTTACTCAAAGAAAAGGGCCGAATAGAGTCGGGTACTGGGGTTTACTGCAAACGGTTGCAGATGCGTTAAAACTTTTGTGTAAAGAAAATATTACTCCAAATCGTGTGGATAGAATTCTTTTTAATCTCGCACCGGTACTTGTTTTTGTGCCTGTCTTTGCAGCAGTTGGGATAATTCCATACAGTTCAGAATTCACGTTTGTGAACACTCAAACAAATGTGATTTTGTATCTTGTGTTGGCGGCTTTCCCTGTGTTGAGTATTTTCCTTGCAGGATGGGCAAGTAATAATAAGTATTCGCTTATGGGTGCGATGCGAAGCATCGCACAGGTTTTGAGCTACGAACTTCCGATAACTTTTGTTGTATTATCCGTGGTAACTCTCGCTTCTTCAATGAACATGACTTTAATAACGCTTGCTCAAAGCTCCGGATTGTTTGCGTGGTTCGTTTTCCCTTGTATTATCGGGTTTGTAATCATGTTTATCTCAATTTTGGCGGAGCTAAATCGTTGTCCGTTTGATTTGCCGGAAGCTGAAAGCGAGTTGATTTGCGGATACAATACCGAGTATTCCGGCATGAGATTTGCAATATTTTATCTTAGTGAATACGCTATGATGTTTGCAAACTCAATGTTTATAGCGATTTTGTTTTTGGGCGGATATCTTTCTCCGTTTGGAAAATATTTGTTCGGCTCATCATTCCTTGTTTATTTTGAGCAAGCTTTTTGGCTGTTTTTGAAAGCCGGTTTGATAATATTTGTTATGATTTGGATAAGAGCGACTTTACCGAGATTGGCGTCTTTTGATTTGCTGAAATTTTCTTGGGCGTATCTGCTTCCTATCTCAATATTGAATCTTTTGGCAATGGTTTTAATTAAGTTTGGAGGTCAGTTATGCTAAACGAGATTAAGGCATTGTGGGAAGGTATGTGGACAGTTTTTAAGCATTTATTTAGAAAACCTGTAACTCTTGAATATCCGGAAAAACGACGTGAGTTGAATGATCAATTCCGAGGGAAACTTGAAGTGAAGGGCTGTATCGGTTGCAGAATTTGTCAAAAAGTTTGCCCGACCGGTGCAATCAGTGTTGAAAAGGGAGTTGAAAAAACTGTTTACAAAATTGATTTGAAGAAATGTATTTTTTGTGGAAATTGCGTTTATCATTGTCCTAAGGCAGCTGTTAGAATGACGCAGGAATACGAGCTTGCGACTGATAAGCGTGAGGATTTGGTTTTGATGTATGAGGAGAAAAATTATGCTGAATAATCCTGTAATATTTTATATAGCGTCAGTTTGCATAATTTCGTTTGCTCTGCTTTCATTATTTGCAAAGAATGTTATTTATTCGCTTCTTTGGGCAATTTTGGTATTCTTTTTTGGTGCGGTATTCTTTTTTGTTCTTGGCTCTGAATATAACGCTATTATGCAGGCTGCGGTTTATGGACTTGCAGTTCCGGTGATTATTGGCGTTTCAATAATGTTTCGAGGAAAAGCCAATAAGGAAGAGCCTGCTTCAAAGAAATTTGCTCTCCCGTATGTAACTCTGATGTGTGCAGCAATCTTTGTTTTGGCGTTTGTTTATTTGATAATGATGTCACTTGTTATGATGCCTGATACATTCCACTTGATGGATATGGTTCAGATGACATCTTATGATAACATTTTTGCGTTCGCAAAAGGAATTTTTGTAGATTATGTATGGGCGTTTGAGCTTGTGTCACTATTATTGCTGATTGTGATTGCGGGAATCTCAATGTTGGAAAGGAGGGGTGGAAAAAAAGAATAAGACGCTTTTATTCTTTTGGATATTATGACTATCTACCACTACTTATTTATAGGTCTGTTGCTTTTCCTAATCGGGCTTTTGGGTTCGGTTTTGTTAAAAAGTGTTATCAAGATTTTGATTTCGATTGAATTTATGCTCCTTGGTGTAAACATAAATTTCATAACTTTTGCAACGTATTGTGACAACATAAATTACGAAGGGTATATAATATCTTTGTTTTATATAGCTCTTGGTGCTGTAGAATTGGCAGTTGCGTTGTATATCTTTTATCTGATGTTTTGGAAAAAAGAGAGTGATAATATAGAAAAATACGGAGATTTGTAAATTTGTCAGACATAATTTTGGACAACACTTATTTAATATTACTTCTTCCATTATGGATATTTTTAATCATAATGGGCGGAAGGTTTTTCTCTGTTTATGTTAATAAAAGAATTATTTATATGTTGACGCTTTTGTCCTCATTTCTTGGAGCATTGCTTTGTTCGGTGAGTCTTTTGAAGGTTGGTGAGACGATTGAACAGAGTTTCCCGTTTATTAAGATAAATAATTTTGCAATTACTTGCGGAGTTCATATTGACAAACTTTCGCTCCTTGTTGCACTTTGCCTTTTTGTTATAAGTTTCTTTATCCAAATTTTTGCGATTTCTTATATGAAAAATGAAGAGAAAAATTACAGATTTTTCGCTTATTTGAATATGTTTAACTTCACAATGGCAGGGCTTTTGTTTAGCCCAAATCTTTTCCAGATGTATTTTTTCTGGGAACTTGTCGGCGTGATGTCGTATTTGTTAATCGGATTTGATTATAAGAAACAAGAAAAATCCGAAGCTTCAAGGCGAGTATTTTTGATGAACCGAATTGGTGATACAGCCTTGATTGCGGGCATAATCTCTGTTTCTTATTTCATGTATAATTATGCGGGGAATTTTTCGTTTGCAACTCTTTCTTTCGAAGATATGAATGCTATTTCGACTCTGTTATCTGCGTACACATCAACGCCAATGTTTTACTTAATTTGTGGGCTATTTATAATTGCAGCTGCGGTAAAATCAGCACAATTTCCTTTCTATACGTGGTTACAGGATGCAATGGAAGCAAAATTGCCGGTGAGTGCTTTGCTTCACTCTGCTACAATGGTTGTAGCTGGCGTTTATTTGCTGATTAGAATGCTGCCGTTTTTCAGTCTGGATAATAATTTGCTCGTGTTTATAATAGGGCTTGGACTCTTAACTGCAGTTGTTTGCTCAGTTTTAGCATCTATTGAAACTCATCCTAAAAAAGTTCTTGCGTATTCTACTTCTGCAAACTTAGGGCTGATGTTTTTGGCTGTGGGAACCCAAAACGTAAAAGCAGCGGTTGTATTTTTGATAGCACACGCTCTTATTAAATCAATGCTGTTTTTATCTCTTGATACCAAAAACAGTTATGTGGGCTATGTAACCTTCTTATTGGGGGCATTGAGTCTTTCCGGCTTAATCTTCTCCGGCATGGTTGCAAAAGAGCTTATCTATACTGCTTTGGGCGGATTTGGTGCGGTTGCTTTTTGTGTCGTCTCATTCTTGACTGCTTTTTATATAATAAGAATTTCTATTTTGATGATTTTGGACGAAAAACTCGAGAACAAAGTTGATTGGGCGGAATATTTGCCGATAGCGTTTCTGTTTATTTTGAATATCGCTTTTTATTTTTTCATAAGACGCCATGCCGAATACAAGATTGCAGAGCCTTTTTACATGGCACTCGCAGGTTGGATTGTGGTTTATTTATGTTACATAAAAAACTACTTAACTAAATTAAATGAAACTCCAAAACTTTTAGAAAAATTTTATAATAGTATTTTGAGCTTTGTTTATGCAAAAGTGGCTGAAGCTTGCGATTTTGTTGATACTCGGATTTTGAATAATTACAAACCATTTGTTCAACTTTTGAGATTAAGCGTAAGAGTAGCAGATTTTGTGGAAACAAGGATTATGAACGGAACTGTGAACGCCGTGACGAGCGGGTTTAAGAAGCTTTCTGAAACCGATTCAATATTGCAGAGCGGAAACGTTCAGACATATAATGCCTATGCGTTTATTTTAGTTACAATAGTTATAACGTTAGTGATAATAACGTATACAATGGTGCTAAGCCAAATGGGAGTCGGGTAGTTATTGCTCCAGAGAAGAGTAAAAATTTGAGTAAGAAAAACCAAATACGGAGAAACTAAATGAATATATTTTTGTCAATACCATTTTTAATCTTTATACCGCTTGTGATGTCACTTTTTGTGATTTCACCGTTGTTTACAAAGAATGAAATTGTTGTGCGACGTTTTACTAAAGGCGTTTGTTTGTTCCATTTTTTGTATTCGGTTTTGATGCTGGCATGTTTTGATTCGGCTAATCCATATGTTAGTGAAATTCACTTTTTCGGCTTAGACTGGGTGCAATCAATCGGGGTTAAATTTATTTTCCAATTGGATGCTGTGTCAATGATATTGACTGTTTTAACTTCGTTCGTATTTTTACTTGCGGCATTTGCAAGCAAACTCAATATCCGAAGAAGCCATAAATTTTATTACTCAATGTTGTTGCTTTTGATGGCGTCAATTTTGGGTATTTTTACTGCGTCTGATATGTTCGTGTTTTTCTTGTTCTGGGAATTAGAATTGATTCCTGCGTATTTCTTGATTGGCGGGAAATGGAGAGAAGAGGAAGAAGAACATTTTGAGAATGCAAAAAAATCCGCTGTAAAATATGTTTTGTTTACGTTTTTAGGCAGTATGATAATGCTTTTGGGTATTCTGCTTCTGCATTATTATAACTTTATTTCAAACGGTATTTTGTCTGCAAATTTTGGTGACATACTGGATTCGACTATTCCTGATTATATTCAAAATCTGATTGCGATTTGTATTTTGATAGGTTTTGGTGTAAAACTTCCGATTGTGCCTTTGCACACTTGGCTTCCGGATGCACATACGAACGCTCCGACTCCTGTGAGTATGATTTTGGCAGGCATTTTGCTAAAAACCGGTGCTTATGGGATTTATCGTTTTAACTACGAAACTTTGCCAACCTCTTTCCATTGGATGGCACCGACTTTGGCTGTTTTTGCGTTAATCAATATTATTTATACGGCGTTTATTGCTTATGCTCAAACTGATATCAAACGTATTGTTGCATATTCAAGTATTTCAAATATGGGGCTGATACTTTTGGGACTTTGTGCTTTTGATAAAATCGGGCTTTCAGCTTCCGTATTCCATATGGTAGCTCATGCACTTGTAACTTGCGGTCTGTTTATGATTGCTGGAATTGTTTATTTGAGATTTAAAAACAGAGATATCAATTCTCTCGGCGGAATCGCAACAGTAATGCCACGCCTGTTCGGGTTTGCGACATTAATTGTGTTGGCTTCAATCGGCGTTCCTGCTTTTGCACCGTTTGTGAGCGAAATCTTAACTATAATCGGTGCGATGAATTCTGATTTGTCTGAGGTTCTTAAGTTTGTAGCGGTGTTCTCTTTGCCGTTGTTGATTTTGAGCTCTTGCTATATGCTAAAATTTCTTCATCGAGGATTTTTTGCAGAACTCAAACTTGAATATGAGAAAGTCAATGATATTTCGGTTCACGAGTTTATTGTATTGGCGGCAGTTCTTGCAGGGCTTGTAATTTTCGGGTTGTATCCGAATGCGATATTAGGGATGATAGGATAAGGAAAAGTTGTTATGCTAAACGATATATTTAATATACTTCTTCCGCAAACTTGTCTGGGATTTTTCATAATCCTACAGCTTGTTTTGTCAATGTCTGTTTCTCCGAGAAAATTCAGGTTTGCACGACTTATTTCTATCGTGGGAATTGCTCTGAGCATTGTATTTTTATCTACTGTTCAGACAGAACCTCAATATTTCGCATTTAGAAACACTTTGATGTCGGATAGTTATACTTTGTTGTTTGATTTTGCAATTTTGTTGTGCGGATTTTTTGTTGCATTGATTACGAAAAATCTCGTAAAAACGATAAAACGCCACGCATACACGTTTCATGCAATACTTTTGAGTGCGATTTTTGCGGCGATGAATATAATTTCTGCAAATGATTTTCTGACTTTGTTTGTATCAGTTGAATTGATGAGCTTTTCGACTTATTTCTTGATAGCTTCTGCAAAAGGTTATTATTCAAAAGAAGCAAGCTTTAAATATCTGCTTACTTCTGCAATTTCAAGCGGAGTGTTCTTGTTTGGTGTTTCTTATTTATATGGAATAACCGGTTCTTTAAACTTATCTAAAATCTACGAAGTTGTCGCTAATCAAGATTCTTCAATCATGTACTCTGTTTCTGCGATTATGATTGTGTTGGGTTTAATCTCAAAACTTGCAATCTTCCCGTTTGCGAACTGGGTTATTGATGTCTATAAAGGTACAGAAACTTCTGTATTGGCGTTTTTGTCTACGATTCCTAAGCTTGCAATCTTTGGTATTCTATGCAGACTTTTGGTTTTTCCTTTAAGCAGCAGCTTTGAATTAACTTTTGTTGTTGCTATAATCAGTTTGATTACGGCACTTTGGGCAAATACTTATGCAATTAGAGATAACAATGTTAAAGTTATTTTTGCATGCTCTGCATCCGCAAACTCTTCTTATGTTTTGTTAGCAGCAAGTCTTGTTTCTGTTTATAACTTGTCGACCGTTATTTTCTATCTGGCTTGTTATGTGATTATGAATATTTCGGTCTTTGCGTTTTTGAATATTTATGGCGACAAAAATTCTATGAACGTTCAGGATTTTAAAGGGATTTTCTATAGAAACCACGGACTTACGGGAGCTTATGCAATCTCAATTCTGGCTCTTGCAGGAATCCCGATAACTTCAGGATTTATTGCAAAAATTTATTTGTTCACGGCTATTGCAAATTCCGGCTTAATCTTTGTTCCGTTCTTGCTTGCATTGCTTATATTGACGGTTGTGGCACTTTATTATTATCTGAAAATTTTGCTTCCGATGTTTGCAGAATGTGACAAAAATACTTCTGTACCGCTTTTGAATGCTAATTTTTCGCAAAAATTTGTACTTGTTGTAACGGTTGTTGTAACAATGATTATTGGTGTTTATCCGGAGAAATTTATTGAGCTTTGTAGATTTATTGCATACAATATCTAAAAACTATGTTATAATCAGATAAAGAGGATTGGAAAATGAAAGCAGCAGAGTATTTTAATCAAGGTTATTCTTGTTCGGAAAGTATTTTAATGGAAGCAATAGAAAAAGGGTTGGTTCCAGAAGAGTTTTTGTCTGCTGCAACATCTTTTTCCGGTGGAATGGGTTCGGGCTGTCTTTGCGGAGCTGTAGCCGGTTCTCAAATGGTTTTGGGTTACGTTAAGGGACGCAAAATGGCAAGAGCAGCCGCAAGAGAATTTATCCAAAATTTTATGGCAACTCACAAAGCTACATGCTGCCGAGTTTTGACAAGAGGTATGGATATGGCTTCTCCTGAGAGAAAAGCTCATTGCACAAATATGGTTGATGATTGTTCAAAGATTTTGGAAGAAATGATTAAGGTTAAGGTTTAATGTTTAACAGAACGCTGTTTAAAAAACGAATTCTTTTTGTTGGTATCCCTGATATGGCTTATATCGGGCTTGATGGGCTTTTGATGGCGGGTGTTAATATTGTGGGCGTGCTTGGGCCTAAAAAAGACCACAATATGTATTATGATTTCAAAAACTTTGTCCACTCCAGAAGATTGAACTATGTTGATTATGACGAACTTGATGAGCCGCAATTAATCGAAACTATTCGTGGGCTGAATATTGACGCTGCGGTTGTTTGTTCTTTCAATTATAAGATTCCTAAAATATTATTGGAGTCAGTTAAAGACGGCTTTATAAATGTTCATCCTTCAATGCTTCCGAAATACAGAGGCGGAAACCCGTATTCAAGAGTTATTATGAATGGTGAAACAGAAACCGGTGTAACTATTCATTTTATGGATGAAAGCTTTGATACCGGTGATATTATTGCTCAAAAACCTTATCATATCCACTCAAAAGCAACTATGGGTACGATTTTTAATGAACTTAACGTTATCGGGATAGAGCTTTTGCTGCAAGTTTTGCGTGCTTACGAAAATCAACCGCTTCCGAGAATTAAACAGCCTGTGGGCGATTTTGTATCAGGCAAAGGACTGAGCGAAAGAGAGCTGTTTATAAACTATAATAATACGGCTGAAGCGATTGAACGTTTTGTAAGAGCTTTGAATCCGTTTATTCTTGCAAGCACGACTTTCCGTGGCAACATGATGAAAATTATGAAGGTAGAAGTTGCGTCTGATGCATTTTGCGTACCGCATCCGGCAGGAACTGTCGCAAAAATTGAGGATGATAAATTCTTTATTGCTACTTCTAAAGGACTCATTGTGCCGACTGTAATGCAGTTTGGAAGCTTCTTTATGGGCGATAGCAAAGACTTTATCAGGATTGTAAATCCAAAGATTGGGGAAGAGTTTAAGTAATATGGATAAACTAAATTTTTTGACTGCAGGCGTGCCTTTGAGAGCGAAAGGTTATGAAGAAGGATTTGGCGTCTTGGACGAAATGGGGCTTGACGGATTGGAGCTTGAGTTTGTTCGTGGCGTTAGAATTAGCGATAAGAGCAGAGAAGCGGTTGGAAATTCTAATAAAGTTATAACCGCACATGCCCCTTTTTACGTAAATTTGAACGCCAGAGAAGAAGAAAAAGTTGAGGCGAGTGTTCAAAGAATTATTGAAACTGCAGAAGTTGCAAATGAACTTGGCGGATATAGTATCACATTCCATGCGGCTTATTATTTGGGTATGGAAGCAGAATTAGTTTATAAACAAGTTGTTGAGCAGATTAGAGTTATTCAGGATGCTCTTTCAAAAACCAATAACAAGATTTGGATTAGACCGGAAACAACAGGTAAGGCTACGCAGTGGGGCGATTTGGCTGAGATTGTAAGATTGTCTAAAGAGTTTGAACAGGTCTTGCCTTGCGTTGATTTTTCGCATTTGCATGCAAGATATAACGGCTTAGTTAACACTTATGACGAGTTTGCACAAATTTTTGAAACTATCGGTCAAGAGTTGGGTCAGGTTGCTTTGGATAATTTCCATGCTCATATTGCGGGAATTGATTATGGTGCAAAAGGCGAGAAAAAACATTTGAATCTTGAAGAGTCTGATTTCAATTACAAAGATTTGTTGAAAGCATTCAAGGCGTTTGACGTTAAGGGTGCTATTGTGTGTGAAAGTCCGAATATTGAGGACGATGCAAAGTTAATGAAAGAATATTATTTGAGCTTGTAGTCGGTCTTTTTGTTAAAATCGAATGGCTTAGTGCAAGTTAAAACTCCTGTAAATAAAGCAAAAGCGATAATTAAAAATTATCGCTAAATTATGTGTGTGTATTATATTATAGTATTTACTTTGTTAACTAAGCTATAACTGACAATTGTTTTTGTTCAGGGTTTTGTTCGGTTTCACGAATCATATTGAATGTTCTGTATAACTTATAGCCTAGAGCTTTTAGAGGGTTAGCGTTAACAGAGTCTGCGTTTAATGCGAATTCTTGGTTTTGTTGAAACTTAACTGATGCGTTAGGGTCTCTTAACATAAGGATTGCATTTTGAGAGTCGCTGTTTCTTCTGATATTATTTTCTCTAAAGTTTATATTTGAAATTTTGTTAATTTGCATTTTAATCACCTACGTGACCTTTCTGTTAATTAAGTGTTTGATTTACACTTCATTCAACAATTTCATTATGCAACATCTCGAAAAAAAAGTCAAGGGGTTGTTAATCTTTTTGTTAACTTTTGTGAAATCCACTAGGCACGGGCATAGAAGGATAAAATGTTAAAAATACACTTAAAATAGCCCATGTGGGCAAGTATAAATCGTGTATTTTTTACACTAAATGGCATGTGTTTGGCATGGTTTTTTAGTGCTTTATTAAAACATGTAATTATGTTATGATAATTTCACGGGGAGTTAGAGATGCGGGAAAGTAATAATAATCAAAAGATTAAAAATAAAATGTTCGCTGATAGATTGTTGTGGTTACAGTGGGGATTTGTTATAGCAGTATTTTTATTTATTATTTACCTCTTCTCGGTTCAGGTACTTGATGTACGACATTTTCGTGTGAAAGCAAAAAACCAACGCAGAGCAAGTTCTTTTGTTATGCGTGGCAATATTTATGACAGAAATGGAATTAAGCTTGCTACTGACACAGTATATTATGATATTTTTGCAAGAAAAGCCGATTTCGTGCATACGCCGGAAGAATTGGCAAAAATTTTGGCTCCGATTTTGAAAATGTCACAAGTTGATTTGACTGAAAAATTGCGTCAAAATGTTTCTGTTATTTCTATTAAGAAAAATGTTGATAGACATACTCGTGATGAGATAGCAAAATTAAATTTGCGTGAAATTCCGATGGATAAAAAGAGCATAAGAACGTATCCTCAAGGAACATTGGCTGCTCATGTTTTAGGGTATTACAACTTTGATGCTGATGTAGCTTCTGGTGTTGAGCTGACTGCAAAAGATACTTTAGAAAGTGTTACTAAAACTTCTAACTACGAGATGACACCAAAGGGAAAAGTTATTTATAATATTTCAACCGACCCTGTTGCAGCTACAAAGCCGATTAAAGGCCGTGACGTAACTTTAACTATTGATGCTGCGGTTCAGCACGTTTGCGAAAAAGAGTTGATGAAGTCTATAGAAAAATTTAAGGCTCATCGTGGTGCGGTTATCGTAATGAACCCGAGAAACGGTGAAATTTTAGCTTATGCGGTTTATCCGTATTTTGATCCGAACAATTTTAAAAACGCATCAAGCTTTCAGATTAAAAACTGGACTTTGACTGATATTTTTCCTCCGGGGTCTACATTTAAAACAATTACTGTTGCTTCAGCAATTGAGTTGGGCAAGATTAATAAATATTCTCGCATAAATGATACAGGAAAGATAAAAGTCGGTTGGTGGACAATTAAGAACTATGACTATAATCGTCATCCAAATCCTGGGATGATTGATTTGGTTTATTTATTCGAGCATTCAAGCAATGTAGCTTCTGTTGTAATCGCTCAAATGATGGGTAAATACGAATATTATGGAATGCTAAAAAAATTCGGTTTTGGTGATAAAACCGGAATTGATCTTCCCGGGGAATCCGTCGGGCTTCTTAAGTCGCCTTCAAGATGGGATGCATCTGACTTGGCGAGTATGGGTTACGGGTATGGTTCTTCTGTAACGGCTATTCAAATGGTTTCAGCAGTTTCAGCACTGGCTAATGATGGCGTAAGGGTGACTCCGCACGTTATCAAATATTCTCCTGAAGAAGCAGAAAACAAGATTAAGAAGGTTCAAGTTATGACTCCTGAGCATGCAAGAGTTGTAACGGAATTATTAACCGAAAGTATTAATCGTGGTAAATCACCGATTAAGTCTGATAGCTATAATATCGCAGCTAAGACAGGTACTTCAATTAAGCCGAAAGAAAACGGTAGTGGTTACACAAGAAATTTGTATACGTCAATTGTAGGTTATATGCCGTCAAGCAACCCGCAAGTATTAATATATGTTATAGTAGACTCTGCTCAAGGTGGAGAAATTTGGGGAAACACGGTTGCGGCTCCTATATTTAAAGAAATTTCTACGCAAATTTCACGTATTTTAAATCTACAGCCGGACAAGAGCGTAAGCATGTAATTATAACGGAGGAACAATGAAATTAAGAACGTTAGTTGATAATATTAATTATATAGAGTTGGTAAATATTGATGATTTTTCAGTTGAAGCAAGAGGAATCTCATATAACTCTAAAAAGACTCAAGCCGGTGACATATTTATTTGTCTTACAGGCGAACACGTTGACGGGCACGAATACGCTGATGAAGCTGTTGCAAACGGTGCTTGTGTTTGTATTGTAGAAAGACGACTTAATCTTGATGCTCCTCAGATTGTTGTTGAAGATACTTCAGAAATAATTGCAAGGATTGCAGATTTATTTTATGCATCTCCGTCTAAGAAGCTTAATTTAATTGGGGTTACGGGGACAAACGGTAAAACTACGGTCACACATTTGATTCAAAAACTTTATGAAGCGAACGGCGAACAATGTGCGTTGATTGGGACTTTGGGACACAAATTTTCATCTGATGACAGTTATCACGACGCTAAACATACGACTCCGCAAGCTCCTGAGTTGCAGAGAATACTTTATGACATTAATGCGAAATGTATAAAAAATGTTGTTATGGAAGTAAGTTCGCACTCATTGGTTCAACACAGAGTCGATTATTGTGACTTTAATGGTGCGGTGTTTACAAACTTAACTCAAGACCACTTAGATTTTCATATTACGATGAATAATTATTTTCGTGCAAAGGCTCTTTTGTTTGAAGAGCTTGTAAGCGGGGATTTTGCTGTTATTAATGCAGATGATGAATACGCAGATAAGTTTATCGAGGTAATTTCACCGACGGTTAGTTTGTATACTTATGGCGTGAATAAACCTGCCGATGTTCAGGCTAAAGATATTGTGTTCAAGCATGACGGAGCATCTTTCACTTGTTTAATTAAGGGAAAAGAATACAAAGTTAACTTGAAGATGAACGGAATGTTCTCTGTTTATAATGTTTTGGCTGCATTAACGACTGCTCTTGCAACCGGCATGGACATCGAAAACTCAATCAAAACTCTTGAAGAGTTGGGCGGAGTTGCAGGAAGATTTGAAATAATTATTAATCAGCCGACTGTAATTGTTGATTACGCCCACACTCCGGACGGTTTGGAAAATGTGCTTAAGGCAGCAAGAGATATTACTCCGAGTGACGGAAAATTGATTTGTGTATTCGGATGTGGCGGTGATAGAGATGCGACAAAACGTCCTAAAATGGGTAGAATTGCGGAAGACTTGGCGGATAAAATTATAGTAACCAGCGACAACCCACGTTCAGAAGACCCGCAGCAAATTATCACAGATATTTTAGCAGGGCTAAGAAGTGTTAATGATGTTGTTGTAGAGCCGGATAGAGAGCTTGCAATAAAAGAAGCATATAAGCTAGCTTCTTCTCACGATGTTGTACTTGTTGCAGGTAAAGGGCACGAAAATTACCAAATTTTGGCAAACGAGACAATTCATTTTGATGATAGAGAAAAAGTGAGAGAAATTTTTGGGGACGACAAGGCATAAGCTTTTTAAATGATAGGTAATTAAAATGAAAACGCCATTAATTATTGAACAACATATGCATGGAGCCTTTGGAGTCGATTTTAATAAAGCAACTTCTGAAGAGATTTTGGAACTTGCCCAAAAACTTCGCTCGATTGGAATTGGCGGATTTTTTCCAACACTTGTAACTGATTCTGTAGAGAATATAAAAAGACAAATCCGAGTTATAAAAGCTGCGGCAAAAGATTGCAAAGCGATTTTGGGTATCCATTTGGAAGGTATTTTTATTAATCCCGAAAAAAAGGGGATTCATAATCCTGAGCACTGTTTGGCTTTGACGGTCGAGAATTATAAACTTATAGAAGACGAGTTTATCAAAATAATAACTTTGGCTCCTGAATTGGATGAGGGTTTGATTGAGTATCTAAAAATTCAAGGGGTAAAAGTTCAAGCGGGGCATTGTGTCGGTTGGGGCGATGTAGATGGTGCAACGCATACATATAATGCTATGTCCGGCGTGACTCACAGAGGGGTTTCTACTGCACTTTCTGCAATGGTTAATGATAATGTTTATGCGGAAATAATCGGGGATGGAATTCATGTTAGCGATGATGCTTTAAAATTATTTTTTAAGGCAAAACCTGCGGATAAAGTTATTTTGATAAGCGACGCATTACCGATTACTTATAGTGACTTAAAAGAGGCTGTTTTTGCGGATTCAAAAATTTATTATGATGGCGAAAAAGCGACTTCAGCAGGGGGTACAATTGCAGGTAGCACAAAATTATTGCCTGATATAATCAAGATTTTGGGTAAAAAAGGTTTGTTCAACCCTCAATTTATCCAAAATGTGTATGATTACCATGGAATAGAACCATTCGGCGAAATCGAGTGGAATGACGAGTTCGAAATCGTGAAATAGTTACCGCTTTAAGCGAGAAGCTTTGTGTATATTGCGGTGGTCAAGGTGTTAGTCTGCAATCTTAATATATGCTTTAAAAATCTTGTTTGATATCGTGTCGTCAAAAGCTTGTTGAATCTTATCGAGCGGGTAAACTGTTGTAAGATTTTTGACGTTAACTTTTTTGCTTGTCAATAATTCAAACGAATCCTTCAAATCTTTTGGAGAAGGCGAATAGCTTCCCATTACTGTTAATTCTTTATAGTAAATCTCGTTATTTGGGTATCCGTTACTTAGCGGTGTGCTTGAAAATACAAGGATTTTTCCGCCCATACGTACTGCTTTAAAGGCGGTATCAATAGCTTTATCGGCTCCAGATGTCATAAATACCGCATCGACTTCGTTTGAAAAATCAAATGGCTCAATTCCCATTTTTTTAGCAAGTTCTAATCTTTCCGGTATCAAGTCACATCCGTAGACTTTGTAGCCGAGAGCCTTTAAGCCTTCCCCCATAAGCAAACCGATTGAACCTAATCCGACAATTAAAGCAGTGTCATCTTTTAGAATATTGCATCTTTTGATTGCTCTAATGCAGCAGCCGAGCGGTTCGTAGAAAGAAATTTCTTCATCAGTCATGTTATCAGGAACTAAATACGCTACATTTTTAAGGTGTTCTTCCGAAACATAAACCAATTCGCTAAATCCCCCCGGGAAGATGTTTGTTTTTTTGAAATGTTCGCACATAGAAACATTCCCGTGCTTGCAATAATTGCATTCTCCGCACGGAATGTGGTGTGATGTAACGATTTTATCTCCGATTTTGAAATCTGTATCAGAATTAACTTCAACAATCCTTGCAACAATCTCATGACCTAAAACAGCACCGTCGTGTACAATTTTGTGCTTAAATTTGACGATATCGGAACCGCAAAGCCCGCATCCGAGAACTTGTACCACAGCACCTTTTCGGTTGTCGAGTTTCATATCATCCATTGCTTTTATAATTATTTTGTCCTGAAAAACTTGTGCTGTTTTCATTTTTTTGCCTTTCGTTAATTGTTAGTATTCGTTTTTAATTCTTGCAAATTTTGTGTTTGCATAAAAATATTTCAAAATCTGGTAGCCGTTATATCCTCTTTTTGCAAGATTATTTGCCCCGTATTGGCTCATTCCGACTCCGTGTCCGTTTTTTCTGATACCGTCATCGTAAGATGGAACTGATTTTAGAAACGGCAAATCTCTTGACCAAACTTGCCCGCCTGTATTTGTTTGTCCGCCGGCAGAAGCTGAATAATAGGCAGGCACCACTTTACCTTGGCAAACCAAAACTATGTTGGCAGTTTCAGTTACTGCATCATTGGTATTTGATTTTTCTGCACTTGCTCCGCCATAGGCTTGATCTTCCGGAGTGTCTTTTAGGTCATAACCGTATTTTGCACGCTTCCCACGGTTTGCAATAGCATAACTTCTTGCCGCAATTGCTTGTGCTTTGTGAGCTTCGTGTTCCCAACCTGATGGCATTTCAGACGGCACAACACCTTGCAGATACAATTCAAGCGGAAGATCATTTATTACCGTTAAGCCCATCCCGTCATTGATGAGTTTGAAATGTCCTCTGTACCATTTGCGTTTTACGCTCATAAATCCGTTAGGTTCAGGCTTTATGACAATTTTGCTTGCGTTAATTTTTTTCCACTCACCATCAACTTTTATTGCGATAACTCCACGATACGGTTTGAACTCGTATCCTTTCATTTTATCCATAATAAAAATGAGTTTGTTGGTGTCGCAGTTGATGATTTGTGCTTTTGTAGAAGCTCCGATAAAAGTTTTATTGACATGAGTTTGCAGCCCTATTTTTATTGCAAAACAAGGACAGCACAAAAATATGAATGTAAAAACCAGTATTAGAGCTCTTCTAATCCCCATAATACATTTATTATACATCACGCAGAAAATTATTTACAACCGCAACACATACTGTTATCAAAATTAGATTTGTTTTTGGCACAATTCAGGCATTTTTCCTGCATTTTGCCTGTTTCAAGATATTTGTGAAAACTCTTGACCCATTTTGGCTCTTTGCAGCTGCACTTTTGCATAAACGTAAGATATTCGACAAATCTTTCCATTACTTCATCCGGCATGGAAAATTCCATTTGCGAAGCATAATCGCATTCGGAATTCTTATTCAGCATCAAAACTTCGGACAAAAATTTGGTTATTGTTTTGTGCCTTGAAATCTTTGATTCTGCAGCTTCAATCCCTTTCGCCGTCATTGTTATAAGTCCATATGGACGATAGTTGATAAATCCTTTTGAAGCTAAATTTTTTATTGCTTCCGAAGTTGATGCCGCACCTAAAGACATTTTTTCGGCAACGTCTTTAACTCTTGCGGCTTGGTTTTCTTGGATTAATTGGTAGACGCAAACCAAGTACTTTTCTAAACTGCCTGTTAATTCTTTCATAGAATAAATTTACCACAAAAATTTATGGCTTGCAATAAAAGTTATGGTATACCATAACTTTTGTGTTAATATAAAATCTGAAAGGATTATTATGAATTACATTGAAGAAATAAACAGGCTAAAAAAAGAAAAGAATGCAATCATTTTAACTCACTGTTATCAACCGGTTGAGGTGGATGAAGTTTCGGATTTCGTTGGTGATTCTTTTTATTTGAGCAAAAAGGCTAAGGACACGAACGCTGATATAATTGTTTTTGCCGGCGTGCATTTTATGGCACAATCAGCAAAACTTCTTAATCCTGAGAAAAAAGTTCTTTTGCCGAATATGAATTCCGGTTGCTTTATGGCGGATATGATTAATGTAGCACAGCTTAGACAATTTAAGGCTCAACATCCGAATGTTCCGGCGGTTTGTTATATAAACTCTACGGCGGAAGTTAAGGCAGAGTGCGATATTTGCTGTACGAGTTCTAATGCGGTGAATGTTGTAAGAAGCCTTGGGGCTAAAGAGATTTTATTTTTGCCTGATACATATTTGGGCAAATGGGTGGAAAAGAAATTGGGCAATGTTAAAGTTACGACCTATAACGGTTTTTGCCCGACACATTTGAGAATTCGTGTTGAAGATATTGAAAACGCAAGGCGTGAACACCCGGAATCTAAAATCCTTGCACATCCTGAATGTCATACGACAGTTTCTGAGATAGCTGATTTTGTCGGCTCAACAAAGGAAATTATGGATTATGTCGCAAAATCAAATGAGAAAAGTTTTGTAATTGCAACAGAAAAAGGCGTTCTGGACAGACTTAAACGTGATTATTCGCAAAAAGAATTCTTTTTAATAAGAGATGATATTATTTGTCAAAACATGAAATGGAATTCTCTTGAGGATATTTATAATGCTTTGAAATATGAGCAACATGAGGTTACGGTTGACGAAAGCGTTGCTAAAAAGGCTTGCGAATGTATAGAAAAAATGTTAATAGGAGCTTGTGTATAAATGGATATATTAGTCGGAATGTCAGGTGGGGTGGACTCTTCAACTGCGGCTTTGCTGCTTAAAGAAGCCGGACATAATGTTGTCGGTGCTACAATGGCAATCTGGGGTGACAAGGGTATGTCAGTTAAGATTAACCCGTCATCTCACGGTGCTTGTTTGGGGCCTGATGAAAAAGAAGATATTGAATCAGCTCGAAAAGTTTGCAAAGAATTGGGAATTGAGTTCCATGTATTTGATTGTGCAAGCAAGTATGATGAAATTGTTTTGAAAAATTTTCGTGATGAATATTTGAAAGGTAGAACCCCAAACCCTTGTGTATGGTGTAATTCACTAATTAAATTTGATGTTTTACCTTATATTGCAAAGGAAAACGGGCTTAAGTTCGACAAATTTGCAACAGGGCATTATGCAAGAGTTGAACAGGATGAAAATGGTAGATATTTGCTTAAACGTGGCGTTAATCCGCATAAAGACCAGTCTTATTTCTTGTATCGTTTGAAGCAAAGACAATTGGAAAATATTTTGCTTCCTTTGGGCGGTTATACAAAAGAAGAAATTAGAACAATTGCTTCAAAAGCCGGTTTGAAAGTGGCTGATAAACCGGATTCGCAAGATTTTTACGAAGGTGATTATAATGAACTTTTAGGTGTAAGTCCGAAACGTGGAAACATTGTTGATATGGATGGCAAAATTTTGGGCGAACACGAGGGGGTTTGGAATTATACAATCGGTCAGAGAAAAGGTCTGGGAATTTCTTCAACTGAAGCTTTGTACGTGGTTGAACTTCGTGGCGAAACTAATGAAGTTGTTGTCGGATTTAAGGACAAGACTTTTAAGGACAGACTTGTGGCTGATGATTTGAATTGGATTGCGTTTGACAAATTGGATAAAGAAATTAATTGTCAGGCAAAAATTCGTTCGACTCAAATGCCTACAAATGTTACGGTCAAACCAATTGGGGACGATAAAATTGAGGTAATATTTGAGGACATGCAAAAATCAATCGCTCCGGGGCAATCAGTCGTGCTGTACGACGGAGATGTCGTGCTTGGCGGTGGAGTTATTGAGTAGTATTTAAGGGGATAGGGTAATAGGGGAATAAGGGAATGAGGGAATAAGTGGTTTTAAAATTTTTTATTATGATTGCGTCAAATTAACGCATTTATTCAAGAACATATCTAAAATCTCTTATTCCCCGATTCCCCTATTACCTTCTCAAAGAAAGGACATAAAATGAACAAACAAGAACTATTAGATTTATATAATTTACCTTTAGAAGAATTAATCTTAAAGGCTGAAAAGGTTACTAAAGAAAATTTCAATAACGAGGTTGAAGTTTGCTCAATTATTAGTGCAAGAACAGGAAAATGTGGTGAGAACTGCAAATACTGTTCTCAAAGCATTCATAACCACGCAGACATTCTTTGTCACCCGCTTATGAGCGTAGAAGAAGTTAAAGCCGCTGCAGAACAAGCTAAGGCTAATGGTGCGTCAAGATTTTGTATCGTAACTTCAGGCAGAAGCGAAAATGGTGACGACTTTAATAAAATCTTAGAAATGATAAAAGCTGTTGCTTCAATCGACGGAATTCATTGCTGTGCGTCTTTGGGACTTTTGAATAAGGAACAAATCAAGCAGATTAAGGAAGCTGGCGTTGAAAGATTTAACCATAATATTAATACTTCTAAAAATTATCATAAAGAAATTTGCACAACTCATAACTTTGAAGATAGAGTTAATACGGTCAAGATGATTGAAGAAGCCGGCATGGAAGCTTGTACAGGCGTTATCTTGGGTATGGGCGAAAGCAGAGAAGATAGAATTGATATGGCATTATCACTTGCGGAATTGAACCCAAAAACTGTGCCAATCAATGTTTTAAACCCGATTAAAGGTACTCCGCTTGAAAACTTTGAAGATAAGATTACAGAAGAAGAAGTTATCAGAACAATTTGTATATTTAGAATCGTGCTTCCGAAAGCAATTTTGCGTTACGCAGGCGGAAGAAAAACCCGTTTGTCAAAGGAAATGCAGGAATTAGGTTTGAGAGCCGGTATTAACGGGCTTCTTGCAGGCGATTATTTGACAACAAAAGGCGTCGAAGCTATGGAAGATATGCAGATGATTAAGAATGCGGGAAAGGTTTTGGAAAAAGCCTAACTCGTTGACAATACGGCAGATTTATGACATTAATAAATTCTGGAGAGTGGGGGAATAAAATTGCGTTCTAGTTTTTATAAATCAATAAATCCGATTGTGAAAATTTTTCTTGAACTGTTTGTGTTTAATCGTTTCCAAAGACGCCGATTGAAGGGTAAGTTTTGCCAAAACTTTTTGAAAGATTTGGTTAAACGGGTTGAAGCAAGCTCGGTTGAAGTTGGCACTGAAAAAGAATACAAGATTTGGCAATATTGGGGGCAAGGTGTAGAAAATGCTCCCGACTTGGTCAGAGCTTGTATGGCAAGTGTTGAGAAATATAGAGGGAATATTGAGCGTGTTGTTTTAGATGAAAACACAATAAAAGATTACGTTGAGATTCCTGATTATATTTATGAGATGAAAAAGAAGGGAATTATTTCTCCGGCTCATTTTTCGGATATTTTGAGAACGTTTCTTCTTGCAAAACACGGTGGATGCTGGATTGACGCAACAGTTTTGATGACCGCTCCTTTGCCGGATGAGGTTACTAAGTCTGATTTCTTTGTTTTGCAAAACAAACAGGATGAGGATGCTGATGGGCTGAATAATACGAATTACTTTATTTCTTCTAACGGCAAAAGCGTTATTTTGGCTAAGATGAAACGATTTTTGGAATTGTATTGGAAAGAATGTCCGTTCGTTCTTAATTATTTTTTCTATGCTCATGCGATGACTTTGTTTTCAGCTTCTTCGGAAGAAAATAAACACGAATGGGCAAAAATGCCTTATGTACCGTATTTGACGGTTCAGCAAATGGAAAAAGAACTGCTTGATAAGTATTCGGAAAACAGGTTTGCGGAACTTGCGGCTCAAACATTTATCCATAAATTGTCTTATAAATGGAAAGTGCTTGCAAAACATAGACCG
This sequence comes from uncultured Candidatus Melainabacteria bacterium, assembly GCA_934754775.1. GTDB lineage: Bacteria > Cyanobacteriota > Vampirovibrionia > Gastranaerophilales > Gastranaerophilaceae > CAG-196. The sequence continues at coordinate 220,278 of CAKVIM010000002.1, read as the reverse complement.
CTAAAACTTGCGGATACTTTTTATCAGCATGTTGTTGATATGTATGTGAAACCCGAGGATTATCGTGGAATTGAGCAAGGGTTTAAGGTTGGGAATTGGCAACGGTTTAAGAGTTTTATTAAGTACTATTTTTCGGTAGTTGACGTTGATGACCATTATATCTTGAAGATTTTTGGTGTAAAGATTTGCTTGAAACATAAGATAAATCTTGTTGCTCCGGAAATTAACAAACTCGGCGTTACGATTGAAAAACGCCCGAGAAAACTTGTGGTTTCTTTGACGACTTTTCCTGCAAGGATAAATACGGTTTGGCAAACGATTGCTACTCTTTTAAATCAGACAGTTAAACCGGATGAGGTTGTACTTTGGCTTGCTGTGGAACAGTTTCCTGATAGAGTTTTGCCGGAAAACCTTAAACGGCTTGAACAATTTGGCTTGAGTGTGAAGTGGTATGATGAAGATATTCGCTCGTTTAAAAAGCTTGTGCCATCTTTAATGGAGTTTCCTGAAAGCATTATTGTTACGGCTGATGATGATATTTTTTATCCGAAAAATTATTTGGAATCGCTTTATAATCAGTATTTGAAGTATCCGCAATATATTCACGCAAATAGAGCGTTTAGGATTTTTGATAAGGACGGCAAATTTGTGATGAAGGCGAGAAAATATGATTATAACGAAACTTATTTTCCTGCTTACAGAAACGAGTTTATGACGGGGTATGGGAGTTTGTTCCCGCCACATGTTTTGGATAAAGAAGTTTTGGATAGTAAACGGTTTATGAAATTGATGCCGACGAATGATGATGTTTGGTTCTGGGGCATGGCGGTGAAGGCCGGTACTAAGGTTTGCGTAAATCCTGAGGGGTACGGCTTAAGACTTATGATTGATAGAACTGTTCAAGAATCAGCTTTGTGGAAATTAAACATGGATAATACGACCGTTGGCACTGGCGGCAGTGCCGGTGTGAATATTATGGCGGATAATTGGAGTGAAATTCGAGAACGATTGCAGGGCTAAGCGTTCCCTAATTTCGTTTAAATCTGGCTTTGTTTTTTTATATTGTACTTTTCTTTCTCTTTTGTTGCGAATTAAAAGAGAAAGAAAAGTACGAAAAGAAAGAGAAAATACGCTACTGCTTTCTACGCCCTTCGGGCGTTGTTTGAATGGTCTTTGCCGGTGAACCGGCACTCTGGCACTCGCTAAAAACGCTCGTGATGCTGAAGTCGTTCTGTCCCTTGCGGGATAGAACCTCACCCGTTTTTCTAATGTTCAAGCGTAGCTTTCACATTGAAAAACTACCCTCTCCAGATGGAGAGGGTGATGCTTACTTCTTTTACTAGTAGTCTTACCAAATGTCACCCGACAGAATGTTAAAAGTCTTTTTGGTTACTTTTTCTTTTTAGTAAAGAAAAATCTAGTAGTCTCACTTTGAGGGTGACCAGTAGTTTTTATCTCAACCAGTAGTTATACTTTTGTCACCCGACTTAATATGAAAAGTCTTTTTGCCTACTTTTTCTTCAGAAAAAGTAGGTTGTGGTATAATGGATTTAAAAGAATTAATGGAGAAAGAATAAATGGGTAAATATTTATTAGAAGTAGGTGTAGAGGAATTACCATACAAGTTTATACCGATGGCTATTTCTCAGCTCAAGACTGGGTTTGAAACATTTTTAAATAATAATAACGTAGGGTTTGGCGATGTTAAGGTTATGGCAACTCCAAGGCGTTTGGCTGTAATTGTAACTGGTTTAGCTGATTCTCAACCGGATGTTGAGAAGGTTGTTAAGGGTCCGATTGCAAAGGTTGCGTTTGATGAGAACAAAAACTTGACTAAGGCTGGTGAAGGTTTTGCTAAGAAAAACGGCGTAAGTGCGGATGAGCTTTATGTTGAGAACGATTACCTTTATGCAAAGATTTCTATTAAGGGTAAGAATACAAAGGATTTGTTGCAGGAAAATGTTCCACAGATTTTTGGCAAACTTCAAGGCCCGCACTTTATGAGATGGGGCAGTAATGATGTTAAATTCTCTCGTCCGATTCGTTGGGTACTTTCAATTTTGGACGGTGAAGAAGTTAAGATTAGAATTATTGATAAAGACTCTTCTAACTTGACTAACGGACATAGATTTTCTACTCAGAATATTGTTATCAATAACCCTGATGAGTATGTGGAAAAATTGCGTGCGGCAAAGGTTATAGTTGATCAGGATGAGAGAAAAGCTAAGATTATTGAGCTAACTAAACAGGAAGCTGATAAGTTAGGAGCAGTGACTAAGATTTCTGATGACTTGTTGGAAGAAGTTACTTTTATTTGTGAATATCCGGTTGCGGTTACTTGCGACTTTGACGAAGCATTTTTGACTATTCCGCAAGAAGTTGCAGTTACAGTTATGGAAACACATCAGAGATATTTTGCACTTTATACAAAGGAAGGCAAACTGATTAATAAATTTGTTACGATTACTAATTATATCGGTGATGAATTTGAAAACATTAAGGCAGGTAACTTGCGTGTAATCAAGGCAAGACTTGATGATGCTGTATTTTTCTTTAACGAAGATACGAAGAAACCGCTTGAAGCTTATGTTGAAAACTTGAAGGGCATGACTTTCCAAAAGGGCATGGGTTCTGTTTATGACAAGACACAGAGAATTGTTAAACTTTCAGAAAAGATTTCTGCAGAGCTTGGGGTTAACAAACCTTCTATCAAGCGTGCGGCTGAACTTTGTAAAGCGGATTTGGCTACAAACCTTGTGTTTGAGTTTACAGAACTTCAGGGTTTCATTGGTGCTGATTATGCAAGAGTTTGCGGCGAAGAGTTGGGTGTTCAGGAAGGTATCAAGGAACATTATTTCCCGTTGAACGCTGATTCTGAAACAGCTAAGAGTATTGAAGGACAAGTTGTTGGTATTGCAGATAAGATGGATACAATTTGTGCTGTATTTGCGGCAGGTAAGAAACCGACGGGTTCTTCTGACCCGCTTGGCGTAAGACGTGCAGCTTTGGGTGTTATCAAGACAGTTTTGGAACATGGCTTGAAACTTGATTTGAGCAAACTTGTTGACGAAACTTTGGCTTTGTTACCTGTTAAGGCTGATGTTAAGGCTGACGTGGAAGAATTCTTTGTTCAGAGATTGATTATCTTCTTGAACGGTGATTATTCTAAGAATGTGTTGGAAGCTTGTGCATCTTTGAATCCTTGCAGTGACCTATGTGACTACGTTGAAAGAGTTAAGGCTGTAGCTGGTGGCGTTGATGAAAAACTTCTTGAGAATGCAAACAGAGTTTTGAGAATTTTGAAAGAAGAAGCAGCCGAAGTTGATGCAACATTGTTCGCACTTGACGCTGAAAAAGACTTGTATAAGGCTGTTCAGGGAATAAGCTTTAGTGGAGATTACAAAAAATATTTGGCTGATTTGACTCAGATTAATCCTGTTGTAACCAAATTTTTTGACGATGTTTTGGTTATGGATAAAGATGAGAAAATTAAAAATAATAGACTTGCACTATTGAACAGTTTGAAAAATAAGTATATAATACTAACAGATTTTTCTAAATTGTAAAAATTTGTAACAAGTTCTTTTAAAAGAGTCAATTTTTCTTTTGAGGGGACTTTATACAGATACAAGTGAAGGTAAGCAATAAAGAGGTCGTTATGTTCAACCTAAAATTTTTAAAGTCACTAAAGCAAGCATTAGATTCAAGAACAAATTTGTTAACATTTTCAAACGCACAAAGAAAGGCGAATGAAGATTATATAACATCGCTCTCATCAACAGAGCTTAAGATAAAATCTGACGAACAAAGGCTGGAAGCAATGGTCAGACAACAATTAAAAGAGGAATTTCCAAATATAGAAAAGAGTTCTTCTTACGACTTATTGGTTGACGCAGTCATCCACAATTACAAGTCAAAACAGCTTCAGGCCACCGACAACACAGAAGTTAAGTAGTTGTCACATTAATTGAACAAACAAAATCGGTCATCCAAATCGCAAGATTAGATGGCTTTTTTGTTGCGTAAGATTTTGTTGTAATTCCAATTGAATGCATTTGTTAAACATGTTATAATCAGATTTGTTAACAAAATTGATATTACAGTTTAAGAAAGGAAATAATTATGGCAAAATACGTATGTTCAGTATGTGGTTATACAGTAGAAGGTGCTCCACCGGAAAAATGTCCTGTGTGTGGTGCTGTTAAAGAAGTTTTCGTTGTTATGGAAGACGGCAACAAGAATTATGCTGACGAACACAGAGTTGGCGTAGCTAAGGATTCAGTTCCGGAAATTTTGGAAGGTTTGAGAGCTAACTTTGTTGGCGAATGTTCAGAAGTCGGTATGTATCTTGCAATGTCAAGACAGGCTGACAGAGAAGGTTATCCTGAAATCGCTGAAGCATTCAAGAGATATGCATTTGAAGAGGCTGACCATGCATCAAGATTTGCAGAATTGTTGGGCGAAGTTGTTACAAATTCTACAAGGAGAAACCTTGAATTACGTGCAGAAGCTGAATTCGGTGCTTGTGACGGTAAGATGAAACTTGCTAAATTGGCTAAGGAATTGGGCTTGGATGCTGTTCACGATACAGTTCATGAAATGGCAAAGGACGAAGCTCGTCACGGTCGTGGATTCGACGGTTTACTTGCAAGATATTTTGCTAACTAATTAAAATTTATACATAAAAATTGCACCTGATTTGTTCTTTATAAAGTTGTCGGGTGCAATTTTTTGTGCGGATATTTTTGATGTATAATTAACACATACACTAATTTAGAAGGAATTAATTATGCTTAAAGGAAACGAGATTAGAAATTTATATTTGAATTATTTCAAGGAAAAGCATCAACATACGATTGTTGAAAGCTCCAGCCTTGTGCCTGATAATCCGACTGTACTTTTGACAACAGCCGGCATGTTACAATTTTTGCCTATATTTTTAGGTATCCAAAAATCACCTTATGACCCAGCTAGAGCAACATCTTGTCAAAAATGTGCTCGTGCAGGCGGAAAGGATTCTGATATTGAAAACGTAGGTAGAACTCCACGCCACCATACATTTTTTGAAATGTTGGGTAACTTTTCTTTTGGCGATTATTACAAAAAAGAAGTTATTCCTTGGGCTTGGGAATTTGTTACAGAAGTTTTAAAACTTGATAAAGACAGACTTTGGATTACGATTTTTGAAACTGATGACGAAGCTTATGATATTTGGAGAAGTATCGGAGTTCCGGATGAAAGAATTAAAAGAAAAGGCAAAAAGGATAATTTTTGGGGGCCTCCCGGGGCGTCAGGCTCTTGCGGTCCTTGTTCAGAAATTCACTACGATTTAGGTGAAGAATATAAATGTGACGACCCAAATTGTGGTATTGATACTTGTGAATGTGACAGATGGGTTGAAATTTGGAACTTGGTATTCACTGAATTATATCAAGATGAAGAAGGTAACCAATCACCACTCGAACACAAAAACGTTGATACTGGCATGGGCTTAGAGCGTATTACAATGGTTTGCCAAGGTGTAGCTTCAACATTTGAAACTGATTTGTTGAAACCGATTTTGGACAAAGTTTCTGAAATGAGCGGTGTTGAATACAAAAAATCAGAAAAAACCGATGTTTCATTAAGAATTATCACAGACCACGCAAGATGCGTTTCATTCTTGATTTCTGACGGTGTTATCCCGGGAAATGAAGGTAGAAGCTATGTTTTAAGAATGATTTTAAGACGTGCTTTAAGACACGGAAAAATCTTGGGTATGGATTTGCCGTTCTTGTATAAACTCGTTGACACGGTTGTTGATATGTACGGCGAAGCTTATCCTGATTTGGTTAAAAACAAAGCTAAAATTATTGACGTGATTAAGAAAGAAGAAGAAAGATTTGCTAAGACTTTGGATAGAGGGTATAAACTTCTTGATGAATTTATTGCAAACAAAAAAGATATTGACGGCGAAAGCGCATTCAAACTTTATGATACATACGGTTTCCCATTTGAATTAACAAGAGAAATTGCAGAAGAAAATGGTTTGAAAGCGGATGAAGCAGGATATAAAGTTGCTATGCAAGAACAAAAAGATAGGGCAAAAGCGGCAACTGCGAAAATTTCAGTTACAGGCGATATGAAATACGCGAAAGTAGAAGATGAAGTTGGTTCAACTGATTTTGTCGGCTATACTGAAACTGAATGTGATGCAAAAGTTTTGGCTTTAATCGAAGGCGAAGGTTTTGTTGATGTTGTTCTTGATAAAACTCCATTCTACGCAGAATGTGGTGGTCAAGTCGGTGACAGCGGTTATATCTTTAACGATAGTTTGAAAGTTGAAGTTTTGACTACATTTAAAGTTAACCATTTATTTGTTCACAGATGCCAAATAGTAAATGGTGAAATTAATGTCGGCGACGAAGTTACAGCTCAAATTGATGCAGCAAGACGTGCAGAAATCAGAGTTCACCATACATCTGCTCACTTACTTCAAGCTGCTTTGATTAAGGTTGTTGGTGATGAAGTAAAGCAAGCGGGTTCTCAAGTTGAAGAAAACAGAATGAGATTTGACTTTACTTTCTCTAGAGCAATGACTCCTGAAGAAGTTCAAAAAACTGAAGATGTAATTAATGAATGGATTTGGGAAAAACTTCCTGTTCATACAGAAGTTATGGATATAGAAAAAGCTAAGCTAACAGGTGCAACTGCTTTATTTGGCGAAAAATACGAAGATGAAGTAAGAGTCGTATCTATCGGCGGGGGTAGGGGTAAATGTAATAACGCTGAAAGCGAGACTACAAGCGTAGCGTCAGAAGGGGCAAAACAATGCAAATGCGGTGGCGGATGCAAGTGTCACGAAGAAAAATCTGACGTAATTTCAATGGAATTCTGTGCGGGTACTCATGCTAAGAATACAGGTGATTTGAGATTAATCAAGATTGTTTCAGAAGGTGCAATTGCAGCAGGTACCAGAAGAATTGAAGCTGTTGTTTCAAAAGCTGCAATCGAATATTTGAACAACAAAGCTAAAATTTCTGATGTATTAGAAGCTAAATTCAAGGTTCATACGGAAGAAGTTCTTGACCGTGTTGAAAAATTGGCGGAAGAAAACAAAGAATTGGCTAAAACTTTAGAACAAACTAAGGCTGAGATGGCTAAGTCTAAGTTCTCAACATTTATTTCAAAAGCTCAAGATATTGAAGGCGGAAAATTGTTTGTATCAAAGATTGAAAACTTTGACGCTGACGCAGTTAAAGTCGGTATTGAAATGCTTGCCGCAAAACTCGGTGAAAGCGTGATTGTTTTGGCAAACGAAAGAATGGTTATTGTTAAGGTAACAGAAGGCTTTGTCAAAAAAGGCGTTAACGCCGGTAAACTTGTCGGTGAAATTGCAAGGTTTACGGGGGCAAATGGTGGCGGTCGTCCAAACTTTGCTCAAGGCGGTGTGAAAGATGCAAGCAAGCTTGACGAAATTTTGGCAAAAGTTGAAAACGATTTGAGATAAAAAAATGAATAAAACAAAGAGGCGGGACTTGTTCAAGTCCCGCCTCTTTAAGTTTATTATAATCGTTATGATTACACTTAACCCTTGAAACTCTTTAAAAATAGGTTATAATGTAGATATACATTTACTTTTTTAAAATTGAAAGGACTCAATTATGACAGGAATCGGATTTACTTCGACTGCCACTGGTGTGGGCATTTCACAGCAAAATTTCAAGATGAACAACAATGTTGGTACTAATTCTAAAAACGCAGTCTATGCTTCTAAGGGTGAGCCTATGTACCAAAAAGAGATGGATGTGGATGAAGATGGCGTTATTACGTTTAAAGAATTTATGGATTACTGTGACGAGCAAGGAATTGGCTACAAAGAGCGTGTGTTGATGTTAAACAACCGAATGACTTATCAGCTTAATAAAAAAGCTGAAGAAAGCAGTGAAAAAGTTCAAAATGAAGCTAAAAAGGCACAAGAGTCCGAAAACGCAGAAGAAAAAATTGATTCTGAAAAAGTTTATGCAAGAAAAGGCGATTCAAACTACGAAGAAGTAATTGACGGAAACGAAGATGGCAAAATTACTTACGAAGAGTACATGGAATATTGCAGAAAACAGAGCGAAAACTCTGCCGGCCAAGAAATTTTACCAAAAGCTGAAGCCGTAAAAACCGAAAACCCTGAAACAAATGAAGAGCAAATTGTGGTCAAGGATTACGCAAAAGCTTTCAAAAGCTACACAAAATCTGAACAAAAAGCAGAAGGCAAAATTGAGGATGAAGCTTAGGGTTTTATCGGCTTAGACTTCAATTTCACCTTGTCTGTATATGACAATCTGTCCGTCTTTAAATCCTGCAACGGTAGACGCTTTGCCTTTCGCTAAGTGTCCAAAATCAGGTACGACTAAATCGACTCTATCTCCAACATATTTAACTGCTTCATCGTAGGTTAAAGCAGGAGCTTCGCCGGAGAGGTTTGCACTTGTTGTTGCAAGTACTCGTCCGTCAATATTCCTGCAAATGTTGGCAAATGTTTCGTTGTCAGGAATTCTTACCCCGACAGTCGGCATTGATGATGTTATGTAATCAGGTGTTTTTTCAGATTTTTCAAGCACAAGAGTTAATGCCCCAGGAAAATGTTGTTTGATTAATCTTTGAGCCTCTTTATCTATTGGCTGTTTAACGTATTCAAAAAGATTATAGAATTCGTCACTCATTAGAATAAGCGGTTTTTTGCCGTCACGATGTTTGATGTCATAAATCTTTTTGACTGCTTTTTCGCTTGAAGGTAAACATCCTAAACCCCAAACCGTATCTGTAACATAGGCAATTACACCATCATTTTTTAGAATTTCGTTAATCTTTTTAAACATACTTTTCCTTTTATTCTTATTATTTTTATTTTTTTGTTGATATATATATAATAGCAAAAAAAATTTTTACGAGGTTTAAGATAGGTATGAAAATTAATCCGATTAATATGCAAAATGTAGAGAACAGTTTTAAAACTTTTTCTGAAAATATTATAAAAACTCCGGCAATGTCCAGTGATTTATTTATCGCATCAATTAAAACAAAGGAGCAAGAACTTTCTAAAGCCGGAATGTTGAGCAAACTAAGTGATAAGTTCTATGACTTAGCTCAGACATTGTTTGCTAATGGTAAAATGGGTTTGGCAACGATTGTCTGTAGCAGATTAATAAAATTTCCGAACATAACGCTTGAGCAAAAGGAAAAATATATAAAAACGGGGCTAGAATTTTCTGAGATGCAAGGTGATAAGATGCACGTCCTAGCTAGGTTAGAAGATTTGCATCAGCTTTATGATGAAAAAGGCTGTGATACTCAAAAAGTATTGAAAGTAATGATTAAAGAAGAACGTGTGTTAAAGGATATTGTAGCGGATTTCGATGGAGCGGTTGAAAATTTCAAAACGCCTTATTCTAAAGAAAAAGATGTTAAAAATTATGAGGATCTTTTAGCAACCTTACAAGTTGATATTGCAAAAATTTTGGAACGTAGAAAGCCTAAAAAAGCAGAACAAAGATTACGTGATGCAATGCAAACGTTTAAGAAATTGGGCGATGAAGAAAGATATAGATTTGCGGATAAAATTATGACACGTATAGAAATCCAGTGCAGAAAATAAAGCGGTAAAAAATATTTTCGGTTATGAAATTGAGAATAAAAAGCCCAACCTATTCCAATATTCGTAATTTTTGATTATAATATTGGTATGTAGAAAGGTAAAGGAGAACTTATGGTTCAACAATTTAATACTCCACAAAAAACAAGACAGGCTGTAATTCTTTTTTTGAAAGGCTCTGCAACTCCGGTTGTAATGTATTTTGAAAATCCGCAGGCAGTTTACGCAGAATTGAAACAGCTTATGAAAAGCCCGACTCCGGTGCTTGTAGAGAAAGAGCCAATCGGGCCGATTAAGAGATTGTGCTTTGTTTCAACACAAATTTCAGGACTTGTTTTGCAGGAAGAACCGTATGCTTAAACTTGATTCTAAAAACAGGCTTGTGCCAATAGAAGATATTGAAAAAGAATCTGTTTTGCAGGTTGAGTTTGAAGATGAAATCAAGGAACTTGACGGATGTAAAGTTTACGCCGAGTTAGATTTGAAATTGCTTGGTGAGTTTATTGAAGTTTCCGGGCATGCCGAAGGCAAAATAACTTTGGAATGTGACAGATGTTTGAATAAATATGAGTACGATTTGGACTTTGATGTTGATGAAACGTATGCAAAGCGTTCACTGTATGATGAATATTCACAAGAGCTGGAACTCCAGTCTGGACAGTTTATCACGGATTTGAACGGCGAAAAAGAAATTGACATTTATGACTTATTGTATCAATCTGTAATATTACAGTTACCAAATAAAAAAGTTTGTGGTATAAATTGTAATGAGGGATTATTTGTGTCTGATGAAGATATGGAAATCCATGATGCTAGAATGGATGTTTTTAAAAACATTCAAATTAACCCAAAACAATGAGGTCTGCAACTCGAAAATAAATGCAGAAAAAAGTTAGGCACTCGTCCTGACAACAAATGACAAAACGAATATATAAGTAGTACAACAAAATAGAAAGGTATAGGAAAAATGGCAGTACCAAAGAAAAGAACAGGGCACAGTGCTCAAGGAAAAAGAAGATCTAACTGGAAGGCAACAAAGCCTGAATTAACAACTTGCCCAAACTGCGGAGCTAAGGTTTTAACTCACACAGTTTGCACAGCTTGTGGAACATACAAAGGAAAAGTAGTTTCTAAGAAGGCTGAAGGCTATGTAGAAGAAGCTAAAGAAGAAGTAAAAGAAACTAAGAAAGCTAAAAAATCAACTAAGAAAGTTGAAGCACCGGCAGAAGAAGTAAAAGAAGAAAAAGTTGAAGAAAAAGCTGAGGAAGTTAAAGAAGAATCAGCTGAAGAAAAACCGGAAGCTTAGTTTAAGAAAAGAATATGGTGCGGCATAAGCCGCACCCTGTTTTCTAAAAGGGTTTCAGACGAGAAAAAGGGAAGAGTTAAATGACAAGAATAGCTATTGATGCGATGGGTGGCGATCACGCTCCTTTTGAAATTGTTGCAGGTGCTGTATGGGCGGCTGCGGAGTACGGCGTAGCATTGGAATTGGTTGGTAAGCAAGATAGAATTGAACACTGTCTTGAAGTTATCCAACAAGAGGGTTTCTTATCAGATTGTGGTAAAGCCGGCAGAAAAAGGCGTGTGCGTGTAGACGTTAAATCTCTTGATATAAAGATTACTCATGCTTCAGAAATTATTGAAATGGGCGAAGCTCCGGGGCAAGCTATTCGTAAGAAGAAAAATTCTTCAATTGTTTTAACTGTAGGTTCTGTTGCGACAGGAAGCTCTGACGCATTAGTTGCAGCAGGTTCAACAGGTGCTGCTATGGCATCAAGTTTGTTTGGTTTGGGTAGAATCCCTGGGATTGACAGACCGGCTATCGCTGTAACACTTCCTACGATGAAAAAACCAATTGTTATTATCGATGGTGGTGCAAACAGTAATTGCACCCCACAAATGCTTAGACAGTTTGCTATTATGGGCATGACTTTTTCTAAGAATGTTTTGGGTATCGAAAAACCACGTGTTGGTGTTTTGAATATCGGTGAAGAGGCCGGCAAAGGTAACGAACTTGCTCAAAGCACATACAATCTTCTTGAAGAAGAAAAAGAAAGATTTAATTTTATGGGCAATATTGAAGGTCGTGAATTGTTCCTTAACTTATGCGACGTAGTCGTTTGCGATGGTTTTGCAGGCAACGTTGTACTTAAGGTTACAGAAGGAACTTCATCACTATTGTTCAAGATGATTAAGAGTGAATTCAAATCAGATTTCTTGGGTATGCTGATTGGTTTGTTGGCAAAACCGTTTATGAAGAGAATTTACGAAAAGATTAACTACGAAGAATTCGGCGGCTGCTTACTCCTTGGTGTTAAGGGTATTACGGTTATTTCTCACGGCAGAAGCAAGGCTTATGCAATTAAGAATGCTGTAAGGGTTGCCAAAGAAGCGGTTGAAACCGGCGTTAACAGAAAAATTTCTGAATCAATTGAAGCGTAGGTTATGGTTTTGGAATAGGAGCTATTAATTAGCTCCTATTTTTATGTTACACTATACCGTTATGTTATGCTTGTGGTATAATTGTGTTAGCTTGTATGCATTTTTTGCAAGAGCGTATGAAATATAGATATTGGAAAACAAGGGGAGTATATAAACAATGGGTAAAACAATTCCTTTAAGAATTGCAGGCGTTGGTTACAGTGTGCCTGAAACAGTTATAACAAATGATGATTTGACAAAATTATATGACACATCAGACGAATGGATTTACACGAGAACCGGAATTAAGGAGAGACGCCTTGTTTCTGGGAATGAAGATGCAATTGATTTGGGTTTTGAAGCAGCAAAAAAAGCAATTGCAAAAGCAGGTATTGATGTAAGTGAAATTGATATGGTAATAGCTGCAACATCAGCACCACCTCAATTGTATCCGGCTTTGGGATGTCAAATTCAAGCTAGATTAGAAATTCCTAATCACGTTCCTGCATTTGATATTACAGCTGCTTGTTCAGGTTTGATTTATGCAATGAGCATAGCAAAAGCTTATATCGGAAGCGGCATGTACAAAACAATTTTGATTGTTGCAACTGATAACAACTCAAGACTTTTGGATTGGGAAGACCGCTCAACTTCAATTCTGTTTGGTGACGGTGCGGGTGCTATGGTTGTAACTCAAGCAGATGATGGCATTGATGACATTATTTCAATTGACATAAAGGCTGATGGCTCATTGGGTTCTTTGATTGAATTACCATTTGCCGGCAAAAATTGTCCGCTTGTTGAACCTTGTGATGAAGTTAAGCAAGGTATTGTTATGAACGGAAAAGAGGTTTACAAGTTTGTTGCAAGAGTTCTTCCTCAATATGTAGAAGAAATGATTACGAAAGCTGGTATGAAAGCTGAGGATATTGATTATTTGATTCCTCACCAAGCTAATTTGAGAATTATCCACGCTGTTCAAGAAAGATTGGGTTATTCAGAAGAAAAAGTTGTTACTAATATTAAGTATTATGGTAACACATCAGCAGCATCAATTCCGCTTGCTATGGCAGAAGGTGTTGAACAAGGCAAAGTTAAATTAGGTTCAACGGCTATTCTTTGCGGATTTGGTGCCGGCATGACTTGGGGCGGTGCGATTGTTAGGTTGAGAGAAGGAATATGTTAGGAAAGGTAGGAAGTCGTTAGGCATAGGCAGTGCCGTCATTGTGAGCGGAGCGAAACAATCCAGCCTTTAAGGCAACATAGGACATTGAAAATTGGGAAATAATTGCAGTTATGTATACATATTATTCAATAAACGAAATGGCACTCTTTATGTTGGTGTAACCTCAAATTTAGTAAAAAGAGTTTACGAGCATAAACAAAAGTTTGTTAAAGGTTTTACTGAAAAATACGGTATTGATAAACTTGGATATTATGAAATTTTTGAAGATATTTTAACTGCAATTGAAAGAGAAAAGAAATTAAAAAATTCACCAAGAAAAAAGAAACTAGAATTAATTGAAATAAATAATCCGGATTGGAATGATTTATATTATGAAATTTTAGATTAAATAAAATAATTTATAAAAAAGCTGGATTCTTTCGGGCTAATCGCCCTCAGAATGACGGCACGATAAAACATAAGGAGTATATCATGGTAAAAAAAGTAGCATTTTTATTCCCTGGACAGGGTTCACAAGCAGTGGGCATGGGAAAAGATTTATATGATAATTTCGAAGCTGCAAAAAATGTTTTTGATACTGCAGACAAGACTTTAAATAAAAGTATTACAACAATTTGTTTTGAAGGACCTGAAGAAGATTTGAAACAAACTGTTAATACACAACCTTCAATCGTAACAATGTCAATTGCGGCAATGGAAGCTTTAAAATCAGAACTAGACATCAGTGCAGATTTTGTAGCAGGTCACTCTTTGGGTGAATATTGTGCAATGCACGCCGCAGGGGTTATGGATTTGGAAACAACTTTAAAACTTATCCAAAAACGTGCAGATTTGATGGGTGCTACAAAAGGCGGTTCTATGGCTGCTGTTTTGAATGCTTCTGAAGAACAACTTAAACAAGGCTTGGAAGAAGGCTCAAAAGTTGGTTATGTTGATGTTGCAAATTACAATTCACCTGCTCAAGTTGTTATCACAGGTGATGATAATGCAGTTAAAGCAGCTTCTGAATGGTTGTTAGCTAATGGTGTAAGAAGAGTTGTGCCTCTTGCTGTTTCAGGTGCTTTCCACTCTAAATTTATGGAAAACGCCGGTAAAGAATTCGCAAGTTTTGTTGCTGAATTCAATCTAAACGATGCTTCAATTCCTGTTATTACAAACGTTGATGCCGAAGCAACAATTAAGGCAGATGATTTCAAATCAAAAATGCCAAGACAAATTTCTTCATCAGTTCATTGGACACAAACAATCCAAAAAATGGTTGCAGAAGGTGTTGATACGTTTATTGAAATCGGACCTGGAAAAGTTCTAGCTGGTTTAAATAAGAAAATCGCTCCGGAAACAACTGTTTACAATGTGTTTGACAAAGCTTCTTTGGATGCAACAGTTAGTGCATTAAAAGAACAAATGGCAGGTGTGTAAGATAAACACCTCACCCTAACCCTCTCCTGTAAGGAGAGGGAATGACCAAAGATTTGATAATTAAAAATAAAATGTAGGTTGGGCATACCTGCCCAACAAAAACTTAAAAATAAGGAGAAGAATTACATGACAGAAAGAAAAATTGCACTTATTACAGGTGGTTCACGTGGTATCGGTTTGGCTTGTGCTTTAGAATTAGCAAAAGCAGGCTGCGACATTATTATCAACGATATTTGTGAAGCTGAAAAAGCTCAACCTGCTCTTGATGAAATCAAGGCATTGGGTGTAAACGCTTGGTTCTACCAATTTGACGTTTCAAACGCTGAAGCTGTTCAAGCTGCTGTTGATAAAATGATTGCTGAACACGGTAAAATCGACGTATTGTTGAACAACGCAGGTATTACAAAAGACGGTTTATTCATTAGAATGGATATGGAACAATGGGAAAGAGTTATTAAGATTAACTTAACTTCTGCTTATTGTGTAACTCACGCTGTAATCAAGTACATGATGAAAGCTCGTCAAGGTTCTATCATCAATATGTCAAGTATTGTTGGCCGTCACGGTAATGCAGGTCAAGCTAACTACTCAGCTTCTAAAGCAGGCTTAATCGGTTTGACTCAAACTCTTGCAAAAGAATTCGGCGGCAGAAATATCAGAGTAAACGCAGTTTGCCCTGGCTTTATTCAAACAGCTATGACTGCAGAACTTCCTAACATTGATGAATACTTAAAAGCTATTCCAATGAAGAGATTAGGAACTCCGGAAGATATCGCTAAGGTTGTTAAATTCTTGGCTCTTGATACTGACTATGTAACTGGTCAAGCTATTGAAGTTGCAGGCGGCTTGATGATTTAGCAGATATTTTAGATAAAATGTAAAATGGAAAGTTGAAAATGGAAAATTGTTTTAAATGATTTTTATTATCAACTTTCTATTTTTTTTATGTAGGTTGGGCTTTCAGCCCAACAAAAACTTAAAAATGTTACATTTGCCTTGCGAAGTGTAACAATTTTTGAAGTTTATTGCAAAATTATCTTGAAATAGTATAATTTAATAGAATAGTGTATTACACAATAATGAAGAGGATAAAAACATGAGTACATTAGAAAAAGTAAAAAAAGTTGTAGTAGACCAATTGAGCTGTGATGAAGCTTTAGTTACTCCTGAAGCTAGCTTTACTGCTGACTTGGGTGCTGATTCTTTAGATACAGTTGAATTAGTTATGGCTTTCGAAGAAGAATTCGGTTGCGAAATTCCTGATGAAGAAGCTGAAAAAATTCAAACAGTTCAAGATGCAGTTAACTACATCGAAGCACACTCATAGTAAGATTTAATTTATATTAAGAGGGTGAGGATTTTCTATATTTTCGCCCTCTTATTTATTATTAAGGAAAAGGGGAAGATGACTAAACGTAGAGTTGTTATAACAGGAATGGGAGCCGTTACTCCATGTGGTATTGGAGTTGATAAATTTTGGAACTCTCTTCTTAATGGAAAAAGTGGTATTTCACTTATCGAATCTATTGATACAGAAAAACATACTGTAAAAATCGCAGGTGAAATTAAGGATAAAGATTTTAATCCGGAAGATTACATGGATTCAAAAGACGCAAAAAGAATGGACAGATTTACTCAATTTGCTATGGTTGCGGCTGATGAAGCTATTGCAGATTCTGGTATTGATGAAGCTAACATTGATCCATATAGAATTGGTGTTTTAGTTAGCTCTGCAGCTGGTGGTTTCAAAACATTTGAAAAGAACCACATGGCTATGATTAATAAAGGACCGACAAAAGGTTCTCCATTCACAGTACCTATGTTGATTGTTGACATGGCATCAGGTCGTGTATCTATGAAACACGGTTACAAAGGTGTAAACAAGGCTGTTGTTTCAGCTTGTGCAACAGGTTCTCATTCAATTGGTGACGCATTTAGAACAATCCAATATGGTGATGCAGATGTTATGGTTGCAGGTGGTTGCGAAGCTACAATTACTACATTGGGCATTGGTGCATTTACAGCTGCCAGAACTCTTTCTAAGAGAAATGACGAACCTACTAAGGCTTCAAGACCTTATGACAAAGACAGAGATGGCTTTGTAATGGGTGAAGGTGCAGGCGTAGTTGTTCTTGAAGAATACGAAATGGCAAAAGCTCGTGGTGCTAAGATTTATGCAGAAATCGTTGGTTATGGTCAATCTGCTGACGCATATGACATGGTAGCTCCGGATCCGGAAGGTAATGGTGCAATCAAGGCTATGGAATTGGCTTTGGCTGATGCAGGTTTGAAACCAGAAGATATTGATTATATCAATCCACACGGAACAAGTACTGGTTTGGGCGACGTTGCTGAATCACAAGCTATAGCTAAGATTTTTGGCGACAAGGAAAAAAATCCAAACTTGTTAGTAAGCTCAACAAAGAGCATGCACGGTCACATGTTGGGTGCTACAGGTGCTGTTGAAGGTATTGTTTGTATTAAAACTATTACAGATGGTAAAGTTCCTCCGACAATTAACCTTGATAATCAAGATGAACACGTTGCAAACCTTGATTATGTTCCACATAAAGCAAGAGAAAAGAAAGTTCATGCAGCACTTTCAAATTCATTCGGATTTGGCGGTCACAACGCAACTTTGGTATTCAAAGAAGTGTAGATGAACTTGTTTATAATTTAGGTAAAGCGAAAATGTCTTTAGACATTTTCGCTTTATTTTTTGTTGTATAATTAACTTATGGACTATCTAAATAACAAATTTGACGTAATCGTAGTTGGAGCAGGGCACGCCGGGTGCGAAGCCGCATTGAGTGCAGCACGTTTGGGGTGCAATGTTTTGTTATGCACATTGAATGTTGATAATATTGCTTTGCAGCCTTGTAATCCTGCAATTGGCGGCCCTGCAAAATCGACTCTTGTAAGAGAGATTGATGCTTTGGGCGGAGTTATGGGTGAGGTTGCGGATGCGACTTATATCCAGATGAAAACATTGAATTCTTCTAAGGGGCCTGCTGTTAGGGCTTTAAGAGCACAGTCCGATAAGAAAGAGTATACGCAGTATATGCGTCATATTATTGAAAATACCGATAATATTTGGGTTAAACAAACCTGTATCACTGATATTAGGGTGAAAGATAAGCAAATTGTCGGTGCAGTTGACGAGTACGGTATTGAGTATTCTTGTAGAGCAATTATTTTAACAACGGGAACTTCACTGGAAGGCAAAATGTATGTTGGTTTGCAGGCTTATTCCGGCGGAAGATTGGGTGAGCGAGCTGCAATCGGGCTTTCTGCTTCACTTCGTGAACACGGAATTATTACCAAGAAGCTTAAAACAGGGACTCCTGCAAGAGTGGATAAGAGAACGATTGATTATTCTAAGATGGATGTTCAGCCCGGGGATGAAAAATTGAGCTTTTACTCATTTAAGCCAAATCGCCCTATACGTCCGCAAGTTCCTTGCTATTTAACCAGAACAAATGAAGAAACTCACGCAATAATTCGTTCTAATCTTGATAAATCTCCGATGTATCAAGGTTTGATTCAAGGTGTTGGACCTCGTTATTGTCCTTCGATTGAGGATAAAATCGTAAGATTTGCGTCAAATCCTTCGCACCATATTTTCATTGAACCGGAAGGGTTGAATACGTATGAAGTTTATATCCAAGGCTTTTCAACAAGCTTGCCTGCTTGTGTTCAGGTGGAAATGCTGCGTTCTTTGCCTGGGTTGGAAAAAGCTCATATAATTAAACCTGCTTATGCGGTCGAGTATGACTATGTTCCTGCTGTTCAGACAAGACATTCGTTGATGTCAAAAGATATTGAAGGTTTGTTTTTTGCGGGACAGATTAATGGTACGAGTGGGTATGAAGAAGCTGCGGCACAGGGCTTGATTGCGGGTATAAATTCGGTTAAATATTTGAATAATTCTGACCCATTGGAACTTTCTCGTGCGTCATCTTATACCGGAACTTTGATTGATGATTTGGTTACAAAAGATATCCAAGAACCTTATAGAATGCTGACGTCACGTTCTGAATACCGTTTGCTTTTGAGGCAGGATAATGCTGACGCCAGATTAACAGAAATCGGACATCAGATTGGTTTAATTGATGAAGCTCAGTACAAGAGATTTCTGGATAAGCAGGAAAATATTCAGCGTGAAATTGCAAGATTGAAAGAAGCGAAGATTCCGGCAACAGAAGAAGCAAATGCGATTTTGGCAAAGGTTGGCGAGCATATTGACCGAGGTATGCGAATGGCAGAGTTGCTTAAGCGACCTAATATAAATTATGAAATCTTTAAAGAGATTGATGCGGAGACTCGTAATCTTGGCTTGAGCGAAGATATTACGGATGAAGTTGAAGTTTTGATTAAGTATGACGGGTACATAAAACGCCAAGAGCAGCAGGTTGAAACTTCTGAAAAATTGGAAAAATACAGAATTCCGGTGAATATTGATTATTCACAGATTAAACATATTTCTACAGAAACGAGAGAAAAATTAGAAAAGATTCGCCCGACAAATCTGGCACAGGCTTCCAGAATCGGTGGCGTAAAGCCTGCTGATATTTCTGTTTTGATGGTAATGTTGGGCAAGTAGTTTTTTTATTTATTGTTGGGCTGAAAGCCCAACCTACTTTTCACAGCATGTTGATTTTAAAGTTTCGTTGTTTTACAATTCATGCAAAGAGAGCAACCCCAAAATAAGGAGTAAGAGTTTATGAAGATATTGTTTGCAGCTGCGGAAGTTTCGCCGTTTTCTAAAGCAGGCGGTTTGTCTGATGTTGTCGGAAGCTTGCCTAAAGCATTGGAAAAAGATGCAGAAATAGCAATTTTTACTCCGCTTCATGGATGTATTGATAGAGAAAAATGGGGCATAAAAGAACTCGAAAATTCAGAAATGTGGATAACGTTCGGCTCTTCTCCGCAAAAATTTAAGCTTTATATGACGAAGCTTCCGAAAACCAATATAAATGTTTTCTTTGTTGAAAACGACTGGTATTTTTCTTGCTTCAAAGAAGTTTATCCACGTTGGCTAGACCCACGTTATGAACACGAAAGATATATTGCGTTTTCGCTTGCAACGCTGGAATACGCTAAGCAACTTAATTTTAGAGCCGATATAATTCACTCTAACGATTGGCATACGGCGATGATTCCTTTGTATATCAAGGCTAATTATAAGTTTGACGAGTTCTGGTCAAAGACTAAAAATGTTTTTGAAATCCACAATTTGGCTTATCAAGGCGTGTGGTTTGAAGATATTTTGGATTTTGCTAATATGCGTAAAGATATTGTGTTCAACGAATGGGGCTGCGAACATTATGGGCGTGTTAATTGGATGAAAGGTGCGATTAACTACGCAGACAAAGTTGTTGCTGTTTCTCCTACGTACGCAAAAGAAATTCTGACCGGCGAATACGGTGAAGGTATGGATTATACGCTAAGAGGTCATACGGATAAACTGGTGGGGATTGTAAACGGAATTGATTATGATGTATTTAATCCGAAAACTGATAAAACATTGGTTAAAAAATATGATGTTAAATCTTTGAAAAATAAGGAAGCAAATAAAAAGAAGATTTTGGAACAATTCGGACTTCAATATAATCCGGAAAGACCTTTAATTGCCTTGATTTCAAGACTTGTTGACCAAAAAGGTTTGGACTTAATTCGAGCAGAAGAAAATAATTTGCGAAACTTGGATGCAGATTTTATTTTCTTAGGCTCTGGCGACAAATCTTATGAAAACTTATTTATTTGGTTGTCAAATAACACTCCTAATATAAGGGCATATGTAGGTTATAGGGGTGATTTGGCAAACCTTATTTATGCAGGCAGTGATTTCTTCTTAATGCCGTCAAAATTTGAACCGTGCGGACTTTCACAGCTTATTGCGATGCGTTTTGGCTCTCTTCCGATAGTTAGAGCAACAGGCGGGCTTGAAGATACTGTTACAGGCTATCCTTTGGATAATTCGAACGGGTTTAAGTTCTGGGGCTATAATGGTGAAGCAATGAAGGACGCAATTCTTTGTGCAATGAATGTTTACAAGGATAAATACACACTTAATGCAATGCGTCAAAGTGCCATGAAAGCTGATTTCAGTTGGAAAGAGAGTGCTAAAAAATATCTTGAGATGTATAAGTCACTTTTGTAATGCGTGGATTTGCAAAACTTATGCTAAAATAATGGTATGAAAAAAATTGCAATCCTATATTCAACTTATACACCAACGATTGATGCTATTATAAGCAAGCTGGAATATGCTGAAGTGGCGTGTTTTGATAGCTTGCCGGAAAATCTCTCAGAGTATGATTTAGTTGTTAACATAAATTTTGCTTTAGAAATTAATCTAAATCATATCAGCGTGCATTATTCTTTATTGCCGGCATTTGATAGTGATGAGCCGTTAAGGGATGCAATTTTGGCGGGCGTAAAGGTTACTGGCTTAACTTTTTATTACACAAGCCCTCGAAAAATTATTGCACAGTATCCGATTTTTATTTCCAACGCATCACATTATGATGATGTTGAGCGGGAACTTGAATATCTTGAACAAGTACTTTATCCGCTTATTCTGGATAAAATTTTAAGAAACGAGCCGTTTGAGCTTAAAAATCTTTTATCAAAAGGTTGTTCCGGCTCTTGCGGCGGAGGGTGTTTAGGATGCAGTCACTAAACGTTTTAATCGCAGGCGAAGGTAAATTGCTCGATTTGGTGCGAGGCTCAAAGTTCTTGAAAAAGCTTTTTATTACATCTTCTGAAGAGGTTGAAGGAGCTGTATCTATTAAGTTTAATACTTTTAAGGAGCTTGCTCAGAAATGCAAATCTTTGCAAATCGATATCGTGCTTGTGGAAAACGAAAACTGGGTTAGACAAGGTATTGCGGACGTTTTGAGGGCACATTTTGTTAACTGTGTTGCTCCGACTGCCCTGTGGGCTGAAAGGCTTGTGGATAGTATAGAGTCGAGAAATTTGCTGGAAAAATACAATATTGCTATTCCGGAAAAATTAAAATACCCGCAAAAGTTTCCGCTCTTAATTCGTGGCAAAGGGTTTAAATATAGGGCTGAATCTTTGGAAGAAGTTTTGCAAATCAAGCGTGCGATTAATCAAAAATATTCGCAGGAAATTGCTCAAGGAATATTTTTGGAAGATTTTTTAGAGGGTGAAATTATTAATCTGACCTCTTTCTATGACGGCAAAAACGTAAAAACGTTTTCTGATAGGTACGGTATAGCCGAGTATTCAGAGGCTTTGAAGGAAATGCTGACTAAAGAAAAAGCAGATTTTATCGGTTTTTTTGTATCAAGGATTATTTTGCATAACGGGAAATATTATAACGCAGGATTTGGGCTTGATTTTTCGAAAACAGAATTTGGCAAAGATTTTCTTTTTATCCTGTCATACGGGATTTATCAGAAAATAAATGAACTGGATTAGTAGAAAGGGCGGAAAAATTGAAAATTTTTCCGCCCTTTCAAAGATATTATCTAAATTTTATTCCGCCAAAAGCTTGTCAGCTAACGGTGATTCGACCTTTCCGTTAAGGGTTTTAGATACTGTTTTGATATTTTGTGCCATTTTTTCCATCTCTGGAGTCCAAACAAAATTATCCATTACGTATTTTTCGCCTTTAGAAAAATCGCCTTTCATTTGTACTTGTATGATTTCTTCAAGCATTTTTCTTGCAGTAGGAACCATTTTTTCTATATCAATATCAAGCACACCTTCTGGTGAAATCTTGATTGCACCTTCTTTTATGAAGTAGTAGTTTTGCATAACCGAACGAACTCTGTGAGCTTGGCTCAAGGTTGGTTTTGAAGTCATCATGTTGTCCGCAGCATAAGTTACAATGATTTGCTTTCGCTGCTCAGGAGTGTACATCCCTGCTTCTGTAAGCACATCCAACATCGCTAGAGAAATCATATCGGCTTTGTTTTCTTCAATGATTGATTTGTATTTGCCTAAACCTTCTGTGCCTGATTTCGGTCCGAGAGAGTGTCCGTTTTCGTGTCCTACAGTGAACCAGTGGTCCGCTTCATCGTTGTAGAATTGATGTAATTCCGGATTTAAAGTTGCGTTTAAACGCTTTTTCATCTTTTCTTTGGCATCTTCTGATGTGATTAAACGGATTTGTCTGTGGTAAACGTTTCTTCTTCCACCATCAAGTTCTTTGATAGAAAGCTTGTCGTCGTTTGGCAAGTTTTCAGCCAAGGTTATTCCTGCTCTGAATTCGCCAACATCACCTGTAACTGCTACTAAATCTGCGTCAACCATAGTTTGCTTAGATTCTTTGTCCGGTGAAATGTTTTGTATGTATTTGTCCTTAAATGGCATATTTAATGCCATAAGTGGCAGGAATTTTTTCACATTAAGGATTGCGTCTGTTCCTTTTTTGTTGATAATTCCGACTCTTCCGCCCAAGAAATCTTTTGCGACAGGAACAATTCCGTTTTCGTCTAAAAGTGCTTTTAATTCAGGATTTTCAACAACTGTTTCAGTCAATTCATCTGAATAGTTTTCTCTTGTGATTGTGAATTCTAACGGAGTGTCTTGAAGAGTTGCCCATTTTTTATCTGCGTAAGCATCAAGCATCGGATCAGCTGTTCTTAATGCTTTTGCTTGAAGTTCCAAGAATTCGTTAAAATCAGCATTTGTAGAAACTTCTGCAGCTTTTTCAAGTTCAGATGCCATATATGCGAAATCTTCTTTAAATTTGTCAATATAATCTGTTGCAACAAGCTCGTTACCTGCTCTTTCAACAACAGAACGCTGGTTCAAAATTTTTGCAACTTCGTCAACTTTATCGTTTTTCAACATGTCAATAAGAATTTGGTGGAATTCTTCTTTTTCTAAATCTTGCGGATAAACGCCTTTACCGGCACGCATTGAAACGCCTTTAGCAAGTTCAATCATGTTGCTTTCTCTATCCAAAGAGCAAACGCCTTTTTGTGCGTCAAAAAGAATCTTAGTTAATTTTGCATCTTCGTTTCCGTTTTCGATTTCTTTTTCCAAGTATTCTTCAAAAGGAAGGTTGTTTGGATTATCAAGCTGCATGTTTACCTTATCAAGAACGACAGCAGCTTTTACCAAATGTTTCAAAGCTTCTTTGTCGCCATCAGCCAAATCCAAATATTCTTTAGCATCTACTGCTAACATTTTTTTTGTAGTCAAATAATCTTTGTGTGTTCTTTTTGCAAGCTCTTCGTGCGAAAGATTAAGCTCGTAATCTTTCTTTGAGAGTCCAACATTGTTCATCATACTCATTTTATCAAGCTCCTTTACTAACTTATTTTCGGGATAATCATTCGTTGTTGAAGCGGAAACTTGTTTTGGGGAGTTTCCACGATAAATTATATTGTTTTGGATTGTTTTTATTGGGTTTATATTCATAGTACTCTTGAAAAATTTTTTAAATGTTCAACGCTTTATTCTAGCATATTTAGGTCGGGTATATCAATATCTAACCAAGCATTGCGACGTTAGTTTTGCCGAATTTCGCAGACAAATCGTCTATGTGGTGGATTATGTAGACGTATGGTTCTAAGTCTTTTTCGTTCAAATCCACGATTGCACCCCATTCGGCTCTGGCGTGGTGTGCTGCAATCATTTTGGCAACACGCTTAAAGCCTGATGTCATGCAGATTGAAAATCCGTATTGTGAGTGTGAAATCCACTCTTTGCGAAAAGCTTCGTCATAATCAATTAATCCCGATTCGGTGTTAATTGTGTATTCAAAAATCTTTCCGATATCGTGCAGAAGGCAAGCGGCGTAGACTTCGTCGGCATTAATTCTCTGGAAAAACGCTTGCATGTTGACTTCGGCATATTTTAGACATTCAAGGGTGTGAACCATTAATCCGCCGATGTAGTTGTGGTGCATCATTTTAGCCGCAGGAGAGATAAGGATTTTTTCTCTATTTTGGTTGTAAATATCGAGTACAAAATTTCTTAATTTCTCGTCTTGAATTTTGTTAGCATATTCAATCAATTCTGCAAACGTTTTTTCTTGCTCAGCTTTGTCGATGCCGGTTTTAGCTTCTTTTATAAGCTCTAATGCGTTAACTAAGCAATTATTGTACTTTTCGTTAAATGAACCAGATACAATTCTTAATTGGTTTCCACAGCGGAAGAGCTTTGAATCCATTCTGTTCAGGGCTTCTTCCCAAAGAATGCAGTTCAAAAATTCGTTAGTTTTAGGGTCTTTTAATTGTAATTTACCCATTTTTGTTCCGGATTTTGTATCTCCGATTGAAAAAGTAACAACTTCATAAATAATATCGGTGCTAAACATTTGTATCTCCTAGATTAATGGGTTTATTATATTACAAAAAAAGAATTGAGACCATTTAGATTGCAGAAAATCCCAAAATTTGCGGAATGGGCAAATTTTGGGGGTGTAATTTTCGGATTTGGTTCAATTCTTTTTTTAGTGAATTATTAACCGTTGTTCTTTTTTTCTTCTTTTTCTTCTTTTTCGATATCGTCAATTGCTTTGCCGAGTTTGCCACCAAGTGTTCCGAACATTCCGGCATAGACTCCGAATGCGATAGGAGTTGCTAAGCCACCACTAAGTGCAGATATTAGGCCAAGTCCAGCAACTCCGAATAAAGCACCCAGACCAGCACCTTTAGCGACTCTACCGTTAAATTTTATAGACTCCGATTTAAGATGATGAGTTTGATAATTTTGTTTGTTTAAGTTTTTTTTCGGAGTAGGACAGCAGGTTCCGCAATTTTGAATAGCACTAATTCTCATCTTAAAAATCCTCACTAAAATGCAACAATGTATTTTATAATATAATTGCCGATTTGTCAAGTGTGTCAAAGGTTTTGTCGTGTTTTTTGAGGGGTGGGAGCAATTGAAAATGGAAAGTGGAAAATTATTTTAAACTTTGCCCTTACGGGTTAACCCCTCACCCGCATCCGTAACTCACATTCGTTCGAACGGCTGCGACCTCTCCAGTTGGCGAGGTTGATGCTTAAATAATTTTTTACTTTCAATTTTCCATTTTCCATTCAAAAACGCTCCACCAGTAATCTCTCGCCCAACTAATTTCCCCCCCCCCCCATTTCCCCACGCCCAACCAGTAGCCTCACGCCCAACTAGTTTCATTTACCCCCCCCAGACGGGGAATTATAAAAAACGAAGAATGTTGTATTATGTATTTGCTATGAATTACGACTTTAATGAAGATTATCAATATGACAGTTGCGTTTCACGTGGTATTTGTTCAGTGAATCCGAGGACTTCTTCTTTGCAGGAAGTTTTGGTTATGTACTTAAAACTTGCGGCTTTTTATGCTTCCAAGCTGCTTGAAAATGGTGTTGAAGATAGTGAGATTAGGGAAATTATTTTGGGTACGATTTCTGTAATTGTTTCAAATCCTGAGTTCTCTGAGTTTGATTTTAGAACTTTAACGGAGCGGTTTAATGCGGCTTTGACAAAGTCAAAATCCGAGTACGAAAATATCTGTGAAGAGAAAAATATCGAGCCGGAAGAAATTAAGTCTGTGATACGTATAGATAAAGAGTTTGATGTTATTAAGTCGATTCGTCTGGGCGAGAGAGAGTTTTTGAAGAAAACAAGCTCAATTCCTTCTGAAATCAGAGATTTGTATAAGATACTGTTTGTCCTTGCTAAAAGCATTTGTATTAATGTCTTTGATTTAGAAAGCTTTGGCGAGGATGCAGATTACGGTTATTTGATGATTTTGAAATTGCTGAATTCTTTGAATGTGGTACAGAAAGAAGACGCAAAACTCAAGGAGTTTATGTTTGAGGTTGCAGACGTTGATAACAGACTTATGCACCAACTTCGTGCTGCTCAGGAAGAGAGATACGGCAGACAAAGGATTAAAGAGGTTTCTTACACAACGACTCCTGCGAAAGCTGTTCTTGTTGTCGGTTCTAATATAAGAGAACTTGAAGATGTTTTGGATGTTTTTGAGGGAACTGGAGTTGATGTTTATACTCATGATGAAATGATGTTGGCGAATACTTTCCCGAAGTTTGATGAGTATAAAAACTTGAAGGGACAGTTTGGTCAGGGAATGGAAAACTGCTTGCTTGATTTTGCGACTTTCCCGGGGCCGATTGTGCTTACTCGACACTCTTTGTATAATGTTGAACATTTGTATCGAGGTTTGTTATACACGACCGACTTTGCTTGTCCTAAAGGCGTAATTCCTATCAAGGATAAGGATTTTTCACAGGTAATTAAGGCTGCAGAGGATGCCAAGGGGTTTAAAACCGGACGCCAGTGCGAAAGTGTATCTATTGGGTTTGATTTAGAAGAATTTATTGAAAACTTGAAAAAATCTGTTGACGGATATCGAAAAATTGTTGTTATTGGGCTTGCTGGGTACACTTTGGAACAGCAGTCTTATTTTGAGAAGTTTTTGGAACAGGTTCCTGACGATATTTTGGTCGTTTCGCTTTCTTTTTGTAAACAGAAAAAGAATGTAATTTGCTTGAATGCGTGTTTTGACAGCTATGCGATTTTGAAGGTTGTTGACGGTATAAAAGACGTTACAAATCTTCCGTTGGTCTTAATTTTTCCGAAATGCGACAGACATACAATGTCTCAAATGCTTTATTTATCGCAATGGGAAAATACTACGATTTATGTTGGCAAATGCACACCGATTATTCTTAACCCGAATTTGATAAACACTTTAAATAAAGCTTTCGGGCTTAGGGGGCTTAGTTCTGTACGCAAAGACCTTGACGATATTAAAAAATAATTGTTCTAATCTCAAATTTGAGGTATATTAGGGAAAAAGAAGAGGTTTGTATGCAAGATAAGCTATCAGTTTTTGTGCTGGACAAAAATGAGAATTCAAGAGAAATTGTTAAGTCATATTTGGCGGAAGCCGGTTATGACGTGGAAGTTTCCGGAGATTATTCTATATTAGATGAGGTTTTGGCTCAAAAAGACAAAATTGTGATTATGGATATTTCTGCGGGAATGATTGATGAATTGACTTTAAAAACAATCGCGGCAAAGCTTGTAGTAACTTCTATTGATTATTCAACAGATATGATAGTGAAAGCTTTGAGATGTGGTGCTAAAGAATTCTTGCCTAAACCTGTTATAAAAGAAGATTTGTTGCGAGCTATGGAACGAGTTGAGAAGGCTCCGGATGAAGATGTTGATTCATCTAAAATTATCGCTGTTTATTCTAATAAAGGTGGAATTGGTAAAACGACAATTGCCGTAAATCTTGCGACAGAGCTTGCAAAGGTTACGAAGGATAAAGTTGCTTTGGTGGATTTGAATTTACAACTTGGAGATGTGGCAACTTTCTTGAATTTAACGCCTGCGTTTGATGTTAACTATGTAATAAGACGCTTGGTTAATGGAGATGAAAAAGAGCTTATTC
This sequence comes from uncultured Candidatus Melainabacteria bacterium, assembly GCA_934754775.1. Classification (GTDB taxonomy): domain Bacteria; phylum Cyanobacteriota; class Vampirovibrionia; order Gastranaerophilales; family Gastranaerophilaceae; genus CAG-196. The sequence continues at coordinate 192,234 of CAKVIM010000002.1, read as the reverse complement.
AATTCTTTGAAAAATACAAAGAGTCTTCGCTTTATATTCTTGCGGACCCGAGTTATATTGAGCAGTCTGAAAGTATAACTCCACAGCAGATTGTAATGCTGTTCAAGGTTTTGAGAAAAGTTTTTCCGTATGTTGTGATTGATATGTCTTCAAATATTGACGGCAATTCCTTGAAGATTCTTGATTGTGCGGATTGGATTTTGTTTACCACGATTGTAAACATTCCTGCCATAAGAAATGCTCAAAGATGTTTGAACCTTTTCCATTCAAGAAGATATTCGAGTGATAAGGTCAAGATTGTTGTTAACCGTTATATGGAAAATGACGAGATTAAGGTTGAGGATATCGAAAATACGCTTGGTGAGAAGATTTATTGGAAGATTCCTAATAATTATTTTACGATTATGGAAGCAATCAATAAAGGAGTTAGTATTTCGGAAGTTAATACGAATTCCAATATTGCGAATAATTTTAGAGATTTTGCTTCAAAGGTTTCGGGTGATATAATAGAACAGTCTATAGTTGGCTATAGGAGTTAATATGTTAAACTGCATAAAAGAAAGTTTTAATTTGACTAATAAATACATAATACTTGCAACACCGCTAATCTTGTTTTCGTTGTTTTCTGGGCTTTATTTGCTGCTTTCCGCATCCGGAAATGCGATTGGGCTTGTGTTTGCGGTTTGCTTATTTGTGTTAATGCTTGCAGCATTTCTTTCAGGTTGGTTTTTTATGCTGAAACACGCTGTAGTCGGGTATAATGAAGAACCGAACTCTCTGATAAAACTTTTTCCGGAAGGTGTTGGCGAATATATTTTGCCGATACTCGGACTTATGTTTAATACACTTGTTGTTTCGTTTGTGTTTATGGCACTTGCATATTTTGCCGGCATGAAATTAATTGGCGATATTGGAATTCCTGCGGATTCAATTTCGCAGGCGATGGTTTCTTTACCTGCTCTTAAAGCGTTTTTGCTCTCTTTAACGGAAGAACAATTGTTGAAACTCAATGCGTGGAATTTGTTGCTTTTCTTTGCAATGGGGCTTACATATTTTGTGATAATGTTTTATTCACCGGCTTTATTTTTCAAAGAAAAGAATCCGTTTAAGGCATTCTTTGTGTCTTTAAAGGATTTGTTCGCAAGAAACTTTTTCAAAAATTTGGGGTTGTATTTTATACTGTTTTCTTCATATTTCTTGCTTTCTATTTTGAGCACAGTATTTGGAATGAATGTAGTTATGCATTTTGTATTCACACTGCTTAATTTTTATTACTTAGTGTTTGTTGCGGTTTTGGTTTATAACTATTATTATATCAATTTTGTAAAAATCGGCGGCAATGTGGACAAATTGGCGTAAGTGAGGGGTAAAATTATATTGTACCCTTGCGGGGGGTGACACCTCACCCTGCCCTCTCTTGGATTATTCGGGGTGTCGGCGGAGTAACGTCCGACCTCCACCTTACGGGCTTACGCCCTACCGAAAATCCGCTCTCCTGTAAGGCGAGGGTACGCAAGTAGCGTTCAACCAAGTAGCACCCTCTCCAACTGGAGAGGGTAGTTTTTCAATGAGAAAGCTTTGCTTGAACATTAGAAAAACGGGTGAGGGTTCACCCCGTTAGGGTAAATCTTAAACAATTTTCCACTTTCAATTTTCAATTAAACAATGTAGGTTGGGCATACCTGCCCAACAAATCCTGTTTAAGAAAGCTTTCTAATCATCTCGTGAGCTTCTTCGTCTTCCGGGAAAATCGTTACGACCTTATCCAAAATCTCTAAAGCTTTGTCGTTATCTTTTTTCGCTTCATAACATTTTGCAAGGCTCATCAAAACTGAAATATTTTCCGGTTTCTTTTTCAAAATATTATTAAAAATATTTACAGCTGAATCCAATTCGCCAAGCTCGTAGTACGTTAAGCCTAATGTATTCTGCGTTTCGATATCCGGATTTTGTTCAATTGCACGTATTAAATAGCCTTTAGCTTCTTCATATTCTTTGCGTGCAAACATAATTCTTCCTGCACAGAATTGGATGTATTCGTGATGTGGATTGATTTTTAGAGCTTTGAGAATATACTCTTTGGCTGCATCAATTTGATTAAGCACGAGTTTGTTCAGAGCCATAAATGTCAAAGCTAAAATATTCTTCGGTTCAATTTCAAGAGCTTCTTGATAATATCTTTCTGCTTCTGTATTCTTTGAAATTGAATACAAAAAGTTCCCGTATTCAAAAAGTATCTCAAAATCATTCGGTTGAAGCTTTAGTGCGGTTTTGAATTCGTCTTCTGCATAATCAAACAATCTCTTATTCAAATAAATAATGCCCAAATCCTTGTGTGCTTTTGCGATTTCCGGGTTCATTTTGATAACTTTTTTGAGCATTCGCTCAGCCGTATCTGTGTCACAAAGGCTTGAAGAAAGTATTGCGTACTGGTGGAATGTCTCTGCGGAAACTTTGTTCTTCAAAAGAATGTTGTCATAAATCTCTTTAGCTTTGTTTAGCTGATTTGTTTTGATGTACAAACTGGCGAGTTTTTGTGCCGGTAGAATAAACTTCTGGTTCACGTAAACCATTCCCTCAAGCATTTTAATAGCTGTTTGCAGGTCGCCCATTGCTTCGTAGCAAGTTACAAGATTGTATTTGTAATTCTCTTTTTCCGGATGCTGAACAAGAAGCGATTTATACAAATTTGAAGCTTCTTCAAATTTCCCTGTTTTAACTAATGACATTGCGTAAGCTACTTTAAATCCTTCGTCCTCATCATCAAGCTCGACGGCTTTTTTTAGGTATTCGCAAGCTTCTGCGTGTTTTTGCTGAATTTGGAAAGAAGAGCCGATATTAAAATACGCCATAGCGTCATTCGGTTTCAATTCCAATACTTTTTGATAAGTCTTGATAGCTTCGTCGCTTCTGCCTGTTGCAATGTATGCAGTGCCTAAGCTGTTATAAGTCCCGATATTGTCAGGCGATTTTCTCAACGCACTCAAGAACGGTTCGATACTTTTTTCGAATTCCTTAAGCTTCATATAAGAAGTCCCGACGATGAAATCAAAAAGATAATCGTCCGGCTCAATCTCATTGGCTTTAGCCGCATAATTGATTGCTTCTTCCGGCTCATTCAATTTCATCAGAACAACGCAAAGGCTTTTGTATGCTTCGATATAATTTTCTCTAAGCCCAATTACTGTTGTATAAGCATTCTTTGCAGAAATCAAATCGTTAAGATTATCGTAACAGCTTGCTAGATAGAACCAAGATGACGCATCTTCAGGAGAGTATTTTACTACTGTCTCGAAACAAATGCGAGCTTTTTCCCACTCATCAAGGTTTACAAATGTAAGTCCTGCAAGTTTTAGTAACTCTTTGTTGTCCGGCTCTTCTTTCAGAGCAGGCTCAATAAGTTCTTGAGCTTTTTCAAATTCTTTTTCTCCGACCAGTTCGTTAATTCTATTTATATCTGACATTTTATTCTCCAAAGTAATTTTTCAATCCGGATGTAAGGTTCTTGTTTTTGCATAATTTTTTCAATTTAGAGATTGCACGATTTTCAATCTGTCTGATACGTTCTCGTGAAACTCCGTAAATTGAGCCGATTTCATCCAAAGTCTTTTTGTTTCCGTCATTGTTAAGCCCGAAACGTAAAATCAAAACATCTCTTTCTTTTTGGCTTAATTGTTCTAACATACCCTTGATATCGTCAAGCATACTTTCTTGTGATACCAAAGAATCAGGTGCGATTGTGGACTCATCTACAATGTAGTCGATAATTTTGTTAGAATCATCTTTTTGTCCCGTTGGCGTATCAATGCTGATAGTTGATTGTGTAGCTTTGATTATTGATGTTAATTTTGCTACCGTAATCCCCATTTTTTCAGCGATTTCTTGCTTGTTAGGAATTCTGCCGAGCTCTGTAGTTAAATCCATTGTTGCTTTTTTAATCTTGTTAATTGATTCAATCAAGTGGATTGGAAGCCTGATAATTCTTGCCTTGTCTGCGATTGCTCTTGTTATGGATTGTTGAATCCACCAAGTTGCGTAAGTTGAAAATTTGTATCCTTTTGTGTAATCAAATTTTTCTGTAGCTTTGATTAAACCCATGTTGCCTTCTTGAATTAGGTCAAGGAAGGATAATCCACGCCCGATGTACTTTTTAGCAATACTTACAACAAGACGCAAGTTTGCGTTAATCAGAACTTTTCTTGCGATTTCGCTTTGTGTATCATAAATCTTTTTTGCTACTTCAAGTTCTTCTTCCGCAGAAAGAAGCGGGATTTTGCCGATTTGTTGAAGATAGATTCTTACAGAGTCGTCTGAATTCACCGAATTCAAGCTCTCTTGAGTTTTCGGCTCTTCAATGGAGATGTTTTCGTCGTCGTCTTCAACAGGCTCTATGCTGTTGAAATCAACGCCTTCGTCAGAAATATCATCAACCATTATGTTAAGCTTTTCTCTTTTTTTACCCATTTTTAATATCCTCTTTCTTCGGTTGCAAATATGTTCTTTTAACTTTCGGTAGTTTTACTTTTGCTGGAGTGTTGCCCCCTCTTTAAACCGGCAAATCTATTGCCCAACCGGCACCGTACCTTTCTCATTTACCCCTTTAACTTCTTGTTTTACTGCTTCAAATAATATTATAGCAGCTGCGTTAGAAACGTTTAAGGAGTTAAAATTTGTTAACATAGGTATTTTAACCGTGAAGTCTGAAAGTTTAAGTAGCGAACGTGAAATCCCTGCGTGTTCAGCCCCCATTATTAGTGCAAAATTCATGTTCGTATAATCAATATCAAAATAATTATCTTTTGCATGATGATCAGAAGCAATTACCCAGTAGTCGTTTTCTTTGAGTTTTTGTACGGCATTCACCAGACTGTTAGTTTTGATTACGCAAATCCTGTTTGTCGCACCTGCACTGGTTTTTTCGACGGTTGAATTGATTAGAACTCCACGCCTTGAAGGCAAAATTATGCCTTTTATTCCGGCACAAACGCAAGTTCTTATGATAGCACCTACGTTGTGTGAATCTTCTACTCCATCAAGGATAACGACATTTCCGCCAATATTTTGGATAAACTCGTCTAAATCCATATACTTGATTGGTGAAAGTTGTGCTATAACACCTTGGTGCTTGCCTTCCGGCTCAAGCTGTGAAAGTTTTCTTGAATCAACAAATTGGAATACTATTCCTCGTTTTGACGCAAGCTCCTTAATTCTTTCTATCTTGACGTCATTTCTGGATGTGTTTGATATCAGGATTTTGTTAAACTCACGAGTGTTGGCTTCAAGAGCCTCTATCACTGCGTTTTTGCCGTATATAATTGTGCTTTCTGCCATTTTATGATACCTCGAGCATTCTTTCTATGCAGTTTGAGCTGAGTTGACGGATGTTTTCATCCAGTGTAATTTCGTTTTCTTCAGCTTCCAGAGAATGCAAAATTTCTTCAAGAGTTGTGAGTTTCATGCTTTCGCAAAGCATATTTTCTCTAATCAGTATAAATTCTTTTTGCGGATAATCACGTTGGAGCCTGTCTACAACGCCTTTTTCGGTTACGATTACAAATTGCTTTTCTGAGCAGTTTTTAACATAGTTAATAATTCCGCTTGTGCTTCCTACGTAATCCCCGAGTTTGCTGACTTCCGGCTTACATTCCGGGTGAATGAGGATTTTTGCACTCGGGTATTTTGAACGTGCTGATTTTATATCCTCAACCGTTATGTTGTTGTGTACAGGGCAGTTTCCGTCGTATGCGATAACTTCTACATTATTAAGTTTTCTTTCTACCCATTTACCGAGATTTGCATCAGGAACAAACAAAACTTGTTTGCTGTTAAGGCTTTCGACAATTTTTAGTGCGTTAGAGCTTGTGCAGCAAATGTCGCATTCTGCTTTAACTTCGGCTGTTGAATTGATGTAGCATACAACAGGAATATTTGGATGTGCGTTCTTGAACTCAATGATTTGGTCGTGGTCAATCATATCTGCCATAAGGCAGCCTGCATTGAGGTTCGGAAGCAAAACTTTTTTTTCAGGCGAGATTATTTTGGCGGTTTGTGCCATAAAATAAACTCCGGCAAATACAATGATTTCCGCATCAGTTTCTTTGGCTTTTTGGCTAAGGTACAAAGAATCTCCGACAAAGTCTGCGACTTCGTCAATCTCTATGTTTTGATAGCTGTGAGCTAAGATTATTGCTTTCTTCTCTTCTTTTAGTTTTTTAATTTTTTCTATTATATTTTTCATCCATTTATCCTGTGTACAAATTTTAAATTTTATTGTACAATAAAAAAAGATAGGATGAAACAGGTATGGAATTATTTAAGAAGAGTGTAATAGTAGGTGTTTCTGTGACTCCGGAGGTAGGTCTTGAAGTCGCACAGATTGATTATACCACGAGAACAGTACTTAAATACGGTGTGAGGCCTTTAGAATATGATACAAACCGTAGAGAAATTGCGGATTTGGATATATTTAAGGAAACTTTACAGGATTTGTTCTTAGAGTTGGAAATTCCAAAGGGTGCAGAAATTGTACTTAATATTCCTGCAGTTTTGTTTAAGATTAACGACTATCCGGCAGTTCTGAATGAAGAACAAGTGATGAATGCTATTGAAGAAGAGTTGGCAGAAAACAATTTCTTTAAGAATTCTGAACCTTCTATCAGTGCAACGGCTATACCTAGTGCATCTATGCAGTTTAATAAGATTGCTTACACAGCAGCTCAAAAAACGATGTTGATGGAAGTTGCAATGAGTATCAGAGATTTGGGCTACAAGCTCAGAACTGTTGATACATCTGTAAGCTCTGTTTTGAATGCTTTGATTTATAAAGAACGTGTTAATGTTGTAGAAGATACAACTTGGGTTCTGTTGGTAGTGGAAAGTTTCTGTTGTCGTGTACTTTTGATGTCCGGCAGAAATTATGTTGATGCATTCGAAGAAAGAATCAGTATCGGTGAGGTTTTGGGTGATGCGGAAAACTATGCAACTGTTGTAAATACAGTCGCTCCGCTTCTTAAAAACCTTCCAGCACAGTATTTGTGTGTTGTCTCTAAAACAAATATTGTTAGTGCAGAAATTTTGGCAAGCAAGCTTGAATATTCTGCTCCGATTATTCACCAAGAAGCTAATAGCTTCTCAAATGAAGCATTTTTGGATTTGGCTCCGGAAATTGATCAAAGCTTAGCTCCAATTGTTTCACTTGATGTAATTGGTGCGGCGATTAATCGTGAGTTTGCACCGCTATCTTCCGCTCAATTTAATTTGTTTAACAAATCATTGGGCGAAATCTATTTGATGGAACAACCGCCGGAAATCATAATTAATGGTCACACATATGTTTTATCGAATGAAAATCTTGTAAAACTGTTTGCCATAATTGCAGTAGTGCTTTTAGTTCCTGCGATTATCGCACTTTTCTGCTTGATTAATACGGTAAACGATTTGACAAACCAAAGGGATGATTTGGATCATAACATAGCACAAATTACAAAATTTTTGAAAGATAACGAAAATATTTCATCTGATTTGTTTGATGAAGGTGACGAAATCAGAATGGGGTTAGGTCATAACAAGAATATTTATTCTTATTACACAATTGTTGGGACAGAAATCCCTAAAAAGCTCTGGTTGACTCATTTGAAATTCTCTGATAAGACAACTATTGAAGGTCAGGCTGATAACTTGGAAAGCATTTATGCATTCTTTAGAAGTATTAAAGATTATAACCCTGATTCAGATATTAAGTTGCAAAAATTAGGCTTGGCATCAAGCTCAACTGCGAAGGTTAGCACAGAAGATAAAGAAAATGGTGTTGAGTTTGATACTGACTCAATTTTGACTTCTTTGAACGCAGATTTCTATGAGTTTAGAATATCAAATGAGCCGGTTGTTACTAAAGATGCATTGAAGAAAGACGGCGAAAATGGGATTCCAAATGCTACTTCAAACTCAGCTCCGGCAACACTTCCAGACTTGGAGCCGATTAAGGGAAACTAAAGGATTAAGAAATGGATAAATATAAACGTTATTATGGTGTAATGATTTTTTCTTTGGCAGTTATCCTGTTGATATTTGCTTTGGTTAAAGTTATCGGACCAAAAGTTGATGAAATGAATTCTTTGAAAATGGATATCGAGTCTAAACAAAACGAGCTTAATGAAAAGAAACAAAAGCTTGATGTTGTTCAGAAAAAGATTAAAAAGATTAAAGATTCAATCATTTCTTCTCAAAAGAGAATCTATTCTCCTGTAGAATCAGATTTGGGTAATGAAACTTTGTTCTTTACGCTTTATAACGATGTGGTTGAAATGCTTCATACAAATTCTGTGAAGATTAAATCAATCAGCTATGTTTATAATCCGGAAGCTGATGCTTTCGTAAAATTTGGCAAAGATGTTTACTTTGTTTGTGATGTGAATATGGATTTGGTTTCTAATTATGTTAATCTGGGTAAGTTAATTCAAGATATCTACCAGTACCCTTATTATATCAAGATTAATGAATTGGAAGTTAAGCCGTATCCAAAAGATAAACGTATTTTGCTAACGACTTTGAGCTTGAGATTGTATGCTCATACTGCTCCGGATGATGAGTCTGCTGTTGGTCAAACAACGACGGATTTGCCATTAAACGGTGCAGATACGGCTTTGCCACAATAGACTTGAAAAAAATATTTGTTTAAGGTATGATTATTGGGCGGTGGGTGTTAAAACATCGGTTTGAAAGTTTAATATAAGTGCGGAAGTAGCTCAGTTGGTAGAGTATCTGCCTTCCAAGCAGACTGTCGCGAGTTCGAGTCTCGTCTTCCGCTCCATAAAAAAGAGTCCTCAAAGGGCTCTTTTTTATTGCATGAAACGAGTCTTTAAATGTGTTATTTTTCCATTCCAAGTATTTTTTAATAATGTTCCAAGTGCATTTTTATTGTTGTAAAGAATATTAAGAAAACAGTGTTTTTTATAAGGACTATTAGTTGTAAAATTATTAACCGGTTGTAATGTATCTTTTGAAATATTATTTAAGATTTGTTTTGTCACGTCGCAGGCTATCATTTCTAATTGATTTGTTGTTGCATATTGACAAATTTTTTCTGCAATCTCGGACTGTAAATTTTGAAAGAGTGGATTTTCATTTTTTAACATCGCAAAAATAATTTTAATTAAATCCGAACTATCGCGAATTTTTGCAATCATATTACCTTCGTGTATTGTATGTGCAAACTCGTGTAAAAAGGTTTCAAGAAAGAAATCTGTTGTAGCAGCTCCATTATTAAAGTTTATGTCAGCAATTTTATCAATTTGTTCCCAAATTACATTGCCACCTGTATAATTCATCTCACTAAACTCGTTGAAAAATATTGTTTTTTCAGGAGTGATAATTTCTTTATCGGTATGTAAAAAAGTTGGTGCAAAATTCATAAAACCAAAAGCATTTTTTTGTTTTATATTTAAATTATTAAAGTTTTCAACGAAAATACCTTTTGGTAACGTCAGATTCAAACCATATTTCTTATTGAATGCTGTAATAAGTTCAATGCATTTCAGAGTACACCAAGCTATAACTTTGTTTTCTTTGAAGTCACTGTCAATATTAATATTTTTGAGAACATTTGAGACTTTATCGGCATTGCAATTGTTAATTTCATATTTCATTTGCGTTGTCAAGCCAGCCTTGAAGCTTATTTTATCATAATTAATATTATTGGTTTTTAACATAATGTTTAAATAAAAATTAAAAATAAAAAATTTTGCTAATTTTGTAAATTTTTGTAAAAACTTTTTAATATATTAACAAATAAAAATTTTTAGCAATTTTAATAAGTAGTAGAATGTAAGAAAGTAAGGTTGTAAATGATAAATCCAATAAGTTTTAACATTGTAAATAATCAATATTTAAATCAACAAAATCAACAAAAACAGATCTTGAACTTAAATGTAAATAATGAGGAATTGTCTAATTATGGAATTGGTCAAGCAATTCTCAATCGTAATAATATATCATTTAGGAATTTAGCTATGCCAATAGATGTCACTAAAAAATACGACAAAAGAATCGAAGGTAAAGACCATTTGAATTTGCCAAATATTCATGTTTATGAATATCCTGATACAAATTTACAGCTGTTTGTTGACGTAAACAGCAATCTGCCTAAAGACAAAGAAAAAATAATTATGGCTTTAGATATTGATTGTGGAAATAATAACGATACCAGTTTTTTAATTCGGAAAGAACTTAGTACACGTTTGTTGTGTAATCTAATAAATGGTAATAAAGATTGCTTTGTAACAACATTTGATTCAAATTTCTTTAGTATAAAATATAACTTGAAAACTAATGATATAAATAAAATAGCCAATATAAATAATATTATATCTAAACCAAGTTTTACCGAAGATGATTTCGAAAAAATTAAAGGAGATTATATTAAAGATATAAAACAAATGAAAAATGTTAAGTCTCAAAGTATTATTGAAGAAATACAGAAAATTTCATTGGACGAGATAAATCAATTTTACTCAAATACAATTAATAACTCGGAAGCAAGATTATTTGTCGTAGTTGATAAAGATTATTATAGTGATAAAAAGAAACAATTAAGTAAAATATTTAATTCAAATATTTCAAACAAGTTTTTGAAACATACTGATGTAATTAACTTAAACGCCAATGATATTAATAAAAAACAAGTTGTGTTTAATGCCACAGAAAACGATGCATACTTAGAACTTCAATATTATATGCCAATGGATAGGCTTAAAAATAAAAAAATTGGAGAATATTTAACATTATTAATGATGTTGTACAAGGCTCCTGCGGTGTTAACAAATTCAACGCCCATTATGTATAAATTAGATAGTGATTTGAATACTAAAATAAAAAACATTACAAAATCACCTTTTCTAAGATTTAAAATTATGTTATCTGGCAGAGAGAATATTAATAACACACAAGATGCCATAGATAGCGTTAAAGGAATGCTTATATCGTTATGTGATGATGATATGGCGAAATTAACATTAGAGGATTTAAAGAAACGAGATAAACAAGAAATAGAGGAATCTTTTAAACAAAATTCTGATATATATATGCGAGCTACGCAGTTACAGAATAATAATTATGATATTTTCAATATATATGAGCAAATAGATTCAATTACAATAGATGATATAAAACAAGCTATAGTTGATTATATGTTAGAACAAGCACCAATTGTGTACGTTAATGAAAATTTAAATCCATACTTAAAGGAAACACAAAATGCCTAAAATTATGCCCGTAAAATTATATTCATCATTGCAAACAAAAGCTATAAATACTATCAGTAAAGAAAATATTTCTTCTACGATGGCATTACTAAATAAAAATTTTCAGCAATTTTAATAAGTAGTAGAATGTAAGGAAGTAAGGTTGTAAATGATAAATCCAATAGGTTTAAACATTGTAAATAATCAGTATATTAATAAGCAGAATTTGCAAAAGGGTGTCTTAAAGCCTTCGTATGCCGACACCCACAATACAGAATTACCAAATTATGAGGTCAGTCAAGCGATTCTTAACCGTAATAATATTTCATTTTCATCCCAATCTTCTATTTTTAAAATAAATCCTTGTTGTACATTAGTCTTGACTGAGAAACAATGTAACCCTACAATGCATATTGAAATGATTAATCATAAAAATATTCCAATTAAACAGGGACTATTTGCTGTTTATTCAATGGCTTTAAATGATCAAATATATGAACAAAATACAAATAGTAATGGTGTTATAACATCTCACTTAATTTGTAAACCTAATAGAAAAAAGCTTGATTTGGAAGTAAGTCAAGATAATTTTTTAGATTCTGTTAAAATAATAGATGACTGTTTTTTTCAATCTAAAATTAAAGAAAAGCATATAAATACTGCTAAAAAACTGGCACCTGTGGTACTTTTTTTAAGCCGAAAAACAAATGAATATCAAGATGAGATGTTTGATATTCCATTAAGTATGTCAGAAGAAGAATATGAAAGCCTTTTAGCATCAATTTCTTATAAAGATTTAATAGAATATAATAATAATTTGTCAAAAAATTCACAATTAAAAATAGAAATATCAATGAACAAAGAATATTATAAACACAATTCAGAGGTATTAATGAAATATTTTAATACTTGGAGTAATAGTAATGAATATTAGAAAAACTCCGCGTCATCTTGTGCACTAGTAGTCGCTCCACCAAAACTACGTTCAAACCAACCAGAGTGTCCTAATTTTTCGTTAACTCTTTCATTGTATAACTTAGCTCTAAAATTTATTCGCGGTGAAATAATTGTACTTATTTCATATCAATATCTAAATCGGATTTTTATTTTTGTCAATAAGAATAGAAACATTAATAGTAGTGGCAGGTGGATAATGTTTACTTTCTTAAGTTTTTTCGGATAAATTGATATAGTTAATGAATGGCTGGATTCTTCACCCTAATCGGGTTCAGAATGACTATGGCAAATAATCGGACAATAAAAAAGGACAATAAATGTCCTTGAAAATGGTAAGTATATTAAAATTGTAGATTATTTATTTTTTATTTAATTTTTTGTAAAACCCTCACCCTAGCTTTCTTCCTCGGAAGAGGGAATAACCAAATTTTGTTAGTAGGTTTTGTAGGTCAGGCACTGTCTGACAATTTTATCGTTAGCCTTCTTCATCCTTGAGGAAGGCTAACACAAATCGTTATAGATAATTCAATAAGCTCATATTCATTGAAGCTGATGTTACTTGTAAGCTTGCTTGGTATGCGTATTGTGCTTGCATCCAGTTTGTTATGGCTGTAGTTAAGTCAACATCCTTGATTTCAGATAAATATGAAGTCAAATTTTCGTTATTTGTTTCCAATGTTGAAGTTGTCATCTCTAATCTGTTGTAAACTCCGCCAAATTTTGTTTGTTCTGTAGTGATTTCTGTTAGAGAGTTTGAGAACATATCAAGAGTTGAGTTCATTTCTGTGTAACCTTTTTGGACAAGGGTGCTGTCGCCTTTTTCGCTACCATCAAGAACCTTCTGGATTGAGTTGCTTAATTTTTTTAAAGCACCCATAACACCCGAATATTCTTCTTTTACTTCTAAATCTTTATTTGGATCGCCGGTAAATGGATTTCCGTTTTCATATGCATAAGTTTTGTTTCCTAGGGCATCAACGGTTTCAATAACTGTATCTCCATTTGCATCAGTAAATAAATTATTGCCCTTTGCATCTTTTGTCGTGTAGTAACCAAAAACTTTGTCGCCGGTGGTATTAATTGTTTCGAAAACTCCGTCAGCAACTTCGGTTTGTCTGATGTAATCAGGATTGCTGTGTAGTGTTCCGTGGTATGTAATATCGCCGTTTTTGTCAATTGTGTAAGGAATTGTCTTTGTGTTCGCACCGGAGAAGATGTAGTTGTTATCGTACTCTGTGTTTGCCAAGTCTACCATTGTTTTAGTAAGTTCATCAATCTCAACCTTCAGTGCTTTAAGAGAAGTGTCGCTATAAGTTTGGTTGTTAGCCTGCATTGCTTTATCCCACGCATTTGATAAATAGCCGCCAGCTAAATCCATCAAATCATCAAGTGCACTCAATTCGGTTTTTGCAAGTTCGACGTTGGTTGAGAATGTGTCAATCTGACCTAATTGGCGGTTTGTGTTCAATATATTAACCGCAGCAATAGGATCTTCCGTAATATTTGTGATTTTGCTTCCGGAAGCCAATTGTTTAGTAAGTTTGTTATAATTGTTGAGCTGCTTTTGCATATCAGCAACTAATTGAGAATATTTTCCGCTTGTTGAAATTCTATTTACCATTTAACTAACCTCCCAAGCTCATAAGCACGCTCAAACAATTGTTACAAGTGTTGAAAACTTGTGCGGCTGCTTGATATGCTGTTTGATATTTAACTAAGTCTACTAATTCTTCGTTCAGATCAACGCCTGTTGAATCTTTGATTTTGCTCTCAATTGATTGAACCACTTGGTCTTGAGTGTCAGCCAGAGATTTGATGTTGCTACCTGCAGAAGCTACTTTACCAACAAGGCTTGTGTAGAAATCTTCAACAGACATGTTGTTCAATAAATTGTTTTTTTCTGTTCTTGTGCCTAACATATCTTCGACGTTTTGAGCGTTACCGACAGCTTTTGGGTCAAAGTTATTTGGGTCATCGAAATAAGCACAAGAGAGTTTCCAGCATCCGTTGTCAGCCAGGAGTGCTGAATTAATCTGAATGTTGCCTGCTGTAATATTGTTTGCAGTGCCATCAGGGCCAACAAAAATCAAGTTGTCTGCATCAGTTGGTTTTAACGAACCTGTGTCATCGGGGTCGATGCAGTAAGCATTGTTTCTGGTGTTCAAGTCGTTAAAAGTCTTTGCGATTGCTTGAGCGAGTTGGTTAAGCCCGTTCATAACGGTTCCTGCGTTAATCCCATTTTCGCCGTTTCCCGTGTCTGTTGCAAAGTGAAGTAATCCGCCTAATGTACCAGAAGTGATTTCAGAGTTAGCGTTTGCACTTATCACTTGATTAGTTTCAGGGTTAACGATGCTTATGATTGCATTTTCACCACCATTTTTCCACCAATCTTGTAATGTTATTGGCGGGTTTTGTTTGTCGCAATATGATTTTGCGGTTTCAATTTCCAGTTTCCCTGTAACCTTAGCACACTCAACAACAGAGTTTCCACCGATATAAACATTAACTGCACCGTTGTGCTTCTCTTCTACTGTAATATCGGTAAATTGAGCCAAATCATTCAAAATTAAATCACGTTTATCAAGAAGGTTGTTAGCCTCTAATGTACCTGTTTGAGTTGAAATTAAAGCTTTGTTTACTGCAGCAAGTTCTTCTAATTTACTGTTGAAAGCTGAATACTGAACGTAAATTTTTGAGTTTTTCAAACTTTCTTCTGATTCGCCGTCGCCCAATGCTTGTGATGTGTTTTGTTGAAGTTGTTCGTACTTGCTATTTAAAACAGAGGTCATTGTTTTTGCTGTTTCAATAAAGTTTGTTCTGGCGGTTGAGCTAGCCGGATATTTGTTTAGGTTGTTCAAAGCTTCATAGAATTTAGAGAGCTGAGAATCAATTCCGTCGTCATTAAGGTCGTTCAAAATATTTGCTAAGTCCCCTAAACCATCCAATTGTGCGTTCAATTTAGCTTGTTCAGAAAGCTGTGTGCGGTAGTAATTGTTGAGGTAATCATCGTTGTAACGCAAAATATTAGCGATTTTTACACCGCCGTTTGCACGAACCTGATTGTTAACGTTGTTGCCGATTGCACCGGCAATGTTGCGTGTAACAAGGTTAGCACGCTGTTTGTGATACCCGTCGGTATTCATGTTTGCAACGTTGTGTGAAACAACACTAATCGCTTTCTCGTTTACTGAAAGTGTGTTTCCTGTCATATTTAGTGCTGATAATAAGCTAACCATGTTTTACCTCATATCCTATTTTTTCATTACAAATATTCTGAACTTGTGTTCATTATACTTCTTCGTTTATAGTCCACATGTCAACATCATGTGTGTCTGTTTTTCCTGCTCCGTTATAAAAACATCCTTGAGGAGCAAAAGCATTTATAACTGTTTCCAACATCTTGTTAGAAATTATAATGCCATGTTTTAATAGTTCCACATTTTGATTATTTAATAACGTTAACTCCGGAATAATTTTACAAATCTTAACTTTTTTTTCTGTCAAAGTGTCTACGTACTCAGGAGCCTGTTCTTTTGCCCAATCGATAAACTGTGACATGTTAGCTTCCGGATTTCCGAGTTCTGTAGCCAAATCTTTTCTTTCGTTATTTAGTTTTGTAATCTTGTTATTAAGTGCCAATATCTTGTTGTCGAGCACACCCAAATCATCAGGCTTTGAACTTTTCAAGCTGTCACGCTTTTCTTCGAAAAGCTCTTTTAGCTTTGTGTAAGCCATGATTTCTTTATCCAGTATTTCGTTTAGTTTTTGAAATTGAGTGTTCATAATTCTTTCGGAAGGGAATAGGGGAATAAGGTAATAAGGAAATAAGTGGTTTTAATTTACCATTTATATAGTGCGTTTGATTAACGCATTTGTATTAAAAATATTTCTTAAATCTCTTATTCCCCTATTCCCTTATTCCCTTAATTTTTAGAATAAGTATTTAATAAACCTATTAAATATACCTTCGTTTTGGTTTCTAGATATTGCACCTCTGCCTGACAATGCGAATTGTAGGTTAGATACGTTGTAAGAATAGATTTCGCCATTTACGTTAAGCCAACGAGGATCGACCACACCCGTTACAATAAAATCCATTCTTTCGTTGCCGTTAACCAATGTCTTTTTACCTTGTACAGCGAGGTTTCCGTTAGGAAGTTGTTGTACAACTTGTACTGCAATTTTGTCGCCGAATGACATTGAACGACCGCCGGCAGCTGAGTTTGATACTTCGTTAGAACCGCCGTAACCGTTAGAGCCTTTCAAGAAGTTAAGCCCGAACCAGTCTTTAATAAAGTTTGTGAAAGAATCTTCTGTTGTTGAAGATTTTTCAGAAGAATATGTTAAGTTATCACTCACGGTGATGTTTTCTTGCATAATTATTGATAGCAAATCTCCGATTTGGTGAGCCTGAACACCACCGAACAAAGAGCGAGGAACGCCGGCATAATTCTGTGCCGCACCAAGCGTAAACAATGATTCAGCCTGCACACCCATTGTTGCTGTAGTTAAGATTAATGCTATTGTTAGTATAACTTTTTTCATTTGTTGTTCCTCTTTGAAGGTAATAGGTGAATAAGGTAATAAGGGAATAAGTGGTTTTAAACTTTTCTGTTTTTATATTACGTTTGATTAACGCATTTTTATTAAAAATATTTCTTAAATCTCTTATTGCCTTATTCCCCTATTACCTTATTCCCTTAGTTAACATATTTCTCCATTTGTCTGTAGATTTGGTCTGCGAAACCGAAGCTTGTTCTCGGATTGTTTGCGATATCTCTGCCCATTTGTTGATAAACAATCGGTTTAAAGGTATCGACATAGTGTTGTTCTTGTCCGAACAGTCCGTTTTCGTGGTCGACCGTTTTATCCATTTGTGAAAGCATTTTTGTGATGAAAATACTTTCGAATTCTGTTGCGACTTTTCTCAATTGCTCTTTGTTATTGCCTGATTCTTTGATTCTGTTATACAAAACCTGATCGGCGTTTACAGTCTGAGCATTCTTTAGTCCGCTTTTTATTAAATCTATTGTAGGTGTTGAGAAGTCCATTTTATCTCCTTTGAAGGTAATAGGGGAATAAGGTAATAAGGGAATGAGTGATTTTAAATATCACTATTCTTATATTGTGTTAAATTTACGTATCTTTATTGAAAATATTTCTAAAACCTCTTATTCCCTTATTGCCCTATTCCCTTTTTTCTAAATTATAACCAACTCCGCTTGCAAGCTTCCTGATTTTTTCAATGCTTGCAAGATTGAGATTAGGTCAACCGGTGCTACGCCGATTGAATTTAATGCCCTTACTAAATCATTTAAATTACTGTTAGCAGGCATTGTAACCAAACTTCCCGGTGCCTTGTTTATCTGAATATCAGAGTTTTCAAACCCAACTGTCGCACCGTTTGAAAATCCGTTTGGCTGTGAAACATCGTTTGTTGTAGAAACAGTTACGGTGATGTTTCCGTGTGCAACCGCAGCAGGCAGAAGTTTTACGTCCGCACCGATTACAACCGTTCCTGTTCTTTCGTTTACAACAACTTTTGCAGGTTCCATTGTTGGTGCAACTTCCAAGTTTTCGATTATTGATAAGAATGAAACTCTGTCGTTCATAAATCTTGCAGGGATTTCAACTCTTATTGAGCTTCCGTCGATTGCTTTTGCAGGTGCTACTTGAGAAACTGTTTTTGCAATTCTTGAAACAAGTGTGTAATCAGAACGGTCAATAGAAAGTGTGATTGAGTTTTCGTCACCGATTTCTGTGTAGATATCACGTTCGATTATCGCACCACCAGGGATTCTACCTGTTGTTGTGATTGCAGTTCTAGCTGATGAACCGCCGGCAATTTTGTTGATACCACCAACTGAAAGCGGGCCTTGAGCAACTGCTACTGCTTCGCCGTTAGGTGCTTTTAAAATTGTTTGAACAAGCACACCGCCTTCTAAGCTCTTACAGTCAGCCATAGCAGAAACTGTTACGTCGATTTTGTCGCCGTTTTTAGAAAACGGTGGAACTGTTGCAGTAACTATTACCGCAGCTGATGCACCTTTTTGGATGTAGTTTTCTTGCTCGATTACTGTTCCGAGGTTTCTAAGTAACATTTTGTTAGTAATCTGAGTTGAACGAGAGTTGTCACCTGTTCCAGGGAGACCAACAACTACACCGTATCCGACAAGTTGGTTTTCTCGCACACCCTTAATGTGAGTCAAATCCATAATGCGAACTTTTGCATTGATTGCTTGAGCCGGCATTACGCTTGCCAACATGAATATTGCTAAGATTGTTGCTAAAACTTTTTTCATAATTCTCCTTTGAAGGTAATAGGGTGATAAGGTAATGAGGGAATAAGTGGTTTTAAATTTACCATTTATATATTGTGTTTAATTAACGTATTATTAAAAATATTTCTAAAATCTCTTATTCCTTTATTCCCTTTAAAACCTTAGAGTTGTCGCTAAATCGCCACCAAGACTCGATTTTCTCCAATTACCTTACCGTTGTAGACTTTTTTGTAATTTTTGTTTTCAACGTTAATGTAATCCCCTGTCATACCGTCTGCCATTGCAGTTCCGTCGATTGTAACCATAACGTCGCCATTTGATACAAAGAATATTCTGACTTCGCCGTTTCTTTGTACGTCAGGACGCATTTTTACAAATCTTTTGTCTATCACTTCTCCCTTTTGAAATGCTTTTTTTGTTGTCATTTCTTTTGCTAGCATTTTTTCAGGAAGCACGTAATCCATTTTCATAGAAACATCAACTTTTTTAACAGTTGTGCATTCTCTTGTAATTGCCTGTTCTCTGTCGATTGTATCGCTTGCAACAAGAACGTTTTGGTAAACACTTGTTTGTACAGGCAAGTTTAATGTCTTGATAAACGCATTGTTTACATAAACATCAACTCTTTTTATGTCACGTGGCATAATTTTATCGCCACCTGAGACAACCTTATATGAAACTTTTCCGTCTGGGAGTTGAAGTTGAGCAAATGGAGTTGCTGAAACCTTAACCTCAACATCGCCACTAATCATTTTGCTGTAGTTTGTTTCCAAAATTTTAGCAACAGAAGCTTTAACGTCACTAGACGCAATCATTTGAGCATTTACGCTCAAACCGCTTATTGTTAATATTAATGCTGTTACTACAAATTTTTTCACTTATACTTACCCTTTTTTAATGGAAAATTGAAAATGGAAAGTTGAAAATTGTATTAAATTTTTATTTTTTGAAAATGTTCAATTTTGAACGTATTTATTTTAAACATTAATTAAAATAATTTTCCATTTTCCACTTTCAATTTTCAATTGAAAGTTAGCTCATCTGATTAGTCAACTGCAAGATATTGCTTGATGCGTTGATTATTTTTGAGTTAGATTCGAAAGCTCTTTCTGCCTTAATCAAACCTACGAGTTCGTCTACGATTTGAACGTTTGAACCTTCCAACATACATTGTTGAATTAAACCTAAACCGTTTTGTCCCGGAGTATCCTGTACCGGATTACCTGATGCTTGTGTTTCCTTGTACAAATTGTGTCCGATAGATAGCAAACCGGAAGGGTTCTGGAACTTAACCAATTGAAGAGAACCAACAATTGACTGTTGTGTTTGCCCCGGAAGTGTTACAGAAATGTTACCGTCTTGTGTAATCGTGATTTCTGTTGCATCACGTGGGATTGAAACAGATGGTTGAATTAACAAACCGTCGTTTGTACATAATTGACCGAGTGAGTCAACTTGCAAACAACCGTCACGTGTGTATGCTAAAGAGCCGTCTTCTTTCATAACTTGCAAGAAACCTTCACCTTCGATTTCTATATCAAGTTGACGACCTGTAGAAATTGCAACACCTTGAGTGAAAACACGAGTTGTAGCAGCTGTTTTAACACCTAATCCGATTTCGATACCAACAGGTTGATAAGTACCTTGGTTCATCAATGCCCCCGGAGTTCTAACGGCTTGTGATAACAAGTCTTGAAACTCAATACGAGATTGTTTGAACGCAGTAGTGTTAACGTTCGCTACGTTGTTTGCGATAACGTCAAGGTAATTCTGTTGTGCTATCATACCTGTTGCTGCTGTTGTTAGTGCTCTTAACATTATTTTGTCCTCTTTTCAAGTCTGGCTTTGTTTATCTTTTCCATTCTAAGTCAACTACCTATCTACCAACTACGCCGTTCTAATCCTTCCCACCGAAACCGCCGTAGTTAGCATGTCGCTGTTTGTGCTTACAAGTTTTGTTAAACTTTCGTAATTTCTGGTCGTGTTAATCGTGTTAATCATTTCCTTAATTACATTTGAGTTAGAAAGTTCTAACATCCCTTGTTGTACCGTGAATTTTTCAGAACGCAATTCCGGATTATTTAATGTATCTCTTGGAATAAATTTTGCGTCGCCAACCTCAAACAAATCGTCTTTGTCTGAAAAATCCCACACCCCAATTGTTTGAAGCGGAATTTTTTGGTTGTAAGAATTGATTTCGATGTTACCGTTTTCGGCAATAACGATATCTTTTCTATCTCTGAAAACTGTTTCATCTTCCATATCTTCAGGAAGCATTCTGATTCTTCTGTTGTTGATGTCCAAAACATATTCGCCCTGTTTTGTTTTTAGCCAATAGCCTCTGTCTACAACGAAAGAACCGTTACGTGTGTATGACACATTACCGTTGTCATCTTGAATTTTGAAGAAGCCGTCACCTTCGATTGCTACATCATAAGGGTTTGCAGTTTTTGTCAAAGGCCCTTGTGAAAAATCGTGTGTATATTGCATGCTTTGGCTTCCACAGCTTACTGTGCCTAAATATCTGCTGGTGTCATTTCTAAGAATAGAACCTTCTTGAGAATAAACCGCAGATTGCATAACATCTTTGAAACGTAAAGCACCTTTTTTGTAACCCACTGTGTTAACGTTTGCAAGGTTGTTTGCAGTGTTATCGTTCATATCCATAAGAGCAAGCATACCGTTGGCAGCTGATTCAAAACTTCTAACTAGCATTAGTTTCTACCTCCATTTATCCCTGCTCCCTTCATTTTGTCGTAATTGCTAAGAACACTCTTGACGTAGTTTTGAGTTTCCATATAAGGTGGAATTCCGCCGTATTTTTTAACTGCGTTTGGCCCAGCGTTATAAGCCGCCAGAGCTAAAGATTTGTTGTTATCAAATCTGTCCATAAGTCCTTTTAAGTACTTTGTTCCGCCCATAATGTTTTGTTCTGCGTCATAAGCATTTGTAACGCCTAAACCTTGAGCTGTTCCCGGCATCAATTGCATAAGTCCCATAGCTCCGCAGCTTGAAGTCGCTTGTGGATTAAATCCTGATTCTTGCTTGATTACAGCTTTTACGAAATCTGAATCAAGGCCGTTTTTCTCTGCGTATTTTTCGATTAATTCGTTGATTTCGCTGCGTGATGTATCTGTAGGGTTTGACTGGTTTGCTATAGAAGTATCGAGGATTTTTTGAAAATCTTCGTCAGGTTTTACGCCATAAGACATTAGTGATTGAAACTGGTTTTCAATCATATTTATACGCTGTAATGTCATATCTAAGCTCGTAAGATTCATCTTACTAACCTCTCTCGCTTTTTCTACTTACCCAAGTCTTTTTATCTACAATTGCAGGATATTATCTCCCAATAAAAGTGTAATATATTTAATTGGAAGCAACATCAATCTAAGGATTATAATTTGGGGACTTATATAGACCATATGGTCTATATAAAAAACAAGCCGCACATGTTTCAATGCACGGCTTGATTTTTAACTATTACAGACAGCAGCTCTATACTACAATATGAACCCCGTCAATCACTTTAGCTTGTTTTACTTGTTCAGGTGTAACATTCACGTTTTCAGTGAAAACGATGTGTGGATTTTCACCTTCCAAATGGATTCTGTCTTTGAAAGAATTTTGAATTTCTTTGCTCATTTTTTCAGGGAAGTTTTTCAGGAATGTTCCTTGTTTAACTTCGTTTGCGAAGCTGTATAAAGCTTCCGGTTCGCCAACATCTTCCCATTTTTTTACAACCTTAACATCAGCTCCTTCGTGAGATGCTATTCCGAACCATTCCGGAAGCATTTTGTGAACGTATTTTACTGCGTTAGCAAAATCGTACGGTTCTGCATCATTTTTCTTAATGTTGTTTACGCCGTTTTTGATTTCGCTCATAAGGTTTGTAATTGCTTCTTTGCTAAGGTAGAACAAACCTGTGTTCGCAATATTTTTGCCCCCGATTGCGAGTTTTTCTGCTTCTTCGATTGGCGGTTTTTCACTAAAACCTTTTAATTTAAGCTCGGTAGCTCCGGCTTTACCTTCGCATTCCAAAACGCCAAAACGGTTTGCAACTTCTTGCGGAGTTCTGCCTACACCAATAAGTGCTGCGTGTTTTTTAGGATTGTTGATAACACGAGTAAAGAACTCTAATAACTTAGATGACTTGTCACCAAATACATTATCGCCGCAGCAAATAATTGTGTCTTTAATCGGGTTGTTCATATAGTGAGCAACAATGTCGCCAAAAGACCCTGATGGCTTAGATGCAACGATTGTTTTAACTCCGGAATTTTCAATAAAATATTTTCCCATTGTCATCGCAAAATCCAGCATGTGAATATCGCTGTCTTTATTGACTTTAAACGGCAGGCTGATTTTGTTGTAATCACCGACAGTTTGAGCGAGTTCTCTAAAACGACTTCCTGAACCTGCTGCTAAAGTGAAAAAGTTTATCTTGTTTTGATAATCTTCTGCCTTTTGTATTACGGGGCCTGCACCTGTTTTTTTAATAACTTCTTCTGCTTCTTTTTGGCTTGAAGTTTTAATTTCCGGAAGAATGTTGCGGTTAAATTTCTCAACTACATTTTTTGCAATTTTTTCTCCCAAATTTTTTTGTGACAAGGTTACATAGCTTGCCTTGAAATTAGTTTGCGGAGGACAATTTTGCCCAGCACAAATTCCTTGAATGTTCATTGGAATATTCCTTTCTAAAATAAAACACACACATGTAATATTATTAACTTACGTTTTTATCTTATTACGCACATGTGGTTTTTGCAATAAAATTTTTGCCTTTTTTCTAAATTAATGTTAATGCTATAATTTTGGTATGACAGATAAAATTACGATTAAGGGTGCGAGAGAACATAATTTAAAGAATGTGTCTTTGGAAATTCCTAAAAATGAATTAGTTGTTTTTACCGGAGTTTCTGGGTCAGGTAAAAGTTCGCTTGCGTTTGATACAATTTTTGCAGAAGGTCAAAGACGCTACATTGAGAGTCTTTCAACTTATGCACGACAATTTTTAGGACAAATGGATAAACCGGATGTTGATTATATTGACGGGCTTACTCCTGCAATCTCTATTGACCAAAAATCGACGAGTAACAACCCTCGCTCAACTGTGGGTACTGTTACTGAGATTTATGATTATTTGCGTCTTTTGTATGCAAGAATTGGTACGCCGTATTGTCCAAAATGCGGAAAGCCGATTAAACCGCAAACGATTGATGAAATTGTTAACAGTATTTTAAATTTAGAAACCGGAACAAAAATCCAAATTCTAGCTCCGATTGTAAAAGGTAAAAAAGGCGAGTATCAATCACTTTTTGAAGAATTAAGACAAGAGGGTTTTGTCCGTGTAAAAGTTGATGGCGAGATTTATAACCTTGATGAGGATGAGATAAAACTTGCTAAGACAAAATCTCATACGATATCTGTCGTGATTGACCGTGTGGTAGTGAAACCGGAAGCAAAGTCAAGAATTGCAGACAGTGTTCAGATTGCTCTAAAGAAAGCTGATGGAGTTGCAACGATTGATGTTGTGGGTGGAGAAGAAATTATTTATAGCGAAAAACTTGCTTGCCCTGATTGCAATTTGAGTTTTGAGGAACTCACTCCAAGAATATTCTCGTTTAACGCACCATACGGAGCTTGCGATAAGTGTGGCGGTATTGGTGTTGATTTCCAGATTGACCCTGATTTGGTCGTGCCTGATAAAAATAAGAGTATAAAAGAAGGTGCAATTTATCCGTGGAGCAAGTCTTCTACGGGTTATTACGATGATGTTTTGGCGGCAATTAGGGCAGAATATAATATTGATTTTGATATTCCGTTCAAGGATTTGCCGGAAGAACACCAAAAAATAATATTATATGGTTCTGATGAGAGAATTCCGATGCGAATTCGAGAATTCGGTTCAAAACGCTACAGAACTACGTTGCAACGATTTATCGGTGTTATTCCGTTTTTGATGAAACACTATAATGTCGATAGTGAATACTGGAAAACGGAAATTGAAAAATATATGGTTACGACACCATGCGAAAAATGCGGTGGTGCAAGACTTAAGCCATTCCCGCTTGCCGTTAGAATTAACGGAAAGAATATTTATGATTTTTGCTTAATGCCGATTGATAAAGCTTATGAATTCGTGAGCGAGCTGTATTTGACATTGACCGATTTCCAGATGAAAATCGGTAAGCAAATCTTGGACGAGGTGCGGGCAAGACTGAAATTCCTTTGTGACGTCGGTTTGAGCTATTTGAACCTTGCCCGCACCTCTGGAACACTTTCCGGTGGTGAAGCTCAGAGAATTCGTCTTGCGACTCAAATCGGAAGCGGACTTTCAGGGGTTTTGTATGTGCTTGATGAACCGTCAATCGGTTTGCACCAGCGTGATAACGACAGATTGATTAAAACCTTGATAAAGCTTCGTAATATGGGTAATTCGCTTATTGTGGTCGAACACGATGAGGATACAATTAGAAATGCAGACTATGTCGTGGATATCGGACCTAAGGCGGGTGTTTTTGGCGGCGAAGTTATTGCTCAAGGAAGCGTTGAGGATATAATTAATGCTCCGGACTCTATTACCGGTAAGTATTTGAGCGGTGAGTATAAGATTCCTATACCTGAAAAAATTAGGGAAGGAAATGGGCAATTCTTGCAGATAAGAAATGCATTTAAAAATAATCTTAAGAATATTGATATTGACATTCCGCTGGGTAAAATTGTTGTGTTAACCGGTGTTTCAGGTTCAGGTAAATCAACTTTGATGCAGGATTTGATATATGAATATGCGGTGCATAAACTTAGAAAGAATAAACCGAAACCGCAAGGGGTAGATGAAATTCTCGGGTTTGAAAACCTAGATAAGATTATTGATATTGACCAGTCTCCGATTGGCAGAACTCCACGTTCTAACCCTGCAACTTATACAGATGTATTTACGCCTATAAGAGAGCTTTATGCTAAAACAAATGAAGCAAAAATGCGTGGTTATAAACCCGGAAGATTTAGTTTTAATGTTAAGGGCGGAAGATGCGAAGCTTGCTCCGGTGATGGCGTTTTGAAAATTGAGATGAATTTCTTGTCTGATGTTTACGTTAAATGTGATGTCTGCAAGGGAAAACGCTATAATAATGAGACTCTTGAAGTTAAGTACAAAGGTAAAACCATATCTGATGTTTTAGAAATGAGTGTCAAAGAAGCTTATGAATTCTTTGAGAATATTCCTCAGATTGCAAACAAGCTAAAAACCTTGAATGATGTCGGTTTAGACTATATTAAACTTGGACAGAGTGCGACAACTTTGTCAGGTGGTGAAGCTCAAAGAATTAAACTTGCAGCAGAATTGAATAAGCGTGCTACAGGCAAAACTCTTTATTTGTTGGATGAACCATCTGTTGGGCTCCACTGGCATGATTTGGATAAGTTGATTAAAATTATTCAACAGCTTGCGGATAACGGGAATACGATTTTGATAATTGAGCATAACTTAGATTTGATTAAGGTTGCCGATTATGTAATTGATCTTGGACCTGAAGGCGGTAATGCAGGCGGTGAAGTCGTTGCGTGCGGAACTCCGTGTGAGGTTGCTAAGAACTCTAATTCACATACCGGAAGATATTTGAAACAATTTTTCAACACATAGTAGGTTGGGTTTTCAGCCTGACAACGTCCCCCATTAGTGATATAGTAGCAGTAGGTTGGGCATACTTGCCCAACAACATTCTATAATTAACGATATAGACTGGGAGTCGGAATGTAGTATAATATCATTATGAATGAAGCTTTATTGGAAATGATTAAACTTGTGCCGACGCAGCCGGGGTGTTATCTTTATTACGATAAAGACGGTGAGATAATCTATGTTGGTAAGGCAAAAAATCTTAAACGCCGTGTTTATAGCTATTTTCACAAACAACATGAAAGCCCGAAAACCAATATTCTTGTTTCTCAAATCGAGAAACTCGAATATATAATAACGGATTCTGAAGTTGAAGCTTTGATTTTGGAATCACACTTAATCAAGAAACATAAGCCAAAATACAATATTTTGCTTAAGGATGATAAGAAATACCCGTATTTTTTGATTACTGATGAAGATTTTCCACGAATTCAGGTTGTACGCAAAAAAAATCTTAACCCTGATAAAGGCAGATTTTATGGACCTTATACAGATGTTGGTGCGATGTACGCAACTCTTGATTTTCTAAAAAGGTTGTTCCCGCTGAAGCAATGTAAGACGCCAAAGTTCTCTAACAGACCTTGTCTTTATTACCATATTGGAAAGTGTTTGGCACCATGTCAGGGCAAAGTTACGCCGGAAGAGTACCAAAAACTTATTCAGCAGGTTGAGTTGTTTTTGACGGGTAAACAGTCTGAACTTTTGAAAGAAATACAGACTCAAATGCAGAAATATGCTGAAGCAGAGCAGTTTGAAAAAGCTGCAAAAATGCGTGATAGCTATTTGGATTTGCAAAAAACGCTTGAAAGACAAAAGGTTGTTTACGAAAATACTAAACTTAATGAAGATATTATCGCAGTCCTTTACGAGGATGGAATTTTGGCGATTGTTATTATGATGATTAGAGAAGGCAGACTTATTGATAAAAAAGATTTTACTTATTTTGTTGATAATGTCGAAAAATCCGAATATTTTGAGACTTTCTTTAGAGATTATTATTCTGCACTCAAACTTGAATTTCCGGATAGAATTATTTCAAAAGATTTGGAAGAAATTGGGGATAAAGAACTTTATCAGGATTGGTTGAAAATTTTATCAGGCAAAAAAGTTACGATAAATTATGGCAGGGGTAAATACAAAGAACTTTACGAGCTTGCCGTGAAGAATGCTACGAATTTGCTCGAAAACGCCAAGCTTAAGAAAATGGCTCAAATTAGAGATGATTTTAATGAAGTCGGTTCATATTTGGCAGAAAAGCTTCATCTTACGAATTTCCCGAATAGAATTGAGTGTTACGATATTTCTCATATTCAGGGCACAAATACGGTTGCTTCAATGGTTGTGTTCCAAAACGGGTTGCCGAAAAAATCAGCGTACAGAAAATTTAAGGTTAAGTCAACGGAAGGAAAACCGGACGATTTTCTTTCTATGAAAGAAGTACTGTCCCGCAGACTTTCAAGGCTTGGTGAACCTAAGTGGGAAAAGCCTGATTTGATTATTATTGACGGTGGTAAAGGTCAGCTTTCCAGCGTTATGCAAATTGTTGAAGAAATGGGCATAAAAGTTGGCAAGGACGGTATTGATTTTGTCTCACTCGCAAAGCGAGAAGAAGAAGTATTTTTGCCGCATAATTCTCAGTCAATTCTTTTGCCACGTGATTCTAATGCTCTTTATTTGATACAAAGAATTCGTGATGAAGCACACAGGTTTGCGATTACGTATCACCGTGACCTACGCTCTAAAGGGATTTCGTCAGAAGGAAATTAGAGTTTTTTAAACTTTTTTCTAATATCCTTTCTTTTAACACTCTACTACCAAAAACTAAACTAACAGGCAATTTATGTTAACGCATAACCCTTTACAATTGGTTTATGGAGATATGTTGTTATGGAAAAATTTCAGAATAAATATTTAGAACTTAAGAACATTAACAAGGACATCGTAAATTGGGTAGAAGATATTGCCGAAGAAAATAATTGCAAAATAGAACGCAAAGAGTGGAAAAGCAAATATAACAGCTATGTTGTTTATGATTATGAGCCATTTTGCTCCGAAGGTTTTGAGATAAATATTCTGCTAAGCTCGTTTGACCTGTCTTATCTCAACTTTATTAAGTATCTGTATAACGAAAAATTGAGTACAATTGAGTACCTTGATAATTGTGTTAAGATTCCTGCAATAAAAAACTATTCAATTTAATCTTATTGGTATATAATAATCTTTATCAAGAGATTTAAGAAGGAATATTGTATGCAAGAATTTTTTAATGATTACGTTCAATCACTTGAAACTTATATCATGTTTCGTATAAAAGAAACTGTGGCAAGAATTACGCCGGAACTTAAGGCAAAAGGCAGAGCTCCGATATCTTTATCAATGGGGGCTCCGACAGCTAATCCGCCGCAAGCTTTGATTGACGCATTAAAAAATGCTCTTGATGAAAAAGGCGTGCATCTTTATTCTACGCCGAAGGGGGAACCTTTCTTTAGAGAAGCGATTGCTAAGAGAATGAAAACGAGATTTAATGTTGAGCTGGATCCTGCAACAGAAATCTTTTCACTAATCGGCTCTAAAGAGGGGCTTGCAAACTTTATAAGAGTAATTTTGAACCCGACAACAAATGTTGAAGAAAAAGAAATTGTACTTGTTCCAGACCCGGGGTATGCGTCTTATAAAGAAATGGTTAAGGTTTCAGGCGGAACCGCTTTTCCTATTCCATTGACTCCGGAAAATAATTTTATGCCTGATATGGAGAAGGTTTGGGCAGACTTTTTGAAAAAAGGGTACAATCCTAAAAAAGTTAAAGCGATGCTTATAAACTATCCGAATAACCCGCTAGGTGCAACAGCTACAAGAGAATATTTGCAAAGCGTTGTGGATTTTTGTAAAAAACACCATATTTTGCTTATTTCTGATGCTGCTTATACCGATATGTACTTTAAGCCGGAACTCAAACCTATGAGCGTTTTGGAAATTGAAGGGGCAAAAGATATTGCAGTTGAATTTTATAGCTTTTCAAAACCTTATGCGATAACCGGTTGGAGATTGGGTTGGGTCTGCGGTAATTCGGACGCAGTACGTACGTTTGGAAAACTTAAGTCAACTCTTGATTCGGGCTTGTTTAAGGCTCTCCAAAAGGCATGTGCGTTTATTCTTAACTCAAAAGAAGGCGACGAATATATTTTGGAAGCGAATAAGAGATTTAAGAAGAGCCAAGACTTGTTCGTCAAGGGCTTAAAAGAAGAATTGGGCTGGGGTGATTTTAATATCCCTGATGCAACTTTCTATTTGTGGCTTCCGATTCCGCCGAGGTATGAATCTTCTGTAGAATTCACTGATGAACTTATGCACAAATCAGGCGTTATAGCAGTTCCGGGAGATGCATTTGGTGAGTATGGAAAAGGGTTCTTTAGAGTTTCAATTGTTTGTTCGGAAGAAGAATTAAAAGAAGCTATTCGAAGAATGAAAGAAGATGGGTTCCATTACTAGCAAAAAATATTTTTACGGGTTTTTAAATTGATATGAACATTCAACCAACTACAAACAAAACTCTTAACTTTAAATCAACTTATCCGGTCGTGCACTGGGTTGCAGAAACAAATGGAAGCTACGCACCGGCAGTTACTTTAGAGTTGACGAAAAAACTACAATCGAAACTGGTAAGAACGTTAAATAAACAGGATGGCAAATTAGATGAAGTTGCAATGAGGGTTCGTCAGTATCTGAAAGATTCTGATAAAGATTTTAGGTTGTTGAGCAAAGTTCGCTCGTTTTATGATAAATATGCACCTTATTGCAAGAAATTTGAACCGATTTCGTACATGATTTCGGGTAAAGATGTAGCATTGTTTGAAGAACGTGCGACAAAAGATATCGGGAAAACAAAATCAGTTGCAAAAAATATTTTGGGAACGCCATATTCAGCTGAATCAAAGGCTGCGTTGAGGAACTATGTGCTCCAAGGTATGGAGTTTATTAAAAATAAGGTACGAAAGATTAAGGACTCAAAGGGCATGACTTATTCTTTGCATACAAAGTTTGAGGTTGTGAGAAATCGAAACGGAAAAATAAAAGACTATAGACTACTAGATGTGCGGTTTTTGCCGGATAAAGGACCTCAAAATCCGATTGAGCGTTGTATAAATAATTAAAAACCCCTTGCAATTAAAAATTTAGCATGTATTATAGAAATATACCGAGCGGGGGTAATTCAGTGGTAGAATGCCTCCTTGCCAAGGAGGATGTCGCGAGTTCGAGCCTCGTCTCCCGCTCCATTTAAATAAAAGAAATTGGAAGTCCTATCAAGGGGCTTTTTTTATTGCAAATTTATCAACGACGAGGCAGAACTCACGACATAGAAAAGCTTACGCTTTTCGTCGCTCCCTCTATTTGCTCAGGTGTA
Organism: uncultured Candidatus Melainabacteria bacterium; assembly: GCA_934754775.1. Lineage (GTDB taxonomy): Bacteria > Cyanobacteriota > Vampirovibrionia > Gastranaerophilales > Gastranaerophilaceae > CAG-196. Next base: position 161,676 of record CAKVIM010000002.1, on the reverse strand, counting down.
TTCATTTGTATTCTTGGTTATAACCTACAAAATCTTAATATATAGAATTATTATGTGTTTTAAAATTTTTTCAAAGTGCTTGAAAAATGATTTTGTTTCTGTTTTAATAGACTTACTGATTACCATGCCGATGTGATGGAATTGGTAGACGTGCCAGACTCAAAATCTGGTGTAGGCAACTACGTGCCGGTTCGACCCCGGCCATCGGCATTTATTTTTTACACTAGAAGATTTGAGATGAAGATACAATGCATTACACCGGCACAAGTTTTTTGTGCGAAAAATCATAAAGTTACTCTAAAAAACAACACCCCAAAACCCGTACATGAAGGGTTAACTACTGCTGGGGCATGGTTCGGTTTTGGTGTAGGGCTTGATTTTGTATCTCGAAAATTTCATTTCTCAAAATCGCCAACAAAAAATTCCCTTGCTCTGAACGGTTTAGTCGGCTCAGTGGCAGGACTCTTCACTGTTTGGCAGGTTTCTCATAACAAGTCTAGCGAGGAATAACGTAACCCCAAATCGGTTTTCGTTCGTTATCGAATATGCAAACATAAGAAACTTTGCGTGTGCGTTCTTTTTTGGCTTTCATTTTTGCCTGTCCGTAAGAAATTTCAGAAACATAAGTGCCGCCAATTTCTTGGTAAAGCCCGTCTTGGAATTCTTTTTTTGAAATGATTTCTACTTTTTTGTTTTCCTGTTCGCTATAAAATTTAGACAAAAAATCGGTTGTTTCTGTTGCAAAAACAGGCGTTGTGCAGGATATCAATAATAAAGCAACAATTATTCTCTTCATAAAATAATAATAGCATAACAGGTTCTTAAAAGCCATTTTGTGTTAAAATATTTCTTGTAATAGTTAGGGGGATCCACCCCGGGGGTAAATAAATAAGCCTGTAAATGTCATTACTAGCTTGAAGTGAGATTTATCCCATAACAGAAAGGATAAAAAATGGAAAAAAACAACGAAACATTGCATGTACTAAGACACTCATGCTCACACATCATGGCACAAGCCGTTCAAAAGCTGTTCCCACAAGCAAAGTTAGCAATCGGGCCGGCTACAGATAACGGTTTTTACTACGACTTTGATTTAACAGACGGTTATGCTTTCACGCATGAAGATTTGGTTAAAATCGAAGAAGAAATGAAGAACATTATCAAACAAAATTTGACGTTTGAAAAATATGTTATTCCTGATGTGGACAAACAAATTGCCGAATTCAAGGCAGAAGGTGAAATCTACAAGGCAGAATTATTGGAAGAACACAGAAACGATAATCCTACTTTGTACTTGACAAAAGACAAAGACGGCAACGTTTTGTTTAACGATTTGTGTGCAGGACCTCACATCCCGAACACATCTTATATAAAAGGTAACGCTATCAAGCTTCTTAAAGTTGCAGGTGCATACTGGCGTGGAAATGAAAAGAACAAGATGCTTCAAAGAATTTATGCTACAGCATATTGGAACAAAGAAGATTTACAAGGCTATCTAACTTTCTTAGAAGAAGCTGAAAAACGTGACCACAGAAAATTAGGAACTCAATTAGATTTATTCTCAACTCGTGAAGAATTGGGTGGCGGTTTAGTTTTATGGCATCCAAACTTGGCTGTAGTAAGAGAAGAAATTGAAAACTACTGGAGAAGCGAACACAGAAAACGTGGTTACGTAATCGTAAACACTCCTCACATCGCAAAATCTAAATTGTGGGAAATCTCAGGTCACGCAGACCACTACAGAGAAAATATGTTCTTTATCCAAAAAGATGAAGATTCAGATGAACAATTTATCTTAAAACCGATGAACTGTCCGTTCCACATCTTAATTTACCAAGCTAACAGATATTCTTACCGTTCATTACCATTAAGAATGGCTGAATTGGGTACTGTATATAGAAAAGAAAAATCTGGTGCTTTGTCTGGTTTGACTCGTGTTCAAGGTTTTACTCAAGATGATGCTCACATTTTCTGTACTCCGGAACAATTGGTTGATGAAATCAATGAAATTATCGACTTCGTAGCTGATACAATGAAAATATTTAAGATGGAATTTGAGGTTGAACTTTCAACTCGTCCAGAAAGTTTTGTAGGTGAAATCGAAAACTGGAACAGAGCTGAAGCAGGCTTGAAAGAAGCGATGGACAGACGTGGTATGAAATACGATATCAACGAAGGCGACGGTGCTTTCTACGGTCCTAAAATCGACTTCAAGGTTAAAGACGCTATCGGCAGAACTTGGCAGTGTGCTACAATTCAGCTTGACTTCAACCTTCCTGAAAGATTTGATATCAAGTACCAAGATAAAGACGGCAGCATGAAAACTCCTGTTATGCTTCACAGAGTAATCTTTGGTTCAATGGAAAGATTCCACGGTATTTTGATTGAACACTATGCAGGTGCTTTCCCTACTTGGTTGGCTCCAACTCAAGTGGCTATCGTTCCTATTTCAAACGAAAAACACGCAGACTTTGCTGAACAAGTTTACAAGAAAATGCGTGCAGCAGGCATAAGAGTAAAACTTGATGACAGATCTGAATCAATGAATTACAAAATTAGAGAATCGTTGCAAGATAAGAAGATTCCTTATGTTTGTGTAATCGGTGATAAGGAAATCGAAGCAAATGCTGTTGCTGTAAGAAAACGTGGCGTAGGTCAAGTCGGTACGGTTTCAGTAGATGAATTTATTGCGAATATCGAAAAAGAAATTAAAGATAGAGCGTAAGTTTTGAGATTCATAATGTTGGTCGGCGGGACGCAGTCCCGCCGACCAACATTTTTATTATGTAAAAACTTTTTAACAATTAGTCAAAATTTTACTCTCAACAAACTTTAATAATATAAGTAAGGGTAAGATATGAAGATAAATTTTGTTAAAACGATAGAACCATTGGTTAAGAGTTTGGGGCGTTCGGCTGTGGAAGTCGGCGAGGGTATGCGATATACTCTTAAGGATGCCAAAGTTGCAGAAGATGTTTTTACGAGAAGTGCTAATAGCTGTACTTCTGTTGTGCTTAATGCCGGTGAGCATAATCTGATGGCACATATTGATCCGCAATATTTTAATCGCACCTCATTTATTGATAATTTCCAGAAAATGGTTGATAATTTTCAACAGAAGTTTGGTGATGCTAAAGCTGTGATATTTGGCGGCTGGGAGAGCGGTCGAGTTGATCCAATGGTAAGGACTCCAAGCATTGATGTTTATAGCACAATTGCCGCTGTTCTTGATGATATGCCACTTTCAATGATTTGTGGGAAAAAAGCGGGTGTTGCCAGTTATGACCATTTATTAGCTAACAAAAATAAGATTACATTGGCAAATGAGGCTATTGAACGATTGAAACTTACGCCCGAGAAGATTAAAACCATGACTCCGGAAGCTGTTGAGAATGAACTTCAGAAGCTATATGAGTGGGTAGAAATTGAGCCGAGTATGCTCGATAAATTAGTTTAAACCCAATTGGTTTCTGTAAAAACCGTTGTTTGCAATCTTTTGTTCAACAAGGTTGTTACCTTCAGATGATGCCATATATAAATCATTCAATCTGTCTAATCTTCTTGTTAATTTGCTATCAGGATAAGCTTTAGAAGCAACCTTTAATCTTGACCAGCAAGCAGCTTCTTTTTGTGTTGCAATTGTTTCTTCTTGCAAGTTTGCACTGTATCCTGTGTGGCAGCTTTCGTGTGCGATTAAGCATGCGATTTGTTCAGCAGGAGCGTTTCTGTAGATTGAGTTAATCAAGATAACTCTTGTGCCATATTGGTTATATGTGCTAACAGCGTATGCTTTGCTGGCGTTGCTTGTTACACCTGATAAGTCGCTGAATTTAACTCGCATACCGTATTTTTGCATGTTTCTGAAAACGTCGTATTCACCAGATTGCTCTAATAATCTCATAGCAGAAATAATTTTCGCATCAGTTGAAAAATCTGTTACTCTGTATGCAAATGCTTGGTTAAGTGTCAAAAATAAAAACGCAAAAAACACTAATACAACTTTTTTCATAACATATACTCCTAATCAATTCATTCTTTGTATTAGTGTTTACGGCTCGGTTTTCGAGTTTCTTTAAAGATTGCAATCGTTTCGTTACAAAACTATACAATCTTCTATCTTGTAACGGCTAAAACCCAGTAATAACTGGGTGGGTATGGTATGTAAAAATGTTTAAGTTATAATAAGTATGAAAAATGTTTTTGAGTGTAATTTTACAAAACTTAACAAAGTGAGGATTTATATGAATAAACGATTTTGGAAAAGAGCCGGTGTTGCAGTAGGTGGCGTTGTTTTAGCTTCGTACACATTATTTTTGGCTGCACCTTTAATTCTTAATCCGATAGTGAATAATTATTCCGGAGAAATTTCTAAGATTGTTAAAGAGTCGAGCGGACTTGACGCTAAGATTGATGGAATAAAGTTTATAACGACGCCAAAATTAACTGCAGGGCTTAAGGTTCAGAACTTCAAATTGGTAACGCCAAAGGATGAAGAAGTTTTGAATGCGGATAATTTTCAGGTAAAGATGTCTTTACTTCCGCTTTTAGCACGCCAAATAAGAGTTGATGCAGTGCAGCTTAAGAGTGCCGATGTTTATATTAAAATGGGGCATGATGGACATTTGGATATCGAAAAATATTTTCCAAAATCAGAAATCACAGATGAAAATAAAGAAGAAAATGTTCAACCGATTGTGCTTCCGTTTGGCTTGAAACTCTCTAACCATTTGCCTGATATCAGAGTCGGGAATTATAATGTTGTTTTGACGGATGGAGTTAATAAATACGTTTTATCAGGTGAAAAAACTGAAATTACTAATTTTATTTTAAATAAGCATGTAAAAGTTGCCGCAAACGGTAAAATGGTTTTGAGAGATAGGGAGCAATTCAATTATAATCTCAAAATTTTTAATAAAATCATGCCTGATATTGAGCTTAATGATTTGGTTTGTAATCCTCAAGCGGAAGAAGAAAAAAAAGAAGATGCATCTCTTGTTGACGTGATTGGTATTTTAGACGGCATTTATCAGTATAAGTTGACAGCGAATGCTGATGCGGATTTGACGATTGCTGCGGATGACATAAAAGGTGTGGCTAAAGTTTCAAATGTTTCGTTGATTAATCTTCCGCCAAGCAGTGCTAATTTGAAGTTTAAGGGCAATAATATTGATATAGACTCGGATATTTATACTGCAGTTGGTGAGGTTTCTAAGCTTAACGGCTCTGTTAAAACAGGCAGTAAGCCAAAAATTGATATGAATTTTAAATCAGCTGCACAAATCTCTAATATTTTGAAAATCGTCAAAGATGTTGCAATGATATTTAATATAAAAGATTTGCAGACATTGAGTGCGAATGGAAAATTGGATGCTGATTTTAATATTAAATCAGATTTGAAGAGTGTAAAATCAAGTGGTTATTTGAAGATTCCGAGTGCAAATCTTTATTACGGACTTTATAAAATCGGCGTGGATAAAATTAACGCTGATGTAAGATTGGATAACAATAATATTAATATCCAAAATATTGGATTTTCTATTCTAAATCAGCCACTAAGATTTTACGGTACGATTAGCGAAGATGCAGTGAGTGACTTGCATTTGACTGCAAATAGATTGAATCTTAAGGGCTTAATCGTTGCAGTCGGTCAAGCGGCTTTGCTCAAAGATAACAATGTTAATTCCGGAACGGTTTCAATGAATGTTGATATTAAGGGTAAGTTGGATAAGATTAACCCTGTAGTTAAGATAAATCTTGAAAATTTAAATATAAAAAATGTTCCTTCCAATACGGTTTTAAAAGCTCCTCATACGGTTGTGAACATAACTTCTGATGGAAAAACTTTTGAGGGAAATGCTAAGAGTACTAATCTTTTGGCGATAAATCCGGCTGCAAAAGTTTCTATTCCAAACCTTCTGGCAAATATTCGTGAAGAGGAAATTGAGATTACTCAAACTCCTGTGACTGTGGAAAAAATAAATCTTAATGTCTCAGGTAAAATTAAAAACTATTTGAAAGAAAAAATCACATTGGATTTTGTGACAACAGGTGATATTAAATCAAATCTTGTAGGAGATGTTAATGTTGCGAAACAGACATTGGGTTTGACTTACGCAACAAAAGCTCCTTCTACAATTGTAGTTCCGATGTTTGACAAATCGAAAATGACATTTGAGGGAAATATTGGGATTACGGGCAGCATGCTTAATCCGATTTTGAAGGGCAATGTTTCTGTTCCATCTCTAAATATTCCGGAAATCCCTGTTAGCATGACTAATTTGGCGTTAAAACTTAATGGCCCGATTTTGAAAGGAAATGCAACGCTTGAGAAATTTGCTTCCGGCGGAATTGTTGCAGAAGCTTTGACAACGGATTTTGCTTTAAAGGGTGAAAATTTCTATTTGAATAATCTTAAAGGAACTGCTTTTAACGGAAAAGTTAACGGTAATATAATTTATAATCTTAATAACGCAAAGACGAAGGTTGAATTTAAGGGCGAAGGGTTGAATGCTCTGAAAGCTGTTTATGGTGCAACCGGCATAAAAGATGCATTAACAGGTACACTCGGGTTTGATACAAACTTAACTCTAACTGTTGCTGATTATAACGAGATGATGAACTCAATGAAAGGTAATTTGAGTTTTGAAATCAAAAATGGGGCGTTTGGTTCAATCGGACGTCTGGAAAACTTTTTGCAGGCGGATAACATCATAAACAGTGCACTTCTTAAATCTACAGTGGCAACTATTACAAAGGCTGTTGGTGTTGCGGATACGGCTACATTTACTTCCTTAAACGGCAAATTGACATTCTCAAACGGTTGGGCGGAACTTAATCCTGTGAAGAGCACAGGGCCGCTGCTTGCGTATTATGTTAAGGGAAGATATAATCTTGTGAGCGGGAATGCTATTTTGGTAATCTTAGGTCGCTTAGATGGTTCAATTGTGGCTAAATTAGGGCCAATCGGACAATTATCCGCAACAAAACTTTTGAGCTACATTCCAAAATTTGGTGCTTCTACTGCAAGCTTTGTAAATACACTTACTGCAAGTCCGAAGAATGAGGCAGTAAGTCAAATTCCGGCGTTAACAAATGGCAGCACAACATACAAAGATTTTAAAGTTATCCATAGCGGTATTGCAGGAAAAGCTTCCTCAATCAAATCATTCAAGTGGCTTACAGATGTTGATACCAGTGCAATAGAAACAAAATCTTTGAAAGAAACAATAACTGATATCAAAACCTCTGTAGGGGATGATGTTACGAACACAGTGAAGAGTGTAACGGACGCAATCACAACTTCTAAAGAGCAGTGGAATACAACAAAAGACCAACTCAAAAATAGTGCAGAAGAATTGAAGAATCTGTTCAGAAGCGGAAAATAATATGTTTAAAAAAAGGCGGCGGAAAATTTTTTCCGCCGCCTTTTTTTATAACTAAACCCCAAATTTTTTCATCAATTCTTCTACAATAACCCAATCGGTTTCTTCATCAATTTCGTAAGCTGTGTATGAAGGAAGCTCATAATATGTGATTTTGCCTGATAGTCTGCATTTGTCCCGCAAGATGTTTTTGACAGAATTGATGTAACAAGCTCCGTTTTCTGCAATTAAACCTTCGAATTCTTGCCTGCGAGGACGGTTGCGATAATCGTAGTTTACCGGCTCGATTAAATCTGTATTTTTATCAGTGAAACGCCAATGGAATTGTTTTTCAATGACGGCTGAGAAGATTGAATCTGCCTTGCTGTTTTGGAACTTTTTGAACATGCCATCAATATGTTCTGATTTGAGCATCGGAGATGTTGCTTGGATTAAGAAAAAATTGTCATCGTCGGAGAGCTTTGATTTTTCTATGTATTCAAGCATAACACTTTCTGTGGAAGCGGTATCTGATGCATTTTTAGCTTCTCTATCGTATACTTCTAATTTTTTAAAACCAAAACTTTTGACAACTTCTTTTATTTTGTCGCTGTCGGTTGCGACAACAACTTTGTCTATACAATCTGCACCGCAAGCGGCTTTCGCTACCCAGTAAACAAGCGGTTTGCCGTTTAGTTCTTTGATGTTTTTTAATGGAATAGATTTGCTGCCTGCACGCACAGGAATAAACGCTATATTCATTTTTGCTCCATAATGTTTATTAAATCGTACAAAACTTGGTTATAGGGTGTTGGAAGTCCAAACTGTTTCCCGAGCCTGATAATTTCGCCTGCAAAAATGTCGACTTCAGTTTTTCTGCCGGCTAAAACATCTTGGAGCATGGAAGTTTTTCCTTCGTCACACATTTTTGATAAGAAATTGAGTGCATCTTTTTCTAAATTTTCTAATCCTTTGACGCCCTTTTTTGCGGCAATTTGTCGAACTTCTGCAATTATTTTTTTTGCAAAAGCGATGAACGCTTCGTTTCTTTTTAGCTCTCCAAAAGTCAGGTTCAAGATTGCTGAAACTTGATTTGAAAAAAGATTCATCGTGTATTTTAGCCACATTGAGTAGTCAATGTCGTCAGGGATTTTGTAGTCGATTTCTGTTTCATCAAAAATTGATTTGATTACAGGATTATTTTCTACAAAAATAGTTCCAACTCCGTCTTGAGTAACGGAATTCCCTACTCTTACCGCACTATGCCCGATGAAATAAGATTTCAGGACGCAGGCGTTCGGGTATTTTTCTTTGATTTTTTCTTCGGAAGAAATCCCGTTCAATAATGAGATGATGATAGTATTCCCCCCGACAAAGTTTTCGATGTTTTTGATTGCCTCATCCAGCCCTTGAGCCTTTGTTGCAATAATTATCAAATCCGGCATGAAGCTTTTTGTTGTCGGCAAAATGTAGTCAAACTCTTTTTCTTCTCCATTAAAAATTGGCTTGTTCAAACTATAGCGTTTTAAACGAGCTTCGTCCACCAGAATTTTAAGCTTTGTTTTCTCCTGAAATTTCACTGCATAAGTAAGCCCAACGGCTCCAAGACCACAAATAAGAATTTTTTTCATGTGAATATTATACATCAAATTTTAACTAAGTCTTTTTCTATCATTTTGTAAAATTTTTCATCTGTAGAATGAAAGTCAATAAAATTAACAACAAATGGCAAGTCAGACTTATCAAAAAAGAATTTTATTATTTCCAACTTGTCATAAGGCATTTCTTCTTTTCCTTTGATTAAAATATCCAAATCAGAAGTTTTCTCGTAGTTTCCTTTGACTCTTGAACCATAATAATAAAAATCGTAATCTTGTTTATGCTGACTCAAAATGTTGTTAATAATTTTTTCTTCTTCTGCTGTGATTCCTTTTATCATTAGATTGAATCCCATTTTGCTAATAAAAAGTTTACATCATCCAAAAACTCAGGAATGATTTCAATCAGACGTCTGGATTTTTCAATGTTGTATTCGTGTGCAGTACTATTTCTTTTAGAATAATAATCACGCCAGTTTGTCCAAGATTTGGCAAACCCGTAGCTTTCCATAAATCTGAAAATATTATTCATTGTTAATTCTTCTTCTCTTTTGTTGTATTGCAACTTGAAATATTTTTTCATTGTTTTCCAAGACGTTTCAAATGTGTATTCAAATCTTTTGACACAAGAGTCTGCATATATAGCACACATCTCGGCATCATCATTGCCTTCTTGAAAAACACGATACGCTTTTTCTAAAGATACTTTTGCATCTCTTAAGGATTCTATATCTAATTCAATAATATTTTTCATATTAGTATTTTACAGAAAAATAGAAGATGCGTCAATTTGGCATCTTCTATTTTTCTGTAAAAGTTGGGTGCGTCATTTGACGCACCCCTTATAAAATTATTTAAAACATTTTATTGTCTTTTTTCTATTCTAATCGCACTATCCGGACAAGTCATTGCACAAGCTCCGCAAGCGATACAGATTTCAGGGTTTGGTGCAACGGCAGGAGTCTGGTATAGACCAACTTCTTTTGACCATTGCAAACATTCTTTACCGGCCTTGTTCATGGGGCATTTTGCAATACAAAGTCCGCAGCCTTTGCACAAATCTGTATAAACGTAGTAGTCAGCTTTCCCTTTGCCGACTCCTTCAATTTTATAACCGTGATATTTTTTTTCTGTCATTGTTAATCCTTTCTTAAGGGAATAAGGGAATAGGGGAATAAGAGATTTTAGATTATTGTTTAAGAAAATGTGCCTAATAAACGCAACGTAAAAATAGAAATATTTAATACCACTTATTCCCTTATTACCCTATTACCTTATTCCCTTTCTTTAATTTACACTTTCGCTCCAACGTTTACCATTTCCATGCCCATTTCAAGAGCTTTGTAGTTCAAATCTCTCAATTCAGGTTTGGCATCAAACTTTTTGCCAAGAGCTTTTTCCATTGCGTTTTTGATATCTTGCAATTTCAAAACATTTGTTGCCGCAAGCAGAACGCCGAGGATAATGATATTGAACACTCTTGCACTAAGTTTTTCGTTGGCGATTTTGTTAGCGTCAACGCCGATTACTTGTTTGCATTTAATTTGCGGTTTCTTTGTGCAAACTGATGTATCATAGACAACTGTTGAGTTTTCGCTTACATAAGCTTCGCATCTGTCGATTGCCCTATCAGAAAGCATTATGATAATATCGCCTTTTGCAAATCTAGGCTCACCGATTCTTTCGTCAGCAATTTGGCAGAAAGCAATTGAAACGCCGCCTCTTTGTTCTACGCCAAAGTTTGGAATATATAAAACTTGTTTGCCGGCTTCGTAACCTGCTTCAACAAGAATCTTAGCAATAGATTGGACGCCTTGTCCGCCTTCGCCTGCTAATACTATTTTTGTTCTAGACATTTTTTATCTCCTTTTTAAGGGAATAGGGGAATAAGGTAATGAGGGAATAGGTGGTATTAAATATTTTTATTTTTATATTGCGTTTTATAAACACAATTCACTTAAACAATAATCTAAAATCTCTTATTCCCTTATTACCCTATTACCTTATTCCCTTTCTATTACTTTACCCTTCCGGTGTCAAAAATTCCTTCACTTCAAAGAAATCTTCCATTTGTTTAAGTCTGCCGAACGTATCGACGTTGTTTGTTCTCCAGTTTAGAGGACAGATAGAAAGAACTTCTACGAATGAGAAACCACCGTTTTCAACGTTTTTCAAACCTTTTACGAAGGTTTGTTTAAGCTTCATAAAGTTTGAAACCGTTGAACGTGCTACGAATGATTTTGACTTATCGGCAATTGAAGCGACCATTTCTGCTGCTTTAGCAGGTTTACCGGTAACCTCGCAATCTCTACCGTAAGGTGTTGTTTCGGTTTTTTGCCCAGGCATAGTGGTTGGTGACATTTGACCGCCGGTCATACCATAGTTAGTGTTGTTTACAACAACAATCATCATTCTTTCGCCACGAACAGTAGCGTTAACAAGGTGTTGTGCACCGATTGCAAGTCCGCCGCCGTCACCCATATAAGCAATGCCGATAGCGTCTTTGTTTGCTCTTGTGAAACCGTAGATAACCGGAGTTGTTCTACCGTGGTGGGTTTGAACTGTATCTACGTCCAAGTAGTTCCAAGCTAAAAGTGAACATCCGATATCGCAGCCGAAAACGGTTTTTTGTTGGATACCGAGTTCGTCTATAGCACTTTCGAGTGCTTTTAAAGTTATTCCGTGTCCGCATCCAGGGCAAAATTTACTAGCACCAACCTCAGCGTTCTGAGATTTCGGTAAATTTGGTGGAAGGGTTAATAATTCTGACATTTTTATCTCCTTTTAAGGGAATGAGGGAATAAGGTAATAAGGGAATAAGTGGTATTAAATATTTTTATTTTTTATATTACGTTTATTAAACGCACTTTTCTTAAACAATAATCTAAAATCTCTTGTTCCCTTATTACCTTATTCTCCTATTCCCTTCTTTCATTAAGCTACTACCAACATACTCTCTACTTTCGCAACAATATCATCACCTGTTACGCCAACGCCCATCTTGAATAGAGTTTGGTATGGAGTTGTTAAGCCGTAGAGTTTTTCAAGCACCATTTGAGCAAGTTGACCGTTTGCAGATTCAGTAAACAATACTTGCTTAGCTCTGCTAACAGCTGCTCTTAATGGTTTAACTGCCAATGGTCTGATTGTGATTGGTCTGAATAAACCTGCTTTGATGCCTTTTTCTCTCAATTCGTCAATCGCTGTTCTAGCGGAACGAGCTACAATACCGTGAGCAATAACAAGGATTTCAGCGTCTTCAGCCTTGTATTCTTCCCATTCTTGAACTTCTTCAGACATTTTTTCGTAATCTGCTTTGTATCCTTCAAGAACGTTCATCAACTCTTCTTCCATATTGTATGTGTTTCTCATGTGAGCAGATTTTCTGTCAACACCGATTTGACCGTCCGCTAAAAGTGATTTTTCGGTCGGAACCATACTGATACCACGAGAAGCAGGGTCATATAACATTACAGGTTCTCTCATTTTGCCTTGATAACCGTCTGCCAATACGTAAGTCGGGAATCTGTATTTCCAAGCTGTGTTGAATGCCTTTATCATATAATCGTACAAGTCTTGATGACCTGCTGTTGAATAAACAATTCTAAAACCTTCGCCGTTTCCGCCAAAACAAGTTAATCTCGTTTCTTGTTGTGCGTAAATTACAGTTGCAGTGGAAGGCCCGCCTCTTTGCATTACGGCACATACGAACGGAATTCTCATCATTTCAGCCATTGATTGTGCGTCCTGCATAATTACATTACCCGGACCGGCAGTTGCCGTAAAGGCTCTTTTTCCGGCTAAAATGCCGCCGATAGTTGAAAATCCTGCAGAGATTTCGTCCTCTGTTTGTAAAAATCCTGCACCTGTTTTTGGTAAGAGTTTACACCAAGTATGCATAATTTCGTTTTGAGGTGTAATCGGATAACCATACATAAAATCAGCTTCTGCCGAGTTCGCAGCATAAGCCAACACTTCGTTTCCGGTAAGAAACATTTTAGTGTCTTCTTTAATAAGTTTGTTTACCATTTTTCTAACCTTCCCTTAAAATATACACCAATATTTTACTACAAAATGGTGTAAAAAGGGTAGAATTTTATGAAACTTTATATTCTCTGGTGCTTAAAAACTGTACCGGTTCTTTTGTTGTAAAGCTGCTATCTTTGTACGCTTTTTGAGCATTTTTGATATGAATAGCTTCACCGGTAGAATAACCCTGTTTCAAAGAGTTATGCACCAAGTCTTTGTCTGAAATTTTGGAAGCTTGAAAAGCTGTTATATCAACTTGTGCAACCGGAGTCTTATCTTCCTCTTCAGCACTAATGGTAATTCCTTTGTTGGTCTTGCTAGAACCTTTGTCATCCTCGATTTTTGGAAGTTCATACTTCATTTTTGCAATGTGTTTTGACTTTTCCAAAAAGTTTTCACGAGAAGTAGCCTTAGACTGTTCTGATTCATCAGTTTTGTCATAAGGAGTATGAGAATTAATTTTGATGTTGTTCGGTGTAAACGGTGACGTCAGCTGTCCATAAACTGTAGTCGGTGAATACGCTCCAATTGCTTCTGTGCTCATAATTAACTCGGGTTCTAATATACTTATATACCCATATTATAACTCTTTTTTCATCCCCTCAAAAGTCTATTTTTCATGAATGTTTACAAAACTTAATAAAGTGCAGCGAAGAAATCTAATAGTAAAAATAATAAAAACTTGACCATATTAGGTACAAATGAGATAATCAGGATATGAATTATTATAAAAAATACACACCATATTTATTTTTGCTGCCGGCTTTGGCGGTACTTATTGTGTTCTTTTTTATACCATTTTTTCAGACTTTTGGATTGAGTTTTTTTGATTATTCATCAAGTATTTACAACCCGACGTTCAACGGTGTTGATAATTACGTGAAGCTGTTTAAAGAGCCGATATTTTACAAAGTTATGTTCAATACATTTATGTATCTTGTAATTGCAGTGCCGTTTTTGGTAACGTTTCCGCTCTTTTTGGCAATCTTGATTAACCAAAAAATCCGTGGTGTGACTTTGTATAAGATATTACTTTATCTTCCCGTAATTGTTTCAATTGTAGTTGCCGCAATTGCATTCAAATGGCTTTATGCGGGGCAAGGGATTTTGAATTACATTCTGACGCTTTTTCATATTCAACCAATCGGCTGGCTCGTTGATACGAAGTGGGCACTTTTCTCTGTGGCTGTAGTTACCATATGGAAAGGTATCGGGTACTATATGATGATATATCTTGCATCACTGATGAGTGTTCCGCAGGATTTGTATGAAGCGTGTGATATAGACGGTGCAAATTTTTTGACTAAACATTTGACCGTAACAATTCCTCATATTATGCCGACAATAGCTCTTGTTTCAACAATAAGTACAATTTCAGCCATGAAAGTTTTTGCAGAAATCTACGTTATGACAAAAGGCGGCCCTTTAAATTCTACAAAAACAATCGTTTATTATATATATGAACGAGCATTCGAAAATCTGGATTTGGGCTACGCTTCAGCTTTGGCAGTTGTGCTTTTGGTTGTCGTAATGGCGTTTTCGCTTATTAATATCCTGTGTTTTGAAAAGAATAAATATGGTGATATATAATGCGAATTCTTGTAATAACTGATTTGTACCCAATTTGCGAGTCGGAAAAATTTACTCCCAAAACTATTAAAAATTTTGTTGATGGTTGGAAAAATTTGGGACACGAAGTGCGTGTAATAAAGCCAAATTTCCTGTTGAATTCGTTTTTGAGGCACAAACCTTTTTATAAGTCCGGCACTTATAACGAAGTTGAAAATCTTAATTATCTTTTGCCGTTTCTTGGTAAAATTGAACCTAAAACGCTCAGAATATTTGAACCGGATATTATTATTGCTCATATGCCAAGCGGCGTAATCTATGCTAATAAGCTCAACAAGCCTTTTATACCGGCTGTGCATGTATCGGATTTAGAAGTTTTAATTAATCCGATTTATTCAATTTATTTTAAGCAGGAGTTGGAAAAAGCTTACAAAAATGCACCGCTAATTGCTTGTCGTTCCGAAGTTTTGAAGAAAAAGTTCTTAAAACTCTACCCAATGTACGAAGAAAAAACTTTTGTTTGTTATTCGGGGGTAAATTTTGAGCCGACAAAACGTCAGTGGCAGCCAAGGCAAAAGGTTCGGGTATTGTGTTGTGCAAATCTTAAAAAACGTAAAAATGTCGATAAGGTAATTAAAGAATGTGAAAATATTGACGTAGAATTGCGTATAATCGGCGACGGAAAAGAATTCGAAAACCTTAAAAAACTTTCTTCAAAACCAAAATTCCTCGGCTATCTTCCAAATGAAAAGGTGTTGGAAGAAATGCACGAAGCTGATATATTTGCTCTCCCGAGTGAAAATGAAACCTTTGGCATGGTTTATTTAGAAGCAATGGCTTGCGGCTGTATAACAATTTGTTCCGAAAATGACGGCATCGCAGGGATTATCCAAAATGGGCAAAACGGATTTTTCTGGGAAGACGGAATTATAAGCAAGATAATAAATTCGTCCAATCAAGACGAAATTCTCAATAAAACATACTCAACCGTTTGTAATTACACAAACAAACGGGCTTGTGAGCATTATCTGGAAGAAATAAGCAGAAGCTCTATTTAGCTCGGACTCTTACCGGAGCAAATTTTCTTGGAATAAATACATTATATAAAAATTCGAGTAGTTTACGCATAATAATCCAGCCCCTTCTTTTTACCCTGTAGGTTTTCCGCTTGTGATTTAATCAATTTTGCTTGTGAAGCAACTCTATAATCTTGTGCAGATGGGTCGCTCGGAGCCATTGCTGATTTGATTACAGTGTTTGCCTGTTCAATAGTTTCCTTCGGGTTTGATTTGTTGAGCGTCGGCATCTTAATAGAAACATGTCCGCCAATTGGTATACCTTCTGCGTTTCGCTCAATTACAATCCCGCCTGCAAGATTGCCGCCTGCGTTTTTGTGTGCAAGTTCATGAGCGTAAATCTCGTTATAATTTTTGCGGATTAGTTGGTCTTTTGTGATGCTCATAACCTTCATACACATTTCTCCTTGGAATTATTATTATACTCTTTTTTTAGATTTTGGCAAGGGGGGTAAATATATTTGGCTGGGCGTGGGACTACTAGTTGGGAGTGGGAAAAAGGGGGGTAAATGGGGGTAAATAGATGGGGTCTGGCGTGGGACTACGGGTTGGGCATGATTGGATGAGGAGTGAATAGTGAGTAAGGAATGGAAAATTGAAAATGGTTAAACATCAACCTCTACTTACAGGAGAGGTCGCAGCCGTTCGAACGAATGTGAGTTACGGATGCGGGTGAGGTTTTATCCCGCAAGGGTAAAAAATAAATTTTAATAAAATCTTTATAAATGTTGTACAAACAACTGTGCCATGATTTTTTTATGCGGTATAATATAATCAATAGGTAGTAAAAGTCCGAATGGACGAGAAAAATAAGGAGATTAAAATGTCAGAATTAACATTAGAAAAATCTTCTACTACTGATTTCGTAGGCGGCAAATGGCAGTCAGAAATCAATGTAAGAGATTTTATTCAAAAAAACTACACACCTTATGATGGTGATTCTAGCTTCTTGGCAGGCCCAACTGAAGCTACAACAAAATTGTGGCAAGAATGCTGTGATTTGTTCAAAAAAGAACGTGAAAACGGTGGTGTTCTTGATATGGACACAAAAATCGTTTCTACAATCACTTCTCACAAGGCTGGTTATATTGACAAGAGTTTAGAACAAATCGTTGGTTTGCAAACAGATAAACCTCTAAAACGTTCTCTACAACCATTTGGTGGTATCAGAATGGCTGAAACTTCTTGCAAATCTTACGGTTATGAAGTTGATCCTGAAATTACAGAAATTTTCACAAAATACAGAAAAACTCACAACCAAGGTGTTTTCGATTGCTACACTCCAGAAATGAGAAAAGCAAGACACGCAGCTATTTTGACAGGTTTGCCTGATGCTTACGGTCGTGGTCGTATCATTGGTGACTACAGAAGAATCGCTCTTTATGGTATCGACAGATTAATCGAAGACAAAAAAGAACAACATGCTTCATTAGATGGCGAAATGAGACCTGAAAAAATCCAATTAAAAGAAGAATTGGCTGAACAAATCAGAGCATTACAAGAAATGGCTGAATTGGGTGATGAATACGGTTTTGATATCAGAAAACCTGCTTCAAACGCTAAAGAAGCTATTCAATGGTTATACTTCGGTTACTTATCAGCAGTAAAAGAACAAAACGGTGCTGCTATGAGTATCGGTAGAACTTCTACTTTCTTGGATATCTTCATTGAAAGAGATTTGAGAAACGGTGTTATCACTGAATCAGAAGCTCAAGAAATGATTGACCACTTCATCATGAAGTTAAGATTAGTTAAATTCGCAAGAACTCCTGAATACAATTCATTGTTCTCAGGCGACCCTACTTGGGTAACTGAATCAATCGGTGGTGTTGGTATTGACGGTCGTCACATGGTTACTAAAAACTCATTCCGTTACTTACACACATTAGAAAACTTAGGTACAGCTCCAGAACCAAACATGACAGTATTGTGGTCTAAGAGATTACCACACGCATTCAAACAATATGCTGCTCACATTTCTATCACAACTTCATCTATTCAATATGAAAACGATGATTTGATGAGAGTTACTCACGGTGATGATTACGCTATTGCTTGTTGTGTATCTTCAATGGTAGTTGGTAAAGAAATGCAATTCTTCGGTGCAAGAGCTAACTTGGCTAAGTGCTTGTTGTACGCAATCAACGGTGGTGTTGATGAAAGAATTAAAGAACAAGTTGGTCCTAAATACAGACCTATCACTTCTGAATACCTAGACTTCGATGAAGTTATGGAAAGATATGAAGATATGATGGAATGGTTAGCAGGCTTGTATGTAAATACATTGAACGTTATCCACTACATGCACGACAAATATTGCTACGAAAGATCTCAAATGGCTCTTCACGATAGAGATGTTAAGAGATACTTCGCAACAGGTATTGCCGGTTTATCAGTAGTTGCTGACTCACTTTCAGCTATTAAATACGCTAAAGTTAAAACTATCCGTGATGAAAACGGCTTAGTTGTTGACTATGAAGTTGAAGGCGATTATCCAAAATATGGTAACAACGATGACAGAGTTGACCAATTCGCAGTTAACCTTGTTAAGAAATTCATGAACATGATTAGAAAACACTATACTTATAGAAATTCTATTCCTACAATGTCTATCTTAACAATTACTTCAAACGTTGTTTACGGTAAGAAAACAGGTAACACTCCAGACGGTAGAAAAGCTGGTATTCCATTGGCTCCTGGTGCTAACCCTATGCACAGACGTGATACTCACGGTGCTGTAGCATCTTTAGCTTCAGTTGCTAAGCTTCCATTCAACGATGCTCAAGACGGTATCTCAAATACATTCTCAATTATCCCTAATGCATTGGGTAAAGATGATGTATTCATGGGCGACTTGGACATCCAACTTGATTGCGGATGCTCAGAAGGAACTTGCCAATAAAAGTTATTAGTGAAGAGTGAGTAGTGAATGGTTTTCATCGCTACTCGCAAATCACACAAGTAATAATTACAACAATTTGTAATATGAAATAATGATAAGGAATAAAACAATGACAACACAACAAGAAGAAAACCTAATAAATCTTTTAGACGGTTATGTTGAAAAGGGTGGTCACCACTTAAACGTAAACGTATTCAACAGAGAAACATTGCTTGATGCTCAAGCACATCCTGAAAAATACCCACAATTAACAGTAAGAGTTTCAGGTTATGCTGTAAACTTCATTAAGTTGACAAAAGAACAACAAGACGATGTTATCTCAAGAACATTCCACGCTTCTTTGGGTAACGGCTGCGGCTGCTAGTCTAAAGGGTAAAGGAAAGAGATTTGATGAAGGTGCGATATGAAATATCGCACCTTTTAAATTGAAAATGGAAATTTTTTCGCAATGACGTGGCGTGAAACAACCGGTTGGGCGTCATTGTGAGGTGCGATTAGCACCGAAACAATCCAGCTTTTTTTATTAACTTTTATTCTAAAGATTGTAGGGTGGGGAAAGCGTGAGCGTCCCCACCATTTAAAATTGGCTGGAACTAAGTTTTAGGTGCAAAAAATTGCACCCTACGTATATTTTATCCTAAATTATTTCTGCTTCCGAAAATACTTGTATTCATTGATGTTTCGTGGTTCATTCGGTCAATTTCAGCTTGAATTATGCCGATTTCTTTGTTGAGTGTAGCTTTTGTTTCTTTTGGGCAATCCGGATGAGCCATTATCTTTTTCTTTACTTCAATTGCGTGTTTCTTTTCTTCTACAGTTGAAGTTCTATCAGGTACAGTTTTGTTGAGTTTGTCTGCAAATGTTCCGAAATCATCTTGTTTTTGTTGTAATTTTGCTTGATTATTATTTACGCCATTAATTGCCATAGAAGCTCCTTTCTTATTCAGCTTTGTGTTATTTTTCTGCTTCAATTGCTTTTAATAAAGCATTGATATCTATGATTTTTATATTGGTTGTTTGCTCACTTCTGCCATCTAAAATCCAATCTTCTTCATTATCAGGGTCACCAATGCATTTATAAATCGGTACAGTAGAACTTTTTACTTGTGCTGTTTCTTCTGCTAAACGCATAAATTTTTCTTTTGTCATACTTGGGTCAGCTTGACATGCAAGAGTGTAATATCCAGCTAAAACAGGAATTGACCATGATTGACTTGCTCTTGAATCGTGACGATATGCAGTCGGTGAAGAAGGGTCTGGTACTGTTCTGTCGCCAGAATTTACATATAATGTATTTTCTATTATTATTGTATCAACTGTACCATCAGGCATTATATCTATTCTTGAACCGTTTTCTATTTGATAATTATCAAAATCATTTGGATTTCCCATTGGGTCTTTTTTGCCTAAATAGCCTGTTTGGTAATCTTCTTTACAACCGCTATAATACACCCAAACACCTTGTGCTTCCAATTCTGCAACAACTTTCTTTGCTTCCTCTCCACCATATAAAGGCATTGACATTGAAACAAATTTGATTTTTTTATCATCAGGCAGTGATTTATTTTTTTCTAGGATTTGTTTTAAGTTATCAAGAACAGGGGCATCCATTTCTCCGCCATTATTTGTTGCATAATAATATAAATCTGCCTTTGGTGCAATTTCTTGTGCTATATAGCTAACTGCTCTACCATGAAAATGATTTACCCGTTTACTAGCATACTTGGAAACATTGTATTCTTTAAATTTTATGTCATTATGTTGATTGCCTTTATTGTCTAAAGTTCCGCTATCAATGATTGCATAGCTTACACCTTCCCCTGTATAGCCGTTTGCGTGTGCTTCATCAATACCTAAACCGCTTGTTTTACCGTTATCAAAAACTTGTTTTGGGTCGTAGCCTTCCGGCAAATGTTCTTTTGGAGTATTTGAAAAATTTTTGTCATCAAAACTTAAAAATCTAAAAACTTCACTTGAATTTGACCAATCTATATCTTCTGATAACGCAACACCAGCTTGTAACTGAACATCATGACGACGGGTATCTTTGATATAATCAACACTCACAGGCTGTTTCATTTCCAGTTTTTCAAATTTTTCATATACATTTTCAATATCACCTTCTCTTACGGCTTCTTTTAACAGTTTTGCAAAAATTCTATCGAAAGCGGTTTTATCTTCGGCTTTATACCCATAAATACCGTAGCATTCGTCTTTTATCTCATTAATAACTTCAAATGAGCATTTTTCATATTCTTTTTTATCGGCTTTGGATTTAAATTTGATATCAGGAGAGTTCCCAGTATCAGCTTTTGCTTTATCTGCAATTTGGTACATTTGTTCTTCAAACTCGGAGATGTTAATATCACTATTAATTGAAGCAAAATATTCATTAAAAACACTTGGAGATTTTTGTTTCTCTACAAAGTTTTTGATTTCGTCCTTTTGAATGTATTGGTCGTTATTTGTATTAATCATTCTTATCAATGCTGATAGGTTAAACATGTATTGCTCCATCCTGTTGTTTTATATTATATATAACGGCAGTTTTCTGAAAAACTTTAGTGTTTTCGAGCAATTTGTTGCAAAACTTAACATTTTGTTTCAAAACGCTCTCTAGGAGTCGGTTTAAGGCAGAGAGTTTTGTAATCTGTATAGAGCATTTACATCTATATTTATACTAATAAATAAACATAAAAGCTCATTATTTTATCTGGCATAACATCTT
Organism: uncultured Candidatus Melainabacteria bacterium; assembly: GCA_934754775.1. GTDB lineage: Bacteria > Cyanobacteriota > Vampirovibrionia > Gastranaerophilales > Gastranaerophilaceae > CAG-196. The sequence goes on along the minus strand of CAKVIM010000002.1, from coordinate 140,413 downwards.
AAAATAATAAAGGAGATATTATGTTAGATATTGCAAAAAGTTTTGGGAAAAAATTACAAAAGATTCGTAAGTCCAAACGGATTACGCAAGAACAACTTGCGGAAAAAGTTGCACTTGATACTATGACAATTTCAAGAATTGAAAACGGTAAAGAATATCCGAAGCCGGAAAATTTTGCCAAAATCTGCGATGTCTTGCATACTTCACCGAAAGATTTTTACGATTTTAACCATCACGAAACAAAGCAAGATATAGTACATGAGCTTACGCACATTATCCATAATGCGAGTTTTAAAGATTTGCAGTTTTACAAAAAAGTAATCAACAGTTATCTGGAAAGTAAATAAGAGCGTAGTTTAAATTTTGCAAGGATTAATAAAAGCTTTTAGTACAAAAATTTGCACCCTATTTGCTGATATTTAAAACAGTTTAAAAAAGGCTGGATTCTTCACCCTAATCGGGTTCAGAATGACGTTGCGTAAGACTATTGGTAGGGCGTCATTGTGAGGTGCGATTAGCACCGAAACAATCCAGCTTTTTATTAACTTTTATTCTAAAGATTGTAGGGTGGGGAAAGCGTGAGCGTCCCCACCGTTTAAAATTGAGATGAGTAATAACTTTATCTTTGTACTAAAATAAATGTATAAAGAGGATTTTATTATGTCAGAAGAAATTTTTGGAAATATACACTCTATTGAAAGCTGCGGCACTGTTGATGGGCCGGGAATAAGATTTGTAGTGTTTACGCAAGGTTGTCCGATGCGTTGTCAATATTGCCACAATCCCGACACTTGGGAATTTAAAGAAAACAACAAAATGAGTGTTGATGAGATTATCAAGCAATATGAAGGTGTAAAAGAATTTTGCTCAGGTGGAGTTACCGTAACCGGTGGTGAGCCGATGGCTCAAATGGAATTTGTGACCGAATTGTTCAAACGTTTAACAGAAAAAGGCGTGAACACTGCTCTTGATACATCCGGAGTTCTATTCAATAAGGATAACACTGCTAAAGTTGATGAGTTGATGAAATACACAAGCATTGTGCTTCTGGATATTAAGCATATTGACGACGAAGAACACAAAAAACTTACAAAACATTCTAACAAGAATATTTTAGAGTTTGCTAAATATTTATCAGACATCAAGAAACCGATGTGGGTGCGTCACGTTGTAGTTCCTGGGATTACGTACAAAGAAGAATACCTAACACGCCTCGGTGAATTTTTGGCAACATTGCATAACATCGTGGCATTGGATGTTCTGCCATACCACGATATGGCAATTCCAAAATACGAAAATTTGGGAATTGATTATCCGCTAAAAGGCGTTCCACCGCTTAGTCATGATGAAGCAATCAAGGCAAGAAATATTATATTAAAGGCTTATAAAGCTAATAAAAATAAATAAGAATTAAAAAAGGGGCGGCTTATTTAAGCCGCCCCTTTTATTTTTCAAAATTTTACTTCCAACTATTCAAATACTCTTCTTGTTCTTCTGTTAGGCTATCAATTTCTATTCCCATAGAAGCTAATTTAAGTCTTGCGATATCTTCATCGACATGCTTAGGAAGGGTATAAAGTTTGTTTTCCAATTTGCCTTTATTCTTAACTAAGAATTCAATTCCGAGTGCTTGATTAGCGAAGCTCATATCCATAACTGAAGCCGGATGACCTTCTGCTGCCGCTAAGTTAACCAAACCGCCTTCTGCGATTACATAGATTGTTTTACCGTTTACCAGCTTGTATTCGTCTAAGAATGGTCTTATTCTCTTGATTTCAAGTGCTTTTGACTTCAAACCTCCTACGTTGACTTCTCTATCGAAGTGGCCGGCGTTGCTAACAAAAGCTCCGTCTTTCATATTCATCATATGTTCAACATCGATTACGTGTTTGTCACCTGTAACTGTTAAGAAAATATCGCCTTCTTTTACAGCCTCTGCAATTGGCATTACTCTGTAGCCTTCCATTGCAGCTTCCAAAGCTTTTAGCGGGTCAACTTCGCATACAATAACGTTTCCGCCTAACGCTTTTGCTCTTAAGGCACAACCTCTGCCGCACCAACCGTAACCTGAGATTACAACAGTCTTACCTGCAATAAGTACGTTTGTAGCTCTCATTATACCGTCCATTGAGGTTTGTCCGGTGCCGTAACGGTTGTCATACAAATGTTTGGTTAAACTTGTATTAACACCAATTGTCGGGAATTTTAATTCTCCTTGTTTCTCAAGAGCTTCAAGTCTTACGATGCCGGTTGTTGTTTCTTCTGTAGCACCGATAATATGACTCGTCATTTCTGGTCTTTTTGCATGAAGTGTTGCGACTAAATCGCATCCGTCATCAATAATAATATCAGGATTGTGTTCAATTGCATCCATAATATGTGAATGATAAACTTCTTCGGACTCATTAAAAAATCCTAAAACAGGGATTTTCCAGTACTTAACAAGTGCTGCTGCGACATCATCTTGTGTCGACAAAGGATTTGATGCGATTAAAACAATATCTGCTCCACCGGCTTGCATAACCGTACATAATGCAGCTGTTTCTTTTGTAATATGAAGACAAGCAGATAATTTTAAACCGGCAAAAGGTTTTTCTAAAATAAATCTTTCTCTGATTTTTTTCAAAACAGGCATGTCTTTTAATGCCCATTCAATATTATTTTTACCTTGTTCAGCAAGATTAATATCTTTTATATCGTATTTTAATTGAGTCGTAGAATTCATTACTTCCTATTCCTTTAAATTAGCAACACTTACTGTATATATTTTATCACTAACATGTACAACCGCCCATCTTAGGGGATTAATGTTGCGTTTTGTTAACTCCGATTCAATATATTCAACTGTCGGAGCATTGTTATTTTCAATTTCGATTATTTCAGACACTACGTGCATAATTTTTCCTTTTGTCGTGCATTACTATTCTACAGTAACTGATTTTGCCAAGTTTCTAGGTTGGTCAACATCCTTACCTAAGAATTCTGCAATGTAGTATGCCAACAATTGTAACGGAACAATCGCAAGTGCAGGAGACAAGATTTCTGAAATTTTAGGAACTCTCATAATGCAGTCGAACAAGTCACTCATCTTAGGATCAGTAGAATCTGTAAGTGCTATCATTCTTGCGTTACGAGCTTTTGCTTCTTCTGAGTTTGACATAATCTTATCAAATACTTTACCTGACATAAGGATTGAAAGAACAGGCATAGATTCGTCTAACATAGCGATTGGACCGTGTTTAAGTTCCCCTGCAGTGTAACCTGTTGCGTTGATGTAGCTGATTTCTTTAAGCTTTAGAGCTCCTTCTAATGCAGTCGGGAAGTTTATTCCTCTTGCAATAAATATAAAGTCTTTAGCATTAGAGAATGTTTTTGCACATTTTTGAATATCTTCTTTGTGAGCAAGAACTTTTTCGATTTTTTGCGGTAAAACGATTAGCTCATGCTTCAATGCTGACAATTCTTTTGCATCCATAGAGTTTTTAACTTCAGCCATATAAATTGCAAGCAAGTAGAATGAAATCAACTGTGCCATATATGATTTAGTTGCAGCTACAGAAACTTCAATACCTGCGTTTACAGGAATTAAGCTGTCTGCTTCTCTTGCCATTGTTGAATCCGGACGGTTTGTCACGATTAAAATGTGTGAGCCTTTGCTTTTTGCTTGTCTTACGGCCGTAATTGTATCTGCGGTTTCACCTGATTGAGAAACGCCGATAACAAGCGTGTTTTTATCAGTGATTGTTTTTCTGTAAATATATTCGCTGGAAGGTTCTACATCAACAGGAATTCCGCAGAAATCTTCGATGATGTATTTACCGACCATTGCTGCGTGCAAAGAGGTTCCGCAGGCAACAATCTGAATTCTGTTTAAGTCTTTTAATTTTTCTCTATCAAGTGTAACTTCTTTTAAGATAACGTTTTCATCCATTGCACGAAGTTTGCCGGAAAGAACATTTCTTACAACATCCGGTTGTTCGTGGATTTCTTTTAACATAAAGTGCTTGTAACCCATTTTGCTCAACGCAACCGGTTCCCAAGGAAGTGTTTCAACTTTCAATGTTAGCGGATTTTTGTCGATATCAATAACTTTGTAAGAATCCGGTTTTAAAGTTACGATTTGGTTATCATCAAGATACATTGCTTTTTTTGTATATTGAATTAGTGCCGGAACGTCAGATGCGACAAAGTTTTCGCCTTCGCCTAAACCAACTACAAGCGGAGCATTTCTTCTTGTTGCAACCAATGTGTTAGGTACATCCTGATGCATAACGCAAAGTGCGTATGCCCCTTCAATTTCTCTGGTTGCAAGTCTTACAGCTTCTGTTAAATCATGTGTTTCGCCAAATTTTGTAGCAATAAGGTGTGCAACAGTTTCTGTATCTGTTTGTGAACGGAATGTGCAGCCTTTTGCTTCTAATTTAACTTTTAGTTCTTTATAATTTTCAATGATGCCGTTATGAACAACTGCAATTTTCCCACAGTTACAAGAGTGTGGGTGAGCATTTTCAACAGTCGGAGCTCCGTGAGTTGCCCAACGAATGTGGCCGATGCCGATTGTAGATTTAGAAATTTCTGCATAATTTTTTTCTACAATGTTTTTAAGATTTTGCAATTTACCTGCTGCTTTGAATAGTTCGACTTTGCCGTTAACATTCACCGCAACTCCGGAAGAATCATAGCCTCTGTATTCAAGGCTTGTTAATCCTTCAAGCAAAATATCGATAGCTTTTTTATTTCCAACGTATCCAACAATTCCGCACATATTTTATCCTCGCTATAAACTGTTTAAAAGCCTATCTATCGAAAACTCTTTCTCAACTTCTAAACTTCTAAACTCCTTAAACTAATTTTACTATCTAATTTTAGCACAAACCATAAATTCTGCTAATTAAGATTTTCTAAAGAAGTTTCGGATTTTATATATACCGGCGATACCTGCACTGGCAAGAGCAACGCCACCAAATATCTTAAAATATAGTTTCTTATCAAATTCATTTTTTGTTTTCTCCTTTTTTGCACCTTCATATATATCTGTATTAATTGCCTGCATTCTTTTATCTGCTTCTGCATTAGAAAATAACGCTTTTCTCGGAATAGTTGCGGGCGGCTCCGCCGCCACGATTTTGGGCGGCTTAATCTTTGTTTCGTTTGAATAATGAGCTTCAATCATATTTAGAATAATTCTCCATACCTTAAGAGTTTATGCAGCCGATTTTTAGGCAGATACATCATTCCTGTCTGGGCGGGAATATCCGGTATCTTTTTAGCGAGGCACTCCTCTATATATTGATTGGCTGCAGGGTTCGTGAACCTGAAACCAAGCTTGTAGAAGAAGATGGCTGGCGATGCCTCTTTTATCATCGGTGCGGAAAAGGTCACAATTCTCCCTTCCGCTTTCGAGTCAAACATTGCTTTTTCGGCAAGTGTTTTTATTGCCTCCGTTCCGAGTCCGCAATGAGTTTTGGGCGACTGAATATAATCTATAATATAACAGTTTTTGAGATATTTAATTTTTCGTTTAATCGGATATTGCAAGATAGTCGACGAGCTGAAAAAGTTCCCGCCGCTATCTTGTGGCGGCTTGACATTTAGCTCCTCTTCGACAATATCGACATAATCGTCCTCAATATCACCAATCACAGCAATATTATCACCCCTTCGGAGCTTTTTAACTCTAATATTAGCTTTCTCCTTTAATGGTGGAGTTTTAAATCCCAGAATGGGTGGCATGCCCAGTCCTGATATAGATGGCGTAGCTTTGGCAATCGCCATCTGTGGACGAGTGTCCATCGACGTAATATTATTAATCATGACCTACCTAACCTATTTTTATCTAACCTTATTTATATAAAGTATTTTTCTCTTCAAAAATTGCTTTTTTTTATTGGTTTGTAAATGAATGTTAAGTAAGTTTTTTGCTAATAAGAATGGCGAAATTTCTTTAGAAATTTCGCCATTCTCAGTTAATTTTAAAAGCTGATTAGAAAGAAGCAGCCGGTTTCTTTTGCTGAGTAGCACCAGGGATTGCTTGCCAGTTAGCAGCCATAATCTTTTTGAAAGATTTTAGAGCTGTGTCTTCAAGTTCACCTAATTCTTCTGCTTCCATAATCAATTCTCTCAATGGAAGTAAAGCTCTTTGGTCACGAAGAACGCCTAATGCTGCAGCGGCACCTGCTCTAACCAAATCGTTTTCAGAACGGTTTTTCATAACATCAATTAATGCAGGAACTGCTTTTGTATCGTTCAATTTACCCAATGAAGTTACTGCATAAATTCTAACGTTAACCCATTCGTCATATAACATATTAATAATTTTATCAACGCATTTTTTGTTGCCGATTTCGCCCAAAGCTCTTGTAGCGTCACATCTAACGTTAACCTTTTCGTGGTCAAGAGATTTCATCAATGCGTCTGTAGCAACATCACCGATTTCGATTAGTGCATCTGTTGCTGTGATACAAACTTGAGAGTTTTCATCGTTTAATGCTTCAACAAGCGGTTCAACAACAATTTTACCGCCTAGACGACCTAACGCACGAGCTGCACGAACTCTAACATCAACGTTACGGTCTTCTCTTAAAGATTCGATTAAGTGTTCTGTTGCCTTGGAATCACCTAACTCGCCCAATGCACGAGCGGCATATAAACGAACGGAACCATTTTTGTCGTTTTTCAAAACATCAATTAATGGTTCAACAGCTTTAGAATCGCCCATTTCACCTAAGACACGAGCGGCATTATATCTAACTTTTTCAGAACTTGATGTCATCAAATCATTAATCAATTCTTGAAAAGTTTTCTTAACTTGTTTCTTCTTGCCGTTTACTGTAATTGCCATACACGTTACCTCCGATATGCAAATATCTTTATTTTCTACACAGTATTATAAAGTTGTTTTTATTTTAAAAATTGCCTTTATTTTCTAGATTGTAAAAGTTTTGTTACATTCCCTTAATTAGGGTAAAATTTACACTTAATCTCGGTAGTATTAATATACCATATTTTTACATTTTTATAACTAGTCGGTCAGATATTTTTACAAAACTTTATTCATATTATAATTAATATTAGCTGGAAAGCTTGTCATACATTCGAAAAAGCTACTTAATATTCCTTTACAAATATTACTCACTAGGGATAGTAATACAGAACTCGCTGCCTTCATTTATTTTTGTTTTTACTTCAATTTTTCCTTTGTGTTTTTCAATTATTTTTTGTGCAATCGCAAGCCCCAAACCGGTTCCGACTCCGGCACTTTTTGTAGTGTATCCTGCAAAGAATATTTTCTCAGGTTCTTTAATGCCGCATCCGGTATCCTTAATTTTAACAATCAGATTGTTATTTTTGTAATCTGTGTCAATAGTTATTGTTCCCTCTCCTTCTATTGCGTGGGCTGCGTTTACAAGTATATTCATGAATACTTGGTTAAGCATGTTCGGATAACACTTAATTGGCGGTAAATCAGAATAGTTCTTGATTATGGTTATTCTATTTTTTGTTTCATGCCTGATTAAATCCAGCGTCAAATCTATTTCTTTATTAATATCTGCTTCTTGAAGTTCTGCTTCATCAAGCCTTACGAATTTTCGTAAAGATACCACAAGTCTGTTAATGCGTGCAATTGCTTCTGAGTCAATTTCGTTTATTTCTTGTAATAATTCAATTGTGTCAGAGTCTTCCATTTGCGAAATAAGTTTTTTTGCTATTTCATTATTTGATTTTATTGAAGCTACTGGTGTGTTAATCTCGTGTGCTACGCCGGCTACAAGTTGACCTAAAGATGCCATTTTTTCCGAGTTAATAAGTTTTAATTGAGTATCCTTAAGTTCCTGCAGAGTTTTGGTTAAATCTTTGACCATTTGTGCATTCTTTTTATAAAGTTCAGCTTGAATGATTGCGTTTCCGAGCTGTGAAGAAACGCCATTTAAGACTTCCAGAGTGTCATCCAATTTAGTTTTCTGTTTTGTAGAAAGTACGATTACTCCGAGAAGTTTGTTCAAGTGATAAATCGGAAGCACAATTCTTTGGACTAATTCCTTGAACGGAGCGGCTTCTTTGAATTCTTTCATACAGCTGGTGCAAGAAACTTTGTTCAAACTTATTGAACTTTCGACATTCTTTTCAAAAGAAATCTTTTTATTGATATCTTTTTTATCAAATGTTTCCTTAATAATATATGACGATTCATCTTTAGAAGCGTAGTATGCTCTAAATGCTCCAAACATTTGTGCCAACTCATCTAGAGCTGATTTTAGGATGATTGATGTGTCAATGGATTCTCTTATAATATTAGAGACATTATTAAGCAAAAGAAGTTTCATCGCTTGTGATTGAGCTTGCAGTTTGATTTTCGAAAGGTTTTTATTATCTTCTTCCAAAATATCAATTTTCTTTTGGAAATTTTGGTTTCTTTGGATAAGATTTTCAAGGTTAACTTTTGCTGTTACATCAGTAAAAAATATTATGTTAAAACGCCCTTTTTTAGTGGCATTCATGTCGTAATAAAAATAATCATTATTCGCTGTTTGATATAATACGTGAGCTGAAAAATCTTCCGGAGAATTTATCGCCTGTAGAATCGGTGAATGTACGGTGACATCGTTGCTTACGAGTGCACAGACGTTATAATTAAGTTTGTGCGAAAATTTTTCTAACGATTTGAAGTCCGGAAAAACACGCTTAAAAACATTGTTTCTGAAGACTGTTTCACGGTTTTCATTAAGTACGATTACAGCACTGTTGAATTTGTTAAATAAATCAAACTTCCCCATAACAATATTATATTACAATTAACCCGAAGTTCCAATTTATTTTATTAATAAATCGGTTAATTATTCGGATATGAAATATTTAATAATAATATTAATACTTATTATTTCAAACTATGTCCGAGCAGAAGAATTTTTCCCGCTTGATATAAATTATGCCGCCAAGTCTGTTGAAGAATGTTATGGTATAACTGTTTTGCATGAGATAAGAGGAACGGTTTTTAGATTTGAACTCAAAAATCCTAAGGCGGAATACCATGCTCTCTCGCTTGATGTTTATTCAAAAATCAAGTGTATAGAATATTTTTTGGCAAAAATAAAAAATCCTGTTATAATAGAGGTGCATACGAATAAAGTTCCCGAGGGAATGAATATTAGGAATTGGGAATTTTCGAGTGTAATTGCGGGCAAGATAGAGGACGCATTTTTGTGCGGAGTGCCCAAAATAAGTTCCGACAGGATTTATTCGGTAGGTTATGGGGAATTTATGCCTGATATAAATACATCAAATAATGGTGGTAAATCTTCGGGCAGAGTTGATATAATAATACTAAGTAGTATAAGTGGAGAATAGTATGGCTGAAAATGAAAAAGCCGGAGATGGCAAACAACAAGATTTAACAAAGCTTTTGATTTTGACATTAGCTTCAATCGTAATCATGTTTATCGTATTTGCCGGCGTTAATTATGTAATAATGGAAAATCTTATAAGCCAAAAAATCAGCACAATTTCACCTTCACAAGAAGAGTTGGGAGATGAAGAAGGCGATGAAGATGAAGTTCAAAAAGGCATTATCGTTGACTTAGGCGATTTTATTTTAAACTTGTGTGATGAAGCACAGAAAAAATATTTGAAAGTAAACGTAGCAATTGAAGTTACGAAAAAAGATACAGACTTTCCTGATGCAACTGCGGAAAAAGGCGGTGGCGGGCATGGTGGTCACGGAGAAGCTGCACCTGCTGCTGACCCGATGGAAGCTATTCAAAAAGAAATGAATCAGTTTAAGCCTGCAATCAGAGATGCTGTTATTACTAATTTGTCAAGCAAAACTTCTGCAGAACTTTCAACAGCTGCAGGTAAAGAGCTTGCTAAAGAACAAATTACAAATGATATTAATTCTATCCTTGGTGGCGAAAGAGAAGTGCTTAGGGTAAGTTTCGGTCAATTTATTATTCAGTAGGGACAAATGACAGAAAATAGCAACGACAATTTAATAGACATGCAAGATATTGATGAAGATTATACGGATCCGGAGCATAAGAGTTATAAATTATATAACTTCCGCCGTCCTGATAAATTTTCAAAAGATAACTTGAGAGCTTTGAGAGATATTCACAGAGAATTCTCAAAGGCAGTTTCGCTTGTCTTGAGCGGTTATTTGCGTATGCGTGTCGAAATTGAAATTGTTTCTGTCGACCAATTGACCTATGAAGAATTTGTTCGTTCAATGCCATCACCGATAAGTGTTGGTGTGTTTGAGTTCGAGCCTCTTTCAGGTCAGGTTCTTTTGGGTATAAGCTTTGAGGTTATATCTTGTATCGTAAATAGAATGCTTGGCGGTGTCGGTGCTATTGATACTCAAACAAGAGAGCTTACGGATATAGAAAAAGCGTTGGCTAAGAAGGTTATAAATATTATTATTAAATCTTTGGAAGATTCTTGGAATGCTATTATTCCTGTTTCAGGGAAATTTATTAGCCTTGATGATAACTATCAATCAATTCAGGTTGCAACAGCAGGTGAAATCGTTGCACTTTTGACTTTCGAAGTTCAAATTCAGGGCAAACACTTTGGTCTGTTCAGCTTGTGCTTCCCTTATCCGGTGTTGGAAACTGTATTGGGACACCTTAGCACACAACATATCTTCCAGACAAAAGGTTTGGTTGCATCAAATGATGAAAGAATGAAGATGATTTCTAAAATCAATACTTCAAACGTAGATGTAAGGGTGCAATTTGGACAGTGTAATATTACGCTTGATGATTTTTTACAACTGTCTGAAGGTGATATTATTAAGCTTGATAACAAGGTTCAGGATGATTTGATTGTTAAAGTCAATGGCGAGAAGAAATTTTTTGCACGTCCGGGGACTTTAAAAGACAAAATTTGTGTTAAAATAACAGATGTGTATGACGAAATGCATGAATTATTAAGGAACTATTTTTAGAGAGGTTTTGAGATGTTGGATGATGATATGAAAGATATTAATAACGAAAACGAATTATCAAATGATGATAGTTTGTCATCAACACCCGATGATTTTACAAGCGGTCTGGAAACCTCTGTGGGAGCTGAACATGAAGATGCTCATGAAGATAAGACTGTGACTGTTCAACCGGTTCAGTTTGCGTCCTTTGAAGATTTGGATCAAGTTCAAGGACCGGCTAACCAGAACTTGAATATTTTGTTGGATGTAAAACTTCAACTCACTGTAGAATTAGGTAAAACAGAACTTCCTATTAAAAAAGTTTTGGAACTTACAAAAGGTTCAATTGTAACTTTGAACAAAGCTGCCGGTGAGCCGGTAGAATTGTACGCTAACGGCAAATTGATTGCTTATGGTGAAGTTGTTGTTATTGAAGATAACTTTGGATTGAGAATTACTCATATTACAGACCCTGCAAGAAGATTGAACTCTTTGAGCAGTACTAGTAAAGAAGAAAACTAATTCTCTAATTATTTAAAGGTAGACTGATTTGAAATTTCGACTTATTTCGTAATTGAATGTAAGTGGAAAATGTTAGATTTGTGTTGGGTGGTTTTAAAAAATTACCCTTGCGGGATGAAACCTCACCCGCATTCGTAACGTTCGCACAGCTCACGAACGACTGCTCCCTCTCTCTTGACCAGCTCACGTTAAACGAGCACGCTCACGCTTCAGCTCTCTGTTCGCTGGTCGCTCCATCTGGAGAGGGGTGGGGTGAGGGTTCACCCCGTTAGGGTAAAAATTATAAACCACTTTCCACTTTCCATTTTCAATTTTCCATTCACTCCTTACTCCCAATTAGTAGCCCCACGCCCAACCAAATACATTTACCCCCCCCGTTCCCCATGCCCAACCCGTAGTCCCTCGCCCAACCAAATACATTTACCCCCCCCCCTTTTTTGCGTTAAGCTAGTAGTCCTTCGCCCAACTAGTTTCATTTACCCCCCTCTCATTTCCCCACGCCCAACCCGTAGTCCCTCGCCCAGCCAAATACATTTACCCCTTCTTGACTTGACTGTATATTTAAAGTATTTTGAAGAGTGTACGTGAGTACACTTTTATATGACACTAGAATAACTTAGGGAAGAGAACATGGATTTTACAACACTAACTATCGACGTTTTAAAAATGCTTTCTGTTGCGGGGAGCTATGGTATAGGGATTATATTACTGACTGTAATTGTTAGAGCGGCAATGTGGCCATTAGGTTTGTCACAACAACGTTCTATGAGAACAATGCAGTTGTTGCAGCCAAAGATGAAGGCAATACAGGAACGCTATAAGAGCAATCCTCAAGTTATGCAACAAAAGATGATGGAGTTCTATAAAGAACACAAATTTAACCCGATGGCCGGGTGTTTTCCGCTGTTGATACAGATGCCTATTTTCATTTTGTTGTACTCAACTTTGATGAGCCCACAATTTATCCAAATGGCTGGTGATTCTCAGTTTTTATTTATTAATAGATTGGACGCTACTTTAAAGACCACGGCAGGAGTTTCTCATGACGGAGTTTTGGGTGTTTCAAAATATGATACATTTATGGCAGGTAAGAGTGCGAAGGTTTATTTGAAGGGTGTTGATGAGCCTTTGTTGAACGTAAAGATTGAAAAACCGACGAAGGCTGTAGAGGTTCAAGGCGAGTTAACTCCTGGTGAACCTGCGGATTTCAAGGTTAGTTTAGATAGTTTGAACTTGAAGTTCAGTCAACTTGACCAGATTGAAAAAGCTGAGATTGATGTAACAGATGTTCAGACAAAAGAATCTGAAACTATGGAATTTGTAAGAAAAGACGGTATCTTGATTAGCTCTATTCCTACAAAGGAAATGAAAGCTTCATTCCATTATGACGTATTGTTGTTGATTGCTTTGTTTGCGGTAACAATGGTGTTCTCACAAAGAGCAATGATGGCAATGAACAAGTCTGCACAACAAGATCCTGCTCAAGCAGCTATGCAAAAATCAATGAATACATTTATGCCGATTATGTTGACGTTTACGTTTGTTATCATTCCGATTCCGGCAGGTGTTTTACTTTACTTGATTTCAAGCAATATTTTCCAAGTTGTTCAAACATTGATTATCAATAAACAGCTAGAGGCTGAGGATGCAAAGAAAGAGGCTAAGGTTAGCGATATTGATGTTGCTAATGCTAAGCAGATAAAGGAAAAATAAATAAGGTTATGCCCTCTTAAATAGAGGGCAATATCTTTGGTATGGGGTATTAAAATGTTATTATCAGAATTTGATTATCAATTGCCGGAAGAATTGATTGCACAGCGTCCGAGTGACAAGCGTGAGAATTCTCGTATGATGGTTCTTAATCGAGCTGAGCATAAAATCTTAAACAAACATTTTTATGATATTGTTGACTTGTTGGATGATAACCATGTTTTAATTTTGAATAATACCAAAGTTATTCCTGCAAGGCTTTACGGGTTCAAGGATACGGGGGCAAAGATTGAAGTATTTTTGTTAAAGGAACGTGAAGATAGACAGTGGGAAGTTTTGATTAAGCCTTCAAAGCGTGTAAGGGTCGGAACCGTTATTAAGATTGCGGATGAATTATCTTGTGAAGTTTTGATGCCTCTTCCGGATGATGGTAAATGGCTTGTGCGAATGATTTATGAAGGAGATATTTTTGAGATTTTGCATAAGGTTGGGAATATTCCGCTACCGCCTTATATTGAACGCAAAATGACGAATGAAGAACTTAAAAAGCTTGATTTTGAACGCTACCAGACAGTATATGCCCAAAAAGAAGGTTCTGTTGCGGCTCCGACGGCAGGATTACATTTTACGCAGGATATTTTAAAAAAGCTTGCGGATAAAGGAGTCGAGATTGGATATGTGACATTGAATGTCGGGATAGGGACTTTTAGACCGGTTAAGTGTGATAATATTTTAGACCATCATATGGATTCAGAGACATTTGAGATATCAGAAGAGACGGCTGATTTGATTAATAGAGCTAAGGCTGCTGGTAAAAAAGTTGTGGCTGTTGGTACTACGACCGTTAGAACTTTAGAAACTGCTTATAAACTTTTTGGCGGGATTCAGGCATGCAAGGGTGCTTCTGAGTTGTTTATTTATCCGCCTTATGAGTTTAAGGTTATTGATAAATTGATTACAAATTTCCATTTGCCGAAGTCGACACTTTTAATGTTGGTAAGTGCTTTGGCTACTAAAGATTTTATTTTTGAAGCTTATCACGAAGCTATAAAAGAAAAATATCGTTTTTATAGCTATGGCGACTGCATGTTTATAGATTAACTATTTGTGCTAAACTGGATTTATAGATTTTAGAATACGAGGAAATATTATGTTAGACATCAAATTGATTAGAGAAAATCCTGAAAAAATTAATGAACTTTTGAAGAGAAGAAACCCTGAATTGTCAATCGACACTATTATTGCGATTGATGCAGACAGAAGAAAAGTTCAGGCTCAGGCAGATGAGCTCAGAGCTAAGAGAAAATCTGAGTCGCAAAAAATCGGTATGATGAAAAAGAATGGCGAAAATACTGACGCTATTCAAGAAGAAGTTCGTAAACTCGGAGACGAAGTTAAGGCTTTGGAAGAAAAACAGGTGGAATTGGACAATATTCAGAGAGATATGCTTTTAAGAACTCCAAATACACCTGATGAGTCAACTCCGATTGGTGCTTCTGAAGACGATAATATTCCTGTTAAATATTGGGGCGAGCCAACAAAATTTAACTTTGAGGCTAAAGCTCACTGGGATTTATGTGAAGAAAAAAATCTTGTTGATTTTGAACGTGGTGTAAAGATTTCGCAATCAAGATTTACTCTTTATAGAGGTAAGGGTGCAAGATTAGAACGTGCAATCATTCAATTCTTCTTGGATTTGCATACAGAAGAACACGGATACGAAGAAATCTTGCCTCCATTTATGGCAAATGCTGCAACTATGACAGGTACAGGTCAATTGCCTAAGTTTGCGGAAGATATGTATAAATGCGTTGATGAAGATTTGTATTTGATTCCGACTGCGGAAGTTCCTGTTACAAATATTTATTCCGGTGAAATTTTAAGCGAAGATGATTTGCCAAAATATATGACGGCTTATACTCCATGTTTTAGACGTGAAGCAGGTTCTGCCGGTAAAGATACAAGAGGTTTAATCAGAGTTCACCAATTTAATAAGGTTGAAATGGTTAAGTTGACAACACCGGAATCAAGCCCTGCAGAGCACGAAAAATTGACTCGTGACGCAGAAATTTGTTTGGAAAAATTAGGCTTGCCATATAGAAGAGTTGCACTTTGCTCTGCTGATATCGGTTTCAGTGCTAACAAGTGCTTTGATTTGGAAGTTTGGTTACCTTCTTATAATGCTTATAAAGAAATTTCAAGTTGTTCTAATTATGGCGATTTCCAAGCAAGAAGAAGTAATACAAGATACAGAACAAAAGACGGTCAAATCAGATTTGTTCATACAATTAACGGTTCTGGTTTGGCGGTTGGTAGAACTTTTGCGGCAATTGTTGAGAACTTCCAACAAGAAGACGGAACGATTATAATTCCTGAAGTTTTGAGAAAATACACAGGATTTGATAAGATTTAGTTAATTAGATTTCAAAAAAGGAGCGAGGGCGATTTATCACCTTCGCTCCTTTTTTTTGCTATATCTTCATATATCTTTACATATATATTGACAGATATATCTATTGAGCGTAGCATTTATAAAAAGCTTTTATTAAGGAGGTATATATGATTCAACCTATTAATCCTGCTATCCAAAATTGTTATTCGTATGGCAGAACATTCAAGGCTAAACCTAAATTCACCGGATATTATAACCCAACAATTGTTCATGTCACTTCGGATATGCCGCAGGGTGCAACTGATACTTTGGGCAAAATAGCTAACAAAATGAAGGATACTGCGAGCAAGATTCATGAAACTTTTTTTAAGGAAGTACCAAATGCAGCGAAAGAGTCTATGGTGGCTGGGGGTGTTGTAGCAGGTGGTAATACTGTTCTTGATGGGAACAATCTTGTGAACGAGGAAACCGGAGAATATACTCATATTTTACCGAGTGGAGATACTGTAACTTTTACTGAAAATGGTGGTGTTCAAGAAGCAGGTACTCTTCCAACTTCAACAGACGATGCTGTTCCATTTATATCTTTGCCGGATGATGCTTCGGATGTGATTAATAATGCTTCAATAAGAGCAATTGATGGAGCGAATATTCAAGTCGGCGATTCGTTCATCCATTATGCAGGTGGAGAAATCCCTATCAATATAGGGAATGTTTCTGATGGTGATGTAGATGTTTCAGATACAGATTTTGATGGTGGTGATACAGACGTAGACGTTGATGGTGGCGATACTGATATTGATATTGATATAGATGCCCCAGATGAGATTGACTTTCCGTGGCCAGATGATGTGGAATTCCCTTTTCCGGATGTTTTTTAGTCTAAATTAAAAGGAGTGGATATGAAGATTTATAATAATCCTGTATTAATAAGAACTAATACTTACCCAAAACGCAATGAGGCTAAGCAAGTTCAATATAGCCCATCATTTAAATCAGACCCTGGCACATTTGTTGCATTATATCTATTACGTACTGCAGGGAAAAAAATCAATAGTACACGAAAACTAAATGCATTTAAAGAAACTTTGAGCCGTGCTTTGCAGGCACCTCAAAAATGTAAAAAGTCCATACCTGGGCTTTTAGATAAGTTGGCAAAAGCAAGTAATAAAATTGAATACTCCATTTTCTATAATTATTCAGGCTATAAGTCACTATCATACTACAAGAAAAAAGCATTGACTGAGCTTTTACCGGTAATGGATGATGAATATTTGGGATATCGTGTTGCTAAAAAAAATTATCTTACTGAATTGGCGAAGTCTGATGAATTCATAGATCAAGATTTTGTTGATGCATTAGGGGCATTACCGGATAGTTATTATCAAAATTTTAAATTAGAGTTAATAGAAAAATTATTATCATCCGCAGATGGTAAAAATGCGTATATTTTCAGGATGTTAAAAGGTCTTGATAATGATGATGAAATGAATAAAAATTGTTTGCAAAGAAATAAGGTCTATATAAATAGATTGCGTGAAAAAATGTTTAATAACATGTATTCAACAGCGACAGTAGGATTAGATGGATTTTACTATACTTATTCAAATGTTGATAATGTTAAGAAAAAACCGGCTTTTTTAGAATTTGATACGTTGTTTTATTCGCTTGCAAAAGATATAAAATCATTAGACAAATTTAAAGAAGTCTTTAAATTAGGAACAAATGCTGCAAGTGATATAATAAAAGATTTGAACACAATCGCAAGTGCTAAGAGAAATCCGAATAAAGCAGAAAAATTAGTTTTGTATAAAAAAAGATTGCAAGAGAAATTTGATACAAATGTCATTGGTGAATATGATAAAACTTTCCCTGGGGAATGTGAGAGTGATAGACTAAGGGAAGAATTAAGACGTTTAGAGTGTAAATATAGTAATATAACTGATTTTATAAAAAAGACGGACTCTCCAGATGAGTTGAATAGTGCATTCAAAGAAAAATTGGATGCGATGAAAGAACACATAAAATGGCTCGAGGAATATTATCAGGATGTGACAAAACATGAGGACGATGATAGGGATAGTTCTTTAGCCCTAATGATGGGAGGTCGTGTCTAGAACGCTTGAATCAAGAAAACTTTGATACCGTTATCGAGGCGTTCTATACGTTTGACGTAGCGATAATCTGTTGGTGAGGTTAGGATTAAGACTACTGCCGGAGTTTTGCCGGTTAATTTTGAGTAATAAAGTGATTGCCCGATTGATTCCGCCCATTTTTTAGCAAAATCAAACTCAATGGCGTAATCTTTTGTCATACAGTCAACTCTTGTCATATCCCACAAGATAACTTCTTTGCGTCCAAAATCCGGTGTGCACCATTCGTTCTCGTAATATGCTTCCACCTGATTTGGTTTCATTTTCTGCGTTTCATACAGTTTTTTCGGAACATAACTCAAGCCAAAATAATAAATACCTGTTGCCATAAGTAAAAATGTTATTATGAAATGAATTGTTTTATTCTGGTATTTTTTGCGTGCCATTAATTAAATCTACTCTTTTTAGCTCTTCTGATATTTTCTCCCGTCAAAGGTGAATTACTTAACAACTTCCAATGTTTCATAATCATTCAAGTATGGCAAATGCTCTTCTGTAATTAATTCTCCCGGGAGCAAAATCGAAATCCCCGGAGGGCATTCAGCAACAACTTCAGCAGAAATTCTTCCGATTGCTTCTGTTTTTGGAATTGTTTCTTTTTCTGCGTAAAATGCTTCTCGAAGGCTCATCTTGATTTGAGGTTCGAGCATTGGCATATGTTTTCTGTTTTCCAGATAATAAATGTCTTGATAATTTGTCGCTGCAATTTTTTCCAATGCGTCTGCAAGGTATTTAAAGTCAGAACGTTTGTTTCCTATATTGCAAAGGATTAGAACTCCGATATCGGAAGCTGATTCAACTTCAATCCCGAAATCGATTTCTAAAATTGATTCAAGTCTTTTTCCTGAAAGTCCGTCAATTTTTATAAATACTTTTGTTACGTCTGTTTTGTACCCGAAATCACCTTTTAGTTGATGCAAGTTTGGAATAGCATCAAGTCTTGTTCTAAGGTATTTTGCATTTTTAACAGCTCTTTCCAAAAGTTTTTGCCCTGCTTTTGATTGAAGGTTGGCTCTTGCGGCGTCAAGGCTTGCGAGTAGCATTAAAGAAGGGCTTGTTGTGTGCAAAAGTTTAAGTGCTTTTTCGACGGCTGCAACATCAAGACAAGAGTCTTTTGAAATATGAAGCATAGAACTTTGGCTCATACTTCCGCCGGTTTTGTGAAGCGAATGAACAACAGCGTCTGCACCGAGTTTAAGTGCAGTTTCCGGCAAATGCTTGTTAAAATTCCATAAACACCCGTGAGCTTCATCCACAATAAGCGGCAGGTTATATTTTTTGCACACTGCACTAATTGATTTAATATCAGATACAACGCCCTCGTAGGTTGGGTTTGTAATCCAGACCATAGATACGTTGTCGTTAGTTTTGATTAATTCTTCTATTTTTTGAGCGTCAATATTTCCCCAAACAGACCAATCTTCAATCTTGTTCGGGCAAATCCAAATTGGTTCTGCTCCAGAGATAATCAAGCCTGTTAAAATTGAGCGGTGGCAATTTCTGTTAACAATAATTTTTTGACCTTTTTTTGTTAAAGCCATTGCAAGAGCAAGGTTTCCGGCAGTAGAGCCGTTGAGCAAGAAGAAAGTTTTCTTTGCTCCAAATGCTTGTGCTGCGAGTTCTTGAGCTTCTTTGATAGGGCCTGTTGCAGGGTGCAAAGTGCCTAAGTTATCGAACTCGTCTGTTGTATCAATATTCAAGGCTTTGTCACCAATAAGTTTTCGAAAGTCTTTGAAAATAGCTTTCCCTTTTGTGTGTCCGGGGATGTGAAATTGGTAAGTCGGATTGTCATAGGCTAGTTTCAACGCTTCCACGATTGGTGCTTTGATTTTGATAGTTTCTTTTATTTCATGTTTTAAATCTTTTGTCACAATAATTTCCTTTGATTGATACTTTATATATAATACCTGAAAAAAAATTTTTTGCTAATTTAAAAAGATTTTGCTCTTTACAAATCGAGTTTTTTTTAATACTATTAATGGAAAGGAAGAGGTATCTAATGGTTACAAAATATAAACGTGTGTTACTTAAGATTAGCGGAGAAGCTCTGCTTGGCAAACAACAGTTCGGTATTGACTATGAACCTGTTGAAATGATTGCAAACGAGATTAAATCAATCTATGACAAAGGCGTTGAAGTTGCGGTTGTTGTAGGTGGCGGAAATATTTTCAGGGGAATGAAAAACAGTGCAAAACTTGGCATGGATCAAGCTTCAGGTGACTATGTCGGAATGCTTGCAACTGTCATGAATGCTGTAGCTTTGCAGTGTGCTCTTAAAAAGATTAATGTAGAATGCCGTGTTCAGACTGCAATTGCGATGAATCAGATTGCAGAACCTTATGTTCGTCATAGGGCAATCAGACATTTGGAAAAAGGCAGAGTTGTTATTTTTGCGGCAGGAACAGGTAACCCGTTCTTTACGACTGATACGGCGTCAGCCCTGAGAGCTTCTGAGATTGATGCAGAAGTTATGTTGATGGCAAAAAACGGTGTTGACGGGATTTATAACGATGACCCGAATGTTAATCCGGACGCTAAAAAGATTGACAAAATGTCTTATGACGATATTTTGAAGAATGAATTAAAGGTTATGGATACTTCTGCTTGTGCTTTATGCAAACAAAATCATATTCCGATTATTGTTTTTGATTTTAAAGCAAAAGGCAGCTTGGTAAAAATTATGGACGGCGAAGCCGTTGGCACATACGTAAGTTAGTAGATAAAGTAGGTTGGGCTTTTAGCCCAACAGAAAAATAAAAAACAAAGGAGAAAATTATGTCAGAAGCTCTTGAAGAAATGTTTTTGTTCGGAGAGGAAAAAATGGAAAAAGCACTTGGACAGATGAAGAGAGAATTCTCAACGGTTCGTACAGGTCGTGCTAATCCTGCAATCTTAGACAGAGTTGTAGTTGATTATTATGGAGCACCTACTCCAATCAGACAAATGGCACAAGTTAGTGTAAGCGAAGGTACAACTTTGGTAATTACTCCTTTTGATAAAAGCATCTTAAAGGATGTTGAAAAAGCTGTTATTAAAGCAGAATTGGGCGTTGCTCCAAACAATGACGGTGTTTGCATTCGTTTGAACTTCCCACCTTTAACAGAAGAAAGAAGAAGAGAAACTGCAAAAGATGTTAAAAAATTTGGTGAAGACGCAAAAGTTGCGATAAGAAACGTAAGACGTGATATGGTTGATTCTTTGAAGAAAATCGAAAAAGAAGAAAATCTTCCGGAAGATGCTGTTAAGGATAATCAAGATAAGATTCAAAAATTGACAGATAAATATGTTGGAATTATTGATTCACAAGTAGCAGAAAAAGAAAAAGAGGTTATGACGGTATAATGGCTTTAACAAAGAGCGTAACAAGATTGTTAACGGGATTAGTGATTGGTTTCACAGCTCTTTTTGCCATAATGGCAGGCGGGTTGTGGCTGGCAGCATTGGTGCTGACAATAGTTGTTTTGGCATCAAAGGAATATGCGAAAATTCTTAATCACAAAGGATTTTTGCCAAGCTTGACCGTTATACTGATATCGAGTTTTTTGTTTGCTGCTCTGGCTTATTTTAACCGATTTGATTTGGTGGCACTTGCATTTACTTGCTGCTCAATAATGGCGTTTTTGTCAGTGTTATTTAAGGGCAAACAACCTTATATTGCAAATGTTGCAACAACAATCCTCGGATTCGTTTATTGCGGTTGGTTCCCACTTCACTTGCTTTTTTTGCGTGATTTGGGTTCACATCCTGTTTACGAAGGATTTATCAAACAAAACATAACAACAGAGGGTGCTGGATATGCTTTGTTGTTGTTTTTTGCGGTAATTTTAACTGATAGTCTTTGTTATTATGTTGGTTGCAGATTCGGAAAACACAAGCTATCAAAAGTTATTAGCCCGAATAAAACAATTGAGGGTTCTATTGGTGGCTCTGTAACTTGCTTGATTTTCTGCTTTATATTCGGTCAAACAATTCAGATTCCTTGGTATCACTGTATAATTCTCGGTCTGTTGATTGCAGCTTCCGCTCAAATCGGTGATTTATGTGAATCAATGATTAAGCGTGATGCAGGAGTTAAGGATTCAAGCAATATTCTTCCCGGACATGGCGGATTTTTGGATAGAACAGACAGTTATATATTCACAATTCCGGTTGTTCATTATTACATGTATTTCTTTGTAGTAAACAACTTTATGGATTTGTTCAGAGGTATGTTTTAATGTTGGAAGAACTTTTTGGTGAACAGAATGATTTGGTTAAAATCGCTCTGACTCACCCTTCTTACACTAAAGAAAATAATTTAGATGACGCCGAAAACTATGAAAGATTGGAGTTTTTCGGCGACTCTGTTTTAAAACTTTTTACCTCAAAGCTTTTGTATGAAACATATTCTCAAGCTCCGGAAGGTGAACTTTCAAAGATTCGTTCAATATTGGTTTCGGACGCAATTTTGGCAAAGATTGCTGTTCAGATTGGGTTGGATAAGTTGATGATTTTGGGGCCTGCTGAAGAAAAGCAGGGTGGCAGAAAACGTGAATCTAATATTGCTTGTACTTTGGAAGCGATTTTGGGTGCGTATTATTTGAGCGGCGTTAGGGATAAAATAGAGGCATTTATAAGAGATTATGTGATGCCTTTTGCGGATGACGTTGATAAGCATTTTGAAAAATACAATGCGAAAGATATTTTTCAACAATATACGCAGGGAATTGACAAAACGCTTCCGATTTATCGCACGGTTGCTATAAAGGGGCCTGCTCATAAGCCAGTTTTCGAAGTCGAAGTTGAATGGAACGGCGAAATTGTTGCAACGGCTTGCGGAAAATCAAAAAAAGAAGCTCAGCAGAATTGTGCTTTAGAAGCTTGCAAAAAACTCGGTGCAATTTAGTAAGCCTAAAGCTAAAAAGTTTTACACTATATGTATGATTGCATATCTTTTATCATGAAATATAATTAGTATGTGTATTGGGAGAGGTTTTTATGAACAGACGTTGGTACGATTCAAATGAACATACGGAAAGAGCCTTGTCGCTGTTAAAGGATATGGATGAAGTTAAACGCAGAGCTTTGTCTAGGGATTTAACAAATGTAGTGCGTCAGATTAAAGAAATGCACGAAGAAGATGAGGAACAAGACGTAAGTATCGGTATCGACAGAGTTCTAGGACTTTACAAAATCTCTAATTCAAGACGTTGGTATGACAAAGTCAGCATTCTTTCTTATGCTCTGAAAACAATGTCAACACTTCCGAGAGAAGATTTTTATAATATTATGGAAGGAATTACGACTTCTTTATCTGCGTAAGTTTTTATACAGTTGTAGGGCGAGTGTTGTTTGATAAAAATATTTGATACTTCTCCTTCCCCATTGATTTAACTTCTTGTTTATTCTAATATCAGAGTGTAATAATACACGAGAAAAGAGGGGCTTGCCCCCAAAAGAAGGAGAAAATTATGTCAAGAAAACCAATTATTGCAGGAAACTGGAAAATGAATTTACTTCAAGCTGACGCAAAAGCATTGTTTGAAGGTATAAAGAATTTTACAAAAGATTTCACAGCTCCTCAATTGCCTGAAATCATCATTGCTCCTGTATTTACTTCTTTAAGCGTAGTTAATGCAGAAAAATGTAATTGTGGTTGCGGATGCGACAAAATTGCTGTTGCAGGTCAAAATTGCCACTGGGAAAAATCAGGTGCATTCACTGGTGAAGTTTCTGTAGAAATGTTAGCAGATGCAGGCTGCTCACACGTTATTATCGGTCACTCTGAAAGAAGACAATACTTCTCAGAAACAGACGAAATGATTAACAAAAAAGCTAAAGCTATTTTGGCTGGCGGCTTGATTCCTATTATCTGCTGCGGTGAAACTCTTGAACAAAGAGAAGCAGGTGTTACAGACCAACATATCGCATCTCAAATCAGAGCTGCTTTGAATGGTTTGTCAGAAGAAGAAGTTGCTAAATCAGTTATCGCATACGAACCAATCTGGGCTATCGGAACCGGTAAAACTTGCGACAGCAAAGAAGCTAACAGAGTTATTGCTATGATTAGAAACGTTGTTAAAGAAGTTTCTTCAGCTTCTGCCGGCGATGCAATCAGAATTCTTTACGGCGGTTCTGTAAAACCTAACACAATCGAAGAACAAATGTCTCAATCAGACATCGACGGTGCTTTGGTTGGTGGTGCAAGCTTGAAAGCTGATAGCTTTAACGAAATCATTGCTAACACAATGAAAGTTAGTGTGTAGTTTTTAAGTTTGAAAACTTATTTTAACGAACAAGGCGGCTGATTTATCAGCCGCCTTGTTGGTTTCTTTTGCAAAATGTGTTATAATTTACTTATGCAAAACGATAAAGTTTATTCAATAGCAGAAATAAAAGCCGTTCTAGCTGCTCATAAAGAATTGATAGAGCAGAAATATGGCGTAAAAAGTCTTTTGCTCTTCGGGTCTTATGCAAAAAATCTTCAAACACCGGAAAGTGATATTGATTTGTTGGTTACTTTTTCTAAACCAGTTGATATGTTTGATTTTGTTGACTTGCAAGATTATTTGTCTCAAATCTTTAAAAAGAAAATTGATTTGGGGACAATAAATGGTTTGAAAGAGTTTGTAAAAAATTCAATTTTGAAAGAAACAATTGCTTTATGAAAAATGATAAAATTTTGTTTTTTCTTAGAGATATAGAAAAATCTTTGACTAAAATACTACATTATACTGATGGTATGAGTTATCAAGATTTTGTTTCTGATGACAAGACAAAGGATGCTGTCGAACGAAACTTTGAAATCATTGGTGAAGCTGTTAAAAATTTGCCGATTGATTTTAGAGAAAATAACTCGCATATTCCGTTTCGTCAAGTTGCAGGAATGCGTGATAAACTTATACACGATTATTTTGGTATAGATTATGAAATTGTTTGGACGACGATAAAGAAAAAATTACCGCAGTTTAAATTTGATATAGAAAATCTTATCCAAGAAGAAGTTATTAATAACAAAGGCGGCTGATTTATCAGCCGCCTTTGTTATTCTAGCTTAATCCTTCTTAATCCTTTTATTCTCACTACTTGTACATGTTTTTTGTTTATGCGACAATGTGATTAACTGGGAAACAGTATAAATAGTAGTAGTAGAAATATAAAGGAAACTAAGACAATGGCTAGAAAAACTCCATTAGAAAAAATCAGAAATATTGGTATTGCTGCTCACATCGACGCAGGTAAAACCACTACAACTGAACGTATCTTGTTCTACACAGGTAAAACTCACAAAATCGGTGAAACTCACGACGGTGCTGCTGTAACTGACTTTATGGAACAAGAAAAAGAAAGAGGTATTACAATCCAATCTGCAGCTGTTACAGCTACTTGGAAAGGTCACCAAATCAACATTATCGATACCCCAGGGCACGTTGACTTCACAATCGAAGTAGAACGTTCACTTCGTGTATTAGACGGTGTTGTTGCTGTATTCTGTGCAGTTGGTGGTGTTCAATCACAATCAGAAACAGTTTGGAGACAAGCTAACAGATACGAAGTTCCAAGAATGGTATTCGTAAACAAAATGGATAGAACAGGTGCTGATTTCTACCGTGTTGTAGATCAAATCAAAAACAGATTGGGTGCTAACGCAGTTCCTCTTCAATTACCTATCGGTGCAGAAGACAAATTCACAGGTCTTATCGACTTGATGACTATGAAAGCTGAAATCTACACTAACGACTTAGGTACAGATATTAAAGAAGAAGATATTCCTGCTGATATGGCTGAAAAAGCTAAAGAATATCACGATGCAATGGTTGAAGCTATCGCATCAGAAGATGACGCTTTGATGGAAAAATTCTTTGAAGATCCTGATTCAATCACAGTTGATGAATTGAAAGCTGCATTAAGAAAAGCTGTTTGCGATAACAAAATCGTTCCTGTAACTTGCGGTACAGCATTCAAAAACAAAGGTGTTCAATTATTATTAAACGCTGTTGTTGATTATATGCCATCACCGGTTGATGTTAAAGCTATTGAAGGTGAATTAGAAGACGGTACAAAAACTGAAAGACATTCTTCTGACTCTGAACCATTCTCAGCTTTGTCATTCAAGGTTATGACAGACCCATTCGTAGGTCGTTTAACATTCTTAAGAGTTTACTCTGGTGTTATTACAGCTGGTTCTTACGTTCTTAACTCAACTAACGGTAAGAAAGAACGTATTTCAAGATTGGTTCGTATGTACGCTGACCAAAGAATCGAAGAAAACGAAGTATACGCTGGTGACATTTGTGCAGCAGTTGGTTTGAAAGATACAACAACAGGTGATACATTGTGTGATGAAAAAGCTCCAATTATCTTGGAAAGAATGACATTCCCAGAACCTGTAATTTCTGTTGCTATTGAACCAAAAACAAAGGCTGACCAAGATAAAATGGGCATTGCTCTTCAAAAACTTGCTGAAGAAGATCCATCATTCAGAGTTAAATCTGATGCTGAAACTGGTCAAACAATTATTTCCGGTATGGGTGAACTTCACTTGGATATTATCGTTGACCGTATGTTGAGAGAATTCAAGGTAGAAGCTAACATTGGTAAACCTCAAGTTGCTTACAGAGAAACAATCAGAGGAACAGCTGATCAAGATTCTAAATTTGCTCGTCAATCAGGTGGTAAAGGTCAATATGGTCACGTTAAAATCAGAATTTCTCCAGCTGAAGAAAATGCCGGTTTTGTATTCGAAAACAAAATCGTTGGTGGTGCTATTCCTAAGGAATACATCGAACCTGCAAGAAAAGGTATGGAAGAAGCTCTTGAAGGCGGTATCCTAGCTGGATTCCCTATGATTGACGTAAAAGTTGAACTTTATGATGGTTCTTACCACGAAGTCGACTCTTCTGAAATGGCATTCAAAATTGCCGGTTCTATGGCTATCAAGGAAGGTACTAGAAAAGCTCAACCTTGTATCCTTGAACCAATGATGAAAGTTGAAATCGAAATCCCTGATGAATTCACAGGTACAATCATCGGTGACATTTCAAGAAGACGTGGCCGTGTAGAAGGTCAAGAACCTCAAGGTAACACAGGTAACGTAATCGTTAGAGCATTAGTTCCATTGGCTAATATGTTCGGTTACGCAACTGACTTGAGATCTAACACTCAAGGTCGTGGTACATTCTCTATGGAATTCCACAACTACGAACAAGTTCCTGCTAATATCGAAAAAGAAATTATCGAAAAATCAGGTGCTTCTAAGTAATTGAGTAGATAAATATTTTAGTAGTGGCGGAAATGCGAAGCATTTCCGCCACTACTTTTTTGTTATTGTTGGGCTGAAAGCCCAACCTACTAGTAGTTTCTCGCCTAGCCCAATACGCTCAACCTGTAGTCCTACGCCCAGCCCAATATATTTACCCCTTTACCCCCCCCCTTTATTCCTTTGTTCCTTTGTTCTATAATCGACCTATGGATATTTTTGTAATTGAGATAGTTGATGCGGATAATGTTCATGAAACTCTTTTGAAGGAGTTTCAGAAAAAAGAGATTTCTAACCCGAAAAAATGGAACGAGCACTGCTTTTCGTACCTAATGGTGGATAGAATTTTGCGTGATTTTTATCAGATTGAAGATAGAAAAATTATTTTTAATGGCAAAAAGCCGTTTCTTAAAAATAGGGCGAAGTTTTTTAGTATAAGTCATAGTAATGACTTTGTTGCGTTGGCGTTTTCTGATTATGATTGTGGTATTGATATAGAAAAGATTAAGTTGCGTGGTTTTGAGGATATTTCAAAACGCATGGGATTTAAGTGTAATACGTTGGAAGATTTTTATAACGAGTGGACAAAGTATGAGGCTGAATATAAACTTGGGAAACCTGCACAGTGTTTTAAAAAATTACATTTTGAGGATTATGTAATCACAGCAGCCAGTGTAAATATTCAGGAAAATTTTGAGATTTATATTCAAAGCGGAGAGATTTTTCCTAACGCAAACGCTTGATTCTGCTAAAGTTTGCGAGATTTTTGCCGTTAACTTAAATGTAGAAGAGGAAACGTAAAAATGGCAAGAATTATTGAATCAGGTGAAAGACGAATTATCAAAATGTCTGTTGAGGACATTATCTCTATTGTGCAAGATTACCAGCGGATTGTACCAAGGTTTTCCGGCTCGGAAGATGTTAGAAACTATCTGAGCGATGCGGTAATCTATATTCCCGAGGATGTTTAGTAGAAATCTGAAGTCGATAAATCGGCTAAAGCTCTCTTAGCTTCTTCGAATGACGGATCTTGCTCAAGAACTTCCATATAAAGTTCTTTTGCTTTATCTCTATTATTATTTTCATATAAAAGAGCAAGGTTATATTTAGCCTGAAGCAATTCCGGATCATACATAATTGCTTTTTTGAAAGCTTCTTCTGCGTTTTTGATATCGTGTTGGGCTGCATACATAAGCCCGACACGGTACAAACCGTTAGGGTTCTTTTCGTCAAATTTTAGCAAGTCGGTAAGTGCTTTCTTTTCTTCAAAGAAATTACCGAGTTGGTGATGTGCTTCTGATAATAGTAGCAGATATTTTGCTTTATAATCATTTTGCTTATCATATTCAATAGCCTGATTTACAGATTCTATCGCACTTGTGTAATTCTTTTGCTTGTAGTAATTCTTTGCTACATTGTAATAAATTTCTGGATTTATTGCGTTGAATTGCATAGCACTCTTAAGATATTCATATGATTCATCCATTTTATTTTGTTCGGCCATATCAATAGCCCACGTGATATATAGTTCGCAAAGCAACAGATTAACTGTTTTAGCTTCTCTTGGAGTTGCTTTATCAAGTAAAATGTTGTATTTTTCGATAGCTTTTTGATATTCTTTTGTGCGAATGTATGCGTCTGCCAGTTCTAAAGTTACATCAAATCCGTTTTGTGACATCATTGCTAAATCTTCTAAGATAGTGATACCTTCGCCCATTCTGTCAAGCTTGATGTTGAAGTTTGCGATGTCGTTTCTTACTTTGAATTTGTCAGAGCCTTGAATATCAAGAAGTTTTTCTGAACAATCGATAGCTTTTTGGTAATCTTCTGATTCAACGTACAATGTTACGAGTGTTTCGTATATCCAAAGTAGAGTTTTTGCATCGGTTACAAATGTTAACATATATTGTAATGTTTCAATTGCAATCGGATAATTCTTAATCTTTATGTATAATTCTGTTAGCTTGCGGTTTGTGTTCACATCGTTCGGATAAATGCCGAGACGAGTTTTGTAAGCTTCAAATGCAGCAGGGTAATCATGAACTTCTTCGTTGAGTTCTGCTAAGATTGACTGTATATCTGCAACATCTTCGTCTAAATCCATAAGCCCTGAAAGAACTTCGTACATAGTGATTGCGGAGAATAATTGATCTGTTTCTTTGTAGAGTTCTGCTAAAGTTCTAACGACAAGCTTGTCATTTTTTTTGCTTTCAAAAACTGCTTCAAATTCTTTTATTGCTTTTGTCGGCATATGTTTTTTTATGTAGCAGTTGCCTAAAAGTTGACGAGTTTCAATGCTGTTTGATTTTTTCTTGAGAATAATTGCACATTGTTTGATTGCTTGATTGTATTTTTTATCTTCATAATAAGCTTTAGCAAGATAGATTCTTACTTCGATATGTCCCGGAACCCTGTCCAAATATTTTGTTGCGAGCAGCTGAACCAGTGAGTACTCTTGTTTGTCGAACAGTACTTCCACTTGCTCTAGAATGTTTTTTGTAGAAAGTTGTAATTCGTCGCCTTTATTTCCGCCACCACCTTGATACAAGATGATAGAATACAGAATGTAAATAGCTATAACCGCCACTACGAAAGCTACGATAATTATTATAAGGTTTGAATCAGTCATTATTATTCTCTCTCTAAAAATTATTATACATGATATTTTGAAAAATTAAAAGTTTTTTGTTTACTTTAAGTGTTTTTTAGTTATATATTATTAGTATGAAGAAGAAAGTTTGTTTTTTTATTGCGATATTTTGTATGTTATCATCAGTTTGTTTTGCTGATGAATGGGATGATTTTTCCGGAGTTGACCACGCTTGGGACGGGCAAAAATCTATAACTAATCAAGAGTTTGAGCAAGTTATGGATGCTCTTCAAGCTAAACAGAAACAAAAAGAAGAGAAACAGAAAAAAAGAAAGATTAAAAAAATTAGCGGCGGGGGGACAAGTTTGCACCCCGACTTAGCTCCTAATAAAGACGTTCCGCTTCAAGAACACTTGTCTAAGAATAAAGACGGGTTGCTTTTGAATATACCCGTCAATTTGATTATTGACGAGGCTCCGCTCGATAAGGGATTTTATAAGGTAACTGCAGAAAGAGATAAAAATGGCGACATTTATCTGAATTTATATCAATCACAATTTTTTAAAGGCAAGGTTAAAGCCAATGAAACTGAAGATGATTATGATTCGGACGAACTTGATTTTGTAAAGTTAGTTCCATATAATGACAGGTTTGTAAAAATAATCTTTGGCTCTTTAGATTTCAATGCTTACGCTTATGTAAGGTATCAATAAAAATTTGCAATATCATGAAAGTATGGTATGATAGTGTAGGAGTGTTTTTACTAGTTTTACTGAAATTTGAACAAGAATTGAACGTAATAGTATAAACAAATGATTGAAAAACATTTCACAGTAGTATATATTTGAGTAGATAGAGAAGCAAGTTAGAAGTATAGAGTGAATATGCGTAGTTATATTAAGAAAGAAAAGAGTAGCGTGGATATATCGACTTTGTCAGCAGATGAGTTGATTGCCAGAACTATTCGTAACTGCAAGTTTTCAAGGAAAACCTTGGTAACTGCAGTTTTGTGCTGTGTTATTGCTCCGGTTGCCTTAATTTGCGGTTTGGTGGGCAAAATTAGTGCTAATCAAAATGGTGCGGACGGAATGTTTGCTTTGGCAACTTCTCCTATAGCGGCGGCAAGTTCTAAAAAAGATGTGATAGCAATTCCAACGGGAACAGTTAAAGCAAACCCGTTTTTGCCATATAGAGATATAGGTGGAAGTTCTGTCAGCGATGTGCCAAAATTTGATTTGGTAGAGCCACCTGAAGCTGTCAATGAAAATTCTGACGCAGCAAGAGTTATGGATACGATTGTGTCAGGTATTTTGTATGACAGATACAGCCCTTCAGCTATTTTGAATATTGAAGGAAATGATTATCTTGTTAAGAAGGGTGATGTGGTAAATAATTACAAAGTTTTGAATATTATGCAGGACAGTGTAACTGTTAAACTCGGAAACAATGTGTACAAAGCTGGTATTGGAGAAATTCTTACAGAAGGAACTTTGAATCACAATGATGTTTCTAATTTGAGTAAAAAATTCGGAGGGGAAAGACGATGAGATATAGCCATATACAGAAAGTTTTGTCAGCAGCACTATTGTTGGCATTTGTAACGCCTTCGGGGTTAGCGGTCTCAACAGCTGAAGCGGCTACGCCGTATTCAAGCTCAATGGTGCTTTCCGGCGATGTGCATTTAACTAACAGAAACGATAAAATTACACTCTCTTTGAGGGATTCTGATGTAAAACAAGTTCTTAGAATGTTTGCTGATAAAGCCGGCATGAACGTTGTTTTCCACTCTTCAGTTGATGGAAAAGTTACATTAGACTTGGTTAATATGCCTATAAATGATGCATTCAATCTAGTATTACAGGTTGCAGGCTTAAACTACTATACACAAAATAATACACTTGTTGTTATTTCTAAAGACAGTGCAGATAACGCAGCATTTTCAAGACAAGAAATGATGGTATTCCCTGTTAAGTATGTTAGTGCAGCAAGCATTGCTTCTTTCTTAAACAAAAATATTTTCGGTATGAAGAAAGCCGGTATGTCAAGCATCAACGCTGCAACAGTTAACTCTGCGACAAATGAAATTATCGTGTTTGGTATGAAATCAGATGCAGCGATTGTTCAAAAGGTTATCGACGAATTGGATAGAGAACCTTTGTCAAAAACGTTTGCTGTAAACCATACAACTCCTGCTGAGATGGCAGATATGATTTGTAATATGCTTTTACCATCAAGAGGAGTTAAAAGTGGTGACAATGGCGGTGGTGATCAAGAACCTATCCCTCCGACACCTGGTGTAGGAACAACCGGTGGTGCAGCTGGTATAATGACCGGTGGTGCAGCTTCAACAAGCTCATCCGGAAATGATTTGAAATTGGGCGAAGGCGTTTTGGCTTGTTCAGTTGCATCATCAGCTTCTGGTTCAGTTGCAGCTCCTTTTGATGTACAAAACCTTTCTGTAGCATACTTCCCGCAAAGAGGTACAATTACTTTGATGGGCGGTTCTGCTGCACAAATACAAATGGTAGAAAAATTTATTAAAGATAATGATGTGAAGCAACCTCAAGCTTATGTAGAAATTTCAATTGTTGAACTTTCAGAAGATGGCAGCAAAGAATTTACTAACAACTGGGAAGTACAGTCAAAGAACTGGGGTGTTACATTTAATAGTTCCGGTACAACCGGCGGTAGAAGCGGTGGCCCTGGTACTGCAAAATTGATTGAATTAGAAAGAACCAAACCGGGTGATTTAACTACAAAGGAAAAAATTTACTTGCCTCGTGAACAATGGTATGCAAATGGTCCTTATATTACATGGCAAATGAATTATTTAATAGAAAATAAAAAAGCAAGAGTTCTTGCTAATCCGAAACTTTTGGTAACAAATGGTCAAGAATCTGTAATTGATTTGACTCAAGACTATGTAGAAAAAGTTACATCTGAGTTCTTATCTTCAGCTGGTACAGGTGTTGGTACAATCGGTGCTGTTCAAAGAACATACACAATCGGTTCAGATAAGGGTATAAAAGTTACTATGACACCGTTTATCTCTCCTGATGGTTATGTAACAATGAACATCAAACCGGAATATGCAACAGAAGCCGGTCAAGTTACAACTGTGAGTGAAGCTGGAAAGGATGCTCCGAGAGATTTGCAAGCTACTTTGTTAAGCAGAAGAAACTTGGATTTAAAAAATGTTAGAGTTAAAGATGGTGAAACGCTTGTTATCGCAGGTTTGATACAGGAAGGCGAACAAAAGACTGTTAACAAAATCCCTGTGTTAGGTGACTTGCCGATAATTGGTGCAGCGTTTAGATCAACTTCAACAAGCAAGACTAAAACAGAGTTGGTAATTATGCTTACACCTAAGATAATTAATGATGGAGAAGGTTCTGTCGCAGATAGTTTATAGATTATGTCTAATCAACTGGAAAAATTAAAAAGTAGTATTAGAAAAGAATACGTTAATAATTTTGAATTAAACCTGATGAAATCATCAGGTTTTATTCCAGTTGATAAAAGACAAGGAAAACTGTACACAATTATCAGCCAATCAAGTTTAAAAAATATAGAAACAATTCGTGAAACTGTAGAGAAAAAAGTTCAGACTTATGGCGGAATTGAACCGATTCCGGTTAGTGATGCGATATTTGACGATGTTTATAACTATGTGAATAAACTTATTCAATCAAAAGATGAACCACAGTCGGCTAACGTAGAACCGAAGCCGGAGCCAAAATCGGAGCCGAAACCGGTTTCGCCGGAAGAGATGCTTGTCACTATCGGTTGGATAACGAGAGCTCAGCTTGAAGAGTGTGAAACGATTGCTGAAGAAAAAAATATTCCGTTAGACGGCGTTTTTTATGATAAGGATTATTTAAGCTATGAGAGAATAGTTTCTTATTTGAAAAAGAAATATAATTGTGAAGTTATTTCAAAATCAAACATTGTAGTTGATAACAGCATTCTGAAACTTCTTCCGGACGATTTTGTCGAAAAGAAAAAGACAATTATTATGTCAATGGAAGACAATAAACTTGCTGTTGCGATGGTTAATCCTGACGATAAGTATACAATTCGTGAAATCTCGCTTTCAACGGGGCGTTCGCTGAATGTGTATTGCATACCGTATTTTGAATTTGAGCAGTATTTGAAAGAATACTTTATGCTCAAAAAGACTGAAAAGGCTGCAAAAGAAACAGAACGTATTATTCAAAGTATTGAGGAAGAAGCCGCACAATTTAATAACGAAGAGTCTTTATGGACGCAGGTAGAAAAAGAGCTTCAGGATGCAAGCGGTAATGTCGCAAAATTTGTTTACAAAATTATCACTGACGCAATTGATGCAAAAGCATCCGATATTCACATTGAGCCACGTATCGGATACTATGTTGTGCGAGTACGTTCTGACGGTATTTTGAAAAAAGTGCTTGAAATACCGGGAAGTATTGAACAGGCCGTAATCACTCGTTTTAAAGTTTTGGCAAGAATGAATATTGCCGAGCACAGACGTCCTCAGGATGGTACATTCTCTATTAAATATAACGATAGAATGTACGATTTTCGTATAAATACACTTCCTGTTTCCGGTAAAGAAAAAGTTGTAATTCGT
Source organism: uncultured Candidatus Melainabacteria bacterium (assembly GCA_934754775.1). GTDB lineage: Bacteria > Cyanobacteriota > Vampirovibrionia > Gastranaerophilales > Gastranaerophilaceae > CAG-196. Next base: position 106,278 of record CAKVIM010000002.1, on the reverse strand, counting down.
ATTTTGGCTCCGGCTGTAAGCTTGAAGGCAGCGGGCGACAAAATGGTAATTGCCGGTGCGTCTGAAAGTGATATCGAAAAAATCCACGATATGGTTCAGTGTCCGAACGGAATTATTTTGACTTCAGGGCCTACCGGTTCAGGTAAAACAACGACTTTGTATACAATATTGAAATCTCTTAACAAAGAAGACGTTAATATTACGACTATTGAGGATCCGATAGAAATTAAACTTGAAGGTATTAACCAATCACAGGTTAATCCGAAGGCTGATATTACTTTTGCATCTTGCATGAGAGCAATTTTAAGACAAGACCCCGATATTATACTTATCGGTGAAATTCGTGACTTTGAAACTTTGGAAGTTGCTATTTCAGCTGCTTTGACCGGCCACCTCGTTTTGAGTACAGTTCACACAAACTCAGCTGCTGCAACTGTTACACGTTTGATTGAAATGGGTGCAAAAGATTATTTGGTATCATCAACATTGACCGGTGTAATCGCTCAACGTTTGGTAAGAAAGCTTTGTGACCACTGTAAAGAAGGGTATTTCCCGACTGAAGAGGAAGTAAAACATATTACAACAGACCCTAAGATGCAGGAACAATTACTCAAAACAAAATTGTATAAGAAGAAAGGCTGTAAAGAGTGCGGTTATCTTGGTTATGCCGGACGTTTGGGGATTTATGAGATTATGCCGATAACTCGTGAGATAAAGAGATTGATTGCTCAAGGAGCTCACGATATCGAAATTGAAGAAGCAGCTGTAGCTGCGGGTATGAATACTTTGAAGTATTCTTGTTTGAATCACATTATGAACGGTGTGACGACAACAAGTGAATTTATCAGAGTATTAGGTTATGCGAGTGACTAGAACTAGAAGAAGAGGTTTGTATGCCAATATATAGTTATACAGCATTAAAACAAGGTAGAGAAGTCGTGAAAGGTGAAATTACGGCTACTAACCTGAAGGATGCAAGAGATGTAATCCGTAAGATGGGACTTGTGCCGACTCAGATTAATGAATTTAGTGATGCGAAGATGAAGAAGTCTGCAAGTATCTCTAAGTTGAGCCTTAGTGAGAAGATTGACTTTATCTCGACGCTTCAAATCCTGTTGACATCAGGTATTCCTGCTGTTGAATCCTTGATGTTTATGGAGCAAGAAGCCGCTAAACAAAAGATTCGTAATATGTCAAAAATCTTGAAAACGCAGATTATGGCAGGTTCTACTTTTGCTGATACATTGGCACGTTATCCGCAAGTATTCGGTTATATTTTTATCGGTTTGATTAAGGCCGGTGAAGAATCCGGTGAATTGGAAAAAACTTTGGGTCGTATAAAGGATCTTTTGACAAAACAAGCAAATATTAAGAGCAAAGTTATCGGAACTCTTATGTACCCGATGTTCGTTGTTGTTTTGGCGTTCGTAATTACAATTGTAATGCTCGTGTTTGTATTCCCTGCCTTTAAGGAAATGTTTGAACAACAAGAAAAAGCGTTACCGCTTATTACTTCAATGATGATTAATGCGGGTGATTATTTAAAAACGTATTGGTTCACAATTCCGCTATTTATTGTGGCATTTATTGGTTTTGTTTTTCTTATATTAAATTGGCAGCCTGCAAGAAATGTTCTTGACAAACTTGTATTGAAAATACCTTTGTTGAATAATTTGATACTTTATTCAAACTATTCAAACTTTATGTCTGTATTGAGTGTGTCTTATGAAGCAGGTATTCCGATTGTTGACTGCTTGCACTTGGCGGTAATCACTTTGACGAACTCAGTTTTAAGAAACAAGATGAGTGGTGCAATCATTAAGGTACAACAAGGTTTGCAGGTGTCGCAGGCGTTTAAGGCGACAAAGATTGTGCCGAAGATGCTTTTGTTTATGGTTGCAACCGGTGAACAATCAGGTCGTTTGGGTGATATGCTTGAAAAAGGTGTAAACTTCCTTGATAGAACTTTGGATGGTATTATTGATACTTTGACCAAAATGATTGAACCAATTATGCTTATCGTAATTGGTAGTATAGTACTTGTAATGGCGTTGGCTTTGTATCTGCCGCTATTCCAGTCTTATATGAGTTAAGATACCCTGTTGGAGAATGAGTATGGAAAATAACGAAATTTTAGAGCTGACGACTTCTTCTTGGAAGGAAGATGTTTATATAGAAACTGTAGAACACGTGATTAAGGGTTCAATTTTCATGCCGAAAATCGGGAAGCGTACCAGACTTTTGTCTGAGGTGCTGAATAGCTCAAAACAGTTTATTGCGGTTAAAGATTGCACAATTGAATCCAAATTAGTGCCGCAGAAAGATTTGGAAAAACATCCGTTTGTGCAGGTAAATATTTCTACAATCCTTTTGATGAGACCATTAAATGAAGACTAAGACTTATGTTGTAACAGGGGCAACTTCCGGTATTGGGAAGGCTTTGCTCAAAAGAATAGCGGAAGATAATATTGTTTTTGCAGGTTACAGAAACGAAAAGTATCTTGGCGAATTGATTGAGCTTTCGCATAATATTTATCCGTTTTATATAGACTATGCTAAGCCGGAAACGATAAAGCCGGCTGCGGAATACTTGCTTTCTAAGTGTGCAAGGATTGATACGCTTGTAAATATTGCGGGTTGTGTAGTTGCAGGACCTATAGAAAAAATCGAGATGAGTGAGATAAGACGCCAGTTTGACGTTAACGTTTTTGGACATTTGGAGTTCTCGAAACTTCTTTTGGATAGCCTTGAGGGCGGAAAGATTATTAATGTAAGCTCAATGGCAAGCTTTGGTGTGTTTCCGTTTATTTCTCCTTATTGTGCGTCAAAACGCTGCTTGGATATGTTCTTTAATGCTTTGCTTGTTGAAAATAAAAAAAATATTCAGGTCGTGTCGGTCAAACCCGGTGTGATTGCAACTCCGCTTTGGGGTAAGTCTATAAACGAAAATTCGAAGTATTTTGACAATTGCCAGGGGTATGAGCAAGAAATGAAATTTATGATAGCGAATGCTCAGAAGAATGGCTCAAAGGGGCTTGCTGTCGATAAAGTTGTTGATGTTATTTTGAAAGCGGATTCTGCTCGTAAGCCAAAATTGTCATATACTGTGGGGCATGATGCGTTTATGGCTAGCTTGTTTGCAAAGCTTCCGCAAGGGTTTGTGAATAAGTTGGTTAAGTTTGGGCTCAAAAAAAGAATGGCATCTATAAAATAAAAAAAAGACCTTGTATAAAAAACCAAGGCCTGTCCGTTTAAATAAGAAGAGAGAGCTTTATGTCTTTACTAAAAATGGTGAAGAAATTTTTTTGCTATTTGAGTGTTCAAAGTGTTACAAAAGTTTACAATTTAAACAGGTAAAAAGGTAAATTTTTTTTAAGAATAAGGAGTTTTTTTTTTGTATTTACTATACAATGTTATAGAGAATTAAGGACGGATTTATGGTGGATACTTTCGAACTCACAAATTACAATTTTTATTCAAGTCGTTTAGATATGGAGTTAATCTCCAATATTGTGGACACTCTAAAAGAAATATTAGAAGAGGACAGAAAACAAGAACAGCCTTTATTTTTGAAGGTTGCTGATGATTTTATAATGAATATCGCAAGAAAGGTTGTTCAAGAAAAGAAAAAGACTTTTCTAATAGGTATTACAGGTGAAAGTGCCTCCGGCAAAACCGTTTTTGTTGATAATACGATAGAAGCCGTTGTTAGAGATAAAAAGGAAGGCATCTACACTGTTATCCGTCAAGATGATTATTATAAAGATACTTCTAAGGAGCTAATCGAAGCAGGCAGTTATGATGCTTTATTTAAGACCGGTTTCAGCTTTGACACTCCTGATGTAATTAATTTGCCGTTAATGCGTGAACATTTGTTGGGACTTAAGCATGGCGAAACGGTTGTTTCACCGAAGTACGATTTTGTAACTTGTGTATCAAGTCCGGATGGTGATGTTAAAAAGCCTGCGAAGGTTATATTAACGGAAGGTTTGTATGTCTTGAATGAAGAAGTTCGTGACATTATGGATGTAAAAGTTTACGTTTATACTCCGATTGAAGTTATTAAAGAACGTTGGTATAAACGTGCCGCTTCTCGTGGTAAATCCGGCGAAGCAGCAGATTTACAATTCAAGGATGTTAATGCGACTGCTCAACAATATATCAGACCGACTTATCAAATTGCCGATTGCATAATCAATGGTATGGTTGATAAGGATTATATTAAGGTTATAACAGACAAGATTTTGGTAAGATTGGCAGAAGTTTGCTGCTAGTTATTTGATGAGTTGCCTGTTTCATATAGGGTTAGTAGTCTGTTCCAAAGGGCTTCTTGGAGTAGTAAAATAGGTTAGTAGTCTAGTGGGATGAAGCCCGCCCAAATGGTGAAAAAGATGTTTGAATTAAAGGCACAGATGTATTTTTCCGCAGCACATCATTTGTTAAACTATGATGGTGAATGCGAAAACCAGCATGGTCATAATTGGCTTGTAGAGGCTTTTGTAAGAGGTGAAACTTTAGATAAGAGCAATATTTTGGTGGATTATAAGGTTTTGAAACGTGAGTTGAAATCTGTTTTAGACTTGTTGGATCACAAGGATATTAATGAACTTCCGGAGTTCAAGGGTGTTAGCCCTTCAAGCGAAATTCTTTCAAAGTTTATTTATACAAAATTGAAGGAAAAAATCGGAATCGTATCAAAGATTTCTGTGTGGGAAACTGCAACATCTTGTGCAAGCTATTTTGAATAATGGTTTGCGGCTTGGGTTGTGATGAGTGTTTGATAAAAGAGGGGAAAGATGGATTTAATACAATCAATTTTAATGGGGATTGTGCAAGGTTTGAGCGAGTTTTTGCCGATTTCAAGTTCTGCACATCTTGTTTTTACGTCTAATTTTTATAAGATTTTTAAGGGTATTGAAATTGTTCAAGAGTCAAATCAAGAGGTATTCTTGGATATAATGCTTCACTTGGGAACATTGATTGCGGTTTTGATTTTCTTCCGCAAAGAAATTTTGCAAATTTTGAAGGCTCTTTATCTTGGGTTAAAGAATAAGGATTATTCTTCTGAGGACTTTAAGAGTGGTGTTTATATAATGTTGGGCACTTTGATTACGGTGCTGATTGCGTTTCCGCTCAATGAAGTTGCTGAATTTTTGGTGTTTAAGCCTGCGATTGTAGGCGGCTTGCTTATCGGAACCGGTGTTTTGCTTTTATTTAGTGAATGGTGGGCAAAAAGGCATGATAAGATGACAGAAATTACATTTAAAAATTCTGTGTTGATGGCTGTTGCACAAGGCTTGGCGGCTCTTCCCGGGTTCTCTCGTTCCGGCTTAACTATTGCAACAGGGCTTTTAAACGGAGCAGATAGAACGACTGCGGCTAAGTATTCATTTTTGTTGAGTATTCCTATTATATTGGGTGCTTCAATGGTTTATCCGCTTGTAAAACTCGATTTTGCAGAGGTTGTGACGTATAATTGGACGGCAATTATTGTCGGCACAATCGTTTCGGGAATTGTCGGTTATTTGTGTATAAAATACTTTTTGAAATTTGTATCAAAGTTCTCTTTGGCGATTTTCGGTTATTATTGCTTGATTATGGGCGTAGTTACAGCAGTATTTTTTACAATAAAAGGTTAGTAGGGGAGAGATTATGGAACTGAATAAATATATTGAGCATACACTGCTAAAACAGGATGCAACTAGGGCTGAAATTGTTAAGCTGCTTGATGAAGCGGTTGAAAATGAATTCTTGGGAGTTTGTGTTAACCCGTGCAACGTTAAATTTTCAAGACAGTATCTAAATGATACTAAGGAGAATGACGTTAAAGTGGTTACTGTTGTTGGGTTTCCTTTAGGTCAAAGTACAAGAGAAATAAAAATCTTGGAAACGATTGATGCGGTAAAAAATGGTGCCGATGAGATAGATATGGTCTTGAATTCAGGTTTGCTTAAAGATAAAGAGTATGAAAAAATTGTTGATGAGATTAGTGGCGTAAAAATGGCGTGCCAAAATCATCCGCTTAAGGTTATTTTGGAAACAGATTTATTGACGAAGGATGAGATTAAGAAAGCTTGCGAACTTTGTATTGCAGGTAAAGCCGATTTTGTAAAAACATCTACGGGTTTTGTAAAAAACGGCGTTGGGGCAAAGGTTGAGGATGTAGCTCTAATGTATGAAACAGTAAAAGAGGCTGGGCTTCGGGTTAAGGCATCTGGCGGAATTCGAGATAGAGAAGCGGCTTTGAAAATGATTGAAGCCGGTGCGGTTAGACTTGGAACGAGTTCCGGCGTGAAGATTGTTAAGGGAGAGTAGACTTTTTGTTAGTGAGAAAAATTAAACAAAAAGACTAGATTTGCACTCCAAAAGTTTAATGAAACTATGAGCGATGAGGATTAATATAATAAAGAATCCTCATCGCTCAAATTTTCCTCTCTTTTTTCTAAGAGAGGTTTCTTTATGTTATAAATAGAGTATGAATTACTCAAATTTGTTTGATATAGCGAGAGATTTTTATACATCACTTTCTTATAACGATAGGTGGGGGCGGGCGAAAATCCCGTTTCGGTATTTTTTTGAGCTGACTTATCGCTGTAATTTGCAGTGCCCGTATTGTTATGTCGGGTGTGACAGAAATAAGCAGGAGTTGACTACAGATGAGTGGAAGCGGGTTGTTGACCAATTGCCGTTTTATTCGATTGCAACTCTTGTTGGCGGTGAACCGCTTATTAGAAAAGATTTTGTGGAGATTTTGGCTTATCTTTCAAAAAAAATCTGGAATAAGGTGCATGTGGTGTCTAATGGAATACTTATTGATGACGAGATTATCAGAGCTTTTGTTAGATACAAATTACTTTTACTTTCGGTTTCTTTGGATGGTTATGGCGAAACTCACGACTTAAATAGGGGCAAAGCTGGTATTTTCGATAAGATTGTTGGGAATTTGGAGAAGCTTAAATCTGCTAAACCTAAGCAAATGGTTGATATAAAGACGATTGTACTTGAAAATAATTTGGATGATTTGCCGAAGCTGTATAAACTTTGCGAAAGAATGGGGTTTGAATTCTTATCAATTTCGTTTTTGAGGAATAATAATTGGAAGCAGAATTCTGTGTTGCAGGAGAGTTTTATTCCTGAATTTACAGCGAATTATCCGATAAAAAAATATTTTGATATGGAACATTTTAAAGAGGTTTATCGTGAGATAGAGTCTTTGAAAGGCAGAACGAAATTGAGATTTTCTCCAAAGTTTGAGTATTCAAAAAATCCTCTTGATGCGATAGAGAAGTTTTTTGATTTGCCGGAAGAAAAGCCTGTTAATGAGATTTATAAACCTTGTACTTATCCATATAATAATATGATGATAAATCCGGAAGGTTTTGTTTATCCGTGTTTATCCCAAAAAATTGGAAACGTAAAAGAAAAAAGTTTGAGAGAATTATTTAATGCTCCACATTATTGCTGTTTTAGAAAAAATCTAAAAGCCAGCGGTGGCACTTTTGGTGCTTGTCAAATGTGTTGCGAATTAAGCTTGAAGGAAGGTTAAACCTTCTCAATTTTATATTCGTGTAACATTTTTTTACAAAACGCTGTTTTGACATGGTTTGGGGGCAATTTTTTTTGAGAAAAATACTTTATATAATTAGTTAGGTTTGAAAAGGTTTATTATTGTGACTCAAATTAATCCGAATATGAATCCATATAATCAACGCTATGAGCAGGTTAATCCGCAAGTTCAACGAGTTGATGTGCCTGCTCCGCAAAGAATGTCGCAACAGCCTCAGGTGCGGATACCTAGCTATTATGTTGTATCAGATAATGCCAATGCTCAGAGTTTTTCAGAAATATTGAAATCAAGTCCGGTTTATGACTTGGTTCTTAAACCTATTGTAGAGCATCCGATTGCGACAGCTCTTTCTTGGATAGGCATAAGTTTTGGTATAGATGCTTATGCAAAGGCTTGTAGAGGCGATTACGACAAGAGTTTGGTTAAAAGAGCAGCTAATTTGGGTGATAATATAGAGCAATCTAAGTTTGTACAAAGCAAGCCTGTGCAAGCGGTTTTGGATGTATTTAGGGGTGCAAAAAAACAGGGTGGAAAGCTTGTTGAGCACAGTGCAATTTTGAGAGCAATGAAAGATACTCCGACAATGCCGGAATGGTCTATGGCTAAGGCTCAGATGTATAATCAGAAGCAAGAAATCGTTCAGGATTTTGTAAGAATTGCCGATGCTCTTAAACTAGGAGAACCGGATGCCATAAAATTGAAAAATATTGGCATAACAAAAGCTGAAAAAGAAGCTTTGATAAAGGATTTCAAGGTTAGTAAGTTTTCTGAAATTCCTGAAGAAAAAGCTGTTAATCAGGTTCTTTTAAAACGCTTGGGTAGAACGCCTGCAGAAATCAATAAGATTCAAGGTTTAGGTAATAGTTCTACAGAAGCGGTAAAGAAAGAAATCTTGAAAGAACTTGGTTTGGCTAAAACTGATATCACTGCTATTAAAGAAGATGTTTATGGTAAGACTTTGAAACAAGTTGAAGCTGCAATGAAAAGAGCAGGCTCAAAGGTTAAGATGGGTACCGGACATTATGGTTGGATGGGACCTTTAACGAAGCCGTTTGAAAGAACAATCGGGTGTGATGAAGTTTATAACAAGTTGCACAGTTTAGGCGACGGTGCTAAGACTGCAACCGGAAGATTTGTGTCAAAAGCAATGCAAATGTTCCATAGAGGTATAACGTTTGGTGGCGGAAAATTAGGAGCTTTGATATTTATTGCTCCGATGTTGGTAGAAGTAGGTGCTAATGTTAAGAAAGCAGATAAAGACCAAAAAATCGGCACGGCGGTTGGTGGTTTGATAGAATCAACATCTTGGGTTTTGACATTCCCACTTGCTTTAAGAATGATGCACGCTTTAGGTGGTGTTAAATATGCCGGCATGGGAAAAGATAAAGTTGAGCAATACAGAAAAGTGTTGAATGATTTTAATACAAAAACAAAAGCCGGTGCTTTTGCAGACAAAGAAGCTTATAATGTGGCTAAAAATAAGGCAAAAGAACAACTTAAGAAATTAAGCAAAGTTGATGGTCAAAATATTTTGACTAAAGGTATCAGAAAGCTTGGACACTTCTTGACCCTTGATTTGGAAACATTTAAAGGCTACAAGAGCAGTAATATCGTGATGAATAAAATTAGACAAATCCCTAATTTCTTTAAGAATGTTTTGGGAGTTCCGATGAGATTTGGTGTTTGGGGCTTAATTTCTATGGGCGTTTTAGGAGCTGCGATTACTAAATGTACAACTGCAATCTTCGGCAAATCTTATGACGCAATGAAACAAGAAGAGCATGAAGATGCTAAAAAGGCTCAAAAAGAATTTTTGAAAGAGGACTTGAATAAACGTTTATATGAAGCTGCGATGACAAAAGCTGGGATTCCGGTTCAGCAAGAAGCTGCTCAACTTTCGCAAAAACAAGCCGGTCAAGCTTATGCATCAAGAGGTTTGAACAAATATAGCAATTTGACTCCTCAACCGACTCAAGAAGAAAAAGTTGATAATTATACTTACATTCCATCTTCTAAGAATGTAATTCCTTCTCCTAAGACTTCAGGAAAAGCTGATAATTATAGTTATATTCCGTCTTCAGAATGTACAATTCCTTCCGATAAGACTGCTGAAAATGATGAAAAACAAAGAAGATATATTCCGTCACAAGCAGCTGCGAATATTCAGAAAACATACGACAATTCAGGCATGCAATCTGTTTTAGACAAGGCTCAAAGAGCAGAAGACAAAGCTTTAAGAGTTCTAGCCGGAAATTTTGACGGAATGTAATACAAGTCCTGTTCAAGAGTGTAAAAACTACTATATTTAAAGGATTACAAACCCTGATAAATGTTGTTTAATATATCTAGGATAATAGTATAAAATCGGAGATTATTATGGATATATTTGCAGTCATCGGGATGTTTTTGGGTATAACATTCATTCTGACGGGGCAAGCAATGGAAGGCGGTAATATTGGGCAATTGCTTCAAATTACTGCTGCATTTATCGTATTAGGCGGTACTTTGGGTGCTGTAGTTTTGAGTTTCCCGCCAAAAGTACTTATGTCTGCAATAAAAATATTAAAAGACGTATTTATGCCGCCAAAATCTGACTTTGAGGCTTTGATTACCGAAATTGGCGGATTTGCGACAAAAGCAAGAAAAGAAGGTATCATTTCTTTGGAAAAAGAAGCTAATAATGCATCAGACTCACTTTTAACATTGGGCTTGGGGGCCGTAGCCGATGGTACTGACCCGACGCTTGTTAGAGAGATGATGGAAAATCAGATTGAGCAATTAGAAAACTATGTTCATAATGCTGCAAAAGTATTTGAATCTTTCGGTGGTTATTCTCCGACACTTGGTATTATTGGTGCCGTACTTGGTTTGATTCAGGTTATGCAAAACTTGTCTGACCCGTCAAAACTGGGTGCTGGTATTGCGGTTGCGTTCGTTGCTACAATTTATGGTTTGTTCGCTGCGAACTTGGTTATGATTCCGCTTGGTACAAGAATTAAATTTATTTTTCAAAACGTATTTTTATACAAGAACATGATTTTGGAAGGTGTTCTTTCAATTCAAGCAGGTGAGAGTCCTGTGTTGATTGAAAGAAAGCTACGTTCATTCATCTTGGAAGATTCATCTAAGGATAAAGACGCTAATGGCTAAGAAAAAACGACAAGAAGATCCGGAAAACCTTGAGAGATGGCTGGTTTCATATGGTGACTTTATCACCCTTTTGTTCGCAACATTCGTTGTGTTGTATGCTCTTGCTCAAGTTGATGCTTCCGATTTTGCTAAATTGGAAGAATCTTTGAAGAGTGCGTTTAGCCAAAATACGATTTTTGAAGGTCAACAATCTGTAATGGATGGTAGCGATTCTTTGTTTGACCAACAGACAGCGAATTCATTTATTCCGAGCCTTATGCTTGAATACATAAGTCCAAAGTATGAAGAAGCTTCTTTTAACGAGATTGAGGATACAATCAAAGAATTGACTGAAGCCGGCGAATTGGACGGTATTAGTACCAAAAATACTGAAAAAGGCTTGTTGATTACGTTTGATGACAAATATTTGTTTGCACCGGCATCTGCATATTTGGATAAGGATGCGAAAAAACTTTTGGATAAAGTTGGTGTTTTGATTTGCAAGAAGTTTGTTTTACACAGTATGCGTGTGGAAGGACACACGGATAGCGACCCGATAAGAAGTTTGCAATATCCTTCTAACTGGGAACTTTCTGCCGCCAGAGCATCATCTGTTGTAAGGTATATGATATCAAGATTTAGGTTTTCACCGTCATTATTTACTGCGGTCGGGTATGCTGATACAAGACCTGTTGAGAATGCAATCTCACCAAAAGACCCTGCAAACAGAAGGGTAGAAATTTTGATTTTGAAAAATAAGTATAGGCGTGAATTTGAAACTCAAAATGACAATACGCTCACACTTTCTAAATCTGAACAGGAAAGAATTCAAAGGCAGCGTTTAGCTGTGATTAAATCAGTTGAAGGGGATTCAATCTCTCCTGCTGCTAAAAAACTTTTGGAAGACAATAGACAAAAAATGCTTGCAAAACAAAAGAGTGAAAAACTTTCGCCAAAGAGTATGGAATTGTACATAAATATTGATAAAGAAACTCCTAAGACTCCGGAAGATGATATTATGCCGGCGGTTGAAAAGCGTGTAATCAAGCTTGACGCAAAGAGTCCTGAGGATGAGGATTTTGGTTTATGATGCAGTATTCTGTAGGACTTTCTCTAGGGCCATCATCATCCGTTGAAAGCGGCGTTGCTGTAATGGAACTTGCAACCGGCAAGCTTATTTATGTGGACAAACTTTTTTCAATGAGTGATGTGCAGTTGTTTTTCGATAATTACACTTCAATTAAGGATTCTGTATTTTGTGTCTCACTTCCGTGGGATAACACGATGATGGAAGGTAAGTGGAGAGTACTTTCTAAACCTTATCAACTTATTCATTCAAAAGAAGATGAATTTTTGAACAAGGACAATTGGATGCAGAGATTTTCTCCTCGTGGCAGTGATTTGCTTTTGGGTTTGAAAAATAATGGGGCGGATGTTTCCAGATACGAAGTTTATTTGACACGCCAGAAGCTTAATTTGTATTCAAATTTTAAAGAACGCTCTTCGGCTGATTGTAAATTTTTGCAATCTGCCCTAAAGTATGAATATGGGTTTGATGAAATGCCTGTGAATATGATGCCGGTTGCACAGCTGGAAGCAATTGTGGGTGCAATTCTGGGTAGGGAAAAATTGCAGGGGAAAACAGAAGAGATTTTTCAATTCAGAAATCTGAGCGTTATAAATGTGTAGTACTTTAGGAGAGGTTGATGTCTAATCAACTTAACATATCCCATTGGAGTGAGGTGTCGTCCGCAAGGTGCCAAAATCTTTAAACTTGTAAACATTTGTAAAATTGTTTTTGAAAGAGGGCAAATTTTTTTGTTTACCTGCTTTAATAAAGTGTAAGTGTATATGTCGAAAGGAATATAAATTATGGTTCAATCAGTTGATAACAGTTTGGTAAGACCGAATTACAGTGCTGTGAAAATTAATATAAAAAATCCGGAACTTAATACGAATGAAGTTTCAAATATTGCTCAAGATGATGCAAACGGAAATTATAATGCTGTAAATATCGAAATTGACCACCCGACTGTAAAATCTGAACCAAAGAAAATATATGATTATCCAACTGCGAAAGCTCCATTAACTTATGAACAAGCTCAATTGGGCAAAGTCGCTTTGCCGGAAGGTTTCCATGTTGCTTATCAGACAACAAACGTAATACTTCCTAAGATTGAAAACGAAGTTGAACTTGCGGATAAAGAAAAAGAAGTTGAAGATGTTGAAGCAGAAGAAGTTCCTGTAGAAGATTCAGATGAATCCGTTGAGGATGAGTCAGAAGTGAAAGATGTGGAAGTTCCTGCTCCAAAATACACGACTATAGAAGCTGAAAAGGGCGACGCTGGAGTTAAAAATCTAGCGGCAATCGATAGCAAAGATGAAGTCAAAACAGATGAAGTTGAAGAAGACGATGAAGTTAAAGAAGAAGCTTCTGTAGAAAATGATGATACCAAAGAAGTTGTTGAAAAAAAGCCGATTGAGATTGTTCCTGGGGAAGAAATTAAACCTGATGTTGATATCTCATTAGTTGTATCAAATCTTACAAACAAAGATTTTGATGTTCAAGCTCAACAAATGGAAGAAATCGCAAGAGTATCTTTAGATAACTCAGAAAATGCAGTTCCATACATCGTTCGTGACGTGTTTGCGAACTTGATAGATATAGCTAAGAAAGATTCTTCTGAACTAGCAGCACCGACGGATGCTCAAATTGCAGCAAGAAAGAAAATGATTGCTAACTACTTGACAATGGAAGTTGCTAGAGCTGCTAACAAGCCTGCTCAACCGCCTTACCAATTAACAGAAGCAGAAATTAATTTGGCAAACGAAATTTCTCCAATGGAACAGGCAGAAAGAAATAAAGAATACGCATTGTATACAATTGCAATATTGGATAAGGTTTACACTGATGAAGTCGAAAAACAAACAGGAAACATCGTCCCGATGACAGATATCCCTGGAACATCAGCAATTGTAGATGCTTTGAGATACAATCCGAATTCTGGTGTAAAAGTTGCAGCTATTGACGCTTTGAGACATATCCAAAGACCTGAATACAAAGAAGAATTAACAACCTTGTATACTTTAGCTCAAGCTGATACAAACCGTCAAGTTGCAGAAACGGCGGCACGTGCACTACAATCATTGAATGAAGTTAGTGCAGAACAAAAAGCATAATAACTAATACCTACATACATTAATTACTACACTTTACACAAAGATGGGCGGATTTATTTATAAATCCGCCCATTCTTTTCTACATTTTATCAGGACATTTTGAACGTTGTTCAAATCTTTGTCTGCCTTCTTCTTTCATTTGCTTAAGTATTTTTTTCTGGTCGGCAGTTAAGATTGATTCAAATTCTTTCATATTTTTTTTGCGGATAGCGTTTGCTTGTTTTTGGAGCTTTTGGATTTCAGCATCAAGCACAGCGAGCCTTGCTTCTTGATCACGGATTGCAATTCTGGAACGCTTAACGGCTTCTGCTTCTTGTTGTTTTGCCTTAAGTTTTTCCATAACCGGTCGCATTTCTTTGTGACCTTTAACTCTAAGCTTGTGTGCCTTTTCTTTTTGAGCTTCCGTAAGTCCGAGTTTTTGCTCAAATGCGGCCTCTCTCGCCTTTCTTTCCTTAATCATTTCCGCAGTAGGCGGTTGTGGCGGTTGCCATCCTTGTCTATCTTCAGTTGCTGCAAAAACTGCACCTGATGAAAGCAAGCATATTAGGCAAGTTAGAATTGCTGTTTTTTTCATAAATACCTCTCTTATAATAAATCTTCAAGTTTTTCTGCGAGTTCTTTTTTTGCGTTGTAGATTCTTGATTTAATCGTACCAATCGGGCATTTTAATCTTTTTGCAGCTTCTTCGTACGTGTAACCTTGAATTTCGCATAGTAAAATTGTTTCTCTTAGTTTTGGCTTCAATCCGTCGATTGCAGCAATAATCCGTTGTTGGCGTTCTAAGCCGATAATTTTTTCTTCCGGAGAACGCTTTTTATCCCTTATGCAAGTTATAACCGTGTCGTCGCTTGTTGAAGTCTGTTCTTGCTTAAAAGTAGATGATTTTAGATAATCTTTTGATGTGTTTTTCGCAATTGTGTTGACCCAGCTTTTGAATGAGCCACGTTCTTCATACTTGTCGCTATTTTTCCACAGTTTTATATAGACTTCTTGTTCCAAGTCTTCGTTCTCTTGTTTAGTAATAAGCTTGATTATATTTTTAATATTTTGTCTGTTCGCTTTGATTATTTCTTCGAAGTTCATTCATCCACCATCAAAAGTCCGTAAGAATCGACTGGAAATCCTAAATCTTCTGCAGATAAGCTTTGTCCGTAACGTAAAGTATCCATTAACTCATCGTCATTGGAAATAAAACCGTATGTGAAAGTTGAAAACAGAAGGAAAATTACTGCACAAGCAGCTTTTATGTTGGATTTTTTCTTGTTTTTTGCAAGATAATGGAACTTAACTTCATCAATAAGTCCAGAAACCTTTTCCATTTTTTCCGCTTCTTGGCGACATTCTTCACATTCGGCGATATGTTTTTCCAACGTTTCTTTGTCGGAAAAAATAAAAAGTCCTTCATATTTAGAACATTTGTTTTCCATAATTTTACCTCTATACCAGTATAACGAAAAATAAAATAAAATGTTCAAAATATGAGTCAATATATTCGAAACTCTCTTGTGTTATAATGGTAGCAGAGAATAATTTATAAAAGGAGAACAAACAATGTCTTTAAGAAATGAAAGAGTAAGAAAAGAATTGATGCGTGACATTTCTGATATCTTGAGAAAAGAAGTAAGAGGATTAGAAGGCGTTGTTTCAATCGTTGACGTGGAAGTTTCTCATGATAATTCTTATGCAAAAGTTTATTATAGTGTTTTGGGTTCTCCTGAACAGATTGAAAAAGATAAGGCTATTGTTGAAAAGAATACGGGTAAAGTTCGTTTTGAAATCGGAAAACGAATCAGACTTCGTGTTACTCCGGAAATCAAATTTATTTATTCTGACGGCTTGGAACAAGGCTCACGTGTTCTTGACCTTATTGAAAAAATATCACGTGGCGAGATTAAGTAAATGTTCGGATTTTTGAATGTTTATAAACCAAAAGGCAAGACTTCACACGATGTTGTTGCTATCTTAAGACGTGTTACAAAAGTTCGTCAAATCGGACACACAGGAACGTTAGACCCTTTTGCGGAAGGCGTTTTGCCTATTTGTATCGGAAAAGCTACTCGACTGATTGAGTATTTGGGCGATGATAAGGCTTATGTAGGAATGGTTCAACTGGGAGCTTCTACTACGACTTATGATATTGAAGGCGATGTCGTTAAATCGTCTGATTTATCTGTAACCTTAGAACAAATCGAGGCTGCATTAGAGGGGTTTCGAGGCGAGATAGAACAGATGCCGCCAATATATTCTGCGATAAAAGTTGGTGGGAAAAAGCTTTATGAGTATGCAAGAAAAGGCGAAGAGGTTAAAATTGAGCCACGCCGAGTTAATATAAGCAAACTAAAAATTGTTAATTTCGATGCTGAAAACAGAACGCTCGAATTGTATATTGAATGCTCAAAAGGAACTTATATCCGCTCTATAGCTCATGATTTAGGCGAAAAATTAGGCGTTTTCGGGCATTTGATAAAACTTGTAAGAGTGAAAGCCGGCGATTTTTTGGTAGAAAATTCTATAAAATTAGAAGATTTGGCGACAGCGGAAGATGTTTCTAAAAATTTAATCAATCCGCTTGAAAAACTCAATTATCCTGTGTATGAATTATCAGAAGCTGAGTGCGAAAAAGTTTCTCACGGCATGACTTTAAAGGCTTCTTTAGGGGATGGGATTTATATTTTAACTTGTCAAGGGAGATTGGCAGCGGTCGCAGAATCCAGTGATAGCTTGATAAAATGTTTAAAAGTCTTTTTATAAAATTATAAAAAATGTCTTTGAAATCCAAAAATCACAAGCCTATTGCCGTTTTAGGGCAAGTATGTTATAATTACCCTGTGTTTATTTGGAAAAAGGAGAATACGTATGGTTCAACAGTATTCAGATTGTGATTTTGAGGCACTCCTTGCTAAGTACGATTATAATTTTAAACGTGGGGATATCGTAAAAGGTGTTGTGTGTGGTTATGAATCTGATGGTGCAATTGTAGATATTGGCTCAAAAAGCACTGCATTTGTACCTGCTTACGAAGTTTCAGCTGATAGAAAAGCTAAGGTAGAAGATGTGTTAGAACTTAACACAGAATATGAGTTTTTGATTACTCAAGATAGCGATGAAAACGGCAAGTTTACGCTTTCTTACAAAAAAGTCAGCCTTGCTCATACTTGGGCTGAATTGGAAAAAGTTAAAGAAGCTGATGAAACAATCGCAGTTGTTGTGTCACAAATTGTTAAAGGCGGCGTGGTTGTTGATATATCAGGTGTTCAAGGGTTTATTCCGCAAGGTCAACTCTGTGCAAGAGAAACTATTTGCAACCCTGGAGATAAGATTGAAGTTAAAATTTTGACATTGGATAAATCTCAAAATAATTTGATTTTGTCTAACAAAAAAGTGTTTGAAACAAATATGGCTGAAACTCGTAAGAATGTATTTTCACAAGTTGAAGTCGGTCAAATTGTTAAAGGCGAAGTTGTAAGAATTACAGATTTCGGAGCTTTTGTTAATGTAGGCGGTGTAGATTGTTTGCTTCCGCTTTCTCAAATCTCTTGGAAATGGGTTGAACATCCGACTGATTTGTTGAAGGTTGGTCAAGAAATCAATGTTGAAATTATTGATATTGACCACACGAAACAAAGAATCAGTTTGAGTTTGAAAAACACAGAGCCTGATCCGTGGATTAAAGCAGAAGAAGAGTTAAAAGAAGGCGATATTAAAGAAGGCATTATTACAAGAATCAAACCTTTCGGTGCATTTGTAGAAGTGCTTCCGGGAGTAGAAGCGTTGTTACCGCAATCTGCAATTGTAGAATATCAAAATGCGACTAACACTATGCTTAACGCTGGTGATAAAATCAATACAAAGATTGTGAAGTTTAATCCGAAAGATAAACGTATCTCTTTAGGATTGCCTAGTGATACTCAAGCTGAGTAAGTACGGCTTTCACAGATTCAGGACAAAGTCCTACAATATTTTCAAAGCTTCCCTCATATTTATCAAGATAATTTGGGGGAAGTTCTTGTATTCCGTAACTTCCTGCCTTGTCGAGCGGATTGAATTCTTCAATATAATAATGAATCATCTCGTCAGTCCACTCCGTAAATCTTACGTAGCTTGTTGTTGATAAAAGTGCTGCTCGATTTGTTTTTGTGTTAATACCGCAAATAGAAGTTACAACAGAATGCGTCGCACCAGATAACGCTTTTAGCATTTCAAAAGCTTCTTCTTTTGAGTGCGGTTTACCTAAAATTTTGTTGTGCAAAACAACAACAGTGTCGGCTGCTAATACAAGCGAATCTTTATCAGAACGCCTAACGACATCAAGACATTTTTGAGTCGCTAAATCCTCAATTTTTTCGTATGAGAAAATATCGTCAGGGAGTTTTTCGTCATAATTGGACGGAATAACTTTGAAATCCAAATTCAAATCTGTAAGGATTTTTTTTCTGCGTGGCGAATTCGATGCAAGTATGAGTTTCATTTCTAGTACCCGTTTGTGATAAATTCTCTGTTTCTAAATTTTGCACCCAAAGAGTTTGCAATAGCTTCACATTTTGCTGCATCAATATTATGCTCTTTATCAAATCCTGTAACGATACTTGCTGAAACTTTTATGCCTGCATCTTCGCAAGCTTTGATAAATTTTTTAACTTCTTCGTATGCGTTTTTAATTTTAGGGTTGCAAATCTCATTGTATTCTTCTGCATTAGAAGCATTAAGACTTACTGAAGCTGTATCCAATAACCCTTTAAACTCTTCTGCTACATTTTTTTTGTAGATAGCGTTTGCGTGTCCGTTTGTATTCACACGGATTTTAATATTAGGATAATTCTTGCGTAAATATTCGCAAAACGCTTTCATCATATCTTTTTTTAAGAACGGTTCTCCGTACCCGCAGAATACGACTTCTTGAGCGGAAGGAAAGTTTTTGAATTGTTCAATAATGTCTTCAAGGGTGTAATTATCATCATGCCACATTTCGTTTCCGCAAACGTCATCTTTTTGCTCTCTCAAGCAAAAAATACACGAATTCGTGCAAGCGTTTGTTAAATTTATATATACTGTTTTTGGTGATTTTTTATTATTTATTGAATAAACTAATGTGTACATTTTGACCTACCTCTTTTCTAAATATTATACCAAAAAAATCGGGTTCGGAAATTTCCGAACCCGATTTTTTTTTGATTTTTTAAAATAATTATTCAACAACGATTGCTGAAACTGGGCAAGCATTAGCTGCTTCGTTAACGCAATCTTCGTTGCCTGCAATGCCAGCAGGCTTAACTTCTGCTCTGTCTTCAACGTGGAATACTGCGTCACAGATTGATTCGCAAGCACCACATCCGATACAAGAATCTTCAATTGTTACGTTCATTTATTTTCTCCTTTATGTTATGTGTCCGAAAAGACTCGGACATTTATATTATACATGTAAAAATTAAAATTAAAATAACCAGTCGGCTACCCTCTGAGCGATTGAGTCAAATCCGATTTCTACGCCGAGGTCTTTTGGTTCAATTCCTCTTGAGTAGTAAAGTACAGGAACTTGTTCTCTTGTGTGGTCGGTTCCCGGAACAGTCGGGTCACAGCCGTGGTCAGCTGTTATGATTAACAAATCATCTTCGCCAATTAGCGGAAGGATTTTTTCTAAATATTCGTCGATTTCTTCGATTGCTTTACCATATCCTTCGGCATCGTTTCTGTGTCCGAAAAGCATATCTGTATCAACTAGGTTTGTGAAAATAATTTCTCTTTCGTTATCAGTAATATTTGCTGTCGGATATTTGATTTTATCCAAATCCAAACTTCCGTCAATTGCTTTAATCGTAAGCTCTAAACCTTCTTTGTTTGAGCCGGTGTGAATGGCGTGTGTTATACCTGCTTTTGAGAAAATATCTTCAATCTTACCGATGCCGATAACTTTTGCACCTGCATCTTTAACCTTATCCAAAACAGTTTTGCCAAACGGAGCCATTGAATAATCACGTCTGTCTTTTGATATTCTGGTCGGTTTGCCGTCAATAATTTTGTATGGTCTTGCAATTACTCTTGCGACATTGTATTTGCCTTCGTCTAAAATTCTTCTTGCGATTTCACACCACTTATAAAGAGTTTCCAACGGAATCATATCTGTATCAAGTGCAATCTGAAAAACGCTGTCTGCGGAAGTATAAACGATTGGATAACCTGTAGAGTGGTGTTCATCATTTAGTTTTTCAATAATTGCAGTGCCGCTTGCGGGAATATTTGCTAACACGCCTTTGCAGCCTGTTTCTTCAATAAATTTGTCGATAAGTTCTTTCGGGAAGCCTTGTGGGAAGGTTGCAAACGGTTTTTCGGAAACAAGCCCTGCGATTTCCCAGTGACCGGTTGTAGTGTCTTTACCTTTTGATTTTTCTCTTAAAGTTCCGTATTGCCCGATTGGAGTTGCGGTTTTGTTTATGCCTTCAAAATCTTGGATATTACCTAAACCTAAAAGTTCTAAAGACGGAACATCAAGTCCGTGATTGAATGTACAAACATTTTTTAATGTGTTGCATTCTTTGATATCGCCAAAATCTTCACAATCAGGCATTGCACCAATACCCATTGAATCAATAACCATTATAATTGCTCGTTTCATAAAAAGACTCCTTTTTCCAAATCTATGATGCTAAAAAGATTATACCATATAATTAAGTTTTGTAACAGAAAATTTTAACATTGAAATTGGAATAATAAATAAAACTTTATATATATGTAAGATTAAGATGAGGATATTTCAAATGGCAGATGTTTGGAAAATCGCACAAAAAATCAGTGCTGAAGATATGTATAACTGCTCTTCATTAAGAATTGCCCAAAATGAAGATGGCGGCGTAAAAACAGTTAATCTAGGTATGATGTTTGGCTGTGATGACGTTACCAAAGTTAATAACCTTACAGCTATGTGCGAACAAATGTCAAGCGATTACGAGAGAATCGTTGATGATAATAATGCTTATGTTTTAGAAATTGAACAAGAGATGGACGATATTCAACAATTGCAAGCAGAATTGGAAAAAGAAATCGAGCAAAAAAATAAAGAAACAGAAAAAGAAGTTGATAGTATTTATAAAAATGCTAAAGATGGCGAATTAACAAAAGAGGAACAGTCAAAAGTTGATAATCTTTGGACTTCTTCTAATAGTGAAATCGCAGGTTTGTCTGCTGAAGTTCAAAGTAAAGTTGATGGTAAGAGCAGCAATGTGACAAAAATTGCAGATAATGCTGCAAACAGTGCCGATAAGGCTAAAACTGCTACAAAGTATGCAAATACAACTATCGAAAAAGGTGAACCTCTATCTACAATGCAGGATAAGAGAAAATCTTTCTGGAGAAAAATGTTTGGTGGCTGGGATAAATCAAGAGAAAGAGAAGCCGGTTCGAAGGCAGTAGAAGCAGGAAATACTTTGTTGGATCAAGTTGCTACATCTAATGATTTGGAAAAGCAAATCAGAAAACATTCAACCAAGAAAACTACTCAAACTCGCTAAAGATAAATTTAAAAAATATTTTTTTCATGCTAACATAGTCCTATAATAAATATAGGAGAAAACTTATGCAAGCAAGACGTGCAGCAAGAGAATTAGCACTAATATTGTTCTCACAATTTGATAAAGAAATTACAAAATATTCAAGAAAAGATTTTGAAGATATAATGCTTAAGTCTGTTAGAATTCTTTCTAATTCAGCATCTGAAGAATTGAATTTAACTGTAGGTTCTTTGATAGATATTAAAGAATCGCTTGATTCTTATGAAGCTGAACACGAAACAAATCTTTCAAGACCGATGGGTGCAAAGAATAAACCGGTTCAAATCCCGATGACTGATGAGATGATAGCAAAAGTTGATACAATGCTAGATGTTGCAGAAAAAGCACTTTTGGCGTTGGAAATTGCTGAGTTCGCAACATTGGAAAACCAATCAGAAGTTAAAAATTATACAATTGAAATTGCAGAACAATTCAAGATTAACCACAAGTCTATTGATGAAGAGATTCAAAAATATGCAAACGGTTGGGATATTTCAAGATTGGTTAAGATTGATAAAGATATTTTGAGAATTGCAATCACAGAACTTTTGTATACAAAAGGTGCACCGCTTAAGGTTGTTGTTGATGAAGCTGTGGAATTGGCTAAAAAATATTCTACAGAAGATTCTTCATCATTTGTTAACGGTATTTTGGCAAAAATTATTGTAGAAAACGGATTGAAAGGGTAGTTTACAGATGTTCCCTCTCCAAGGGAGAGGGTTAGGGTGAGGGTTTTTCTTTGTTCAACTTCTTTGACAAACTGAAAAATACAGTATCTAAAACCGCTCAAGCATTGGTCGGTAATGTTGTTGATGCGGTTGGCGATGAGGCGGAATTTTCCGAATTCGTACTCGATGATATGGAAGACTTATTGATAAGTGCGGATTTGGGAGTCGGGTATGCTTCTGAACTTGTTGACAAGTTGCGTGGACAAAACAAGGTTAAACCTTCTCAGGTTAAGGAGTTTTTGCAGACAGAATTCTTGGAAACTTTGGCAAAAACCGGCTCCAGTGAGATTGCTTATAAAGACGGTGAGTTGAATATTTATTTTATAACCGGCGTAAATGGTGCAGGTAAGACAACTTTGATAGGAAAACTTGCGTACCGTTTTAAAGAACAGGGAAAAAGGGTTCTGATTGCCGCAGGAGATACGTTTAGAGCAGCTGCTGAGGAGCAGGTTGATATTTGGTCAAAACGTTCCGGTGCTGATATAGTCAGACGTGATAAGGCGGATCCTGCCTCTGTCGTTTATGAGGCTATTCAAAAAGCTCGTAATGAAAAGTATGATGTTGTTTTGGTTGATACCGCAGGGCGTTTGCAAAACAAATTTAATTTGATGGAAGAATTATCTAAGATTAAGAGCGTAATTGACAAGAATGCTCCGGATGAGCTTAGGGAAAGTTTCTTGGTTATTGACGCAAATACAGGTCAAAATGGACTGCAGCAGGCTAAAGTTTTCAAGGAATGTGTAAATTTGACTGCTGTCGCTTTAACAAAACTTGATGGTTCTGCTAAAGGTGCGATTGTGCTTGCAATTGCAAAAGAATTAGGGCTTCCAGTTAAATTGGTCGGCGTTGGTGAAAAAATGCAAGACTTGAAAGATTTTAACTCCACCGAATTCGTCCAAGCTTTGTTTGAGTAAGATTAAAAAAGTCGGGTGCCATTTTGCACCCGTCTTTTTTCTAACCAAATAATTTTTCGAATCTTTTCATTGCTTCGACTGTGTTTTCGTATGAGCCGAATGAAGTTAAGCGGAAGTATCCTTCGCCGTTTTTGCCGAAGCCTGAACCTGGGGTTCCTACGACTTGAGCATTTTCAAGTAAGTAGTCAAAAAATTCCCAGGACTTCATATTGTTCGGGCATTTAAGCCAAATGTATGGAGAATGTTTGCCGCCTACGTGCCAAATGTTGCATTTCTTTAGTGTTTCAGAAATGATTTTGGCATTTTCTTTGTAGTAAGCAATATTTTCTTTGATTTCTTTTTGACCTTCATCTGTGAATACTGCTTCTGCAGCCCTTTGGACGATATATGGAACGCCGTTAAATTTTGTAGTTTGGCGTCTTAGCCACATTTTGTTCAGCTTACCTAAATTCTTTGGAACGATTGTGTAGCCGCAGCGTGTGCCTGTAAAGCCTGCTGTTTTAGAGAGTGAGCAGAATTCGATTGTACAGTCTTTGGCACCTTCGATTTCGTAAATGCTGCGTGGTAGGTTTTCGTCTGAAATAAAGCATTCGTACGCAGAGTCGAATAAGATTATTGCATTTATTGATTTTGCGTAATCAACCCACGCTTTTAGTTGTTCTTTGTTGTAAACTGCACCGGTTGGATTGTTTGGCGAGCAGATGTATATTAAGTCTGCTTTTACGCTTCTGTCCGGTAGCGGCAAAAACTCGTTTTCACCGTTTGCATCAACGTAAATAACTTTTCTGCCTGCCATTACGTTTGTGTCTACGTATACAGGGTAGACAGGGTCTGGAACAAGCACTGTGTTTTCTTTAGCAAAAAGGTCCAAGATGTTGCCTAAATCACTTTTTGCACCGTCAGAAATAAAGATTTCGTCGAGGTCTAATTCGACGTTATGAGATTTGTAATATCTTTGAACAGCTTCTCTAAGAAAGTCGTAGCCTTGCTCCGGACCATAACCTCTGAAGGTCGCTTGTACGCCCATTTCGTCTACGGCATTATGTAGAGCTTTTACGACAGCTTTACATAGCGGTAAAGTTACGTCGCCGATACCAAGTCTGATGACTTTTTTATCGGGATTGTTTTGCGTAAATTCGCTTACTTTTTTAGCTACTGTAGAAAATAGGTAGCTCTGTTCAAGATTTTCATAATTTGTATTTATGTTCATAAAGTCCTCTTGTGTATTTTTTTTATTTGTTGGGCAGGTATGCCCAACCTACATTCTTTAACGCTAAGCTAGTAGTCCTTTGTCAAGCCGACTCCATTAGACGCTAGGTTGGTAGTTTTTCTTCAAGCCAGATATATTTCCCCCCCCCCCTATTGTTTGACGCCAGGTTGGTAGTCTTTCGCTAAGCCAGACTCATTTACCCCCCCCCTATTGGACGCCAAGCTAGTAGTCTTTCGCCAAGCCGAAAACATTTACCCCTATTGGTCGTTTTCTTGATGTTTTCCTTTCATCATTTTTTCGAAATCAGAAGGTTTGATGTTTTGGATAAAGTCTTTGAACTCTTGGGCTTCTTCTTCGTCTTTTGCTGAATCTGTAGAGACTGAGCCGTTCATTAGTACGTTTGCTGTAACGAATATAGGAGCTTCGGCTCTCATAGCGACTGCGATTGCGTCAGACGGACGAGCGTCTATTTCAAGTGTTTCGCCGTCTTTTGTAAGGAACAGAGTTGCGTAGTATGTTTCTTTTTCAACATCGTTGATTTCGATTTTTTCCAACTTGTAACCTGTTTTTTCTATTATGTTAGCGACCAAATCGTGTGTCATTGGTCTTGCTACTACTAATCCTTCGATGCATCGAATAATTGCACTTGCTTCTGCGGAGCCAATCCAGATAGGAAGGGCTTTTCTGTTATCCAAATCGTGGAGTACGACTATTGGTGAATTTGTTCTCACGTCAAGTGCTATACCCATAACTTTCATTTCTATCATAATAACCTCGTTCTTTTTTCAATATTATATCACAAGCTTGATTTATATGTTATAATCCACTTATGAAGATAAATGTTGTTTATAATAGTCAAATTTCAGGTTATAAAGACGCTTTGGAACGTCTGGAAACTCTACTTATTGAAAGAAGTGTTGATTTTGCTTCATTTGATGTGGATTCTCTTGAGGAATTTGGCGAATTTACGTTTGTTATTGGCGGAGATGGAACGCTTTTGAAAGCTGCAAGGTTTTATGCCGGCTCTCCTGTTTTGGGGATTAATCTTGGAAGATTGGGCTTTTTGGCACAGGCCGGTGTTGACGAGATTGAGACTGCATTGGAGTCTGTTTTGGCAGGACGATATTCTGTAGAAGAACGATTAATGTTGGAGTCTGGTGAGTCTGTTGCTTTGAATGATTTTGTAATTAAGGGTTGTATGACATCTCGCACGTCAAAGTTTTATTTGGAAATCAATGACAAATTTGTTTGTGATTATATAGCGGACGGGCTGATTATTTCTACGCCTACGGGCTCTACTGCTTACGGGCTTTCTGCGGGTGGGCCGGTTTTGTACCCGACTCTTGAGGGCTTGGTTATTGTTCCGATTTGTCCGCATACATTGAATGCAAGACCGCTTGTTGTTCCTGTGGGCGAGACTGTTAAGGTTAAAACGAGTGACAAACTGCTTTCTGTTGCTGTGGATGGTTTTGATACGATGGAGTGCGTAAAAGAAATTTCTATAAAGTCATCGAAGAAAAAGGCCGTGTTAGCGTTTTTGAATGATGATAGCTTTTATTCAGTTTTGAGAAATAAGTTACATTGGGGGATTTCACCGTAGTAGACGGGTGTTCACGCTATGAATAGAAGATATCATCTAAAAAAATGAACATTTATTATTGTTTGTCGTTTATAATATTGATGTACAAATGTGTTTAATAATAAACAGATAAACAAATGAAGAATAAAATAAAAATGGTGGTAGTTGCATTATGCTTGAGTTTGAGCTTGCAGGTGGGTGCAATCCAGAATATAAAAATTGAGCAAAATTCTGATTTGGGGTTGAATGATTGTATAAAGATTGCCCTTAATAATAGTCCTGTGATTAAGAAATACATACTCAATCTTGATGTTGCAAAATCTCAGGTTGGGGTTGCTAAATCTGCGTATTTCCCGTCAATAGGCTTGGGAGCCGGGTATAAACAGGCGTTTGGTGAGCGTAATCACAATTTTGGAAGTTATCAGACACGGACTTTGCCGGGGTTTGACGCTTCTTTATCGCAATTGCTGTGGAATTTTGGTAAAACTGATGCCAATATTCGTATGGAGAAGTTTAATAAAATTGCTGCAGAATTTGATTTTGATGAAATGGTTTTGACGACTATTTATAATGTGAAACTTCAGTATTATGGCGTTTTGGCAGCAAAATCTTTGATGGAAGTTGAACGGTTGAATGTTCAGATTAATGAACGTAACTATCAGAGAACTTTAGCGTATTTTGATGAAGGTTTGAAATCAAAAATCGATTTGGTGAATGCGGAAGTTAATTTGAGTGACTCAAAGATAGCTCTTGTTAAGGCTGAAAACACTTATAAAAACGCAATTGTTAGTCTGAATAATGCAATGTATGTTGCTTACGCTCCGAATTATAGCATTAAAAATACTGAGACATTCAATCTTGGAAATCCGTATGTTCCGATGAGTTTGACTAATATTGAGAATTATAAGAAGCTTTTGGCTTTGCCTGACGATGTTTCGGACGCTACTTTTGCTGTTAAAGCCGAAAAGGCGGATTTTTTGAAGGATTATGTGTTCCAAAAATATCCTTATACGTTTGAAAAATCTGTTACTATTGCAAAGGAAAATCGTCCGGATTTAAAGGCTTTGAACGCTACAGTTAAGGCTATGCGTCAGTATGTGCTTTTAACAAAACGCCAATATTTGCCGGAATTAACAGGTGGCGTGGGCTATAGTTATGCTAATAATCGAAATTATTCTAATAGTGGAATGAATGTTGCGGTAAATTTGAGTACAAATTTTAATATGATGCAGGTTAAGCACGAAGTCGATATTGCGAATTCTCAACTTAATCTTGCAAAAACAGAGGTTGAGCTTCTTAACCAGAATTTGTATTTTGATATTCAATCAGCTTATGTTGATATGATTCAGTTAGAAAAACAAATCCCACTGCTTGAAACCAAGGTCAGGCAAACGCTTGAAAATCTTGAGCTTGCTGACGGGCGTTATAGTGTGGGTTTGGGCGATTATATTCAGTTACAGGATGCAAGAGTTAATTATAATAATGCTCAAAGTTCCTATGTGCAGGCGGTTTATAACTATAATGTAGCTCGTGCGACTTTAGAACGTGAAATTGCACTTCCGCAGGAAGAAACTTTGACGGTTGAGGATGTGAAGGATTTTCAAAAAGATTTAAAGAAACAAGAAAAAGCGGGCAAGGTTGTTGAAAAACGTGCTCCAAAGGCTTCTAAAAAGGATAATGTATGAAGATTATAGAACGATTGAAAACGATTAAAAAAAGATATATTGCAGCTGCGGTGGCGGCAGTGTTTGTTTTGTTTATGGTGGTTTCCGGCATGATGAAAAACAAGGTTGAATATGAAATCGCACCTATTGAAAGACGTACGATTACACAGGTTGTAGAGGCTTCAGGTACGATAAACCCTGTTAACACAGTATCTGTAGGTTCAACTGTTTCAGGTTTGATTAGTGCAATTTATGTCGATTTTAACTCTGTGGTCAAAAAAGGACAATTGCTTGCGGAGATTGACCCGAGAACTTTTCAGGCTACGGTTGACCAGAATCTTGCTTCTGTTAATTCTGCTCAAGCTGATTTGGCTAATAAACAAGCAGCTTATGAGATGAGTGCAAAGACGCTTAAACGTTATAAAAATCTTTATGCAAGGAGTTTTGTGCCGAAGTCTGAATTAGACCAGGCAGAAGCTGATTATAAAGCGGATCTGGCTCAGGTGAATGCTGCTAGAGCTAAGATTACGCAGGCGAGAGCCCAATATAACCAATCTTTGGTAAATCTTAATTATACAAAAATAACCGCTCCTGTTGACGGGATGATTATTTCTCGTGAAATAGACTTAGGGCAACCGGTAGCAGCAAGTTTCCAAGCTCCCGAACTTTTTACGATAGCACAAGATTTGGAAAAAATGCAGATAGAAGTTAATGTTTCAGAGGCCGATATTGGCGAGGTAAAAGAAGGACAGGATGTTACTTATACTCTTGACGGGTACCCGAATAGCGAGTTTTATGGCAAAGTTACGCAAGTTAGAATTTCGCCGACTACTGTTTCAAATGTTGTAACTTATTCAGTAATCGTAACTGTTGATAATAGCGATTTGAAGCTTAAACCGGGGATGACAGCAAATGTTTCGATTATTACTGCAAAGAATGAAAATGTGCTTTGTGTGCCGAATATAGCTCTTAAGTTTACGCCAAAGACCGATGGTCAGAAGTATAAGACTCAAGGCTTGTGGATAAAAGACGGGCTAAAATTGCAGCGTATTGATATCAAAACCGGTGCAAGCGATGATTCGTACACTGAAGTTATCGGGGACAATATCCACGAAGGCGAAAAAGTTTTGGTTGGCATAAAAGGTGGGAAAAAGAAAACTAATGACACTCCACCACCTCGTATGTAGTGTGGGGGGGGGTAAATGTATTTGGTTTGGCTAAGAACTACTAGTTAGGCGTGATTGGGTGAATAGTGAGTAGGGAATGGACAATTGAAAATGGAAAGTGGAAAATTGTTTATAATTTTTACCCTTGCGGGCTAAACCTCACCCCACCCCTGTCTTGGATTATTCGGGGTGTCGGCGGAGTAACGTCCGACCTCCACCTTACGGGCTTACGCCCTACCGAAAATCCGCTCTCCAACTGGAGAGGGAGTACGCAAGATACATTGATTGAACGACGTGGAGTCGACCGCCCTAGATAGGGAGGTCGCAGATGTGCGAGCGGGAGCGAGTTACAGATGCGGGTGGGTTGTAGTTGTTAGATATTGACTTGCAGATTGACACCTCACTCTTTTACACCACGCTTTCATACTTGTAGGTATAACTACTAGTTGGAAAGTGAAGCGAAAAATCTCCTGTAAGGAGAGGGAATACGCTAAGGAAGCTCATTTGGTTAGGCATCAACCTCGCCTCACAGGAGAGGTCGCAGCCGTTCGAACGAATGTGAGTTACGGATGCGGGTGAGGTGTCACCCCGTAGGGTAATTAAACTTTTGCAAAATTTTGCTTGTTAAATGTATAAACTTTCAAGAGCGTCCGAATTCGGACGCTCTTGAAATAATTTTATAAAATTTTTACTATCGAACTACTTAGCTTCTTCAGCAGCCTTCTTTTCAACATTTTCTGCTACAGCTTCAACGGTCGTCACAACCTCTTCTGTTTTTGCAGCTTCGCCTTCATCAGGTCTCAAAGCTTTTTTGATATCGTTTCTCAAATCTTTTTTACGGTCGAGAAGTCCCATATGTTTTTTCTCTGCAATTTCGTAAGCTTTATCGTTAGCTTCTTGTAATTTTTTTGCTTGTGCTACGGCTTTATCTTTTGTTTCTTCAGCGACTTTAAGAGCTTCTTTTGCTTTTTTAGCACTCCCTTCACCCCAAGCTTTGCCACCCCAAAGAGCTAAACCTGCTACGGCTATAAGCCCTAAGGCTTTCATTCCGATACCGCTGCTTGCAGCATTTTTCTTTTCTTCCATTTCTGCATCATAAACCATTGGCATAGTTGAAGAATCTTCTTGCGGTACGTCTGCTTGAGGAGTAGACATAACATAATTGTTGTTAATTCCGTTGTTTTGAATAGGGTCCATTTTTACCTTCTTTCGCTACATTTATTCTACACTTTTGTTTAGTCAAAAACCGGTAAATAAAGAAAATTGCTCTTATGTAACAAAAAATTTACATATAATAATATTTATTTTGTTCTTTGAAAAAATTTTGCAATATCTTTATGCTCAATAATATGAGAAATTGGTCTGCCGTGCGGGCAAGTAAAAGGTTTTTCGCATTTTCGCCAATTCCTTATTATTTCTTGCATTTGGAACATATTAAGATATGTATTCGCTTTGACTGCTGCCTTACAAGATGTTGTGATAAGTATTTTTTCTTCAATATTATCAATATCGCCTGATATGTTTTCCAAAATATCGGCTAAAATTTCTTTTGGAGAAACTTTAGAGATAAGTTGTGGAACTTTTTTAAAAATTACTTCGTGATTTGATATGAAATCCAAGTCATAACCGAATTTAGCGAGTTTATCTTTGTTTGCTTCAAGCAATTCTCTATCGCTCGGAGAAATTTCTAACACGTCAGAAATAAACAAAAGTTGGCAATCAATATTTTTAGATTTTTTCAACTTTTCGTAAATATATCTTTCTTCTGCGATATGCTGATCGACAATCTCCAAACCGTTTTCTTGCTCAATTAAGATATAGGTTTTTTTGTACTGACCGATGATAACATCTTCTTGTTCAGGAACTGTCGGTGCAACAAATTTTGCTTGCTCAACTTTTGGAAACTGCTTTATTTCAGCTTGTTTTGGACGCTCAAAAACTTCTTTTATATTAGTATTTTCTTCCACATAAATATCATCTGAGACTTGCGGCTCAAAATTCGGAGTTCTGCTGATTTGTGGCTCGTTAACAACCCTTAATGGTTCAACGTTTTTCGCTTCTTCTGCAAAAACATTTTGCTGAATCATTTGTGCTTCGTGTGCCTTTTCTATATAACCGGAAAGTGCCATATCTATTGCAGAGTGGATGAAGTTGAAAATCTGGTTCGGATTTTTGTATCGAACTTCTTTTTTTGTCGGGTGAACATTCACATCCACATCCTCAGGTGGAATTTCAAGGTTAAGTATTATAAACGGATATCTTGAGCCGATGAGGTTTTTGTACGCCATATCGATTGATTTTTGGAAAATCGGGCATTTAACGATACGAGAATTTACGTACATGTAATAATCTTTTTTGCTGGCTCTTGTGTAGTCAGGTGTGCTGATTAAGCCCGAAATCTTGAGGTTAGAAATCTTGTCTGTTTTAAGCACGGGGCGAAGATTTTTAACGATATCGTCAGAAAATATTTCTTTAACCGTTTGGGCTAAATCGTTTTGTCCGGTCGTTTTTAAGGTTACTTTGCCGTTATTTTTAAGCTCAAATGCGACATCCGGATGTACTAAAGCCAATGATTGGATAAGTTCGCTAATGTATGCGAACTCTGTTTTTGGAGATTTGAGAAATTTTAATCTTGCAGGAAGATTGTAGAATAAATCCCTAATGTCCATTATCGTTCCCACTGCACATCCGGTTTGAGATTTTTTCACTTCTGAATTCTCGCATTCAACTTTTGTGCCGTAGTCAAAATCCCTTGTCCTTGTAATACAGGTCAATTTTGAAATTGAGATTATGCTGGCAAGAGCTTCACCTCTAAATCCCATTGTTTTAACGGCGTACAAATCTTCACCTGTAGAGATTTTGCTTGTTGCGTGCTTAGAAAACGCAAGCATGATATCATCAGGGTGAATTCCGGAGCCGTTGTCAGCCACTCGCAAGTTTCTGCATTCGTTTGCAACTTCAATGCCGATTCTTGTAGCTCCCGCATCAACAGAGTTCTCGACGAGCTCTTTGATAACAGAAAAAGGGCGTTCAATTACTTCGCCGGCTGCAATCTGATTGATAACGTTTTTTGACAGTTGAATAATTCTTCCCAAAATAACTCCTCTGAAAGCTTAACCTTCAACAAATATTATACTCCAAAATCTTTTTAAGTTATAATGTAAATATTAAAGAGGAGTAAAATAATATGGCTAAGGCAAAAAAAATAAAAGTTGCGTTTCCACATATGGGGACAATATCAATAGCGTGGGCAGCCGGACTTAAGAAAATCGGGGTAGAACCTTATGTTCCGCCTTATACAAGTAAAAAAACATTGTCATATGGGACAAAGAATTCGCCGGAAGCTATTTGCTTGCCGTATAAACTGATTTTGGGTAATTTTATTGAAGCAATTGAAGGTGGGGCTGATTATGTTGCAATGATTACTTCTCCGGGGATTTGCAGACTTGGCGAATACGGTAACAATATCCAAAATACGTTGAAAGATTTAGGCTATAAGGCTAATTATATTGAGTTGTCTTTGTACGACGGGATTAAAGGTTTGTATAAATTTTTGAAAGATATTTCCGGTAAAAATGACCCGATTTTAATCATGCGTGCAATCAATATTACGATTAGAAAAATATTTGCGATTGATGATTTGGATAGTGCATTATCATACTATAGAGCAAGAGAAATTAAATTTGGCGAAGCTGAAAAACATTATAAAAAAGCTTTGAAAATGATTGATAAAGTCGATTCAACACTTGATTTGAAACACGTTTATCATGAAGCTTTGAAAGAAATTGAAAAAACTGAAATTGATCCGAATAGAGAAGTTTTGCACGTAGATTTGACGGGTGAAATTTTCTTGGTTAATGACGAATTTTCAAACCAAAATATTGAACGTGAACTTGGCAGGATGGGTGTTGAAACACGAAGAAGCTTGACTGTTGGAAGTTTCTTGAAGGATGCAATCATCCCTAAAGCTTTTAGACCGCCTGAAACTCACTTGCAAAGAGCTGAGAGAATGGCAAAACCTTATTTGATGCGTGATATTGGCGGTGATGCTCTTGAGTGCGTTTCTGATGTCGTGTTTGCAGATGTTCACGGAAAAGACGGTATAATCCATATTTCTCCGTTTACTTGTATGCCGGAAATTATGTCACAAAATATTTTCCCGACAATGAGAGGTGATCACGAGATTCCGATTTTGACCTTGATTATGGATGAACAAACCGGTAAAGCAGGTTATATAACAAGATTGGAAGCGTTTGTTGATTTGATGCGACGCAAAAAACGTGCGAAATTAGGTAAAAATAAGACAAGAATTTAATAGGATTTGAATTAGCTATGGTGCGTTATTTGACGCACAAAAAAAATAAAAAAAGGCGGGGATTTATTAAATCCCCGCTATTAAATTGTCAGGTCAATTACATTTTAATAATGTAGAAAGTACCTCAGAGCGATCATTATTCCCACGGCAACTACCATAAACACAATTGTGCTTATAAAGCCGGAGCCGTGTGCTTCTTTGTAATTACTGTTTTCGTTTTCCATAAAAATCTCCTTTTTTAAGCGACTTGCTTAGAGCGAGCTATTGCACAGGCAATAGCTACTGCAATTTCTGCGTCATCTTTCTTGGCAGTTTTTTTGTTTGATTTTTCGACAGGAATTTCTTCCGGAAAATACTTGTTAACGATTTTGAGAACTTTGCTGTTGATTTGCATAGCCCAAATCATTATTGTTAGAAATACAAAAACCGTTCCCATGCCGATTATCATGACAAAAACGCCGTCTTTTAGTAACGTTAAATCCATTGTTTTTCTCCTTATAACTATTCTATATTTCTCGATTAGACGCTCCTTTCCTGTAGAAAGAGTGTCTTTGTACTTTTAATAGAGATATTTTGAATAGTCACTAAGGTGCTCTGATAGAGACTTCTGTTGTTAAATAGGTTGATAAATTATGAATGTTTCCTCTTCTGTAAAGAGGTGAATATTTGCTTAAAAGATTTGATTTTGTATTGTTAACGGTTCCGACATGTTCGCTTGATAAAAAGTCTGAAGCATTGTCAGAAGAGCTTTGCAATATGATTTCTTGATTAATGTTTTGCGAAGTTAAAACGATAGTCTGGTAATTATTCTGGATATAATTACAAGGAACGGAAGCTTCGCAAGGTGTGAAATCCAGTGTGATACCTTGCAAAAAAATAAAACTTAAAAATATAAATAATATTTTAAACAGATTTTTCACAACATATATTATATTACAAATCTTTGAAATTTGTTATTAATCGCCTAAACAATGCAACGCTACTATTTCTCTTGAAAAATTAATTGTTAAGAGTACAATTAAAATAAGGGTGTTATTAATGGAAAGGGTTGCGGATGCTTAAATTAAATTGCAGAAACATCGATTCGGCTATTATTGGTGAAGAAAATGGTTTGAATGTCGGCTTGGAGTTCGAGAACTATAAAGATAGAATATCCGACATAATCAAGAATTTGAACCAAAGAAAAGATAAGCCGGGACAATGGCTGCAATGGATGAATCTGGGCTACAACGAAGAAACTGTTTGGTATGTTAAAGAGTTTGCTTCTATGGTGGAAGGCAGATTTGATAATATTTTGGTACTTGGTATCGGCGGTTCAGCATTAGGCGGCTTGGCTGTCACAGAAGCTCTTTTGAAACCGTATTGGAACCTTTTGGCACCGGAGCAAAGAAACGGGCTTCCTCGTATTTTCTTTTTGGATAATATTGACCCTGATTCAATGAATGGGCTTTTGGATATTTTGGACTTGAAGAAAACTTTGGTAAATGTGATTACCAAATCAGGTTCTACTGCTGAAACGATGTCACAATATATGATAATTAAAGACCGCTTGGAAAAAGAACTTGGCGATAATTACAGAAGAAATATTGTGGCAACTACGGATAAAAAAGTTGGCGTTTTAAGACAGCTTGCCGATCAAGAAGGGTACAAAACTTTTGTTGTTCCGGATGATGTAGGTGGAAGATTTTCTGTATTCTCTGCTGTCGGACTTGTTCCATTTGCTCTTGTCGGGCTTGATATCGACCAGATTATGAACGGTATCAAGGACATGGATTTGGCACTGAAAAATACTGATATTCATCAAAATATTGCGGCTCAAGGTGCATTGGTTCAATATCTTTTGGATACAAAAAAGGGTAAAGATATTTCAGTTATGATGCCGTATTCAAGCAGATTGAAATATGTTTCTGATTGGTATGTTCAACTTTGGGCAGAATCTTTAGGAAAAGAAGTTAACAACAGCGGCGAAAAAGTTAATGTGGGCCCTACTCCGGTTAAGGCTGTCGGTGCAACTGACCAACACTCCCAAATTCAGCTTTACAACGAAGGTCCTAACAATAAGGTGATAACTTTTATTCGTGTTGAAAACTTTGACACAACGCTTGAAATCCCTAAGATTTTTGAATACACAGGAATTGGTTATTTGGGCGGCAAAACGATTAACGATTTGATTAATGCAGAAGCTGATTCAACAAGGGTTGCTCTAGCTGATTATTCTCGTCCTACAATGACGATAACTTTAGAGAAAATTGACGAGTACAATATCGCTCAATTGCTTTATATGTTGGAAGTTCAGACTGCAATCGCTGGTGAATTATATAATATTAATACGTTTAACCAACCTGGGGTTGAACAGGCAAAGAATTATACTTACGCCCTAATGGGTAGAGCCGGTTATGAAGAATCTGCTCACACCCTTCAAGAAAAAATGGCTTCAGTTTAATTTATTATAACCTGTCCCTTTTCTTTTTCGGTTGTGCTTCATTTTCGTCGCATCCGAGAGCACGGTTTAGATGTTCTACTAAATCTCTTGAGTGGTATTGCATTGCGTGTTCTGATTTGTGGTGAATGTCCACAATATGGAAGTGCATTGCCATTTCAAGCTGAATAAGTGAAATGTTGTAATTGTACAAGCTTTCAATATAGCCATTTAGTGCATTTATATAATCTTTTCTCGCATCTTGAAGAGCAACGTAGTTTAACTCGTTTTTGGAATATTGTTCTTCTACGAGCTTAAGGTTGTCATAAGACTGAAGAACTTCGATTTTGGCGGTCGGAATCTGGTTTTCTGCTCTATGTATGTTGTTGAAAGCACGTTTAAGCTCGAAATACAAATTCTTTTTGAATAACAAAATCTCGTTGTCAGCAAGGCTAAGTTGTGCGTCTGCACCCTTTATGCTGTGTCGAAGCTCCATTATGTTGACATTTGAGGATAAATTTACACCGACTTGCAAACTGTTATTTGTGGTTTGGTTTGAGTTGTTGAATCCGTAACCTGCTCGTACGCTTAAATCGGGCAAATAAGTTCTTTTGATGTAGAGAAGCGACTGTTCCATTGCCTGTTTTGTGGAGTTTAGTACGTTCAAGTCTGGGCTGTTGTCGTATGCAATCTGGACGGATTGCTCTTCCGTGAATGGAAATTTTTCCGGTGTGAAATCCTTTTTATCGAATCTTGGGTTTGTAATTGTTTGCTCGCCAAAATCAAAAGTCTTGGTGTTCAAGATGTTAAAGTTTGGCATAGAATCAAGATACATTGAGTTCGTAAGGTTGACCAACTCATTGTTGTAATTGTTTTTTGCTTCAATTTGTTTTACCTTAGCTTCGCTTAAATTAAGCTCTGCAGTCGTTAAGTCTGCTTTCTTTTTGCTTTTTGCAAGCTTTACGTAAGAATCATTCAACTTGACGTTATAATCCGCAACCTCTAAGAGTGCCTGTGCTTTCAAAAGATTGTAATATTTTGCTTTTATGTCAAATACGGTTGAACAAAGACTGTCTATAAATTCGTATTCTGCACCGATTTTGTAGAATTCTTCCATTTTGATGTAGGCTGTAGTTTTTCCGAAATTCCAGACCAACTTATTTACGGAAACTCCAACGGACGGAAGCTCTCTGTAGTGTGGGTTGTAATAAATGTTATCGGAGTTATTTTCGTTGTAGAACCCGACTCCTGCGTTGATTACTGGAAAATATTGTGATTTTGCTATCCCGACATTGCTTTTTGCAATATCAAGGTTATATTTGCGACGTTTAATCTTAGGACTGTTTTTGAAAGCTGTTGCAACGCAATCTATTACGGATAGTGAACTTCCGTCTTTTACTTCAACAAGTTTAAATAATTCATCATCGTCGTGTGCGTAAACTTGTGTTGTAAAACACAGCAGCACAATCAACAGGCAAAATCTTTTCCTTATCATACTTTCTATTATACCATGTCTGTCAACTTTTATTTATTTTATAAAGAAGTGCGTGAAGTAAACGGCTTGACGCTCGCTATTACAGCTAATCGCTGCACGCTCGCAGTGCGAAGAATGTTCTATTTGCATCTAGCAAAACGGTTTGCGGGCTTTGAGTTCTTTTCTCCAAATAATATAAAAATAAATTGCAAGCAATAAATATACGCTCCACATAACAACTGTTGAATAGACTTTTCCACCATCAAATGCTATTTTAATCCACATTATTGCAGACAGACCATTAACGACCATCCAAAAACACCATTGCTCAATTGCACGTCTTACAGTCAAATACATCCCGACTACGGATAAGACTGTTGTAATTGCGTCTATATAAGGGCTTTTGTCGCCTAGGTGGATTAAAATATAAATCATTATTGAAGATGCGACGATAGATAATCCGATAATACAGATTAGTTCTTTAGCAGAAAGCGATGTTTTTTCAATCTCGTATTTGTCTGATTTGAGGTGTTTTTGCCATCTAAAGTAGCCTAAAATTTGCATAGGAACATAGTAGCCCATGTAGAGAAGCAGATTGCCCCAAAGTGCGTTATGGAAAGAAAGGTAGCCGTATAGTCCAGAACCGGTTACGCCAAAAATGTAGCAAATCGGGTTGCCTTTTCCTGCGAGAATTGTATATGTAATGCCGAAAAACGCAGATAGGACTGAGACTGCAGAGTCATTAAATATGATTTTGTTTAGAATAAGAATTAAATAAATGCAGCACAAAACGATAATTTCGTATCTCTCAAAATTTTTTGATTTAATTCTTCGCATATTTATGTTATCTAATAAAAATAGATGAAAGTAAATTGTCAAAGGGATATCTCATTCAAAAGTATATATACCAACAGGACTTTTAAGAAAGGCTTGGAATTTGCGGCTGATAACGGTGCTTTGTTTGGTGCAACTGCAACTCTTGCACTGTCAATGTTTGCACGTCCTGTTGCAATTTGGCTTGCTCCAAATACGACAAAGGAAAACAAAAAAGTTGCTTGTGCAAAATCAATTTCTTCAAGTGTTGTCGGTTTTTTGCTTATGCTCGGAGCATCGCTTCCGATTGCGAACTCTATCAAAAAGATTGATAAAAAACCGCAGAAGTATTTGAAAAATGAAACGATAAATAATCTTAAAGATGAGGGTCAAGCTCTTGTGAAATCAAAACCTTATGAACTTGCAACCCAATTATTTAAACTTGGTTCAGCAGCTTTGGTTGCGGTTCCAAAGGCTTTTTTGACTGCTGTTGGGCTGCCAATTATTATGGAGCATGTTTTTAACAAAAAAAACGGGGAAGGACAAAATAAAAATATTTCATTTAAAGGCAAAGGTGAAAGAGTTACGCATACGATAGCTTCTGTGATTGACAAAAAAGGATTGCAAAAATTTTCCAATAAATACAAAGACTCAAACTTTCCGATGCATATTGTTGCTGCGACCGATATTTTGAACACAGGAGCGTTTATTTATTACACAAAAGAAAGCAAAAAAATTGAAGAGCGAAGGAAGAAAGCTTTGATTTATAATACCGCAATTGCAACAGGTTTGAGTATCCTAAGCGGATATATTGTGGATAAACTTTTGGATAAACCTGCACAGAAATTTATCGAAAACTTTAAGAAGGCAAATAAAGGTCAGGCGAATCTGGAGAAGCAGGTTGAAGGCATAAAAATTATTAAGCCTATGCTTATTCTTGGGATAATTTATTATACATTTATTCCGTTTGTTTCCACATATATGGCAGAACTTGCCGATAAAAACCCAAAATTTGACTTAAAATAGAGAGGTTAATATTTTGACAATTTAGAAAAATGATAATAAAATATTTACAGTGTGTGGGGGTTATATGGAATTAAGAGATAACAATATTTTAGCAAGATTGGAAGATAAGACTTGCGATTTTCAAGACAGAGTTGCTTTAGGGATGAAAAATTCTTATGGCTGGAAAGAGTTTACTTACAAAGGAATCGGACTTTTGTCCAGAAAATTGGCGAGTTATTTGATTGATGATTTGGGGGTTAAAAAGGGCGAGAAATTGGCGATTTTGTCCGAATCAAAACCTGAATATGGTGCGTGCGTTTTTGCTTCTGTCCTTGCCGGCATGGTGACTGTACCGCTTGATATTAAGCTTACAAAGTATGAATTAAGGTCTATTTTGCTAGATTGTGAGCCGAGTGTGATTTTGGTTTCACAACACTATTTGGATATTGCAAAGCAGTTGCAGCAGGAGCTTCCGTCAGTGAAGCAAATTCTTGTGATTGATGAGCATTCTTATAACGATAATATCCAAAATATTTACGCTCTTCCTGATAATTATAACGGCAAATGGCGTCATAGAAGTTCAAAATCAACTGCGTTTATTATTTATACCTCAGGAACGACTGGTGCTCCAAAAGGTGTAGAAATTTCTTTTAAGAATATAACAACGCAGTTAGAGGATTTGAAAGATGCTTTGAAAGTGATTTTACCGCCACGAAAAATAAAGGTGCTTTCAATCCTTCCGATGAATCACCTTTTTGAAATGACAGTTGGATTCTCTACATTCCTCAATTTTGGTTTTTCGGTTTATTATACCCAGAGTCTTAAGCCGAAAGATATTTTGAGTATTATGAACGAAAAACAAATCGAGTTTATGATTGTCGTTCCGGCGTTTTTGAAACTTTTGAAATCTGCTATTGAAAACGAAATCAAAAACTCTTCAAAATTTACTCAGCTTTCTTTTGAGTTTGCATATCATTTGGCAAAATTTCTGCCGTTTTATGGAGTGAAAAAGCTTTTGTTTAGAAAAATTCATAACCGATTTGGCGGAAAATTCATCGGATGTATTTCAGGTGGAGCTCCATTGGATATCGCAGTCGGAAGATTTTTTGAAAGAATCGGTATCAAGGTTTATCAAGGGTATGGGCTTTCTGAAACAAGTCCTGTTGTTTCTGTGAATACAGATAAAAGAAGTGTTTTGGCATCAGTAGGACATCCGCTCAAAAGTTATGAGGCAAGGATTGAACCTGAAACCGGCGAACTTATGTTAAAAGGCCCTTCCGTAATGAAGGGGTATCATAATCAGCCGGAGTTGACTTCGGAAGTTATTACACCTGATGGGTGGCTGCATACAGGTGATATTGCAAAATTTGATAAGGATGGGCATATCTATATTACGGGACGAATAAAGAATATGATTGTTTTGTCCGGCGGTAAAAAAGTGTTTCCAGAAGAAGTAGAATCTGTATTTGAAAAAGGACAAAATATTTCAGAAGTATGTGTTTTTGGTTCATCAAGAACTTTTGGAGCAAAAGATGGTACAGAAGAGGTTGTGGCAGTAGTTGTTCCAAAAGAAAATATGTACGAAGAGCACTCAGCAGAAGACGTTGAGAAGATTGTGCGTGCTGAAATCAAATCATTATCACAAAGATTGACTGCTTATAAACGCCCAACAAACGTTATTATTAGAAAAGAAGCTCTTCCAAAAACTACGACAAGAAAGGTTAAGCGTAAAGAGGTTCGTGAGTTGGCTTGTTTGTAAACAAATTTAAACTTGCTCTCTTGACAGTGAAACCCTTGTCATGGTTAAATTGAGTTATAAATAGTATTAGATAGGTTAATCGTGTCTAAACGAGTGCCGAAAGGAACAAAAACTGTGACAAAAGGCGATAAAGGCGGTTAAAGCTTGAGTCGGGCGGCGGTGAAAGTTCTAAAAAGCATTCTACGATTCCTCAAAAAGAAAGGAAATACAATGTACGCAATAGTCGAAACAGGTGGTAAACAATACCAAGTTGAAGAAGGACGTTATGTAGACGTTGAATTACTAGGCGAAGAAAAAGACGCAAAAGTAGTTTTTGATAAAGTTGTTATGATTGTTAACGGCAAAAAGTCAAAAGTTGGTCAACCATACGTAGCTAACGCTAAGGTTGAAGGCACAATCGTAAAGAATGACAAAGCTAAGAAAATTATCGTTTTCAAACAAAGACCTAAAAAAGGTTACAGAAAAACTCAAGGTCATAGACAAGGCTTTGCTAGAGTTATGATTAACAAAATCAGAACAACAGCTTCTAAAGCTAAAGCTGAAGCAGCTGAAACAACAGAAGCATAGTCGCACCCGCTGGGCGTGATTATTTAAAAGGTTAACATAGCTCACAAATAATTATAGTGTAGCGAATGTTAACAACTTAAAAAGATTATAAAAAAGGAGAATAAAAATGGCACATAAGAAAGGTATGGGTTCCACCCGTAACGGTCGTGATTCCGAAGCGAAGCGATTAGGCGTTAAAAAATTCGGTGGAGAAATTGTTAAAGCTGGTAACATCCTTGTTCGTCAAAGAGGAACAAAAGTTCACCCTGGTAACAATGTAGGTATCGGTTCAGATGACACTTTATTTGCATTGATAGATGGACAAGTGAAGTTCGAAGATCACAGACGTGACAGAAAACAAGTTAGTGTTTACGCTGTTTAGTTTCTAGAAGATTAAAAAAGACTCCATCTACAAGATGGAGTCTTTTTTTACTGGCAAAAAATATTTTTTCGAGTTTTAAAATAAAAAAAGGAGTCTTAACATGCAAGTAAACAATGTAAACGGAACAAATTTTGGAGCTATAACATACAATATTCACCAAACGTTAGGCAACGGTGAAAAAGCTATTGTTAAGCTGACATCAACAAAGCCACAACATATCAATTCACTGGATTGTTTTATTACGAATGGTGACAAATTAGAAGCTGGTTTTGGAATGAAAAAGGCAAAGGGTTTTACAGAAAAAGAATTTAACTCTTTTTTTGAAAGGATTGCTTCCGGATTAGATAAAGAAGCTGTTGAATCTTTGAAAGCCAGAGTTATAGGTTTTTTGGCAAAATAATTGCTCAAAACTAAAAATTATAGTATAATCTTCTGGTATAATCCCAATGGCTGGAAGTGTTTATTTCGGCTGAAGTAAAGAGGAAGATTAGATGAGCGATATTTGTAAAAACTGGACGCAGTGGCTTAAGCAGAATCGTTTTGCTGGTATGACGCCTGAAATGCAGGCTCAGACTATGCGTTGGTTGGAAGCTGTCCGTGATGTAATTTTGGTTTATGCTGATATTAAACCTTATGATGTTGTGCTTGATATTGGTACAGGTACCGGTTTGTTGGCGTTTAAGGCGTTGGAGCAGCAAAACTGCGAGGGAAAAGTTATTTTCTCGGATATGTTTCAAGACTGCCTTGATGACTGTAAAAAAATCTTGGATGCTGCTGGTGTAACAAGTGGTTACGAACTTTTGAAGAGTCCTGTTGAACACTTGGCTTTGCCGGAAAGCTCTGTACATAAAGCTTTGATGCGTTCAGTATTGGTGCATGTTGTGAATAAACAGCCTGCGATTAACGAGATTTATAGAGTTTTGAAACCTGCAGGTAAGCTTTGTGCATTTGAACCTATTATTCGTTCAAACACTCGTTATTGGGAAATCTTGGACCCTCATTATATTGAAAAATATGAAGATTTTAAGCGTGTAGAAAATGAGATTATGGAAAATCCGCTTGATTCTTTGTGTAACTTTGATGAGAACACATTGAGAACAAATCTTGAGATTGCGGGATTTACAATTCCGGAAGTTAAACTTCAGGAAGTTCGCTCGCAGTATGTGGTTCAGCCAAATATGGTTAGAGAATGGTTCGTAAATCCGCCTTCTCCAAATCAGCCTTCTACTAGGGAAAGATATCTTAAGTATTTTGACGAAGCAACTGTTGATAAGTTTATGCTTGATGTCCAAAACTACTTAACAGGTCGTGAAATTAGTTTGAAAACAAACGCAGTATTTATAAATGCGACAAAATAGGTTTAATTAAGGGAAAGATATGACAGAACAAAATCAAACAGCAATAATAATTCCGGCACGCTACGGCTCATCAAGACTTGAGGGCAAACCTTTGTTGAAAGCTAATAACAAACCGATTATTCAATGGGTATGGGAAAAGGCAAAATCTTGTCCAATGGTTGATAGAGTAATTGTGGCAACAGATGATGATAGAATTTTTAACGCTTGTAAGGGGTTTGGTGCAGAAGTTGAGATGACTTCAACCGAACATAAAAGCGGTAGCGATAGAATTGCGGAAGTCGCTTCTCGTCATCCTGAAATTGGCTATATAATTAATCTTCAAGGTGATGAACCTTTGATAGAACAAGCAAATATTGAGCTTGTGATTAAAGGGGTAAGAGAGGATGAAAATGCTGACATTTCGACTTTGGTGAGAGAAATCAAGGATGAAAATGAAGTCAATAATCCAAACCTTGTTAAATGCGTTTTTGATTTGAATCATTATGCGATGTATTTTTCTCGCTCAAAAATCCCTTACGAAAGAGCTGAAAACGATGGTAGCTGGAAGTTTTACGGACATTTGGGTATTTATGGTTACAAGCGAGAAGCGTTGTTTAAGATGACGAAATTGCTACAAGCTCCTTATGAAATGGCAGAAAAACTTGAACAGCTCAGAGCCTTGCAAAATGGTATGAAAATTAAGGTCGCAATCGTTGATAATGTTCCGGTTGGAATTGATACGATTGAAGATTTTGAGAAATTTAAAAGTATGGTTGAAAAGGGCAATAAGTGAATTTAAAAACAGAAATAACAAAATTGCATTATACCAAAGAGCCTAAAGGCTTGCTTTTTGGTGTTCTTAAATTTTGCTCGATTTTTTACGGATTAGGAAGCGGATTTAAAAACATTTTGTATGACAAAAAATTTTTGAAGCCTAAAAAAGTTGATGCATTTGTGATTTCTGTTGGCAATTTTACAACCGGCGGAGTCGGTAAAACTCCTGTAGTGGCTGAAATTGCCAGATACTTTGTCGATA
Source organism: uncultured Candidatus Melainabacteria bacterium (assembly GCA_934754775.1). Taxonomy (GTDB): domain Bacteria; phylum Cyanobacteriota; class Vampirovibrionia; order Gastranaerophilales; family Gastranaerophilaceae; genus CAG-196. Next base: position 62,514 of record CAKVIM010000002.1, on the reverse strand, counting down.
AAGGCGAACGGGTTGCGATTGTTTCTCGTGGATATGGCGGAAAGCTTGATAATAAAAATGTTAATGTGATTTCTGATGGCATAAATCTTTATTACAAGGCTGATATGGCAGGGGATGAACCGTATTGGCTTGCTGTAAATCTTAATATGTGTGCGGTTTTGACTTGCTCAAACCGTGTGAAAGCGGCAGAGTATGCAATTAAGGAGCTTGGTGTTACTAAGATTATTCTTGATGACGGATTTCAACATCGAAAAATGGCGAGAGATTTGGATGTTGTGCTTGTAGATTCAGAAAAAATGTTCGGCAATGAAAATCTTTTGCCCGCAGGTCCCTTAAGAGAAGGAACTGAAGGGTTTGATAGAGTTAATAAACTTGTTGTCGTGAGCAAAAATGTTGACCATACTAGAGCAGAAAAAATTGCCAGAATTTTGGATAAGAAATTTATGAGAGACAAAAAATCTGCTCATAATGCTGAAAATAGTTCAGCAACAACTTTGCTTTGCAGGGTTGAACCGGATTATTGCTACAATATTATCTCCGGAGAACATCTTTATGCTGGGGCTGAAATAACTGCACTTTCTGCGATTGGTCAGCCGGAACAGTTCTACAAATTTTTGGAAAAAGATTACAAATTGGTCAATAAAGTTACATTCGATGACCACCACCAGTATGTATTAGAGGATGTTGCAAATATCGACGGAATTATTGTTACGACAGAAAAGGATGCCGTGAAACTTTCGCTATTGGGTAAAGATAATATTTATGCGTTGAAACTCAAGACGGTTTTAGATGTTGATGGTTTGCTTAAATAACGCTTATAAGTGATTGGATTTTGTGTTATAATCTGTTTTAAGAATAAAGTAGTCGGATAATTGCGTCCTTCGGGATGAGGAAAGTCCGTGCATTCGAGGACAGGTCGCCGGAGAAACTCCGGGCAGCGTGAGCTGGCGGAAAGTGGCACAGAAAAAATACGGCCGATGGATTTTCAATCACAGGCAATGGTGCAACGGTGAGTTAAGAGCTTCACCAGCGATATCGGAAGGTATCGGCTAGCTAAACCCCGACTGAATGCAAGATTGAATCAGACGTTTGAGGTGTCCGCCGAGTCTGGAAAAATCGCTAGAGATTGGGAGTAATCTCAATACCAGATAGATAATTATCTAAAACAGAACACGGCTTACGGGCTACTTTATTCTTTTTATATAGTTCTGATTATTTAAGATGAGAGCTATTCTCAAGCAATGGGTTTTAATATTTATTTACAAAAAAGGCAATTATTTCCTTTATGTATACTTTATATATTTAGGATATAAGTCATGACATTATGTAACCCATTTGCAAATTTGAATAGCTTTATCGGCGGGATAAGTAATAGTTTTACCCCGTTATTTTCGTGTTGGAATATGCCGCCAAACTTTGGGTGTGGGATTTTCGGGGCTCCTATGTTTAATTTTAATTTTGGTATGCCGTCTTTGTTTAATTTTCCGCCTCCGGTTTTCAATTTAACGCCTAGTATGGATTTTAATATTCCGCTTCCTTCATTTGCGAATAATTCAGGAAGTGTGTTTGGTGGTGGATTTAATTATACATTGCCGCAGTTTACGTTTTCCAGTACAAGTGGAGTAGGCGATACTTTTAGTTTTAGTAGTAATAAGCAAGCAAATCTTAGTGGATATAATGCTTCTGCGGGGAATCGACTTGCTCGTGTCGCATTAAATTCTGCAAGCGGAACTACGGGTAAATGTGCAAGATATGTTAAGAATGCTATTGCAAATAGTGGTTTGGGTGCTTATAAGAGCGGACATGCTTACCAAATGACGGGAATTCTACGTCAAAATAGAAACTTCAAGGAGATTTCTCCATCATCTGTAAATGTCAAGGATTTACCGGCAGGGTGCGTTCTTGTGTATGATAGAGGGGTTTCGGGCGTAAGCTCAAAATATGGTCATACAGAAATCACGACCGGCGATGGACGTGCTGTCTCTGACCACGTAACAAAAAGATTAAACAAAACTCCAAGTGCAATCTTTATACCTGTGTAGGGGGAGTAGAAGAATCATCTGTTTCAAAAATATTCATCTTACTCTTCATCCCAAATTCTTGCTACATTATCGTGTAAAAGCTCTTTTATTAAATCTTCTAGTAAATCGTTATTTGGGGAAAGTTGATTTTCTAGTTCCATATTTGTATAGACTTTGTTTAAAATTTTTGAAGTTTCTATAAACTAATTAGTATATCAGTCTAAAAAATGTTATTAAACACACAAAAGTCCATAGAAAAAATGCAAAATTTTGTAAAATCTCCATCAAATATATGAGCTATAGAATGTCAAGATATGTTAAGCTCTACTGTGTAATGAAGAGAGATGCTATTAAAAATCTTATAATCTGGAAAGAAAGCCAAAACCGGAAACCTCTTATAATAAGAGGAGCAAGACAGGTTGGTAAAACTTGGCTAATGAGAGAGTTTGGTAAAACTCAATACAAGAAAACAATTTATATAAATTTTGAAAATAATGATTTAATGTGTGAACTATTTTCAAAGGATATGAATACTAATCGCATCTTGGAAGGTTTGGAGCTTGAATTTTCAAAATTTAATGCAGATAATACATTGATTATTCTTGATGAAATTCAGGAGTGTCCTAAAGCTCTAACAACTCTGAAATATTTTTATGAAAATAATCCTCAATATCATATCGTTGCTGCAGGAAGTTTGCTAGGTGTTGCTTTACACGAAAATGTTTCTTTTCCTGTTGGCAAAGTCGATTTCTTAGACTTGTATCCATTATCTTTCTTGGAATTTTTGGAAGCGATTGGAGAAGAAAAGTTTATTAAATTATTAGAAAACCCAACTTCGGATAATATAAAAACATTTAAGCCAAAATATATAGAATGGTTAAAAAAATATTATTATATTGGCGGAATGCCTGAAGTTGTTAATGATTTTGTAAATAATAATGACTATAAAAAGGCAAGAAAAATTCAGGAAAGCATTTTAAGAGCTTACACTAATGACTTTTCAAAGCATATTTCTTCAACCGGAAAATTAAAAATTGATTTACTTTGGGAATCTATTCCAAATCAATTAACGCAAGAAAGTAAGAAATTTGTTTATAAAAAGATTAAACAAGGAGCAAGAGCAAATGAATTTGAAGAAGCTTTGTCTTGGCTTATAAATTGTGGTCTTGTTTATAAAATAAATCGAATAACAAAACCGGCAATGCCAATTAAAGCTTATGAAGATACAAAAGCATTTAAACTTTTTATTTTGGATGTCGGCTTGCTTTGTGCTTTAAGTAAACTTCCGGCAAGAACATTGATTGACGGAGATAAAATTTTCACTGAGTTTAACGGAGCATTGGCGGAGCAATATGTTCTGCAACAATTGAAAACCTTTGAAGATATGGAAGTCGCTTATTGGATAAGTAAATCAGGAAATGCTGAAATTGATTTTGTAATCCAAACGCATGGATATATAATTCCAGTCGAAGTAAAAGCAACAACAAATTTGCAGGCAAAATCTCTAAAAGTTTACAGAGAAAAGTTTGAGCCTGAAATAAGTATAAGAACGAGCCTTGCTGATTTTGAAATAAATAATGGACTATATAATATTCCACTATTTATGGCTGGCAAGTTTGATGAAATTTTAAAGGAAGAATATTAATATGGCAAAAAAGGAAGCAAAAACAGATTTATGGGTATATGAACTATTAAAAGAAGCCGGTATATGCCTTGACCCACAAGGTTGCTCAATAAAAGAAGTTGATGAAGCATTGAAGACTGCTTCTAAAAAAGGCACTGGTAATGTTGGTTACCCTGAGTATGTGGGTGTAGTTGGCGACTTTTTGCTTGTAATTGAAGACAAATCAGACTTGTCAAAACACGTGAAATATGACGATAAGAATTTAATCAGCACAGAGACTAAAGCTGTCACTGATTATGCCGTTAATGGTGCATATTTCTATGGCAAGCACCTTATTAATAACACTCATTATAAGAAGATAATCGCTTTTGGTATATCAGGTAACGAAAAACATCACAAGATTACACCTTTATTTATAAATGAACGTGAATACTGCAAGATAATGCCTGACGTTGAATCTTTTTATATATTTAACGAAGAAAATATTGATGAATATTATACCAGAGAGATTTTGGGCGAAAATACAGATTTGCAAAAAGAAACTACTGAAATTCTTAAGTTTGCAAAGAACTTACATGAAGATCTTAGAAATTATGGCAATTTACAAGATACACAGAAACCTCTTGTAGTATCAGGTATTTTACTTGCTCTAAGAGAGATTGATAAAGGTTCTTTTAACCTTGAACAACTTAATGGTGATGAAGTTGATACTGACGGAAACAAGATTTATTCTGCTATTGATAAAAATTTACAGCGTTCGAAAGTATCACCTACCGTAAAGAAAGACAAATTATTAACGCAATTTGCAGTAATAAAAGATACAAGAATTTTAAATGAAGTAAATCCTACATTGGGAAAAACTCCTCTAAAATATTATGCAGAACAAATATATGATAATATTTATAAAACTATTAAATATACCAAAACCGCCGAAGATTACTTAGGTAGATTCTATGGCGAATTTATGAGTTATTCTGGTGGTGACGGACAAAGTTTGGGTATTATACTTACACCAAAACATATTACTCAATTATTCTGTGATTTGGTTGAGCTTAAACCGGAAGATATTGTATTTGACCCTTGTTGCGGAACGGCAGGTTTTCTTATCGCAGCTATGCATAATATGTTGAAAAAAGCTAAAGACGACCGTCAGAAAGAAAATATCAGAAAAAATCAGCTTCATGGTATTGAACTTCAACCGTATATGTTTACAATTGCAACTTCAAACATGATTATACGTGGTGACGGGAAAAGTAATCTTATTGATGAAGACTTCCTAAGGTGTAGAGATTCTGAATTACAACTTAAAGGTGCAACTGTTGGCATGATGAATCCCCCTTATAGTCAAGGTTCAAAAGCAAATCCTTCGTTGTATGAAATTAGTTTTGTTGAACATTTACTTGATTCATTAGCAGAAAACGGAAAAGCAATTGTGATTATTCCGCAATCATCCCTAACAGGTAAAACGAAGGACGAACAAAATTATAAAGAAAGTATCTTAAAACACCATACTTTAGAAGGTGTTATTACATTAAGCGGTGATACGTTCTATGGCGTTGGCGTAAATCCTTGTATAGCTGTATTTACGGCACATAAACCGCACCCTGCCAATAAAGAGTGTAAATTTATTGATTTTAAAGATGACGGATTTAAAGTTGCTCCACATATAGGATTAGTTGAAACTGAATACGCAAAAGATAAGAAACAACACTTGCTTGACGTATGGTTTGACCGTATAGAAGCTCCTACAAAATTCTGTGTGAAATCAACTATTGAAGCAACCGATGAATGGTTACACGCTTTTTATTACTTCAATGATGAAATACCTACGGAAGAAGATTTTGACAAAACTATTGCAGACTATCTAACTTTTGAATTTTCAATGATAGCACAAGGTAGAAGTTATTTGTTTAATGAGGATGAAAATGAATAAATCACTAAAAACTGTTAACTGGAAAGTGTTTTATTTGAGCGATATATTTACTAATTATCATGGTAAGAGATTGGTAAAAGAACAAAGAAAAAATGGTAATATACCACTTCTTACAGCAAGTGAAAGTAATCAGGGAGTAAGTGACTATATATCGAAAAATAAAAACATGACAAAGCATATTGATTTTATATCTATAGATATGTTTGGACATGCTTTTTATCATGATTATAATTGCTATGGCGATGATAATATATACTTTTTTAAAAATAATAGCATTTCCAAACAAGCGAAATTATTTATCGTGGCTTGTATCAATAAAAATTCTTCAAAATATTCTTATGGGAATCAATTTAGGCAAGACAATGCAGATAAAGATAAAATAATTTTACCTGTAAATTCAAAAGGTGAACCTGATTATAAGTTCATGGAAGAATACATAAAAGAACGTGAAGCAAAACTTAAAAATCAGTATAAGGAACATATTAAAAGTTTAGTTGATAAATTACATAAGGAAGTATGCATTAATAAAGAATGGCATGACTTCTATATATCAAAAATATTTGAGATTAAGGCAGGGAAACGTTTAACAAAAGCAAATATGAAAAGTGGAAATATTCCTTTTATTGGTGCTACAGATTCAAATAATGGTATAACAAATTTTATATCTAATGAGAATCCTTCAACTGATAAAGGCGTATTAGGAGTAAATTACAATGGTAGTGTTGTTGAAACATTCTATCATCCTTATAAAAGTACTTTTTCTGACGATGTAAAGCGGTTTTCAACAAAAGAAGTTAAAGGTAATAAGTATATTTATCTTTTTTTAAAAAATGCAATATTGAAGCAGAAATGCAAATATATGTATGGATATAAATTTAATGAAAATCGTATGTTAAAACAAAAAATTATGCTTCCAGTAGATTCAGAAGGTGAGCCTGATTATAAGTTTATGTATAATTACATGTTGCATTTAGAACAAAAGAAAATTTTAGAGTATTTGGAATATATAGATGAATAAAGATAAAGAATATTTTATAAATTGGTTGGAAAAAATCTCTTTAAAAATTTATTTAATAAAAAACTCGCAAAAAAATTATAAAAGATTTTTTCGAAAAAATACAGAAGAAAAAATTGAAATGTTCAAATCTAATTATAGTTTTTGGATTAGATATAATTATGAATGTTCATTAGTTTTGGCAATTGCAGCTTTAACGGAATATGGAAGTCATGATGATGATTTAAGTTTCCCTAAATTTCTTAGAAGTTTTTCTAAATATTATAAAAATAATAAACAAATTTTAATGGAAGAACTTATCAAAGATAAGCCTAAATATATAACAGATTTTAATCGGCATGATTTTATTCAAGTTTGTGATGATAATGATCCGATAGAACAGGAACGTCTGAAAAATATAAAAAATACATTTGAAGAATTAAATATAAAAAATGACGAAGAAATATTGAATAGTTGTTTTAAAATTTTAAAAACAATCAGAAGTAAATTATATGCACATTATACGGATTATCAAAATGAAATAGATATGACACATTCGGATTTGGAAAAGATTATAGATACAATAATTTCAGTTTTTGATAATTATTCATATATACTAAAAAATACAATTTATTGTTTTGATTAAATATTAGACTCTATTTCTTAAAATGAACTTTAAACTACATTAGGGTGAATTTGCGTACGGCGAATTGCCCGTGAAGGCACAAAAAAATAGCAAGGGAGAGATTCGTCTTTTGATTATCTTACAAGTATGTTTCGGTGGTTAACAATTGCTTGTTTAAGCCTATTCGACCTCACGGACAGTGCCGAAGCAAAAGTTACCCCAATGGGTAAGTTTTGCAGAGAGGGAGCCGTGCGTTCCAAGAGGACGTAGTGAAGACTTGGAACGGAGTCCGATTGGGTTCGAAAGAACTGCGTACTGCGAATTACCCGTGAAGGCACAAAAAAATAGCAAGGGAGAGATTCGAACTCTCGACCTCACGGGTATGAGCCGTGCGCTCTCACCAGCTGAGCTACCTTGCCATAACGTTTATTCAATTACCAGTCAATCATCTCATAAACATTTTTTAATTTCAAGTGGAAAATAAAACAAGAGGGCGATTTTTTTAGTCACCCTCACGTTTCTCCTAATTAATCATCAACTTCCGGTCTTTCTGCTCTTGGCGGCATAGGTCTATCTGCGTGTCTTTTCTCCATTTTTTTATGGAAATCGCCTCTAGGACCTCTGTCAAAATGTTGCGGCCCGAAATCAGGTCTTATCATTTGCTGGCATGGACATGGGCAAGGCATTTGAGCAGGCATTGGAGTTTTACTTAGTGCTGCGAACAAGCTTAGGGCCAAAAATGCACCAACAAATGTCCCCACGCTTATTATTATAAATTTTTTGAAATACTTGTTTTGGCATAAGCATTCGTGTTTTTCTTCAATAATTTTGTTTTCGTCTGACATAATTAACTCTCCTTTTTAATCTATATTTTTATAACGATATTAAATTTTAATTGTTCATTTTTTTATTGTAAGATGTTTTTATGAAGTTTTATCAAGAAATAGCGGCGGAAAATTTTCGGCATGGTTATAATTGTGCTCAATCAGTCTTGTTGGCGTTTGCTCGGGAAATTGGTTTGGATGAAGTGACTACACTCAAACTTGCGTCATCTTTTGGAGGTGGAATGGGACGCTTGCGTGAAGTTTGTGGTGCTGTGTCTGCAATGTTTATGGTAGCAGGGGTTTTAAAGGGATATACTTCCCCTATAGACGATGAGTCAAAAGCGAAGCACTATAAACTTATTCAGGATTTAGCTGAAAAATTCAAACAAGAACACGGTTCTATAATTTGTAGAGAACTTCTTGGGCTGAACGAAGGTGAGAGCTCTTATATTCCATCGAAGCGGACTTCGGAATATTACGCACAAAGACCTTGCGAGGAGTTCATAAAAACTGCTGCTGCGATTATTGAGTCGGAACTCTTAGATTAGTGGTGCAAAAGTTTTGTAGTACAGATAAATCGCAACGCCGATAAGTAGTATTCCGCTTATTTTCATAAGCACATCTGTGAAGCGTGAAAGTTTCTTGAGATTTTTTATGCTTGAAGTGAAAATTCCCGCAATAATTAGTATAAGCCCCTGCCCGATTGCAAACAAGAATAGCATTAAAACTGCAGCGATTAGGTTTTTGCCTATTGCAGCAAATGCCATTATGCCTGCTAGTATTGGAGTTGAACAAGGTGTGCCTGCGAGTGCAAAAGTTATTCCAAGAAGAATTGGGTAGATAAAAAGCGAGTGCGTTGAATTTGTAGGCATTGCTTTTATTATTACAGGCATTTCAAACTCAAGTATACCGGAAATTTTTAGTCCCATTACCAATAACAGCGATGCAATTATCAGTGTAAAATATCCGCCGAGAAAAGATGCAAATACGCTTCCTGTTACTGCACATATTATTCCGATAATCGAAAATACGATTGCGGTTCCGGTTATAAAGCAACATAGTTGAATGAATGTTCTAAGCGGAGTTTCTTTTGAGTATCCGCCCACGTAGCCTATTATAAGCGGAAGCATTGCAAGTGAGCAAGGCGATATTGATGCTACCAAGCCTCCGAGGAATGATGCGGCGAACATTAGAGCCCAAACTTGTGTTCCGCCGGTTCCTGATGTGAAAATTTGTACTAAGTTATCCATTTATAAGCTCTTTCAAATAATTTTCCAATACTTGTGGCTGCATAGAACCCTCGATGCGGCGTCTTATGTTGCCGTCATTGTCTTTAAAAATAGTAGTTGGTACGAGTTTTACTCCGTGTTCTTGGATTAAGCTTTTTGTTTGCTTATCTTTTTGTGTAACATCAATTTTTCTGAGCGTTATGTCTTTGTTGTAAGCAGGAAAAACTTCTTCAAAAACTTTTTCGAGTTCTTGACATTCATAACACATAGGTGACGCAAACTTGATTACTTCAGCTCCGCCGGCCGCTATTGATGGCGGTGTGGTTAACTTATCCCTTGTAAGTCCGAAATAAACCGCCAATGGTACAAGAAAAATGAGTAAGATGATAACAATATTTTTATTCATAATCTCTCCTTATCTAACTGTAACATAGAATAACGCATTAACATAAAAACTTTAATTGATAAATAAGGCAATTTTTTGTGTTTTTATGTTTTAGTATAGATAGGAAGGTGAAAAATGTCTATTAGAATAAGCTCAAATCCGATATTTAAAGCAGAACGTCCGATTGTAAGTCAACAGAATACGGATAAAAAAGAATCATATAAAAAAGAAAATGTTGTACTAGGTGGTCTGGTGGCACTTGGCGTGGCTGCTGCAGTTGTTTTAGCTTTAAGAAACAAAAAAACAAAAACAGATATTGTGAAAGTAAAGGAACTTGCCGTTGAAAAACAAAAGGTTAAGAATATGACCGACGCAGAGAAAGAGAAGCTTATTCGAGAATTGCAAGCAAAAACCGAGAACCCTGAAACAAAAGCAGAGATTAGAAAACTTATAGAAAGTGGCGAATGGGATAAATTGGGGACAAATGGTGATAAGTAATTAAAAAAAAAGACTTTCCGGAAGGAAAGTCTTTTTTTTTAATTGCCCTTGGCCAGACTTGAACTGGCACCGAGGGTGAACCCCGATTGGATTTTAAGTCCAACGCGTCTACCGATTCCGCCACAAGGGCATGCGGATATTAAATTTTCATTTCTCTGCGGCGGAATCGGTAGACTAGTCTACCTCCCCTCTCACAAAACTTGACATTTAGTCAACTTTTGCTCGGCAGAGTGCCACAAGGGCATGCGGATATTAAATTGTCATTCTCTGCTGCGGAATCGGTAGACAAGTCTACCTCCCCTCTCACAAAACTTGACATTTAGTCAACTTTTGCTCGGCAGAGTGCCACAAGGGCATGCGGATATTAAATTGTCATTTCTCTGCGGCGGAACCCCCGCCAATGGAGTGTCATAACGACAAGCATTATCACAAGACTTATGATAATATAAAAATCTTTATAAGTCAAATGCTAGGCTAATTATAAAAATAAAGGCGGCTCCTAAAGGAGCCGCCTTTATCAAACCGATTACTCTTCAATCTTCTCTTTTTGTTTATCAAGAAGTTCTTGAATTTTATCCATAATTTCTTCGCCTTTTTCTTGAACATCTGAAACGATATGATCTGCTCTTCTTTGAATATCTTTAACCGTTTCGTCTGTCTTTTTTGCAACGTCTGATGCCATGTCGCCTAGCATTTCTCTTGTTTCAGCTCCTGATTGAGGTGCAAGAAGAATGCCCGCAATTGCTCCAAGGGCTGCACCAACTGCAAAACCTGATAAAAATTTTGTTACTGACATATTATTTCTCCTTCATTTGTAGTTTAACTTTTTTTATAAATTTTTATATTGCCAACAAGATTTACTTCTTTCTGCTAAACATTTTGAAAGCAGAGCATAAACCGCCGAAGAAACCTTTTGTTACGGTGCCTGTAATGCTTGTAAGCTTAGAAAAAATTCCAAGTGGTGAGTTTTTGATAGCGTCTTTTAGTTTATTAACGCTCTCGTCTGCCTTGATGATAATACTGCTAACGATTTCCACAGACTTGTTAATGTTTTGTAAAGTAGGAACAAGTTCAGTTTTTACAATGGTGGTTGTTTCGTTAACGTTTTTTGCCAATTTTGACAGGTCAAACAAGACTTTGACGAGCATTGCACCAACAAGAATTACAATGATTCCGGTAGCGTAAGCCAAAAAAGTTAAACTTTGATATAAGTGTGTTGTTTCCATCTTTGTATCCTTTTAGTTTATCGTCGGGGAAAACCCCAACCCCCTCTTAAATATCGTAGTCTGACAAATCTTCAAGCTCTTTTGCTTTTCTCATTTTCTTTGATTTAAGCATATTGCCGAACTTCTTGTACTGTCTTTCAAGTTTGTATTTTAACAAATCAATTGATTCCATAGCCTGCTTTTTTGCTTCATTAACTGCCGGAGAGTGCTTTTCTGCTAAGTCGCAAACCGTTTCCTTAACTTTTTCTCTCATCTCTGCTCCAGGGCGTGGTGCGTAAAGGATTCCCGCTACAAGTCCACCTACAACGCCTGCCAGTAAGCCGATTCCAAATCCGAATGAAGATTTATCTTTACTCATAAATTACCTCTTTCTTATGTTCTCACCTATTATATCACATTTTGAACAAGGGATAAACCCTTAATAGCAGCCTTTACAAATTTAGATTTGCGAAGCTTTCTGATAGCTTTTATATTAATAGACCAAACTAAAAATCCTGTCATTATGCTTTCAATTTGATTTAGGATTATTTTATTTCTTGCAGCCTTAAATTTTTCCACCCACTCGGGAGCAAGTTCTGCAAGCTGTTCGGAAATTCCTGTCACGAGTTTTGCAATTTCTTCAATTTTTGGTTTTGCTTCTGATACAAAATCATTTGCTCTGATTAAGCTGTTATCAAGCTTAAGCAGCTGGATTAGAATTGTAATTGCGATAATTAGTTCTGCAATGAAAACTATTGTGATTAGAAATGTATAAATCATATTTATCCGTTCATATTTGTATTATTATATGATTATATTTTATAATGTCTTAAAATAAAATACACTTGGAGGATTATTTCTTGTTTTATTTGTCACTTTTATTCGCTCGTTTAGCATATTTTATGCTTCATACCACCGGACTATCTGCCGGAACGTCGATAATCGGGAAGTTCGTGCTTAAATTAGACCCGCAATTCCTTTTAGAGTGTAATAAATATATTGATACAAAGATTAATGTGACCGGAACAAACGGTAAAACAACGACTGCAGGGTTGATTTCACACCTTATTGAAGGTTCTGATAAAACTGTTGTGAATAACGCAATGGGTGCGAATATGCTGACAGGTGTGGTTAATGCTTTGTCTGTTTCTTTGAATCCTTTTAGAAAGACGGATTATTCTGTGATTGAATCGGATGAAGCTTATTTGGCAAAAATTTATGACCAATTTGAGGCTGATTATTTGCTTGTGACAAATCTTTTCCGTGATCAATTGGATAGATATGGTGAATTGGAGACGACAAAACGTTTAATTCAAGATGGCATAAATAAACGTCCGAACGTAAAACTTGTTTTGAATGCGGATGACCCGTTGGTAGCAAGTTTTGAAGGCGAACATAAGATTTATTACGGGGTAGAAAATGTTTATTATGCAGACGAAAGCTTGAAGGCAGAAACCGGAACCGAAGAAGCTTTTAATTGTCCTTGCGGGAAGCCGTTAATGTATTCTAAAAAGTTTTACGCACAACAGGGACATTATTTCTGTACTTGTGGTTACAAACGCCCTGACCCGAAATACAAAGCAGAAATCTCTTTATACAAGGAATATTCGGTTCTTAAGGTTAATGAAGAAAGCTTTGAAGTGCCGCTTGTCGGGTTATTTAATGCTTATAATGCATTGGGTGCGATTGCTCTGTGTAAAGAGCTTGGAATTGAGAATATAATTGATACTTTGCCTACATTTAAGGTGGCTTTCGGAAGAAGTGAGGTTAAACATTTGAACGGCAAACGAGTTCTGATACAGCTGATTAAGAACCCGATTGGTGCGAATGAAGTTTTAAAGACTGTTGATAAAGAGTCAAATATTTTGATAATAATTAACGATAATTACGCAGACGGGCGTGATGTTTCTTGGCTTTGGGATGCAGAATTCGAGTTTCTGAAAAATGTAGACAAAGAAATTGTTGTATCAGGAATTCGTGCCAATGATATGGCTTTGAGGCTTAAGTATGCCGGAGTAGAGAAGATTAAAATTATTAATGATATAGATAAAGCCGTTGAGTATATTGGCAAATCGGCAGATAATAATATTACAATATTGCCGACATATACGGCTTTGTTGCACATAAACAAGATGAAATGTCTGAAAGGAAATAGATAAAATGTTATTAGGTGTAAATATTGATCACGTGGCAACATTAAGAAATGCTAGGGGTGGAATTGATCCGGATCCGATTACTGCAGCAAGAATTTGCAAAGAATGCGGAGTTGCTTCTATTACAACTCATTTGAGAGAAGACAGGCGTCATATTAAAGATGCTGATGTAGAAGCGATTAGAATGCTTCCCAGAGTTCGTTTGAATTTAGAAATGGCTATGACAAAAGAAATGCAGGAAATTGCGTTAAGGCTAAGACCTCATGCGGTATGTATCGTGCCGGAAAAAAGACAAGAACTTACAACGGAAGGTGGTTTGGATGTTGCAGGACAGCTCGATTGGGCGATTGAGTTTACAAAACCACTGATTGAAAAGAACATAGAAGTAAGCTTTTTCATAGACCCTGATGTACACCAAATTTCTGCGGTGTCAAAAACAGGGGCTCCATTTATTGAACTCCATACCGGAAGATATTCAGAAGCTTTTGGGACATTGGAAGAAGAAAAGGCTTTTGAAGATTTGAAGGGTGCTGCAATTTTTGCACAGAATTTTGGACTAAAAGTTAATGCGGGACACGGTTTAAATTATCAAAATGTTGGCAGAATGCATGAGATACCAAATCTTCATGAATTGAATATCGGGCATTCGATTATTGCTCGTTCAATTTTTGTTGGCTTGGAACAAGCGGTTAAAGAGATGAAAGCGTTAGTGGAGCAAAGATAGATATGAGATCAAAAGAAGAAGTTGTTCAAGAGATGCAGCAAGTTGTTGAACAAATGAGGCTAGACGATATAGAAGAAAATCCTGATTGCGAAAACGAATTTTTTACTTGTGATGCTTGCGGCGGGACAAAGTCTTTGGCGGGTTCTGTTCAATATGGGCATTATAGACTTTGTAATGATTGTGTTTTGTTTGCAGAAGTCGGTTTTGAACTCGGTCAGATTAAGGATATTGAAGAACTCATTGACGCAATGGATGACAAACGACTTGAGGCTGATTGCGAATTTTTGAAGCAAGAAGAAAAAAGATTAGAAAATTAATGAAATGTTAATGGTGCAAAAATTTGCACCCTACTTTCTAAAGATGTTCTTTTAATTAGACCTCAACCTCGCCTAACAGGAGAGGTCGCAGCCGTTCGAACGAATGTGAGTTACGGATGCGGGTGAGGTGTAGTTTTAGATTTACCCTAACGGTGTGCACCCTCACCCGACCCCTGTCTTGGATTATTCGGGGTGTCGGCGGAGTAACGTCCGACCTCCACCTTACGGGCTTACGCCCTACCGAAAATCCGCTCTCCCTCGGAGAGGATAGTTGCACTATTAGAATGTAGATTGGGGTTTCACCCCAACAATAACCAATTGAACATCACTCGCACCACGAGTGTTTCTTAGCGAGTGCAAAGGTGCCGGTTTACCGGCTATATCAACTCAAATAACGCCCGAAGGGCGTAGAAGACAGTGCATCATTTCTTTTCTTTTGCTTCGTTTTCTTTTCTTTTTTGCAATAAAGAAAAGAAAATGAAGAACTCTTTTGAAATAAAAAAGTTTTTTAATCCAAAACCTTTTTTGTAGTAAAATATTGTTGTAAAATCGTGGAGTGATATGGGAGCGACTCCCAGAATTAATCAACCATTCTTTTAGAAAGGAAAACTATCATGTGGGAATATTCGGAGAAGGTTCTTGACCATTACAGACACCCGAGAAATGTAGGGAAAATTGATGACGCTGATTTAATTGGCGAAGCAGGTTCTCTGGCTTGTGGTGATTCTTTAAAATTATATATAAAATTAGACGGAGATGTTATTAAGGACGCTAAATTCCAGACTTTTGGGTGCGGTTCTGCGGTTGCTTCTTCAAGCATTTTGACCGAAATGATTATCGGTAAAACCATAGATGAAGCGGCTAAAATTACTAACAAAGATATCGCAGATGAGCTTGATGGGCTTCCGCAAGAAAAGATGCATTGTTCTGTAATGGGACACGAAGCATTAGAGGATGCTTTGAAAAAGTATTACGGCGAAGATAAGGCAGAGTGGGAAGACCCTGCGGGTAATGCTCATACAGGAGATAAAGTCGTTTGTACTTGTTTCAATGTTACAGAAAGCCAAATTTGGGAAGCAATCAAGGTTAACGGTTTAAAGACGGTTGAAGAGGTTACAAACTATACAAAAGCAGGTGGAGCTTGCGGTCGTTGTCGTGGTGTTATTAAAGATATGATTGACACATATCTTAAAAAAGAAGGTAAAGCTCCGGCTTTAACTGCAACTCAAAAGATTTTGAAGATTAGCAAGGTGATTGAACAACAAATCTCTCCTGAACTTCAAAAAGACGGCGGAGATATTGAACTTATTGATATCGACGGCAATATTGTTAAGGTTAAATTGTCCGGCATGTGCAGCGGCTGCAAGAATGCCAGCATGACAATTAAAGGGTTTGTTGAGTCAGTTTTGAGAGATAAAGTTGATTCAGCGATTGTGGTTGAACAGGTGTAGATAAGTCTATGTAGGTTGGGCATACTTGCCCAACAAAAACTTAAAACGACAAAAGACTTAACGACTTAAGAAGGAACTCATTATGATTTATTTAGATAATAACGCAACTACAAAAGTAGACGACAAAGTTTTGGAAGAAATGCTTCCTTATTTGAAAGGCGAGTATGCAAATCCTTCCAGCATGTATGATTTTGCAAAGAAACCGGCGGCGGCAATTAAAGAAGCAAGAGCAAAGGTTCGTGACTTTTTGGGTGCAAATAACGAGAAAGAAATCGTGTTTACTTCTTGCGGTTCAGAATCTGCAAACACTGCGATTAAGGGTGTTGTTAGCTGTAATAAAGAAAAAAGACATCTTATTACAACAAAAGTTGAACATCCTTGCGTTTTGAATACTTATAAGGCTTTAGAAAAACAAGGCTATGAAGTAGATTATATCGGAGTAAATTCTCAGGGCGAACTTGATATTGAAGAGTTGAAATCAAAAATCAGAAAAGACACGGCTTTAGTTTCTGTAATGTATGCCAACAACGAAACAGGGGTTATTTATCCTGTTGAAGAAATTGCAGAAATTATAAAATCAAAATCACCGGAAACGAGATTTTATGTTGACGCAGTTCAAGCAGGCGGCAAAATCCCGATAAACGTTAAGGATACAAAGATTGATTTGTTGGGCGTTTCAGGTCACAAATTCCACGCTCCGAAAGGCGTTGGGGCTTTGTATGTAAAACCGGACGTTAGAATAACACCGCTGATTAATGGTGGTCATCAAGAACGTGGGATGAGAGCCGGTACTGAAAATGTGCCGTATATTGTAGGTTTGGGTAAAGCTGCCGAACTTGCGATGGATGCAATGGATTATGAATTAACAGAAGTTAAGAGATTGCGTGATAAACTTGAAACAGGAATTCTTAAAAATGTATTTAATGCAAGATTGAATACCGGTGTTAATAACAGAGTTCCAAATACTTGTAATATCGGGTTTGAGTATGTTGAGGGCGAATTAATTCTTCTTCACTTGAGTGATATCGGGGTTTGTGCAAGTTCCGGAAGTGCTTGTACATCAGGCTCTTTAGAGCCAAGCCACGTGCTGAGAGCTATGGGAATTCCGTTTACGGCTCTTCACGGCTCAATCAGATTTAGCTTATCAAGATTTACGACGGAGAAAGAAGTTGATTATGTAATTGAGCATATGCCTGCTATTATGGATAAATTGACTTCAATTTCACCGTTTCAAGATGAATTAGTAGAATTAAGAAGCAGAAAGGGTATGTAAAATGGTAGATTTCATTGTGAAGCCTATATTTTCTTTTTTGAGTTTGCATGCTAAATTTTTGATTGGTGTTTTTATAAATATCGTTTTGATTTGGACGGTATGCAAGCTGTCAGACGCTTTTACAAAAAGAATAGAATTCAAATTAAAAAGTAAAAATACGGACTCTCCGCTTCTAAACTTAATGCCCGTTTTAAATAAGATAATCAAGGCAATTATTGTTTTTATGCTTTTGGCAGGATTTTTGCAAAGCTTCGGATACAATGTAACATCGCTTGTCGCAGGTTTTGGTATTACAGGTTTGGCTGTAGGTTTTGCGGCGAAAGAAGCCATTGGTAATATTTTCGGCTCATTCGGTCTTTTGGCTGATAGAGTTTACAAAATTGGTGATTATATAAAATTTAACGGCTATGAGGGAACTGTAGAAAATATTAATTTACGTTCTACGACTATTAGAACTCTTGAAGGTTTTGTTGTGAATGTGCCGAATAATGTGCTTTCAAACGAAGAAATTACAAATGTTTCTCAAGCTGATAAGAGAAGAATTGATATCTCCGTTGATGTTGAATACGGTACTTCAAACGAAAAACTTGATATTGCTTGTAGAATTTTGAAAGAGATTGCGGAATGTGAGTCAACAATTTTAAATGGAGCAGAAACTTTTATTGATAATATGGCTCCAAGCTCAATCCAAGTAAGACTTGTAGCTTATACTAGCGAAACCTCTTGGGCGGGACACGCTCACGTTAAGAGTGATGTAATAAGACAAATAATTCATCGTTATCGAGAAGAAGGAATTGAGTTTGCGTTTCCTTCTACGAGCGTTTATATGGCAAAATAGTTTATGAAAAGTGCGTCAGATTAGACGCACTTTTTTTATCAGTTTTTAGAATTAAATCAACCAAATATATGATGGTAAGCATGCCCTCATGCGGTAAAGTATTAGAGGTACTAATAGTATCCTTATTTTTAAGAATATTGGTGCTGTCTTGGTGAGGTAGGTAAAATTGAAGAAATTCAAGTTTCGATTGCAGGTCGTGCTTGACATGCGTGAAAAAGAACTTGAGCAAAGACAAATGGAAATGGCTAAGATTGTTACAGCTCTTAACGCACAACAAGAGAAGCTTCAAAATATCTTTCTTGCTCAGACAAAGAATTCCGAGGAACTCGAGGGTTTATATACAGCTGGTGAGCTCGATATTGTTCAGATAGAGGGGCACAGGGACTTCGGAATAAAACTTATAAGTGATGCGAAAAATCAGGAACGTATTATTGCGAATACAAAATCAATCCTGAAAATGAAGCAGCAAGAGGTTCAAGAAGCTTATAAGAAGGTGGAAGCTCTTAAAAAACTTAGAGAAAAACAAGAGAAAGAGTTTTACAAAGAGTTTTTGTATCAAGAGATGAAGGAAATTGATGATATAACGTCAGCAAGATTCAAGATAGGTTAAGATGACTCAAGCAATTTTAAACAATTTAATAAAACCTGTAACTTCAACAATGGGTGAAGCTAAAAGTTTTGCTGATAATGGTTTTCAAAGCTTGTTAAATAAGCAAACAGATTTGCAGAAAACGGCTCAAACTGTTAAAGACACTATTGGTGCTATGAAAGAACCTGTTAAGAATGCTTTGAGTGATTTTACCAATAAGTTGCAAGAAGTTGCGAAGGAAGTTGGTGAAGAAAATTCTTTGGATTTGACTCTTGCAAAAGACGTAGAAGAAATTATTGACAATATTAATCCTGATGCCGAAGAAACTGCTCAGGTGGACGAAAGTGCCGAAGATACAACTATTACAGATGAGGAAAATTCAACTTTGATTGACGAAACTAAAGCTGCACAAAATTCTGCAGTGCAAACCGTTATACAGACGGTTGTTCCAGAGTTGACTCAACAATTAGAATCACTGGAAGGGGATTCTGAAGAGTTGACTGTGACTTTGAACGGTAGAGATATAAATGATTTTTTGAAAGATTTCGGACTCAATAATGAAGAGGATGAAACTTTGTTGATTAAGCCTGCTGAATCAGACGAGGTGGCTGATGCAGAGGGTAAAACATTAGAAGATTTGGTAGATGAAGATGTCTTAAGGGAATTGAACGTCGAATCAGTAGAAGCGGATGCTTCGGATAGTGGTAATAGTTCAGATTTGATGCAGAACCAGACTGCAGAGGAGCAGGGGGTTAAGGCTATGCTTCACGTAAATTCGGACTCTTCTGAATTTAAAGTTGAAGCAAAGCCTAATGTATCGTTGCAAAATGCAAAACCGACCGGAAGCAATGATGTTACGCCGAGCAAAATTATTGAACAGATTTCCAAACAGTTGGAAAATATGAATTCAGGCTCAAAAGTTAACATTGTGCTTAATCCGGAATCTTTGGGCAAGGTCTCTGTACAACTTATTAATACCAAAGAAGGTTTGTCCGCACAATTTACGGTGGCAACTCAAGAGGCTAGAAATCTTATTATGAAAGGATTGGACGGACTTAAAGACACATTGGCTGCTCAAGGGGTGAGTGTAGACAATGTGAGTGTGAAATTAAAAGAAACTCAAGATGGGGAATATAACGCAGATTGGACTGAACAAGAAGGCTCAAGAGGCGGAAATAAAGAGCAAGGCTCTCGCAGAGGACAGAAAGAGAAAGAACAATTTGAAGAAATGATGTCTTTTGCACAAAATGAAGAAAATTAGGAGAAGGTTATGAGTACTGTTTCAACAGAGATAACAAATTTGCAGAACCAGACTGCAATGACACAATCAAATACAACTGAAAGAAAGACAAGTTCGACTAATGATAGCAGCATGTTTTTAAACTTGATGCTGCAACAATTGAAGAACCAAGATCCGACCCAACCTACTGATAATACAGAGTGGTTGTCACAATTGGCTCAATATTCATCATTAGAACAAATGACTCAGATGAATACAGGACTTACAAATTGTATGAATTATATCTCTGCAATGTATAATGATATGGCTATGAATGCAGAGATTACTCAAACATTGTCTATGATTGGTAAAGAAGTTACTATTTCTATTCCGGATAAAAACGATAGTTCAAAAACTACTGAAATCAGCGGTATTGTTACAGAAGCTAATTTCAAAGATGGCACGGGCAAGGTTAAAGTTAACGGTGAATACTACTCTATATCTAATATTACATCTATTAGAGAAAAGGGTGAAAACACAAGTGGTACGACAAAGAGCTAAATAGTTGAAGAGTTGAAAAGCGGAAAGGTTGAATAGTTATTTATAATTATATAAAATAAACTTTTCCACCATTCCACCCTTCAACTCTTCAACTCATAAAATAACAAACAAACGAATTTTACTATAAACAAAAACCCAAACAACAACAGGAGGACGACATAAATGTCACAAGCATTACACACAGCAAGCACCGGTATAAATGCGGGGCAATCACAAATCAACGTTGTAGCAAATAACGTTGCAAATATTAATACTACAGCTTACAAGTCTGCAAATATGACTTTTGAAACACTTTATTCAAGAAACCTTTCATATGGTAGTGCGGCCACAAAAGACGGCGGTGGTACAAACCCTAAGCAAATTGGTCTTGGTGTAAAAGTTGGTGGTATTACAAGAGATTTTACTCCCGGTGATTTTGTAAGCACAGGTCGTGATATGGATTTGATGATTTCAGGAAACGGCTTCTTTGTTGTTCAAGATGCTGATGGGAAATTATATTACACTCGTGACGGTGTTTTTTCAACTGATTCGGAAGGAAATGTTGTAAATCAGTCCGGCATGAAAGTTGTTGCTGCCGGAACTCCTTATTCTAACGCAAGTTCAGGAAAAACAGTTCAAATTCCTAAAAATTTATCAGCAGTAGTTGTCGGTGATCCAAATATTGCTAATAAAAAATTGAGCGAGTTAAATAACGCAAGTATTACAGATGGTGATATTAACATGACTGTAAATGGTACGCCGGTTAAGTTGACTGTAGAAAAAGGCGATCCGACGATGGGGCAAGTTATTGCAAAGTTCAATGAACAATTACAAGCTCAAGGTGTTAATGATATAACCTTTGCTGTCGCTAACGGTGTTGTATCTTATAATAATCCTAAAGGCGTAGCTGTAAGCTTTGATTCTGCAACAACAAATTTTGTTGGTCAAACAGGTATAAGCAATAGCAATCCTTCTACAAAACAAATTAATCAGACTGTAGAGTTGCAAGAAATGGTTAACTATAACGATCAAAACGGTATTACTTTGAAATCAACAACGGTTGATGAGAATGGTATTATTGCTGCAACTTATAGTGATGGTTCTATTTTGACTCAATTTGTTGATGATACATATACAACTCAGTGGAAATATACAACTCCACAAGGTGTAACAATTCGTGGTGCTGATGTTCAAGCAACAGGTGCTACGATTGAAAATTCAAACTTCGTAATTGAACTTGCAACAATGGTTAATGAGGAAGGCTTGGTTTCAATCAATAACAACCTTTGGGAATGGGGTGCTGACGTAGGCGAAGTTTATTACGGTATGGCAGGTGAGGTTTCTTTCGGCTCAATCGAATCCGGTGGTTATGAAGGCTCTAACGTAGATATTGCTTCAGAACTTTCAAACATGATTACTGCTCAAAGAATGATTCAGATGAACTCAAGAGTGTTCTCGACGGCTAGTAGCGTTATGGAAACTTTGAGCTACTTAGGACAATAAATTATTAAGGCTTTAAGTCGTTGAGGCGTTAAGACGTTAAGTCTATATAAAAATATTTAACGAACTTAATGACCAAAAGCTCTAACGACTTAACGACTTAAAAAAAGGCATGCCAATTTTGCAAAAAAGTATGCAAAATCGTGTCAAATTGTTAACAAAAACATGGCAACTTAACAAAACTTAATATTTTGGACATGGTTGAAATCCATGTAAATCATGGGTTTCAGCATGTTCTGAAAATTGGGAAAAGTTGTTACAAACAAAGACTTGTGCAGGGCATGAGTTCTGGTATATAATACAATAGAGGGTTGAGGGAAATGTTAATACCAACACACAATTGGGGCGAAGATTTGGAAATTGATAGCTCATTGGTAAAAACAAATCTCGATGACATCAAAAAGAATATTGCACATTCTAAAGTTAAAATAATCGCAGTTACGAAGTATTTCGGGCTAAAAGCTATAAAAGCGGGATATGAAGCAGGGATAAGGGATTTTGGTGAATCAAGAGCCTTGGAAGCTATAGAGAAAATCAAAAAGCTTCCACAAGAGATTAGAAAAAATTCGACATTCCATTTTATCGGTCATTTGCAATCGAATAAAGCGGAAAAGGTTGTTGAATATTTTGATGTGATTCAATCAGTTGATTCTTTAAAGATTGCTAAAGCGATATCCAAAGCGGCCTGTGCGTTGAATAAGAGAGAGAAAGTTTTATTGCAAATCAATAACGCACACGAAGAACAAAAGTCTGGGTACGACAAGGAACAACTTCGACAAGAGTTCGCAGAAATTCTTAAGCTAGAGGGGCTTGAGGTTATAGGGATTATGAATATGGCACCTCTCGGGGCGGATGAAGCGACGTTGGAGAAATTGTTTCAAGATGTAAGAGAGTTCAGAGATGGATTGGAAGCAGAGTTTAACGTAAAATTGCCTGAACTATCAATGGGAATGAGCGATGATTACAAAATTGCACTAAAAGAAGGTGCAACTATCATAAGAATTGGCAGAAAGTTATTTACATAATTATAAATTGGAGGAGAAATGGCACTATCAGAAGGATTAAAAGGGTTTGTAAACTTTTTCACAAAGAGTTTTAATGAAGGAAGCGATGAAGATGCTTTCATGGATTTAGTAGATAGAGAAGGCGACTACGATACAGACGGTACTTTGGCATTGGATACAATGTACGGTACAAGAGTAAACAGCAAACCTGAACGTTCTTTTGAAAGAGAATCAAAAGTGGTTTCTCATCCAAATTCATACAAGTCTGGCGAAGTTACAGTTATTGAACCTCGTTCATTCTCTGAATCAGCTCAGATTGTAAGAAAATTAATCGACAAAAAGACAGTTATTTTGCACCTTGATTTGTTGGACAAAGAACAATCTCAAAGAACAATCGATTTCGTTTGTGGTGCAGCTCATGCATTAAGCGGTACAGCTCAAAAGATTAGCGATATGGTATTTATTTTCGCTCCTAACAATGTTTCATTGTCAGTAGAAAACGGTGCTGTACAAAGCAAATTTGCTGAATCTTTGTGGAACAAACCGCTTTAGGAAGTCATTAGGACTTTAAGTCTTTAAGGCGTTAAGTTCATTTTAAATATTTATTTGAACTTAATAACCTAACGACTCAAAGACCTTTGAAATGAAGTATGAAAAATATAATATATTGATTTGTGATAGTTGGATTTTCAGGGTGCATTTGCACCCTTTTTATTTTGCAAAAAAAGCATTATTTGTGATAAGTTTCGCCTTTTAAAATTTTAAATGCACGGTATATTTGCTCAACCAGAAGCAGTCTTGCAAATTGGTGTAAGAATGTCATCTTTGACATACTTAGTTTGAAATCAGCTCTATTGGAGATGGTTGGGGCAAGTCCGCAGGACGAGCCGATAACAAAAACGAGTTCGCTAATTCCGCTCATTGATATTTCATTGATTTTGCTTGCAAAATCTTCTGAAGAAAGCTGTTTGCCCAAAATTTCCATTGTAATCACGTAGGAATCGTTTTTTATATGTGCCAAGATTTTTTCTGCTTCCTGCTCGAGAGCTTTGGCAGTTAAGTTTTCGTCCCTGATTTCTACCGGAGTCAGTTCAACGATTTCTACGCTTGCATAAGGTGTAAGACGCTTCAAAAACTCGTCAATACCGTCTTTTAGAAACTTTTCTTTAATTTTTCCTAACGCAATAATTTTGATTTTCATAAGAATCCTTTTTAAGGGTGCAAATTATTCAGCCCTTTTTGTCCTTTTTCCAAAGTATATTCCCAACTGTATCCTAATGGCTCAATTGTATTTTTTGCAAGCTCGTTGATTGCTCTAATATCGTATCTGCCTTCCCTAAAGCGGTTTAAGTATTCTGCGAGTAGTTCGGTTTTTGTATTCCCGCCGCCTCGTCCGATTCCGCAGAGTGTTGAATCTACTACAATGTCACGCTCGATTGAGTTAATAAACTGAATGCTTAATGCGAGTGAAAGCTGAATATTGTTGTGTGAATGGAATCCTAAAAGAATGTTTTCTTCAAGATTTTCGCTAAATATTGGGATGATTTTTTCTAAATCTTCCGGAAAAAGCGAACCAAACGAATCGACTATGTAGCAAGCGTTTACGCCGATATAGTTTGCTCGCTTGCAGAGTTTTTCTAATTCAGCTTGGGTGTACTCTTTAACGTTTGATGGTTGTAGAAAAACTTCGTAACCTTTTGATTTGACTTTTTCTGCTGCAAAAGATATTTCATCCAAACTTTTTTTGTAGAATGCTATTCTTATTATGTCCACAGAACCTGTGTTTTGCGGTAGTTTAGAAATATTATATCTTCCGTAATCGAACATTAGTGAGTATTTGTTTTTTCTGATTATGCCAGACATATCTTCAGGAATGTTATAAAAAACGGAATCTTTTTCATGCTTGCAATCTCTAAGCCAGCCGCATTCGATTATGTCAATATTGGCTTTATCCAGTGTTGTTTTTATTTCAGCAATATTTTCGTCGCTGAATTTTCCATCGACAACATAGGCACCATCTCTAAGTGTACAATCTAAAACTTTTACTGACATAAAAACCTCTTCACATATCGTAACAAAAATATCGCAAACTAGCAATTTTTGTTCTAATGTTAACTTTATATATGTAAGTG
The DNA here is from genome assembly GCA_934754775.1 of uncultured Candidatus Melainabacteria bacterium. Lineage (GTDB taxonomy): Bacteria > Cyanobacteriota > Vampirovibrionia > Gastranaerophilales > Gastranaerophilaceae > CAG-196. Next base: position 37,436 of record CAKVIM010000002.1, on the reverse strand, counting down.
TGTAATAAAAGGTACTATAGCTATGACAAATCCAATAATTAATCCACAGCCAAATTATTCAGGTGTTACGATACAAATATCAAATCCGGCGGTTTATACAGGTGGTTCTCAACGAGAAAATCAAGTTGGGACTCTTCAGGTGCCTTATAATAATCAAAATGGTGTAAACCCAGCTGAAAACCAACAAATACAACCATCTCCGTATGCAACATATCCGAATGCTCAATCAGTTGCTCAAAACCCTCAAACGCAAGTTCCAACGGCTTATCCGGCTCAATATTATTTGAATAACTATAACTACCAAAATAACACTCCAAATGATGGAGTACAAGCCAATAAAGACAATGATTTACATAAAGAAGAATTGAATAAGTTAAATCAAAGACTTAGTGAAGTTGAGAAAACAAATTTGCTTTCTAATCCGACTAATATTCAGCAGGAAAGTGAACTTAATGGTGCCGACTCTCAAGGTGTTAATAATACAAGAATGAATTCTTACCAGCAGCCGCAAGCAGAAGATAGACCGGTTGATATGTCTAAGTCAAATGGAATAATTGATGATTTAGACGAACGTAATGCTAAAATGCAGGAAGAGAAAAAGAATACCAAACAAAAACGAGTTGTCGCTTTGACTGATGAGTATATTAAATCTTTGGAAAATTATTTGAACAATCCGAATGACGAAATTCGTTTAATGGCATCTAAAGAAATTTTGACAAGATTGGACGAAGATAAAGACAGATACACAGACGCAGCTTTGAATGCTTTGCTTAACAAAATGTTGCAGGACCCGTCAAAATTAATCAGAATATCAGCCCTTAGTGCATTTGCTTCTCAATTAGCAAGTGGCAATGATTATACGGTAACTTTGCTCCAAAATATTCAACAAAATCCGAACGCTGATAAAGAAGATGTCTTGCAGGCTGCAGATATCTTGTTGAAAATGTCTGCAGGAACAGAAGTTAGAAATATTCCAAATCCAAAAGTTAAAGAAACTAAAGAAGGAAAATAATAACAATGGGTATAGTATCAACGGTAGTATGTAAAACAGTAGGTGTGGCAGGAATGAGTGCCGTACTTTATGATGCTTTTGCTCTCGGCAAGGCTAATTCAAGCCGTTATACACAAGCTCTTGATGCTGACCATTTTGAAAAAGTTCACGCTTCAACCCGTGGACTTGATAGCGAAAGTCAAGTAGGAAGTGCGGTTCAAAACAAAGTCGCAGAGCTTCGTATGAATAATCCGTTGATAAAAATTTTTGGAAAAACAAAAGGGTTCATATCAGGAGCCTTAAATTCTTTAGGTAATAATATTATTCCGGTGGGCTTCGCTTCGCTCGCTCTTGCAGCTAAAGGAACCTTCTCAAAAATAGGGGCTTGGGGATTGGCAGGATGTGCCGTTTACTCCGTGCTTAGGGAAGGATTTGGGTTCGGGAAAAACACTCCGGTTGATTAGTTTTCCTTGTTATTAATTGTTTTTGAGTAATTCTCAATTTTGTCGTGAAGCTCGGGATCGTGCTCGTCAATAGCGTCGTTAACGTCTGTTAGAAGCTTTTTCTGAATTTCTTTTTCTTTTGTAAATACTTCCATTTCTTTTTCTTTGGCATAAGATTTTATGTCAGATTTGTACAAAAGATGCGGGCAAAGAAATCCCATTGATAAAACTCCGGCACCGACTCCGATTAGTCCGGCACTTTTCCAAGAAGAAGTGAAGCTTCTACCGACAGCAGTAACGACCGCTCCGGCAACAACTGACAAGCCGCCGGCGTTCATGATTGCAAGTCGACGTTCAGTTTTTCTGCTTACTGGATTACCGTATTCACGCCCCTTTACTGATACCTTGGGGGTTAAGGCATTTACAGGTTGAATCATAATCTCACACACTTTCTTTATACCCTATCATTTTAAACTTAACCAGTTGCATTTTATATAGTTCTAAAGAATTATTTTTGACTTTGAAGAAAAAATAATTAATCATACAAATAGATGTATCCAAAATAAAAAAAATCTGTCAAAATACAATTGTGAGAATGTATTATGCCCTTTGTATATAGACTACAAAAAGTTTTAGATTTCCGTATTAGGAAGAAAGAAGAACAGTTGCTTGAGGTACAGAAAGCACAGCAACGAGTCTATGTGGCAGAGGAAAAAATTAGGCAAAATAATGCAGAAATCCAACAAACAATCCAAAATCGTAAGACGGCAGATTTTCGCATGATGGAATATTATGACGAATACCTGCACCATCTCTGGGATAAAGCAGATGCCCTAGAGGATGAACGCCAAAGGTTACAGCGGGTTCTGGAAGATGAACAGAGAAAACTCGTGAAGCTCGAGCAAGCGGTTAAAGTTGTTGAGAAACACAAAGAAAAACAAAAAGAACTTTATGACGAAGAACAGAAAGCTATTGAGCTGAAACAATTTTCAGAAATCGGCGTGCAAAGGTTCTTTATCCGCTCCCGAGAAGAAGAGGAAGAACGAGAGCTTGAAGCAGAATTAAAAAGAATAGAAATGGAATAGAAAAATGAATATAGACGCAAAAACAAGTGTTAGTTCAATAAGCAATACCGGTACAACATCCACAGTGAGCAAAAAAGACAGCTCTGCGAATTTTGCCGATGAGCTAAAAGATTTGTCAAAAACCGATAAGGCTAAATCTGAAGAAAAGGCGGATGAGGCTAAGTCAACCGAAAAAACAAAAAAATCAGAAGATGATTCTAAAACAGTAAAGGAAAAAGAAGAAAAAACATCTTCGGATGAAACGAAAGAGGGTGATGAGAAGCTCGATGATGTTATTGGTGGGTTGCAAGATGCGGTGGAAAAAATCAACGAACGACTCAATCATAAGGATGAGAATTCTCCGGACGGGTTAAAGAAAAATTATCTCTTTGACGATAACAAAAAAAACGAGGATAACAGCTTGATTAACAATGATATGAATGTTCCGGATCCAAAAGAACTGCCACTTAACATGCAAATGAATATGAACATGGACTTCAATACGGGCGGACAGCCTTTCGCTGAGTTCATGAATAATCAAGACTCTCAAAAGCTTCGAGTGTCTGAAGCTGATTTGAAAGAAGAAAACGCAATTCTTTCTACAATGGCGGAAAATATTGCGATGGCTAATAAAAATATGGCTCTTGCACAATCGCAAGAAACACAAATCGCCCCTGATACAAAGACCGTTGTTAACTCTGAAGGGGTTAAAAAAGTCGATAAGAATACTAACGTTACCGTTGAAACTGTGGTTAAATTTGATAGCGTGATAATGGATAAGGCTGATGTTGATTTCTTCGCAAACCTTGTTGAAAACGGCTCTGTAGAGATGAGCGAACAAACTGCCAAATCTTCACAAGTATCTAAAACACTTGCAGATTTGATTGCAAAATCAATGAATGATAACAAACCTGTAAGAATAGATTTTGACAATAATATTTCTGTCATTATAAAAATAAGTAAGTCAGGAAAAATCTCCGCAGATTTTCTTCCAAGCTCTCAAGTAGCAGAAGCTTACCTGAAAGAAAATCTCCCGATTTTGAGACAAAGATTCGACGACAACAATATTGAGTACGACGAATTGAACCAAAGAAAACAAAAACAAGACGATAAGGAAAACCGAAAGAAGGGACGCCAAGATGAATGATATCTACACAACAGCGATTAACACCCAAAAAGCAACTACGCAATGGATGGACGTGCTGGCGGAAAACTTAACCAATGTTTATACTCCAGGGTTTAGAGAAAACAAAGTTACGTTCAAAACTTTCCTCGGCGGTGCGGTTATAGACAACAATGTCAAGAACCTCGGTCAAGGTAAATCAACTCCTGGTACTTCAAATGAAAACCTTTTCTTTGAAGGTAGCGGGTATTTTGTGCTGAGAACTCCGGAAGGCAATGTTTCTTACACTCGTTTGGGCGAATTCACGTTTGACTCAGAAGGCGTTTATAAAGCGGCAAGCGGTGCTACGGTTCAAGGCTATATCCTTAATGACAAGGGCGAAATTATGTCCGGTACAAAATCTATTAGCTCAGATTTGTACGAAGAAACTGCTCTTAAAGGCGGAGCAATGAGTATTCCGACTACAAATATCAAGCTCTGGATTGACCCGAATAATGGTAAATTCCTCGGTAAATACGACGAATACGAGATTAAAAACGATGGTACAATTTATGGTAAGGCTGATGGCGGAAACCGTTCAGTACCGCTTTATAAAATCGCAACAGCTAATTTCCATAACCCGAACGGGCTTTACGAAGTGAAAGACGGGGTGTTTATAGAAACCCCTGAATCAGGAAAACCGGTAGTTGGTCGTGGCGAAATCCGCTCAGGACTTTTGGAACAAGCTAATACAGATTTTAAGGCTAATATGTCTGATTATCAACAAGCTAAGGTTCAAATGGAACTCGTTAATGCGTTGATTAAGTCTAATAAAGACTTGCTACAATCAGCAATGGAAATGGCAACCCAATAGTGCTACGCACGTAGATAACTTGTCGGGGAACATCCCGTAGGACTACTGGTTTGAAGGTGAAAACTACAGGTTCCCCTCAATATTGGGACTACAAGTCGGACGCTACGAACACGCACGTAGCTAACTGGTCGGGGAACATCCCGTAGGGTTACTGGCATGTAGGCTATTAAATGGACAATGGAAAATGGAAAATTGTTTATAAGTTTATAAGATTTTTACCCTTGCGGGCTAACACCTCACCCTAGCCCTCTCCTCTTAGGAGAGGGAACACGTAAATGCGTTCTTTGGTTAGACAACAACCTCTACTTACAGGAGAGGTCGCAGCCGTTCGAACGAATGTGAGTTACGGATGCGGGTGAGGTGTAGTCGTATCCCCTAGCGGGCTGCCACCTCACCCGTTTTTCTAATGTTCAAGCACAGCTTTCACATTGAAAAACTACCCTCTCCTGTTAGGCGAGGGTGAAACAAGAGTCGTAGGGTGCAATTTTTTGCACCAATACAAATTTTTAAAACAATTTTCCATTTTCCATTTTCAATTGTCCATTCCCTCCACGCCCCACTAGTAGCCCAACGCCCAACTAAATACATTTACCCCCCCCACGCCCCACCAGTAGTCGCACGCCAAACCAAATACATTAAACGGTTGATGTTTTCTCAAAATTTGTAAAGTTTTTTGAATCAATGTCGATAAAATAATTGACTTCGGTTATGAAATCATTAAACCCATGCTAAGAAAGGTTTATCAAATGTCAGAAATCGTAAATTTATTATCAAGAGTTTTAACATCGGCACCGGCGGTGAGTGCGGGTGCGGTAACCAGAACCAGAAGCTCAAACCCATTTGCATCAAGTGGTGGAAACCCGTTTGTTACGGCTCAAGGAACTAACCCGTTTGCGAATTACGGACAGAATAAACCTGTTGTTGGCGGATATTTCGCCGGTTATTACAATAATCAGCCTAATATAGTCGGAAGACGACTTTTCATAGAGGTATAGACTCAAAAATATATCTTTAATTATTACCCCCAATTATTAAGCTGTGCGGATTTCGCATGGCTTTTTTGCTTGTGTTAAATTTATGGTATATTAGAATAGAGCAACGCTTGGTTTGTCGTGGATTAGGTTAAGATTTGGGGGAATTTATGAAAAGAAGAGTATTGCTTTTGATGATGTTGTCGCTTTTTATGACGCTTCCTACGTTAGCGGGTGCGGATACTTCGACTGAGGTTAAGCCTGTGGAAGAGGTTGTGGTTCCGAAGAAGATTGAGAATGAAATTTATAACAGTATTCTTCAAGTTTATGGCGAAAAAGATGCTAAGACGATTTATAACAGATTACTTGAGATTGCTAAAAACGGCATGAAAAGTCGTCCTGAGGACCTTAAGCAAGAGGATTTATCCAGACCTGATTGCTGGTATAAGGACGAAATTATTTATATGTTTTATGTTGACCAGTTTGGAGTTGTGACACCGGAGAAACCGAATACTTTTAAGGATACGGCTGCAATGTTTGATTATTTGAAGGATTTAGGGGTTACGACTCTTTATATGTTGCCGTTTGCGGATTCTCCTATGTCTGATGCGGGGTTTGATGTGAAGAACCCAAGGAATATTCGGGCTGATTTGGGTGGCAAGAGTCAGTTTAATGATTTTGTTAAAGAGGCGAAGAAGAATGGGTTTAAGATAAAGGCGGATTTGATTTTGAACCATGTGTCTGATGAACATGAGTGGTTTCAGGCGTTTTTAAAGGGTGATGAGAGCAAAAAGGATTATTTTGTAGTAAAAGATGAGATGCCTGAGTATACCAAATATGTGGATGAGAAAATAGGGACTATTGTTGAGTATAAAGAGAAGAATGGTAAGGTTTCTAAACGGAGATTGATTTTCCCAGAGATTACTGATAACCATTATCGCAAAGTTAGTTTGAACGGTAAGGATTACTATTTTTACCATACGTTTTATCCATTTCAGTTGGATGTAAACTGGGAAAACCCTGAAGTTTTGTATTATTGGTTAGACACGATTAATTATTGGACAAATCTTGGGATTGATATTTTTAGGATGGACGCTATTCCTTATTTGTCTAAAGAGGATGGGACTAATGCAGAGAATCAGCCTAAGACGCATGCTTTGATTAAGTTGATAAGTAATTATATCCAGATGACGGCTCCGAGGACTGTAATACAAGCTGAGGCATGCCAGTATCCTAATGATATTTTGCCTTATTTCGGCAAGGAGCGAAAGTTTAAGACTACGATTGATAATCAGGAAAAAGTTGTTAAGCGAACGGATGAGTTCCAGATAGCTTACCATTTTCCGTATATGCCGGCTATATGGGCGTCTTTGGTAACCGGAGATAAGAAATATTTCATAAACGCTTATAAATCAACTCCGCAGATACCTTCTACGGCTGCGTGGGGAATATTTTTACGGGTTCATGATGAGTTGACGCTAGAGATGATAGACCCTGTAACCAGAGAGGTTATTTATAATGCTTTGGCTCCTAAGGGTGCTGAGTTCAGAAAAGGGTTGGGCGTAAGTGGAAGACTGGCGAATTTTCTAGATAATAACCCTGATAGGATAGAGATGGCGTTTTCGATTTTGATGTCAATGCCGGGGATTCCGATTATTTATTATGGGGATGAAGTTGGTGTAAGAAATAATTTTGAGAATGCGAAGAAGAGTGAAACTGAGCGAATGAAAAAACAGGCAAAGGGCAAGTTCAAACTTTTGAGTTATTTTGATAGCCGTGATATCCATAGGGGGGCGGTGCCTGCGAAGCTTTTCTATGGCTCTTCTAAAGATTATTATGCGTTCAATAGTAAGGTTTATAAAAAGGTTCGAAACCTTATTGCGTTGAGGAAGAGCCTGCCTTCTATGTCAAAAGGCGAGTTTACACTTGTTAAAACGGCTTCTCCTGCAAATTTTGCTTATATTAGGAGCTATAAGGATGAGAAGATACTTGTTATTAATAACTTGTCCGGCGATAAGTTGGTTGCGGAGATAACGATACCTGTGGACGTGGTTTTGAAGTCCGAGGGGCATATTGAAACATTTAAGAATTTGGTTAATGGTGATGATGTGAAGGTGGATGTTTCATTGAAGAACCGAACTATGCATTTGCGTATCGCACCATACGGTGCGGTTTGGTTGAAGCTGTAATGCGTCCGCCGCCTCTTCCAAAGAACATCTTTAGCACGTTCCCTCTCCTAACAGGAGATTTTTCGCTTCACTTTCCAACCAGTAGTTATGTCTACAAGTATGGAAGTGTGGTGTAAAAGGGTGAGGTGTCGACCCGCAAGGGGAAAAATAGACACCTCACCCGCATTCGTACGGCTCACACAGCTCGCCAACGACTGCGACCTCTCCTCTAAGTAGAGGTTGATGCCTAACCAAAGAACGTCTTTAGCCCCTTCCCTCTCCTAAGAGGAGAGGGTTAGGGTGAGGTGTAAATCTACAAGTAGTAGGGTGCAATTTTTTGCACCAATACAGATTTTTAAAACCATTTTCCACTTTCCACTTTCCATTTTCCATTCTCAATTCCCCACTTCCCAAGGCTCTACCCTTCACAAACCCACCCTCATGTGATAATATGAATATATACACTAAATAAAATAAGAAAGGATAGCGAGAGTGAAATCTAAAGGTTTTTCTTTAATGGAGATGATGGTGGTACTTTTGATTGTTGCGATTATAGCGGCAGCGAGTGCTCCGATGGTGTCAAAAAATTTATCAAGATCGGCAGGCAATGGTGATAGCCCGTGGGTATTCACTGGTACATCGAATTCTGTTGCATATAATATGAATGGTGACACTAACTCTTCTGCAATCATTGGGGCAACCAAAGTTCCTGACGGTGTTACAAAACCTAAACTCTATATCGAATCAAAGAGTGGCGAACCTCAATTGGGTTTTGGAAGAAACGGTAGGTCTGAGGTTATATCTTTCACTTTTGATACTGAGGATCAAAAAGTAGGTTTTACTAATGCTAATCCTCTTCCAAAACAAGGCGTATTTATTGGTACAAATCAAGCCGGAAATGCTTCAACTCAACAAGTTTCTATCGGTACAAATACTACAGGAAATCTTCAATCTGTAGTAATCGGTAACGGAGCAACTGCAACTGGCGGGAATGCTGTAGCAATTGGTAGTAATGATGCGACAGCAAGCAGTAATGGTACTGTTGATAGAACAACTGCAGCATCAGCTGGTGTAGCAATAGGTTCTGGTGCGGATGCTACAGGAAACGGTACCGGTAGAGCAACCGCAGTTGGATATTACGCTAAAGCGACACATTATAATTCAACCGCAATTGGTGCAGGTGCTACTTCGACTGCAGCAAATCAAATTGTTCTTGGTACAAATAATGAAACAGTGCGTATCCCAGGGAATTTGCTAGTTGAGGGAAATATTGCTATAGCCGGTGGTGGTATCTATATAAATATACCAGGAACCAGGTCTTACGATGGAAGAAGTGGATATAGATGTATATCAAATTTAACAAAGACTTATAATGCTGACCGTTGGATTGCTGGGTTTAGTAGTAGAGATCCACTTACGAATCTTCCTGGTTGGATTACTTCTGACCGTCGATTGAAGAATGTTGGCGAGGCTTATACTGCAGGTTTAGCTGAGCTGAATAAATTGGATTTTTACCATTACACATTCAAGAAGGATGAAGCTAAGACTCCTCAAGTCGGTGTAATGGCACAAGATTTGCAAAAAGTATTCCCGGATGCGGTTAAAAAGGGTGATGACGGATTCTTGAGAATTCGTTGGGATGATATGTTCTATGCCGTAATTAACGCTGTTAAGGAATTAGATGCTAAAGTTAAGGCTGTGGTAGAAGATATCACTACAATCAAAGCAACGCTAAAACCTGTAGCAGAGGATGTCACTGTTTTAAAAGATACAGTCAAGGTTCAACAGCAGACAATAGAAGAGTTGCAGAAACAAAACGCTGCTTTAGAAGCCAGATTAGCTAAACTTGAAAAGTCTAAGAAATAGAGATTTGAGAGTAAGAATGATAGATTTTAACATAGGAACCATCCACAATGGATGGTTCCTATGTTTATTGCGTCCCTCCTCTCCCTTTGCGTGGGGGTAAATCGTCCAACAAACGCATCTTGCACACTCCCTCTCCAGAAGGAGATTTTTCGCTTCAATTTCCAACCAGTAGTTATGCCTACAAGTATGGAAGTGTGGTGTAAAAGGGTGAGGTTTAACCCGTAAGGGGCATTAATCCTTAATCCACTCCAAAATATTTTTCAGCACACATTCTGTAAATCGTTCTTTCATCTCAACACGTTCAATGTTAGACTCAAGCTGAATCTTGTATGTTTTAAACTTATCCTTGCTAAGAATCGTTGAATACATTAACCCAACCGGTTTTTCTTTGCTTCCGCCTGTCGGGCCGGCAATTCCTGTTGTAGAAACGCAAATATCTGCTCCACTAAGTTTTTGCAGTCCTTTTGCCATTTCATAAGAGCATTCTTCACTTACTGCACCAAAATTTTCAAGAGTTTCTGCTGAAACCCCTAACATCTTATGCTTTGCCTCGTTGGCATAAGTTACGAGGTTTAGGTGTATATAAGCTGAACTTCCGCTCACATCCGTTAGTTTGGAGCTTAACAGACCGCCTGTGCAAGATTCTGTTGTTGCAATCGTTAAGTTTTTTGATATCAAAATTTCACCGATTTGGTTTTCTAGTCTTTGCATACAATCTCCTTTATTTATGATTATAACTCAATTGTTGAGTAATAGTACTGTTCCCTTGCGGGATAGAACCTCACCCGCATCCGTAATGTTCGCAAAGCTTATAAACGGCTGCACCCTCTCCCTCTGGAGAGGGTAGTTTTTCAATGTGAAAGCTGTGCTTGAACATTAGAAAAACGGGTGAGGTATTAACCCGCAAGGGAATACTTAATAACTTGTTCTTTTCAAAATAACTTTAGAACTTTTACTGTAGAGATTGTGTTTATACCAAACTCCTTCAAAATCACCTTTTGGTGAGAATGTGTACTGGCAATCTTTTGATACATAATAAACAGCACTTACAGGAACGCCGGTCATTCTGTATTGGATTGAGTAATAAGGGTAATCCGGATATTCGCCATAATTAAAGTCGACATACTTTAAATGTCCCAAAGCGTCGTAATAATATGACTTAGAAACATCTTTCTTATCTTGAAGAGCGTACATATAAACATTTTTCATATTTTTGAAGTAAAATGCAGAAATATTATTCCCCTTAAACTCTTTATATCCGGCAGCTGCAGCCATATAGTTGTCAAGATAATGTTTGTCCTTTAGTTTATCCTTAAACTGTGAGCGGAAAGATTTTTGCTTCTCAACAGGGTTTTCAAAAACAATATCCCTTACTTCATTTATAATAGATTCTTTTTCTACTTCGGATTTATTTATCCAATCATAAGTAATATCTGCGATATAAATATTATTGAAGCTTGCAAATACTGCCGTTTGAGTTAATAAAACCAATGTAAAAATAATTTTCTTTATCATAATAGCTCCTTACTTGTTAAGTATATCATATTTATTGTATAATTTCGCTATGGTTAGAATTTTAGATGGGAAAAATGTTACAAAGGTTTCGAACCTTGTATATCGAGTATTTAAGTTTCAGGAGCTTTTCACAAGGATTATAGAGGTAAATAATCCGGACAAGATGCCGTGTATTTATGCAATGTGGCATGCTCATCAATTTTGCATTCACGGGATTAGTAATCGCTCGAAGCTTCACGTATTAATAAGCCGTTCTCGTGACGGTGAGATTATCGCAGATGTAGTTGAAAGATGGGGTTTCAAGACAGTTCGTGGGTCAAAAGGTAAAAAAGGTGCAGTCGAAGCTACGATGCAAATGATATCTATTTTAAAATCCGGCGAAAACTGTGCAATGATGGTTGATGGGCCAAAAGGTCCTGCTAAAGTTGTAAAAGACGGTGTTATAAAGATTGCGAAAATGGCAGGTGTGCCAATTATACCTGTTTACTGGTATTCAAATAATTTTACTTTCGCAAAATTTCCGTCTTGGGATGAAATGCGTTCTCCTATACTTGCTACAAATCTTATAAACTTGTACGGAGAGCCGATTTATGTTCCGCAAGATTGTGATGATGTTGTTGAAGAGGAAGCAAGACTGAAATTGCAGCATAGCTTAGAAAAATTGGAGCAGGAAGCCCCAAAAGCGTTTAATGAGGTGTATCAATTCGGATTATGGAAAAAAAGAAAATAAATCTTCTTGCAATCCAAATGGAATCAGCAATAGGGGATGTAGCTTTAAATATTGAAACAGTAAAAAATCTTATTGAAGAAAATTTGGCTAAATATAGAGAAGCTGATTTTGTTTTTTTGCCGGAACTATGGACTGTTGGTTGGGATTGTCCGTCATTCCCGAAGAGTGCGGAAACTCTTGAGTCGTCTTCTGCAGTCAAAATGTTGCAAGAATTAGCTAAAAAATATTGCGTAAATATTATTGGCGGAAGCTTTGTAAGAAAAGACGGTGATAAGCTTTTTAACACTTGTCCGGTGATTAACAGGCAGGGCGAAGTGGTTTGTATTTATGACAAAAACCACCTGTATTCATATAACGGTGATACGGAAAACAAGTACATCACAGTCGGCTCAAACCCTGTAATGGTTACTCTGGACGGAGTAAAAATCGGGCTGACTATTTGTTATGACATTCGTTTCCCTGAAATTTATCGAGCATATAGGCTTAGTGGTGCGGATTTGTTGGTAAATATGGCGGCATGGCCAAAATCAAGAAAAGTGCATTGGGATACTTTAACAAGAGCTCGTGCAATCGAAAATCAGACTTTCATGCTCGCTCTAACTCAAACGGGGCTTCTTGCTGACGGCGTGGAAAATCTTGGTCATTCACTTATTTACGATTATGAAGGCAAGATTTTGGCTGAAATCGAAGAAAAAGAGGGCGGAATTTGTGCTGAAATCGATTTAGAAAATATGTATGACTTTAGGGCGAATTGTCCGAGTATAAACGATATTCAAGACTCTTACGAGGTTATAGAAAAATGAAAAAACTTTTAGCGTTATTTATGGTGTTAATATTAGGCTCTGCGGTTAACGCAAAGGCTGTGAAACGTGATTTCTCAAGTGTGATAAACGAATCGGGCGTTGAAAAAAATGCGGTTGCTATTTCAATCAGGGATTTGAATACAGGCAAACCTGTTTATGAATTGAACGAAAAAATGCTTATGCATCCGGCATCTGTTCAAAAATTGTTGACGCTTCCGGCTGCAATTGATACTCTGGGTGAAGATTATGAGTTCACAACTGAAGTTTATAAACGCTCAAATAATTCGTTTTTGATAAAGCTCGGTGCTGACCCGTATTTGACTTCTGACGATTTGAAGAAAATCGCTAATAATATTAGTCTTGAAACAAAGAAAATTTATATAGATGATAGTATTCTTGAGAAAAAAGACTGGGGCGAAGGCTGGCAGTGGGATGATGATATGAACACGCTTATGCCGAGATTTAATTCGTACAATTTAGACAAAAACCTTATTAAAATAACTCTTATGCCGACTGAAAGCGGGAAAAATGTTACAATAATCAACCCGAGCAAGTATCCGATAGTTTTCTTTAACCACGTGGTTACAGGAAACTCTAACAGTGTAAAGGTTTCTCGTGACAATTCAGTTTCAGCTAACACTTTGCTTTTGGAAGGTACTGTTAACAAGCCGGTTACGCTTTACGTTCCGACAAATAACTTAAAACGATATTTTGACATAAAATTGACAAATGCACTTGCAGACAAAAAAGTTTATCTAAAAGAAAATTTTGTTGTGGCTAAAAAAACGCCTGCAGATAAACAAGTTGACAAAGTTACGCACTCGATAAGTATGGCACTTGATGATGTTTTGAAAAACAGCAACAATATGGTTTCAGAAACTATTGCAAAACTCGCAGGTGGAAAGGCTTATCAAGACGTCGGCACAGATATCTATGGGATAAAAGTTTTTAATGCATATTGTCAAAAAATCGGGGTTGATAATTCTAAAATTAGGCTTACGGATGCAAGCGGAGTTTCAAAAAATAACCTTGTAAATGTAGATTTTATATCAGAGTATCTGTACAAAAACAAATCAAACAAAACTCTTGAACACCTTGCTACTCCTGGCGAAGGAACTTTGACGCATAGAATGCTTCCGATTAAAGAAAATTTAAGAGCAAAAACCGGAACACTTTCTGACACAAGTTCAATCGCAGGTTTTTTGACTTCAAAGAGTGGCAATAAATACTCTTTTGCGATAATTATCAATGACACAACTTCTACAATTCCTGATATGAAAATGCTTGAGGATTATCTAATCAGAGAAGCTTATTTGAGGTTGTAATCATAGTTTCTGAGGTTGTGGATTGTATCAAATTATTGGTGAATATTTAGAATATCTTGAGTTGGAGAAAGGGTTGTCGCAGAATACGATTGATGCCTATAGACGGGATTTGTCTGATTTTGCTCAAGGTGTTGAGGATATACATTCAATCGACAGAACTACGATTAATTCGTACGTTCGGACTTTGCGTGAACGGAAACTGGCTCCAACAAGCGTAATAAGGAAGATTGCGTCGCTTCGAGGTTTCTTTAAATGGGCAACCTCTGTTGGAGTATTGGAGAAAAACCCCGCAGCAACACTTGAACAGCCAAAAACTCCGCAACGTTTGCCAAAAGTCGTTTCGGTTAAAGAAATAGAAGAGATGCTGCATAATAACCTAACGCCTCTGGAGCATGTGATGATGGAACTCCTTTACAGTTGTGGGCTTAGGGTTTCAGAACTTGTGAATCTGAAAGTTAACGACATTGATTTGAGTTCAAAATATGTTCGATGTTTTGGTAAAGGCTCGAAAGAACGAATTATTCCGATTGGAGATAAGGCAAAGGAAACTGTGAAAGAGTATTTACCGACACGTGAGCTTACGTTAAAAAAATACAATTTGAATACTAAAAATTTGCTTATTCGTGAAAATGGGAGCATGGTAACAAGGCAAGAGGTTTATAATTTTATCCATGCTCAAGGAAAATTAATCCACAAAAATATTTCCCCGCATACCTTGAGGCATAGTTTTGCAACTCATTTGCTGGAAAACGGAGCTGACTTAAGAGTCGTGCAAGAACTCCTCGGACACAGCGATGTATCAACTACTCAACTCTATACGCATATCAGCAAAAAACGTTTGAAAGAAGTTTATTTTGCGATAAACTCTTAATTCCCTCTTCAGTTGGAGAGGGGGGAAACTGCAATTCAGCTTAACAAAATTTAACACAAAAGTTTACAAATTTGCACATATTATAATTTTATGTTAAATTCAACAATAGGTGGGGAAGTGTCCCTGAAATTTGGTGAGGATTTATGAAAAGCACAACTTTAAGAAGATCAAATATTACCAGAGAAAAAGTTGCAATGTTGGAAGCTCTAAGTCGTTACAACAGAGAACATCAGGATGATGATTTTTACAGAAAACAAAGTAAGAATCGAGAATTGGATGCACTTTGGCAATCATTTGGTGTGAAACCGCAAAAGAACGAAAAAGCTCCACAAGTTTATTTTGTGTCAGGTTTGATTGTCGGTGTGATTGTAACTTTGTTGATTACAACTTTCATAAGTCTTTTAATAAATGTATCAACTCCTAAGGATGATATTCAGCCTGTTAAAAAACCGGTAGCAGAGTCAAACGGCAGATTTTCATTCATCCCTGCTGATTCTTCAGCGAAGAAAGCTGCTCCTGTAGCACCTTTGAACGAAGAATACACAGTAAAAGAGGGTGATACTTTAGAAAGTATTGTTATTAGATTTTATGGTTCTTTTGACATGGATAAAGTTGCTAAAATCCAAGAAGCTAATAAGATGGCAAATCCGAACGCTTTATCAATTGGTCAAAAGTTGATTATTCCGATTACCCAATAGAACATGGCAAAAGTTAAGTCAAAATATGTATGTCAAAATTGCGGTTACGAAACTGCGGGCTATTTAGGCAAATGTCCTGAATGCGGTAGTTGGGGTTCTTTTGTGGAAGAAGTTTCAACTCCTCAAGCTCCGAAAACTGAACCGGAAGTTTTTGATGCAACTCCTCCCATGACTCTTGATGAAATTGAGATGAATTCTGAAATCAGAATGAGCACCAATATTTCTGAATTCGACAGAGTTTTGGGTGGTGGTATTGTGCAGGGTTCACTGGTTCTTATTGCGGGTGACCCGGGGATAGGTAAGTCAACTATACTTTTGCAGACGTCAGGTGAACTTTGCAAAAATAATAAAAAAGTTTTGTATGTATCAGCAGAAGAATCTGCAAGCCAAATTAAGTTGAGAGCTGAAAGACTCGGGGTTAAATCAGATACCCTGTTTATTTATCCGCAAACTAATTTAGAATTGGTTAAAAAACATATTGAGAGCATGCAGCCGGATTTGGTTATTGTTGACAGTATTCAAGCAATTTACACTTCAATGATACAAAGCTCCGCTGGTAGTGTATCTCAAATCCGTGAGTGCTGCAATATCTTGATGCATATTGCGAAATCTCAAAATATTTCAATTATTGTAATCGGACACGTTACAAAAGAAGGAAATATTGCAGGACCGAAAGTCTTGGAACATATGGTCGATACCGTTATTCAGTTTGAAGGCGATAAGACTAAAACATATAGAATTTTGCGTTCTATCAAAAATCGTTTCGGAAACACTTCCGAAGTCGGAATCTTTGAAATGGGTTCAAAAGGCTTGACAGAGGTGCTTAATCCGAGTGAACTTTTCTTGAAAGAATATAATCAAACCCAAACTCCGGGGAGTACGATTATTGTGACAAGTGAAGGAACTCGCCCTCTTTTGGTCGAAATTCAGGCTCTTGTAGGAACAACACCTTATCCCGCTCCGAGAAGAATTGCTAACGGAGTGGATACGGGTAGAGTGCTTCAAATTTTGGCGGTTTTGGAGAAACGTATTGGGCTTAATCTTTCCAAACAGGATGTTTATGTGAACGTAATCGGTGGTATTGATGTTAATGAGCCGGCTGCAGATTTGGGAATTGCACTTGCAATAGTAACTTGCGTAAGAGATGTTTTGTTTGATCCGCAAACTGCAGTTATCGGTGAAATCGGGCTTTCCGGAGAAATAAGAGCCGTTAATCATATAGAAAAACGAATTAACGAGGCTCAAAAGCTAGGATTTAAGCGTATTATAATCCCTGCTTCAAACGATATTCAAGATGAGTTTAAGGGAATTGAGATTGTAAAAGTTAAGCGAATCTTGGAGGCAATAACCCGAGGAATTAAGTATGATAATTGATGCTCATGTGCATTTTGGAAACTCATTTTGGGGAAATTTCACTCCAGAATATTTACTGGATATAATCGGAGATAAAACTTGCATCTGTTCTAATCTGGCCGGAATTGACGGTTATACAGGCAAGGACGAGCATCAAGCAAATTTGGAGATGCTTGAAGTTTCTGAAAAATATCCGCAAATAAAACCGCTTTTCGTTTGCGAAGTCGATAGAACAGAGAATGCGGATGTGGCAAAAATGATGTTGAAAAAGTATCCGCAGTTTGTCGGGCTAAAATTTCATCCCGAGTTTACGAAACTTACTGCAACATCTACTGAGTATGACAAATATTTGGAAGTGGCAAGAGAGTTTAAGAAACCATGCCTATACCATTCCGGACACATGAAATCTCGCTTTTCATCTCCTGAATTGATTTACGAAAAAGCAAAACAGTTTCCGGATGTGCCGATAATATTGGGGCATCTTTCTACCGGCCCTAAGTATTGCCACGAAGAAGCCACAAAAATTATTCTTGAATCAATCGAAAAAGAAACCGCAACTTTGTACGTGGACGTTTCTTGGGTTGATTTGGATGATGTTATTTTGCTTATAGAAGCTCTGAAAAATACTTCAAAAGGTGATTTTACAAATAGGATTATGTGGGCGTCTGACGCTCCTGTTGGTGAGCATAACCAGAAAAAAGAAATCTATGACGAGAATCTTGAATTATTTAAGGCCAAAATTATGAAGCATTTTAATGACGCAGAATTGTTAGAAAATCTCCTCTATAGAAATGCTAAAAACTTATTTAAACTCTTTTAGGCTGCTCTTTTTTCATTTCTTGAAACTCATCTAAACCGACTTCCCAACTGTCTTTGTACTGAAAATCTCTTGATGCGATATCGTCCGGAAGTCCGGCATGGTGAATTTTCGGTAACAACTCTTTTTCGCTCATTTCAATTGGAGCTGCGATATCGTCGTCAGAATCTTGACAGATGAATACGCCTTCGCCGTTAGGTTTGACTTTATGTCCGACGATAGTGATTTCATGACCTGCTAATCGGTTGTCGTTTTCTGGATCCGGCCAAGTGTAGCCGATAATTATATTATGACCTTGTTTTAAGGTGTCTAAAAGTTCTTTTTTGATAGTGCCAAAATCTTTTTCGTAGCCACTTAATCTGCCGTTTTCATCAACTTTTTGGTAAGTTACAGAAGTCGTATTTTTATCCTCTACGACGGATTCGACATATGTCTTTTCAAAATCAATTAGCCCGCCGTCTTCTTGGGTCCAAGCGTTTGGAGCTCTTTTGTCGGTTAGGGAATCGTAAGTCTGTTGTGAACCGAGTTGCATAAGAGTTGACTGCATCAAAACATCAATAATAGAACGTTCTTTCGGGTCACGATAGTTGTTTTGAATTCTAGCACGAATTATCGCATTCTTATCAGGCTTAAGCAAAACTTCTGCTGTATTAAAATCTTTCATCTGATGTGGGGTCTTAAATTTTGTCAAAAGCCAAATCGCATCAGAAGATTTTTCTGACAAATTATCCATTTTGATTGTTTTTAAAACTTCATTTTTAGAAGAAGTCAATCCTTCCACCATTCTGAAGAATTCTGCTGTATGTTTTGTTGCTAAATCGAATTCAATACTTGCTGCAGGACAGGTGCCTGTGTGCATGTTGTCAAGTTCCCATTTTGTTTCTGCTATTTTTTGTGGGTCTTCACTCAAATTTGTTATTAATCCGATTACTTGTTTTTTATACGGTG
The DNA here is from genome assembly GCA_934754775.1 of uncultured Candidatus Melainabacteria bacterium. Taxonomy (GTDB): domain Bacteria; phylum Cyanobacteriota; class Vampirovibrionia; order Gastranaerophilales; family Gastranaerophilaceae; genus CAG-196. Next base: position 18,897 of record CAKVIM010000002.1, on the reverse strand, counting down.
CCGGAATGTCCTCGCAAGTCTGAGTGATGACATAAGGGTTTGCAAGTATGTCTAAGCATTCTTTCAAAATCGTGACATTGTCTAACCCAGGGTCACGCTCTTCTTTTATAATTTTGTGCAAATTATCAAGCACACTGCTTTTGTCGTTAGAATTGTTTTTTAGTAACTGTCCTGATTTAAGTGCGAATTCAAGTTTTTTTCGGTATTTTAAATCAAGCTCGTTTGATAAATCTTCGTATTTTTTGCGTTCGTCTTTTGTGGTTAAAGATGTGCGAACTGTTGCAGTGCTTGTGTATGCTCGAAAGTTTGGCGTTGTTATGTTTTGTTTGTCTGTAACTTCCGGCATGCTCGCTTTCGCAAAGCTTTTTGGTGTAATCTTTGCGGTCTGATAAATATTCGCATTTTGTAAATTCACACTATCCATACTTATATAAAAACATTTTAGCTAAAAAACTTGCGTTAATGTAAATATTTGTGAAGGGTGGATTTTCGGTAGGGCGACGTCGAGCGTAAGCGAGCTCGCCCGAATAATCCAAGACAGGTTGCAGTCGTGGGACTATTAGTCGGGCGTTTTAAATGGAAAATTGAAAATGGAAAGTGGAAAATTATTAAATTTGCTTCGCTCATAAAATGTATAATGTTATGAATACGGGTGAGGGGTTTAATTTTACCCTAACGGGATGAGACCTCACCTGCATTCGTAACGTTCGCAAAGCTCACGAACGACTGCTCCCTCTCCAACTGGAGAGGGGTGGGGTGAGGTTTATCCCGTTAGGGAAATATTTTAAAACAATTTTCCATTTTCCATTCACTCCCTACACTCCACCAGTAGTCCCACGCCAACCCAAATACATTTACTCCTCCCCACCCCACACTTACCACCAGTAGTCCCACGCCCAACTAGTAATCTCACGCTAAGCCAAATACATTTTCCCCCCCCCCACCCCACACTTACCACCAGTAGTCCCTCGCCCAGCCAAATATATTTATCCCTTTACCCCCCCCTTGCAATCATTTTTTCAAGTGCTATTATCAATAAGGACTTAGACAAATACTTCTTTTTGGGAAGCTGGATGTTTAAAATAAATCAGAACTTTTCAATATAAATAGCATTTAGCCGACGGAGATTTTATAGAAATCTTTAGTTTAAATTGCCAAAAAGAAACTAATAAGGAGAAAGGTAAAAATGGAAGAAGAAAAGGTTATTTCCACACAAGACAGCTTAACTCCGAGTGCTACTGTTCACGAGTTGAGTGACAGTGTAATGACAGGTAAGGCTGATTTTAGTAAGACTAAAATGTTTACATTAGCGATTGCAGCAGGTGCATTTATCGCATTTGGTGCACAAGTATCATTAACGGTAATGACAGGCGATTCAATGATGGGTTGGGGCTTCACAAAGCTTATCGGAGCAATGACATTCGCAACAGGTTTGATGATTGTAGCATTGACCGGTGCTGAATTATTTACCGGTAACGTAATGATGACTTTCGCAGTATTGGAAAAGAAAGTAAGCCTTCTTAAGTTATTAAGAAGCTGGACAATTGTTTATATTGCAAACTTTGTAGGTTCAATCCTTGTTGCAGGTTTGATTTATGGTGCAGGCATGGGACACAATGGTGGTGACGCAGTTGGTGTTACTGCTATGCAGACTGCTTTTTCAAAAATTAATTTAACTTTTGGAGAAGCATTCTTTAGAGGCATCCTTTGTAACTGGTTGGTATGCTTAGCAATCTTTATGGCATCAACTTCAAAACGTGTAATTGGTAAGATTTTCGCTATATTCTTCCCAATTATGACATTCGTTGCATCAGGTTATGAACACAGCGTTGCAAATATGTTCTTTATTCCAAACGGATTATTGATGAAACACTTCCCATCTATCGTTGCTGCTTCTGGTATGACTCCAGACCAATTAGCTACAATGACTTGGAAAGGTTTCTTCTTGCACAACTTGTTGCCTGTAACTTGCGGTAACATTGTAGGTGCTTTTGTATTTGTTGTTCTATTATTCTGGACAGCATACTTAAGAGAAGAACACAGACATCAACATTAGGGTATTAAAAAAGACCGATTCCCTGTTCTTGGGAATTGGTCTTTTTTTGTGTAATATATAAGAATATAATTATGAAGAAAAAGATTTTACTAGCTTTAATAGCAATATTGATGACCACGCCGGCGTGGTCAAAAGTTAAGGAGCCGAATTTAGAAGAGGTTGTGCTTGATGTTCCGCAAGAAGAAATGAACGTGGAAGAAGTACCTCAAGCAATTTCTATTACGGAAGAAAAAGCTCCGCAAGAGAAAAGTTTAAAGGAAAAACTTCAGGATGTTTATCATTTGGAAGTTTATAAATATGACAAACCTACGTATCTTTTACAAGATGTTTTGACTCACAAATTTGATGAAGATTCTGTTTGGGATAGAACTCAATTATGGGCAGGTTATAACGGTGATATCGGACTTCAATTTAATGAAGGCGGAATGCACCGTGAACATACAACAAACCATTATGACATTAATACAATTAACGTTGGTTATGATGGTTTCTTAAAGAACAATAATGGTGATTTTAGAATTATGTTTAACTTCTCACCATTATCAGAAAGAAACTGGGTAGAAAACTTGTTCGCTGATATGTACATCGCAACAAACAAGATTCCACACCACAGAATTTTGATTGGTAATTCAAGACCGCCTGTTGGTTTAGAAGGTGCTTATGGTCCGTTTGTATTGCCATTTTTAGCTCGTTCTCAAATTTCAAGAAATTTCGGCACAGTTCGTAAACTAGGGGCTAAAGTTGCAGGAACATATAGTTTGATGGATTATGACTTCGGTGTTTATAGTTCAGATACGTATTTCCAAGAATTTTTCCCGGGGGCAGAATTTATTGGTAGAGTTGACTTAAAACCACTTGGAAAAACTGATGGCAAATATGGTAAATTGCTTGTTGGCGGCAGCATGGATGCAGGTCATAGAGATAATAATTTCTGCGTAGTCGGTGCACATGTTCAGTATGAATACAAAAGATTTATGGCGAATTTTGAATGGGCACAGGCAAATGGTTATAACGGTACTGCAGGATATTCTACGGATAAACATGCTAGCGGTTTTTATGCAACAGTTGCTTATATGTTGACGAAAAAACTTCAAATCTTAGCAAGATATGATGAATTTGATCCAAACAGAGAAATTGCGAACAATAATAAACGTGAATATTCTGTTGGTTTAAATTACTTTGTAAAAGGTCAGGGTTTGAAGTTTATATTCAACTATGTGTTCTGCCAAAACGATGCTGCTAGGGATTCTCACAGGTTGATGTTAGGAACCCAGTTACTGATTTAGAATAATATTTTATTGATATAAAGTCGAAAAATCTCCTCTATTTGGTTGATAACAAACAAATAAAAATGTATGATAATGAAAGAAAATAATAATCGGGGAGATTGGGGTCTTATGTTCAACAATATTAACGATAATAGTAACGGATTATTCTATAATTCTCAATTGGGCAATGCGAGCAATGTTATTAACCTTGCTTCAGTGAGAGCTAATCTTCAAAAGAGCGGATATAGTTCAAATCCTTATGTTGATAAAACTGAGATTTCAGCGAATGCGATGGAATTATTTCAAAGGGATTTGGATATAAACAAGTTCACAAAGATAGCTGTTAACGGCAAGGACGACACTTCTTATTTAGAGAGAATGCAAGAGCTTTTTAAGGATGGCGTTGTTGATGTATTTGAAGATGACGTGCTTAAGGAACTTGTAACGAATTCTAAATTATGGGGTGATTTAGAGCTATAAATGTGATAGAATACAGCTATGGTATCGTCTAATTATTACGTAGTTGACAATTCTGATATTGAGAACAAAAAGCTTGAAGCTGCAAAGAATTTGTACATCAAAGGTGATTATTCCGGAGCATTGAAGCTTTATCTTGACATGCTTAATACCAGCATCTCTTATAAATTGTACTATGAGATTGGACGCTGCTATTATAAGCAAAACGATTTTTTGGCGGCAGAAGAATATTTCAAAAAATCGATTGCGATTGAGAGTTTCAGAAATCAGTCTTATCTTTATTTGGGCAATATTTTTTATAGACGTGAAGATTTGAGAAATGCTATAGAAAATTGGGTTTCAGCGTATGCTTATAAACCTGATGATGAGGCGGTTTGCTTAAATCTTGCGACTTCGTATTTTTCAAAGAATATGAAATTTCAGTCTGTCTTTTATTACGAAAAATATCTTAAGTATGCAAAGGATAGAGGTAGCTCGTATTCTGTAATCAAGAACAGTATTGATAAGTGCAGCGAAGTAGGGCGAGAATTTATGCAGAAAGCTCAACGCGCGATTAGTGTTAAGGATAATTCTACGGCGATTGAGTATTTGACTTTTGCGGTTAAAAATATGCCTGTAAGCTTTGATATTAATCACACTTTGGGGCGTATTTATTTGGAAGAAAACGATAATATGCACGCACAGATTTATCTTAAACAGGCACTTTGTCTTGATAACAAATCATTGGATGTGTTGCAAAAATTGGCCTCTGTTTATATAAATATTGGTGATTATACGGCGGCTTATTGTACGATGCGAAGATTGCTTCCGCTTGTTATTCATAATCAGGCAGAGTATTTGCGTATTTTGCAGGTGGTAAAAGATTTGAATTCGAGCTTTGACGATTTGAGCTATCAGGGTCACAAGGAGTGGGCGGATAAGTATTATGACGATAATAACTACCATATGGCACTTCTTGAATACGAGAATTGCGTTATTTTGAACGACGCTTTGCAAGAAGAACTTGGGGATAGAATTGAACGCTTGAAGTCGTTTATTAATCCGGAAGGTCGGATTATTAAGGCTTGTATGGATAAGGGCGAAGCTTTGTATGCAGAAAAGAATTTTAAGCAGGCAAACAAATATTTTTCTAAGGTTATATTAATGGCGGGGGAAAATTCTTCTGAATATAAGCTTGCAAAATCAAGAGTGGTTAATGTTTAAGAAGTTAAAGAAGTTTTTTTATTTATATATTTTGAGAAGAAAATATTACCGCACCGGAGCTTGCAAGGCTTGCGGACGCTGCTGTCAAAAGATTTATGTGCAGCACAAAAGTGTTATCCAGACAGAGGAAGAGTTTAAGAGATTGCAGCTGCTGCATCCTTTTTATACGTATTTGAAGGTTATTGATAAAGATGAAACCGGGCTTGTGTTTGAATGTACGCAGCTTGATAAAGAAACGCATAAGTGTAAAATTCACAAAAATCGTCCGGGGATTTGCAGACGTTATCCACAGGAAGAGCTTTTCAAGATGGGCGGGACTCTTGCCGCACATTGCGGGTACAGACTTGAACCGATTGAGAGTTTTGAGGATGTGTTCAAAAGAGTTTCTAAAAAAATAAATTGTTAATTAAACATTAAAAATACTTGATTTTTCAAAAATACAATTAAAATATAATTATACGGAGTAAGAAATATGATTGATTTTGAAAAATTTACAAACTATTCTCAGGAAATAATTTTTGCGGCTAATGCAAAAAAAGATTTCTATAAAAATTCGGAAGTTCAACCCGAACATATTGTTATGGCAATGATTGAGGATAAAGGAATTGCGAAGGATTATCTTCAAGAACTTAAACTTTTGAACCAAAACTTTATTAATGCAATTGTTGCTAAGATTAAAGAATACCCGACGATTTCGGGCGTGAGCGGTTCTCAACAGGTGTTTTTATCTCGTGACACAAATGCTTTGTTAGAGATTGCAACTCAAGAAGCTGAAAGCTTGAAAGACGATTTTATCGGGATTGAGTGTATATTAATTGCGATGACAAAATTGGAAAACTCTTTTATCAAAGATTTGTTGAAACGTAATGGTGTTGACACAAATTCGATTTTGTCAGCAATGAAGAAAATAAGAGGTAATAAAAAAGTGGATAATAAAAATGCAGAAGAAAATATGAAGGCTCTTGAAAAATATTCTACTGACCTTACAGAACGTGCAAGAAAGGGTAAACTAGACCCTGTAATAGGGCGTGATGAAGAGGTTAGAAGAATTATTCAAGTCTTAAACAGAAGAACAAAAAACAATCCTGTTTTGATTGGTGAACCTGGTGTTGGTAAAACCGCAATTGTTGAAGGTTTAGCACAAAGAATAATCAGAGGTGATGTTCCTGAAAGTTTGAAGGATGTTAAACTTATCTCTCTTGATTTAGGTGCGTTGGTTGCAGGTGCTAAATTTAGAGGCGAATTCGAGGAACGTTTGAAAGCTGTATTGAAGGAAGTTCAAGAATCAAACGGTGAAATCGTTATGTTTATTGATGAATTGCATACAGTTGTTGGTGCGGGTGCTACAGAAGGCTCAATGGATGCCGGTAACTTGCTTAAACCAATGCTTGCAAGAGGTGAATTGAGAACAATTGGTGCAACAACTATTAATGAATATCGTAAGTATATCGAAAAGGACCCTGCTCTTGAACGTCGTTTTCAACCTGTTATGGTAGATGAACCGTCTGTTGAAGATACAATTTCTATCTTGAGAGGTTTAAAAGAAAAATACGAAGTTCACCACGGAGTTAGAATTCTTGATAGTGCATTAATTGCAGCGGCTCAACTTTCTGACAGGTATATTACAGACAGATTTTTGCCTGATAAAGCTATCGACTTGATTGATGAAGCTGCGTCAGCTCTACGTATTGAAATTGATTCAATGCCGGAAGAAATTGATGTTATGATGCGTCAAAAAATTCAGCTTGAAATCGAACGTGAAGCTTTGAAGAAAGAAACTTCTCCTGAAAGTATCGCAAAGATTGATAAATTGACTTCTGAGATTGATGATTTGGACGGTAAAATTTCTAAATTGAAAGCTCAATGGGAAGTTGAAAAAAATACGATTACCGGCGAAGCAGGAATTAAAGATGAAATCGACAAAGTTAAGACTAAGATTGCGGAAGCTGAACGTAACACTGATTTGCAAACGGCTGCCGAACTTAAGTATGGCAAGTTGATGGAATTGGAAAAGAAACTTCAATCCATTCAAGGTAAGGAAAGAAGCGAAAATCAGCTTCTTAAAGAAGAAATTGACGGAGATGATATTGCAGAAATTGTAAGTAAATGGACCGGCATTCCTGTTAATAGACTTATGGAATCTGAAATGCAGAAACTTCTTAGAATGGAAGATGTTTTACACAAACGTTTAATCGGTCAAGATGAGGCTGTTAATACTGTTTCTGACGCAATCAGACGTGCTCGTTCAGGCTTGAAAGACCCTAAACGTCCAATCGGTACGTTTATTTTCTTAGGACCGACAGGTGTTGGTAAAACGGAACTTGCTAAGACTCTTGCAGAATTCTTGTTTAATGATGAAGATGCGATTATCAGAATTGATATGTCTGAATATATGGAAAAACATAACGTTGCAAGACTTGTTGGTGCTCCTCCGGGATACGTTGGTTACGAAGAAGGCGGACAATTAACCGAAGCTGTTAGACGTAAACCTTATTCTGTTGTGTTGTTTGATGAAATCGAAAAGGCACATCCTGATGTATTCAATTTGATGTTACAAATCTTTGACGATGGTCGTTTGACGGATTCTAAAGGCAGAACGGTTGACTTTAAAAATACCGTAATCATTATGACAAGTAATATCGGTAGCGAAATTATCCTTGAAGATTCTATTAGCAATGCAGGTAAAGCAAACTTTGATGAAACAAAAGAAAAAGTTATGGCTGTAATGAGAGAACGTTTCAAACCTGAATTCTTGAACAGAGTCGATGAAACAATCTTCTTTAAGGCTTTATCTTTGCAACAATTGTCAGCGATTGTTGATATTCAAATGGATCATTTGAGAGGATTGTTGGCTCAACAGAATATCTCTTGCGAGATTACGGATGAAGCTAAAGAATTGCTTGCAAGACGCGGCTTTAATCCAATTTATGGTGCTAGACCGTTGAAGCGTGTAATCAGACAAATGGTCGAAAATCCGCTCTCTAAATTGTTGTTGGCTCAGAAATTCATTGATGGCGACACGGTTAAAATCGGCGTTAAAGATGATGAGATTGAGTTTAGTAAGTAATCACAAACTACCCTCTCCGACTGGAGCGACCGGCGAACAGAGAGCTGAAGCGTGAGCGTGCTCGTTTAACGTGAGCCGGTCAAGACAGAGGGTAGTTTGCTGCTTAATTAACGCACATCGCATTCCCTCTCTAACGTGAGCTGGTCAAGAGAGAGGGGAGAATTAAAGACGTTAAAATAACGAGTTTTACACTCCTTCCCTAATTAGGGAAGGTTGGGATGGGTGTCATCCCGTAAGGGCAAACTAAACTACAATCTCAAACTTGTCAGCTCTGGTTCTCATCAATGAAACTGCAGCTTGTGAGTTCAAGAAATTCAATGCACCCATAAAACTCTTCTTGTTGGTCAAAGCTTCTCGAGCTTCTGCCATGTTGTTGTTAATCTCTGCAGCGGTAATTCTCTCGTGGATGATTTGGTTTTGCTTAACCTTGGCGTCCACTTCCGGCTTCTCTTTTATCGGGAACCCGATTTCTGTTTGCTTAACATCTTCGGCTTCAGCTTTAGCTTCAATATTCTTAACTTCGTTCGACTCAATAATTCTTGAAAACGGATTATCTTTGCTGACAAAAGATTCTCTTGCCATGTTCATGACATCAGCTTGCTCGCCCTCATTGAAATCTTGAGAACGTTCTCTTGCACGACGAAAAATCATCTCCTTGAGAGCTGCTGCTTCTGAATTATTCACGATAGAATCAAATTTGTAGCCCATAATAGTCCTCTATATATATTAAAACATTAATGTTAAGAAAATTGACAAATTCGTATATAAAGAGGATATATTTGTTACATAAGTTAATAATTCCGGCATGGAATGATATCTCTTGATATTGTTGAATTGTGGGGAGTTGATGTGGCGAAAATCTTTTTGTGGTGTGTAAATTTATTGGTTATATTATTTGTAATTTTCTTGACTTTAGTATATAATGAAATTGCTATTTATATTTCGGCTAGTGTAAAATCTTAACAGGAAGGATATTTAACCGACCTGTTTTCTTTTGCCTTATACCTTCAAATTTCAGGCTCATTATCCCAGATTGTTCTCCTGTGTGGTAATTTATTTTTTATTAGCCGATTCTATAATGACATCAAAAGGTGTTCTGATGTCAAAATCAAAGTACAAAAAACGGGATATAAATACATTGATACTTTTTGCACAAAAAGGTGATGTGAAGGCTCTTGAAGAGCTTATTAGGCGTGTGCAGAAAGATGTTTTTGTGATGTTTAGTTATCTCACGAATTGCAGGCAGGATATTGCGGATTTGACTCAAGAAGCATTGCTCAAAACGGCTAAGAATATTGGCTCACTTAAAGATGTCAAAAACTTTAGGCCTTGGCTGAACCAGATTGTGACAAATCTGTTTTACGATTATGTCAAAAAGCATGCTCGTGACAAAGGCGTCGAGTTCGATAATGACAAATTGCTTGAGATAAAGGATAAAATCGGCTGTGAACCTGGGGAAAAATGCGTGTTCACAGAAATGGACAAACTTATAAAAGCTGCACTTTTGAACTTACCGGAGAGTTTGCGGATAGTGATAGTGCTTCGAGAATACGAGGGGTTGAGCTATGACGACATCTCACGGATAACTCATACCACGCTCGGAACCGTAAAATCTCGGATTTCCCGTGCCAGACTCAAACTTCAAGATGAACTAAAAGAATTCATCTAGGGGGGGGGTAAATGAAGGGGCTTGGCGTGGGACTACTGGTTGGGCGTTTTTTAATTGAAAATGGAAAATTATTTAAATACCCTAACGGGGTGAGGTTCAGCCCCAAGTGGTAAATATTTACCGAGTGTTACGTTCCCTCTCCTTACAGGAGAGGGCAAGGGTGAGGTGTTACCCCGCAAGGGAAAACTATTAAACTAATAATCCTTGTGTTCCTTCCCTAGCTAGGGAAGGGTAGGATGGGTCTCAGCCCGTAAGGGCAAGAAAACAAAAAACAATAAAAGGGAGGAAACATGGAAATAACTTGTGCTCAAATGGATGTGTTGATATCATTTTATTTAGAAGGTGATTTGAGCAGTGCATTAAAAACGAAGGTTGAAGAGCATTTGAAAACATGCTCGACTTGTCGTGCGAAATACGATATTATAAAGACTTTGTTGTGTGATTTAAAGGGTGCTTATGGCGAGAAGGAAGAGATTTGTGCCTCTTCATCCGGTTCAAGCCAGTACAAGGTTTTTAAGAATAATCTTTCTGCATATGTTGATAACGAATTGCCCTCTGATGAGAATATTAAGATAAAGAAATTTACTATTAATAATCCGCAGGCGAGAAAAGAGCTTGAGGATGCTTATAGTATCAGAAAACTTATGAATGATTCGTTTCGCAAAACTCGTGGCGAAGCAAAACAGGATTTTTCGAAGAATGTAATTCGTGAGTTGAATCCTAGTGAGGATTTTGGCATTCATCCGGTTTTGCGAGTTGCTGTTGCATTTGTGATGACGGTGCTGATTTTATCATCCATAATAATTTTTTCATTAACGCTGTAAAATTTTTTCTTATCAGAACGTGAGTTGGTTAGGACGATGATAAAGGTGCGAAAAAACACCGAGCTTTACGTTCCCTCTCCAGATGGAGCGACCGGCGAACAGAGAGCTGAAGCGTGAGCGTGCTCGTTTAACGTGAGCCGGTCAAGACAGAGGGCTAGGGTGAGGTGTCAACCCGTAAGGGAAATGATTATCCCTCACCCGCATTCGTATGGCTCGCAAAGCTTGCCAACGGCTGCTCCCTCTCCAGATGGAGAGGGTTGGGGTGAGGTTTATCCCGTAAGGGGAAATTTTTACCGCAACAAAAATTTTGAAATCCCATGCCCGAACATCCACGAAACAGACAAAAACTCATCCGGCAAGGCTTTCTTTTTTTCTTTTTCTTCTTTTATCAGCCCAATTAAACTTATTAAAATTATATATAACTATAAGATATTGTTGACACACTCATTTAAGTTTGTTAAAATGAATTTAGGTATGAAGTTAAAAAATTAAATTATATAAGAAGAGAAAGGAATATTATGATGAAGAAGAATGGTTTTACTCTTGCAGAAGTCTTAATCACCTTAGCTATCATCGGTGTTGTAGCGACATTAACTTTGCCAGCTTTGATGACTAATACTGCAGAACAACAAGCAAAAACTGCATTAAAGAAAGGTATTAACACATTGACTGAAGCTGCACAGATGAACCAAGCAATTGCAGGGTTTGACTATGCTTCTTTAACAGTTGCCGGTACATCTCAAGAAGATGCTAATACTCAATCTTTGTATGGTTTGTTATCACAAAGAGCATCTGTTGATTACCAAAAATCAAAGATTGCAAGCAATATCCAGTTGTCAAAGAAATCTGGTGACACATACGGTTCTTATCAAGGTAATAACGTAGTTGGTTCAAACTTTGCATTGTTCTTCAGAGATGGTTCTGCTTTGTTATTCCCTGCTGATACAACAACAGATGATAACGCTATGAAAATGCAAGATGACAACTTGGTTTATGGTATTCCTGTAATATATGATACAAACGGTACAAAGGGACCAAACATCGTGTCTAACTGTAGTGGTGGTTCTAAGGGTGTAACAACGGATAAAGCACAAGCTGCTAATGAAACTTTGGATCAAGTTTGTACAAAAACAACTCGTGTAATCAAAGACCAATTTGGTGTTAGATTAAGAGGTGGTTATGCTGTTCCAAACGGTCCTGCTGCAAGATGGGCATTCGAAAATTAGTTGGAAGACATAATACTAGAAAACTTAAAAAAGCGATGGCACACACCCATCGCTTTTTTGTAGCTCTGCCCTCTCCTAACAAGACACTACTGTCAGAGATAAATTTGATACAATGAAAATAATTATTAAAAGGCTGGATTCCTCGTTTTACAATACACTTTCTAGTTTGTAGCTAATACTACAAGTTTGAAAGTGAAGTGTAAAAATCGAACCTCAGAATGACGCCAAGCTGGTAGTTTCACGCCGCGTCATCCTGAACACGATTAGTGTGAAGGATCCAGCTTCTTATTAACTACTATTTTAAGTCTATAAAATACAAATATTCTTTAAACAATTTTCCACTTTCCATTTTCAATTGTCCATTAAGAAACGCCCAACCAGTAGTTTCACGCCAAGCCAAATACATTTACCCCTTTACCCCCCCCTTGAAAAATTTGAAATAATATTGTAAACTTTTATTAAGAAGAGAATTATGATTACATTACATCCCCAAAAACGGAAAAAGGTATGTTTAAGAGGTGCTGTTCAGATAAATCGGAGCAGCTATTTTGTCTGTCGTGAAGAGGGTGGTAAGACGTTTTTGAACACAGGTAAAGACGAGCGTCTGCAGAAATATTTGGTTCGGGACATGATAAAAATGAACCCGAATATTTGCGGGATTTTAAAACATTATAAGATTAAGCCGTCGATTGACACAAAGACTTTGCGTGAGCTTGCGGGTGGTCATATGAATGAAACTTGTTTGATTGCAAGCGGTGTGTATTCATTTTTACCGGAAGGATTAAGGTCAAAGATTGATGAGGACGCAGTTAAGGAAGCGGCTATGTTACATGATTTGGGTAAGGTGCTGATTCCGTCTAAGATATTGAACAAGCCGGCAAAATTGAATTATAAAGAGCGTGAGATTATGAACATCCATTCTACGCTCGGGTATGAGCTATTAAAGACGCAGTTTATATCGCATGATACATTGAAGCTTATCAAGTATCATCACCAGAATTTGAAGCATTCCGGATACCCTGATTGGGAAGACGGGTGTGTTTCTTCTGATATCGGGGTTCAGATTGTGTCTATTTCTGACAAGTACAGTGCATTAAGAGAGGCGAGGGTTTATCGCCGTAAATTATCTCGTATTGAGTCGCTTTTGATTTTGTATAAGGAAGTTCGTGAGGGCAAAATCATGCCGGAGGTTTACAAAGCTTTGGTCGATTATGCGGCTAAGTATGATTTGGCGTAGGGGGGGATTTGGCTTGGCGTGGGACTACTGGTTGGGCGTTTTTTAATCGAAAATGGAAAATTGTTTAAATACCCTAGCGGGCTGAGACCTCACCCGCATTCGTAACGTTCGCAGGGCTCACGAACGACTGCTCCCTCTCCAGATGGAGAGGGTAGTTTTTCAATGTGAAAGCTTTGCTTGAACATTAGAAAAACGGGTGAGGTGTTGTACCATAGGGGAAAAGACTGTCCCTCACCCGCATTCGTAACGTTCGCAGGGCTCACGAACGACTGCACCCTCTCCAGATGGAGAGGGCAGTTTTTCAATGTGAAAGCTGTGCTTGAACATTAGAAAAACGGGTGAGGGTTCAGCCCGTTAGGGTAATATTTAAAACCAATTTTCCATTTTCCATTTTCAATTGTCCATTCACTCCTCACCGTTCACTATTCACTACTAACGTTGTATCCATTTCCCCCAAATCTTTAGCACCCAGTTCGTAGTTTTTCTTTCCATTGTATACATTTCCCCCAAATCTTTAGTGCTCAGTTTGTAGTTTTTCTTTCCATTGTATACATTTACCCCTTGGTGTATAATTAGAACAAAAGTAAAAATAGAGAGGATTACATAGAATGGAAGTTTCATTAAACTGGTTAAACGAGTTAGTTGACTTAAAAGATATTGATGTAAAGCAGATTGCTCATGAGCTTACTATGAGTGGTTTAGAGGTGGAAGAAATTGAGGAAGTAAGACCTAAATTTACGAATATTATTACTGTAAAGATTGAGAAGATTGATAACCACCCGAATTCAGATCATTTGCATTTGGTTACGGTCAACACAGGTTCCGGTTTAAGAACGGTTGTATGTGGTGCTCAAAATATTGCTGTTGGCCAGGTAATTCCTTATGCTTCTGTGGGTAGTAAGGTTTTGGACAGAAAAAGCGGTGAGCAGTTTGAGTTGACTCCTGCGGTAATTCGTGGTGTTGAATCACAAGGTATGTTGTGTTCCGCCGATGAATTGGGAGTTGCTGATAGAAACTATCAAGAAGAAGACGGTATTCTTGTTTTGAACAGAATATTCCCAAATGTTGGCGTTGGTTTGGATGTAGAAAATGTTTTGGGTTTTGAAAAAGATTATGTTTTGCATACCGCTCCTACGGCTAATAGAGGCGATCAGATGTCAGTAATTGGGATTGCGAGAGAACTTTCTGCGTTGTTCGACAGACCGATGAAGTTTGAATACGCTGCAAAAGAAGCCGGTGCTGCTGATTTCGAAGTAGAGATTAAGGACAATGATGTTTGTAAATATTATTCAATCGGTGTGTTGAAGGGAATTCGTATTAAACCGTCACCTGAATGGATGCAAAAACGACTTGTAGCTTCCGGTATAAGAGCAATCAACAATGTAGTTGATATTACAAACTATGTATTGCTTGAGTATGGAACTCCGCTCCATGCGTTTGATTTGGATAAATTGAACGGATATTTATGTGTTAGACGTGGTGTTGAAGGCGAAAGCCTTGTTACATTGGACGAAGTAGAACGTCAGCTTCACCATGACACTGTTGTTATCGCTACTAAGGAAAAACCTGTATGCTTGGGCGGTGTATTTGGCGGAGCTAATTCTGAGATTGATGAAAACTCTAAGAATATTGCATTAGAGGCTGCTTATTTCACTCCACAAGCAAACAGAAAGAGTGCAAGGAGTGTTGGTTATCGTTCTGATGCTTGTGCAAGATTTGAACGTGGTATTGACATTGAGGCTGTAAAACCTGGGTTGATGCGTGCGGTTGAATTGTTAGAAGAGTTTGCTGACGCTAAGTTCGAAGGTATCGTAGAGTGTGGCGAAAACAAACTTGAGCCGATTGAGATTACGTTGAGATACCCACAAATCAAGAGATTGTTGGGTTGTGAAATTGAGCCTCAAAAATGTCTTTCTATTTTAGAAAAACTCGGGTTCAAGATTTTAGGCAAAAACGAGATGGCTTGCAAGGTTCTTGTTCCTTCATTCCGTGCGGGTGATGTGACAAGAGAATGCGATTTGATAGAAGAAATTGCAAGAATTAACGGTTACGATCAAATTACTCCGACTTTGCCAAATAGAGCAGGCACTCCTGATATTTCATCAGCAGAACGTGTTATAAACAAACTTCATACATTGATGGCGGGTGCGGGTTTGAATGAAATGCAGACAGCGTCACTTATTGGCGAACCGCTGCTTAAACAATTCAATATGACTTATGAAAAAGATAAGGCAGTGTTTGTTGAAAATCCTGCTTCAGAAGATTTTGCAATGTTAAGACAAACTCTTGTAGCAAGTATTTTGAACTGCATGAAATACAATTATGATAATGGTCAAAAAGATTTCTGGGCTTATGAAATAGGAAGAACATATTTGAGAGTCGGTGAAACTACTGAAAAAGAAACCGGTATCAAAGAAACTCAAGTTTTGGCAGGTGTTATTACAGGAAATGTTCAAAACTCTTTGTGGCAGCAGACCGGTGAGGTTGATTTCTATACTGTTAAGGGTATTGTTGATAAGATTTTGGAAGAGTTCGGTTTGACAAGACGTATTAAATTCGCTTTGTTGGCGGATTCTCCACTTGCTGATACTCACAAATGTTTACACCCATACAAGACCGCTGTTTTAACTATGTTGGGCAAAAAACCTGAAGTTATCGGATATTACGGTGAAATCCACCCTGAATTGAAGGGTAAATTGAAATTGAACCAAAACGCTTATATCTTTAAACTTGATTTGGATATGTTGATATCAGCAGTGAACGAAAGCGTTGTTAAGTTCAAAAAATTACCTCAGTTCCCGGAAGTTCAACGTGACTTGGCGGTTATTGTTCCTGCAAAAACAAGCTGGGATGATTTGGAAAAAATTATCAAGAAGGGTGTTGATAATAAGGTGTTCAACGGCTGTGATGTGTTTGATGTTTATCAAGGCGAACACGTTCAAGAAGGGTTCAAGTCTGTTGCGTTCAGAATTAGAATGCAGGATGCAAACTCTACAATGAACGAGGATGCTATTGAATCACAAATGGCTAATGTCAGATCTGCTTTGAAGAAGGCTCTTCCGGAACTTTCTTTCAGAGAGTAGATGAAAAATTTATAGATAAAAAAAGAGGTCTTTAGACCTCTTTTTTTATTATAGGTTGATATTTGGCAATTATTTAAGTGATTTTTCGATATTTATTTCTGTGTTTACAATGTCGAATTCTTTAAGCCTCAAAAATTTGCCGATGACGGAACAGTTTCTAAGATTTTCTATTCTTTTTATTACGTATCTTTGGGGGGTGAAAAAATATTTAACTCCCAGTTGTTTTTGACTCGTTTGATTTTCGCAGAGCACGATTTCTGAATTCTTGTTGCCCCAGGATTCAATATTCTTGTATTGCTGACGTACGGCGTTTCTGTTCTTTCTTAGTGAAGGAGCGTTTAATAGTTCTTTTGCTATAACGGATCTTACTTCGTCTGAAACTTTTGCTCTGAATGTTGTTGGTTGAGTTTGGGTTATTTGCATATTTAGTTCCTTTTGTTATTACAAAACCTGAAAAAAATTTTTTTGCTATTTGTTTTGCTAAATGATAAAATAATTAAAAAAGAGGGCTGGTATGAAAAAATTATTGTTAATTATTTGTATGATGTTTATGCTTCCGGTTTTTGCGGATGTGATGCCGTTTTATATAGACTCTATTCCAAATTATGCGATTGGGATGTACCAGACCGGCGAGAATATAAAGATTTATTCTGAGCCGGAAGCTAATTCAAATGTGATAAAGAGCTTTAATTTTTCTTATAAGCCTGATAGTATGCCGGATGGGATGTTCGCTCTGCTTTTGAATGATAAGCAGCTCGGATTTTTGTATGTTTCTGATATCGGCGATGACGGCTGGGTTGAGGTTGTTTATGACAAGCATACCGGTGCAAGAGGCTGGGTGCTAACGGAAGATAGATTTCAATTCTTGCCGTGGTTAAGTTTTTATAACATGTATGGTCGCAAGTATGGTTTGAGATTGCTTAAGGACGCTCCTGAAGAGGTGGAAGTTTTGCACGCAAAGAGTGAAGATGAGTCACAAAATGTTGCGAAGTTGAATTATGTAAAACAGATTAAGTTGACAGCGGTGCGTGGTAATTGGGCGTTGGTTTCAGTTTTTGATATTGATAAGACGCCAAAGACAGGTTATTTGCGTTGGAGAAGTAACGAAGGCAAAATCTATGCTTTCCCGAATATTAAGTAGGTTATTGGGGGTAAATGGGGGTAAATGGATTTGGTTAAGCGTGGAACCACTGGTTGGGCGTTTTTTTAATGGACAATTGAAAGTGGAAAATTGTTAAAAAAGGATTACCCTAATGGGGTGATACCTCACCCTAGCCCTCTCCTGTAAGGCGAGGGAACACGCAAGTTACGTTTAATGAAAGCTCAAGCATCTCCCTCTCCAGATGGAGAGGGTAGTTTTTCAATGTGAAAGCTATGCTTGAACATTAGAAAAACGGGTGAGGGTTCATCCCGTAAGGGTAAATTAGATTAAACCTCACCCGCATTCGTAACGTTCGCAAAGCTCACGAACGACTGCTCCCTCTCCAGTTGGAGAGGGATGGGGTGAGGTTTATCCCGCAAGGGAAATATTTAAAAACAATTTTCCATTGTCCATTTTCCATTAAGAAACGCACAACCAGTAGTCTCTCGCCAAGCCTAATACATTTACCCCCCCCACGCTTCACCAGTAGTCCCTCGCTAAGCCAAATATATTTACCCCCATTTACCCCTTTACCCCCCCTTGAAATAATTGTAAATTTTTTGTAATATATTGTAAGAAATATATATTTTTTAATAAGAAGAGGAAAATAAATGTTCGAACGTTTTACAGAAAAGGCGATTAAGGTCATAATGCTTGCTCAAGAAGAAGCAAGACGACTTGGTCACAACTTTGTTGGCACTGAGCAGATATTGCTTGGTCTGATTGGCGAAGGGACCGGAATTGCTGCTAAGACTCTTAAGTCAATGGGTGTGAACCTTAAGGATGCGAGAGTTGAAGTAGAAAAAATTATTGGTAGGGGCTCAGGCTTTGTGGCTGTAGAAATCCCGTTTACTCCACGTGCTAAGAGGGTTTTGGAATTATCTTGGGACGAAGCAAGACAGTTAGGTCATAACTATATTGGAACGGAGCACTTGCTTTTGGGTCTAATCCGTGAGGGAGAAGGCGTTGCCGCAAGAGTTTTGGAGAACCTAGGTGTTGACTTGAACAAGGTAAGAAGCAATGTTGTTAAGATGTTGGGTGATTCTAAACCACAGACTGCATCTGCAGGTGTTGGCAGTTCATCATCTTCAAGCTCTCAAGCAAGCAAAGTTAAGACTCCAAGCTTGGACGAGTTTGGTACTGATTTAACTCAGGCAGCTGCTGAACTTAGACTTGACCCTGTAGTCGGTAGAGAAAAAGAAATCGAACGTGTTATACAAATTCTTGCAAGAAGAACTAAAAATAATCCTGTTTTACTTGGTGAACCGGGGGTTGGTAAGACTGCTGTTGCAGAAGGTCTTGCAATTAGAATTGTGAACAGCGAAGTTCCTGATATTTTGGAAAATAAGAAAATCATTCAGCTTGATATGGGCTTGTTGATTGCAGGTACTAAGTATAGAGGTGAGTTTGAAGAACGTCTTAAAAAGATTATGGACGAAATCAGACAAGCAGGAAATGTTATTCTTGTAATCGATGAAATGCACACTTTGATTGGTGCAGGTGCTGCAGAAGGTGCGATTGATGCGGCAAACATCCTTAAGCCGGCACTTTCAAGAGGTGAAATCCAGGTAATTGGTGCTACAACTTCTGATGAGTACAGAAAGTACATCGAAAAAGATTCAGCTTTGGAAAGAAGATTCCATCCT
>CAKVIM010000001.1 GCA_934754775.1 uncultured Candidatus Melainabacteria bacterium | reverse complement strand
AATCAAGAGGTGGGGGGGGGGTAAATGCATTTACCCCCCCCCCACCTCTTGATTTAGGCGTACTAACATGATACTTTGAAACATATGGAAGAATTTGAAACATCTGCACACACAAAAGAACTTGACGTTATTTACGAGAAACCAACAGAAGAAATCGAAGATGTCGTATTTAACGACGCAGATTTGATGCACGAATTCAAGACAAAATACCGATTAGTCAGAAAATCGCTTTCCGCTTTTATCAGACAAAAGATGAAAAAAAATTTTCGTGACATTTTAATAATAACTCCGAACAAACTTCCTATTGATTTTATTTTGGCGTTCGAGAAACAATATCCTGATAAAAAAATCAAGATTCTTATGCCAGTCGATAACATCGGCGGCGTTGAAAAAATGCATTTTGAGTTCTATCTGCAAAATCGGATGAACTCGGCTACGGTTTATACACTTCCTAAAACACGTGAAAATGTTGAAATATACGGTTTGTATTCAACCGCTTTTTCTGGAAACGACCGCACAAGGCTACAATTTTTAGCCCCATTTATCAAAGCTGCGAGAATTTGTGCACCAAAATTAAAACCGGAAATTATTCAAGTAAACGGAATACCGTTTTTCTTAGGAATGGAGTTTGAGAACAAGCGGTCTTATCCAATAAAAGTTTTCCAAATAATCAACGATTTTGGCGAATTTGAAGCCAACAAAGTTGAAACATTTTGGGCTGCAATAAACCTTGTTAACAAAAAAGGAATGAAGAAAATTTGCAATGACAAGATTATCAAAAAATGTATCGCAGCACTTTTTAATCTACATAACACAAAGCGTTTTTATCAGATGAGAGAATGTCTGGAATTTATATACCAGAACTATTTCAAGTTCCGCAAGTTCATCGACAAATGCGAAGACATTGACGAAAATATTTTGTTCAACAGGATGAATTCAAGAATTCTAAAACTGTTCCCACAAATGGCTTACGCAGATGAAGTGTATTATAATACAATGCTTCTCTCTATTAAAAAAGCTGATTTCTGGGCAACGTATTCTAAAACATATTATCGGGAAATCTTCAAAAATCCACAAATCACGGGGAAAATGTCAAAATATTTAGACAAAGCAAAATCCGGATATGTTTCATTTGGCTTAACTCCTGCAAACACCAACTTATATCAGCATTTTGACGTTAATAATTTCAGAGAATTGAGAAGCCGAAACAAAAATTATTTGCTAAAAGAGTTTTCTGAAGAACGCATAAGAACAAGATTTGTGGACATAGGTTTATTCAAAGATGAAAACTATACTATCCGTGGGTATTTGGACTCTTTCTATGACTCACCGCTAATCTTTGGAACATTTTCTGACGAAGTTTTCGCACAAGGCGTAGATATTGCGTTTAATACGATTTTAAAGCTATTTGAGGAACATAAAAACCTTCAGTTTATAATCAACATCCCAAACGGATTGGCTAATAACTATGTAAAATCTTGGGTTGAATTTATGGAGAAAAGCTCTGCATTTAATGGCAGGTGGCTTTTTATCGATGGAGAAATTAATCTGGCACAATTCTGTGCGGCTTCTGATATGATTTTGCTCCCTAAACGTGCTAATATTGTTACTCCTGAACATTATATTGCAATGAAATACGGCTGTGTGCCGATTGCAGCAAGGAGCGGCATTTTCAACGACACAATTGCAGATATTTTTGACGACATAACTTTTGGATGCGGTTTTAAGACTAAAACACCTTTGCTTATTGAAGATGACGCCAATGAGATTTATCGTGCAGTAATATTAAAAGCACTTAACCTTTTTACCAAAAATCCTGCCAGCTGGAATTTGCTAATAAAGAATGCGATGAGCTATGATTCAAGTTGGAATTTTGGAATTATTGAAAAATATAACGAGATTTATGAGAATTTGTAGATATTAAAATGCATATGCGTCGGATAAATCCGACGCATATGCATTATTATTTCACATAACTTGTAGTTCTATCTTTGAGGGTGACCAGTAGTTTTTATCCAAACCAGTAGTCTTATCAAATGTCACCCGACCAAATGTCTACGTGCGTAGCACTTGCTCCTGTGAAATCAGAGATTTCTACGTCGTCAATCTGGTAGTTTTAATACGAGAAAGGCATCGGCGTTACAATTCTATCTTGTAATCTCACCAATGCCTTTCGACCAAATACCTACGTGCGTAGCACTTGCTCCTGTGAAATCAAAGATTTCTACGTCGCCATCGTTAAGTTACGCCCTCAGTTCACCGGCTCACCGCCGCTGAATTCGGGCTTCACTCCGGCTACCGCTTGCTACATCATGCCGCCCATACCGCCCATGCCTGCCATAGCTGACATATCAGGAGCCTTTGTTTCTTCCGGAATATCGATAACAGCTGCTTGAGTTGTAAGCAACATAGAACCAACAGACGCTGCGTTTTCTAAAGCACTTCTAGTAACCTTAGCCGGGTCAACAATACCTGCTGCAAACATATCTGTGTATCTGTCTAACAATGCATCATAACCGTAAGCGTCTTTTTCGTTTCTAACGTTTTCGATAACAACATCAGATTTAGCACCTGAGTTTGCTGCAATTGCTCTAAGAGGTACATCAAGAGCAGCAGTCAAGATTTTGTAACCGCTCTTTTCATCGTCAGAATCAAAAGCAATTGTGTTCATTTTTGATTCAAGTTCTTGTTGAACTCTAACAAGTGCAACACCACCACCTGGAACAATACCTTCTTCGTTAGCAGCTCTTGTAGCGTTAAGTGCGTCTTCGATTCTTAATTTTCTTTCTTTAAGTTCGATTTCTGTAGCAGCACCAACTTCTATCACTGCAACACCGCCTGACAATTTAGCCATACGTTCTTGAAGTTTTTCTTTATCGTATTCACTATCTGATGCTTCTATTTGTTTTTTGATAAGTCTTACACGTTCAGCAACAGCTTCTTTTGTTTCGTTACCAACAACGATTGTTGTTTCGTCTTTAGTAACAGTAACACGTTTTGCAACACCCATCATATCAGTTGTAATGTTTTCTAACTTAATACCAAGTTCTTCAGTAAACATTTGACCGCCTGTTAAGATTGCGATATCTTCCAACATAGCTTTTCTTCTGTCACCAAAACCTGGAGCTTTAACAGCAACTGCTCTTAAAACTTTTCTCATTGTGTTAACTACTAATGTTGCAAGAGCTTCGCCTTCAACATCTTCTGCGATTAACAATAATGAACGACCGTCACGAGCAACTTGTTCTAATACCGGAACAAGGTCAGCGATTAAATTAATTTTTTTGTTTACACAAAGAACGTAAGCATCTTCTAAAACTGCTTCCATTCTTTCAGGATCAGTTACGAAGTATGGTGAAATGTAACCTTTGTCGAATTGCATACCTTCAACAACTTTTAGGTTAGTGCCGAAAGATTTGCTTTCTTCAACTGTAATTACACCGTCGTGACCAACTTTATCCATAGCTTCAGCGATTAATTCACCGATTTCAGAGTTATTACCTGCTGAAATACCGGCAACTTGAGCGATTTCTTCTTTTGTATTTACAGATCTTGAAAGGTCTTTAATCTTGTTGATAGCAACTTCAACAGCTTTGTCGATACCACGTTTCATTGACATTGGGTTAGCACCTGCTGTTAAGTTTTTAAGACCTTCTCTTACGATTGCTTGAGCAAGAACTGAAGCTGTAGTTGTACCGTCACCGGCTACATCGTTTGTTTTAGATGAAACTTCTTTAAGAAGTTGAGCACCTGCGTTTTCAAGATTGTCTTTCAATTCGATTTCTTTAGCGATTGTAACACCATCGTTTACGATTTGAGGTGCACCGAATTTCTTTTGCAAGATTACGTTTCTGCCTTTAGGTCCAAGTGTAACCTTAACGGCATCAGCAACTGCATCAATACCTCTAAGAAGAGCCTTTCTAGCTTCTTCTTCAAAAACTATTTGTTTAGCCATTTTTATAATCTCCTTTTTAAAATTGTTTTTAATTGTTAGAAGGGAATAGGAGAATAAGGTAATGAGGGAATAAGTGGTATTAAATTTTATTTTGTATATAATTTACAAACCTTCGTTATTCCCTCTCATAGGGAGAGGGTAGAATTTCAAGTTAAGCTGTGCGAAACTTAGAAATTCGGGTGAGGGTTGTTCATTTTTAGTTATTGTTGGGTTTTCAAACCAACCTACAATCTTCTTTGTTGAACTGGATTTATTTTTAAAAATATCTAAAAACTCTTATTCCCTTATTACCCTATTACCTTATTCCCTTAACTATTATTCAACTACTGCCAACGCATCTTTGATTGACAAAATTTTGTATTCAACGCCATCCATTTTAACGTCTGTACCAGCGTATTTAGCATAAAGAACGATATCGCCTACTTTAACTTCCATAGGTTCTTTTTCGCCCTTATCGTTTGTTTTACCTTCACCAACTGCAACTACTTCACCTTTTTGAGGTTTTTCTTTTGCACTATCCGGAATAAAGATTCCGCCTGATGTTTGTTCTGTATCTTCAATAACTTTAATAACGATTCTGTCTTGTAATGGTTTAAGTGCCATAGTCTAATCCTCCTATCTAACTACAATTATATTTATACCTTAATTTTCGATAAAACTTTAAAAAGTTAAGAAAAAATTAATTATTAATCTTCAAAACCTTCGGAACCTTGCCAATTTCTCTAATTTGACGCTCGAATTCTGCAATATCAACACTGATTGCATCAAATGTATTGTAATGCATTGGTATAACTTCGCTAACGCCAAGCCATTCAGCAGCTTTAACTGCGTGTTCAATATCCATTGTGTATTTCCCGCCAATCGGAAGCATTGCAACATCAGGCTGATAAATTTCGCCAATCATCTTCATCTCACTATTTAAGCAAGTATCGCCTGCGTGATAAATTGTTTGACCTTCGATTTCAAATACAAACCCACAAGGACAACCACCATAAACCCCATCCGGAGTACTGCTTGAATGGAATGCAGGCACTAAAACTACTCTTCCCCAGCTATAATCACGCCAAGCTCCTAAGCCCATATCAATCGATTTTGCACCGTGTTTTGCACAATAATTTGCAAGCTCATACACTGCAGTAATCGGAGCAGAACTCTTTTTAGAGATTTCAATTGCACTACCCAAGTGGTCTCCGTGTGCGTGTGTTACGAATATATCGGAAATATTTTCAGCCCTATAATTTGGTGCTGCAACCAAAAACGGGTCAACCAAAATCTTTTTTCCGGCAGTTTCTATCTCAAAAGCACTGTGGCCTAAATATTTTATCTCCATAGTTAATCTCCCAATCTGATTATTCGTTTGAGCCGTAAATTTCCATCAATTTTCGCAAACGCTTGTACTCTTTGCCCCATTTTTGCATGGACTCGATAACAGGCTTCAAAGTATAGCCGATATCCGTCAGATAATACTCAACTCTCGGCGGAATCATCCCACTATCTTCTCTAACAACAAGCCCGTCTTCTTCAAGCTCTTTCAAGCAATTCGTAAGAACTTTTGCCGTGCAACCGACATTTTTTTTGAGTTCCACAAACCGCATTTCTTTTTTCAAAAGCTCTTTTATTATTATAATTTTCCACTTAGCCCCGACAAGCTGTAAAACAACGCTCACCGGATTTGTCGCTAAATCCTTATACTGCACACATACCTCAATTATTTATCATCTTTTGATTTTTCAGCATTTGTCCAAAGTTCAACAAATTTTTCCTTTATCCCCATTCTGCTAAACCATTTTTGAACAAATCTTTCTTCATACCCTAATCCGCCATTGAGTTTAGAGCAATCTGCAAGAGAAAATACAGCTTCTGAGATTGATATCCTTATAAAGAAATGAGGCTGAACATATTTTGTAGCGTCCATCCAAACCTTGATATTGTTGTACTTCGCAACGTTAACACTCTTCACGTTGTGAGCATCTGACTGCTCTTGAACAATGAAGCTTCTCAGACTATCTTCCATATCTTTAAAAGTTGCCATATTCTCTTTTTCCTTAATTATTTAAACTGTGAATTGGAGCCGGAATTCTTCCACCACGCTCAACAAAACCTGCTGATGAAAGTTTGTTCACCGACATAATCGGAGCTTCACCCAAAAGTCCGCCAAAAACAACTTTGTCGCCTACAGATTTATTCGGAGCCGGAATAACTCTTACCGCCGTAGTTTTCTTGTTAATCATGCCAATTGCCATCTCATCAGCAATCATGCCGGCTATTGTAGAAGCCGGAGTGTCACCCGCTATTGCAATCATGTCAAGCCCAACAGAACAAACGCAAGTCATCGCTTCCAATTTATCAAATGTCAAACACCCTTTAGTTGCAGCATCAATCATGCCGGCATCCTCAGAAACAGGAATAAACGCACCTGAAAGCCCGCCCACATAAGAACTTGCCATTATTCCGCCTTTTTTAACCGCATCATTTAACATCGCAAGAGCCGCTGTTGTGCCGTGTGCTCCTGCATGTTCAAGCCCCATTGCCTGAAAAATTTGTGCTACACTATCACCCACCGCCGGTGTTGGAGCCAATGATAAATCAATTACACCAAACGGAACTTTTAACCTATCAGCGAGTCTGCGTCCCACAAGTTCACCTGTTGCAGTGATTTTATAAGCAGTCTGCTTAATCTTGTTTGACAAAACACCCAAGTCAGCTTTTTTGTCCAAATCTGCTATTGCAGCCCTTACAACCCCAGGCCCTGAAACCCCTATATTCAAAGCACATTCTGGTTCGCCATAACCACAATAAGCTCCCGCCATAAACGGATTGTCGCTAACTGAATTACAAAATACAACGAGTTTTGCAGCACCCAGACCGTCTTTATCGGCCGTTAAAGCTGCAGATTGCTTAATTATATCCGCCATTTTTAAAACAGCATCCATATTTATGCCCGCTTTTGATGTTGCAACATTCACTGATGAGCATAACCTTTGAGTAGAAGCCAAAGCTTCCGGAATAGACTCAATAAGAGCCTTATCACCAACGGTAAACCCCTTTTCTACAAGTGCGGAATACCCGCCAATAAAATCAATGCCCAAATTCAATGCCATTTCATCAAGCGTTTTAGCAATTTTGACATAATCCTTTTCTCTACAAGCCTCACCAACCAAAGAAATCGGAGTTACTGCAATACGTTTGTTCACAATAGGTATTGAATAATCATTCTCGATATCATTTGCGTAGCTAACCAAATTACCTGCGTACTTTTCAAGCTTATACTTGATTTTGTCACACACAGAATTGACATTTTCAGCAAGGCAATCTCTTAAGCTTATTGTAAGCGTCACAGTTCTTATGTCAAAGTTGTGAAGCTTTATCATATTTATTGTTTCAAGAATTAAATCTTCATCAAAAATAGTCATAATTGCCTTTAGTATACCATACAATTTTTATTTTGTGTATAATCAGAATATAAATATTAATGAGGTGGAAGTTAGTATGCTAGTTGTAATGAACAGTCACGCAACTGAAAAAGACATCAAGCGTGTTGCATTATTTCTTGAATCCAAAGGTTTTGAAGCCAGAGTTTCGCACGGTGAAGCTCGCACGGTTGTTCACGCAATCGGTATAAAAGAAGTTGACCAAAGAGATTTCGAGCTTTTACACGGTGTTGACGAGGTTATCAAGCTTTCAACAAACTACAAATTAGCTGCACGTGCTTGCCAAGGCAAAGACACAGTCGTAGAAGTTAACGGAGTGAAGTTCGGCGACAAGTACACAGGCTTAATTGCAGGCCCTTGCACAATCGAATCTTACGACCAAATGGACGCAACAGCTCAAGAGCTCACCGAATCTAACGTCAAAATCATTCGTGGCGGAGCATTCAAGCCAAGAACAAGCCCATACGCATTTCAAGGCTTAGGCGAAGAAGGTTTGAAAATCATAAGAAGTGTTGCCGATAACCACCACATGGCTGTAACCTCTGAAATAATGGAAGTTTCACAGCTTGAAATGTTCGAAAAATACGTTGACATTTTACAAGTGGGTGCAAGAAATATGCAAAACTTCAACCTGCTAAAAGAATTAGGACACGCACACAAGCCTGTAATCCTTAAGCGTGGGCTTTCTTCAACTTACGAAGAATGGCTTATGTCCGCAGAATACATTATGGCAGGCGGGAACAATCAAGTCATACTTTGCGAACGTGGCATAAGAACGTTTGAAAAATACACTAGAAATACACTTGACTTAACCGCAATACCTGTAATTAAGAAATTGAGCCACCTGCCAATTATCGTTGACCCATCACACGCAACAGGTTTGCGTGACAAAGTTGAGCCGATGTCAAGAGCCGCAGTTGCAGCCGGTTGCGACGGTTTGATTATAGAAGTTCACCACGACCCTGATAGTGCCGTATGCGACGGGGCTCAATCACTTTACCCTTGGCAATATGATATTTTGTACAAACAAATTAAACAAATCGCACCAATCGTCGGAAAAGAAATTATATAGTTTTTCAAGCATTGTCTGAACTGCGACAATAAAAAAATCGGGATGACAAGATTTGAACTTGCGACCCCTGCGTCCCGAACACAGTGCGCTACCAAACTGCGCTACATCCCGATAGAATAATAATATTATAATTCTACAATATCTAAAATCAAGGCTTATCTTCCGCTGCCTTGAGAATTAAGTTTTTGTATCAAAGCGTCCGTGATATCTGTACCGCCTGAAAATACACTTCTTGCATCAATAATCGCATCAAGATTTTTCTCTAATCTGATTTTTTCCGCAACCGCATAAATCCTTGTATAAACCTCTTCTTCACGCTTTTCTCGGAAAGAATTGAAAGCACTTTCTTTCGTCTTTAATTCCGCCCTCACAGTATCCTCAAACTTCTTCTTCTGAACCGCTGACTCAATTTGATTAAACTCTTTTTCCTTATTCATCAAATATTGTTGAATCTCATTATTTTTTGTCTCAATCTCACGCAAAGAATTCTTAGCATACTGATAATTCTCCACAACCTTGTCATAGTTTATATATCCAACTCCGCCGGCGAAGCTCGGTAGTGCCATAAATAAAAATAATACTGTCAAAATCTTTTTCATATCAAACCTCTCTAATATTTTTGTTAAGCAATCCGCTAACCCTACCAGTAGTTCATATCACCCGTACCGAAAGTGAAGTAACCGTTTTTGGAACCATAATGTCCAGGGTTTGTAAGCGGTATACCGTAATCAACCGATATCGGCCCAACCCCAGGAACGAAAACTTTCAAGCCGATACCTGCAGAAATGGCACTTCCAGGTCTATCAAACAAAACATTCGAAATCGTCGGGTCATAAACTTTACCGGCATCAACAAAGAACGTTAAACGCATTTTCTGGAAGAAGTCCCATTTAAGTCTGTCAACAAACGGCAATGGCGTAGCGAGTTCTGCCGAACCCATCAAGAAACCGTCACCGGAGCCGACACCATTCATCCTAAACCCTCTGATTGAATAAGGGCCACCCAAACTAAACGCCATAACTTCCGGCATATCGTTACCATGAACCTTAATACCCGCTTTAGCACTCAAAGCCAAAGATGATTTGCTTCTCACAGGGAAATACTTCGTCACGCCACCCGCCAAGCGTCCGTTCGTCCGATTAAACTTATTAATCCCAAAAGACTCAATATAATTAGCTTTTGCAACAATACCCTTACGAGGATTTTCATCCGAATCCAATGTAGAATACCGAACCCCCGGAGCAAGATTAAAGAACGTTCCGCCGCTCAACTGTTGAGCACGTCTGGAAATATCAAGATTTCTCATTGAATACAATTCGGAAATACGACTAAAATCGCCCTCGCTAAGGCTAATATGTTCAACACCCGCATTGAATGTCGTAGTTAAATTATCATACCCTTTAACCTTATGCTCAACACCTGCGTTAACCCCAAAACGACGTTCAATCGCCAACGGCACCTGCCAACTGCCCAAATCACGATAATACAACTTGCCCGTCAAAGAATTATCCGCATTAATCAAATACGGCTCAAAGAAGTTTAATTCCAACTGGTAATTGACCCTGTTTTTTATAGAAGCATCGCTCAACAAAATCCCTGAACCCAAAATCCCCGAAGCCGTGAGTTTCTGACCTCGACCCAAGAAATTGTTTTCGTTATAACTCAACGAACCAAACGCACCCAAAGCATTATCAATACCGCCGCCTATTGCCAAACTATTTGAACTATCTTCTTTAACCATTACAACGACATTATATTCGCCGTCCTTGTCCTCGCTCGGAAGAATTTTTCTATCAACATCCTTGAATATTTTTGTAGAATAAAGTCTGGAAATATCCTCTTTAAGATAGTTTTCATTATAAACCGTACCGGATTGCGTCATAATATTACGCTCGATAACGTAATCCTTCGTCTTTTCGTTACCTTCGATAACAATTTTATCAATAATACCCTCTGAAACTGTAAATGCTAGGTTTCCATCGGCATCATCATCAACAGAACTTACTGACGCTAAGATATAGCCCTTATTATGGTAATATTCACTCACTTTCTCAATTGAAGAATTAATCTTGGAGATATTTTGCGGAAGTCCTTTCAAAGGCATGACAAATGGCAGTAATTCCATTGTCGAAATTACCGTATTACCAACAATCGAAACATCCGTCACAGGAATATTTTCTTGCAAAGAAAAGACAAGTTCTACACTACCGTCGCTTTTCAAAATAGGCTCAACGCTCATTCTATCAGTAAAGAACCCCGTCGCATAAATCCGTTGCAAATCCTGCTGAATAAGTTCCTCATTAAACAAACTTCCAATTTGCGTTCTCATATTCGATTTTATCGAATCTTTCTGCAACAAATTTAGACCCGCAATCTGAATATTGCTAATCGTTTTACCATTCAAATCGACTTCTTCATCCGTATCAACGCCAGCAGAATAAACCTCGTCGGGCTCATTCACAAGCTCGGAAGGTTGAGTTGGCGGAGTAAAGAAGTCATGTATTTCTTCACTCGGCGGTGAATTTTGATTAACAGTACGTGAAGAATCCAAAATTTCTTCTGGCGGAGAATTAGAGTTTTCTTGCGGTGGAGAGTCCTTATTAGGCTTAATCTCTTGCTTCGCTTCTCTTAACGGGGTAAGTGTTTCTTCTGAGGCAGATGTATCGTTAATTTCTGAGGAGAAATAATCTGATTCGCTAAACTCGCCGCTATATGGCGTTGTTAGTTTAATAACAGGTCTTTCAATCTTTGAATTGTCCAAATAAAGAGGGTTAACCAGCTTAATACTCTTTGTCTGATTAAAATCCAGATACGAAAAATCAGCTTCTGCGTAAACACAAGAAGAGCAAGACAAAACGAGCGACACGACTAATGCCGCCTTTAATAACGTCAAAAAATCTCTCCTCTTTAAATTGTGCATACTTCCCTTTTTGCTGTTTTTACTAGATATCTGCCTCCGTTAGTGACAAAATTGATTGATAAAACCCTTTAGGGTCATTTGTCGAAAACGAACTTCTTAAAACATGAGAACCTACATTTACGGTTACATAAGTCGTTCCATTTTCGGCGTAAACTTCGTATTTATCTTTACCTTTAATAAACTTGTGTTCGGCACCAATAATAGAATTTACTGGATAAGCTACAACTCCGGGACTGCTATTAGGACGCCCGCCAAGTTTGCAATTAGCCAAAGATTGAGAGCTGGGAATTTTCGCAAGATTTGCAAACGCTATATAAACTCGTCCGCCTTGTTCAAACATTGCATTTTCATACCCGCCTTCTGTCACAGTATTCGCCTGCAAATAAAGTGTTTTCTTGTCCTTCGAATTTGATATAACACGAAATTTGCTCGACATCGGAGCATAAAGATTGCCCGTTCTATCCGTAATATTTGCAATCAAAACCGGACTGGTTACAGGTTCTACCCTTACAAACCCCGGCACGATTACGTTAAAATCCATGCTTGCACTTTCGGCAAAAACCGCAGACGCCGACAATAAGCAGAGCACGGCTGCCAATATATTCTTAACGATATTCACAATTTTCTCCACAAATAATACTAATCTCTGTTGAGATTAGGTTTATTCCCCGAAAGAATAGTTCTCCCTGTTCTATCTTAATATATTAAAAATTAGAAGCCAATTTGTGAAGTTTTATTAAGGATAATACATCTTGTACGCCATTCGCACCACGAGCGTGCAGCGTTCAGCTGCTATAGCGAGAAAGTAGGTTGGGGTTTTACCCCAACAGCCACAAGCTAAAATCCTTTGTACCACGAGCGTTCCATAGCGAGTGCAAGAGTGCCGGTTCACCGGCAACAGCCATTCAAACCACAACCGTAAGGTTGTAGAAAACAGTACGTCATTTCTTTTCTTTTGCTTCGTTTTCTTTTCTTTCTTCGCAATAAAGAAAAGAAAATGAAGAATTATTTTGAAATAAAAATGTACTTTTCTTTCTCTTTTGTTGCGAAGAAAAAGAGAAAGAAAACTACGAAAAGAAAGAGAAAACACGCTATTGTTTCCTACGCTCTGACGAGCGTTGTTTAAATGGATGCAGCAGGCAGAGCCTGCACTCTTTCGCTCACTATCACGGCTAATCGCCGTACGTTCGCGGTGCGAATGACGTTCAATTACAAAATGTTATTATTGGGGTAAAACCTCAACATAATCATCGCTACTCTTTTGTCGAGTCGACAAGAGCACGTCTATCTTTTTCCAAGGCGTTTTCACGAACCTTATCACCGCACAATTGTACACCGCAAGCAGTCAAGGTTTCGCTACACCCCTGAAGTCCGAATGAAAGGTTTTGGACATAAGGATTTGTACTTGTAAACAGACCCAAACCACCGCCAACTGCACCAATTGTCGGGTCGCCTTTTGCAATACCGTCCCATTTACCGTAATAAGCTTCATATTCCATCATATTATCGTTTGCAGCCTTGCTCGTATTTTCTTTTTCAGTAATAATATCTTTCTTCACCAAATCATCGCCATTTTTCCCAAACAAATACCTTGTGCCTGCCATAGATGCCCAACTTGAACCTGACGAACAAGCCGCAATCAAAACGCCCAGCCCAGCTCCAATCAAGCCTTTTTTACCCATAGAAAGATATTTCTGAACTCCTTTAAGTTTCGGAATAACGCCGTGTTTTCTCAAAAGTTTTTCTGCACAATTATATTCAATATGAGCGTCAATCGTAGGTGCAATAAACGCACTGGAAAGAACCCCTACTGCTGCAGAAGGAAAAGCAATTGCAAGACCTTTCGCTAAACCGAAATTGTCTGTATCCTGAACACAGTCCTTAACACAACCGGACAAATCGTCCAAGCTGCCAAGCAAAGTTTTCCACAGATAACTTCCGAGCAAGCCGCCACCAAGTAATACCGCAGCAGCCCCCTTTCCTTTAGCACCTTTAATCGCACTACCAAAGGCTTTAATCGGGTTCACAAACCCCGGTTTTCCTGCTTTATAAATTGTTTTTTGCTCCGCAAGCAAGCCCGTTAAGTCCTTCGCAGCCTTAACTTTTTGTTTTGTTTCCGCATAACCCCTATAAAGTCCTACGCCCATAATCCCCATGACTATAGGAGCTCCGACACGTGACCAGAAACCGGCTTCTGAAAGTTCTTCTGATTTAATTTCTTTTTTCGCAAAATCAATCGTGTGTTTTTTCAAAACAGGCGATTCTTTCGCCATAAATTTTGCGAATTCCGGCGAAATAGCTTCAAGTTGCTTTATATCATCAGTTTGCAAATCCAACAAATTGAACTTTTTCCCGCCGTATTCCGCTTCAACCTTATAATAAGAGTCAAACATTTCTTTTAGTTTAAGAATCTTATTCTTGTCCTCTGCAGATATTTTCATCTGCTCAACTCTTTTTGCGACAGCATCTTTATCCTGAGCCAAAAGGTTAAACATATCGTGGACTCTTGCACCGTAAATATCCGTCCTAACACTTCGCAACAATTTTTTGTATTCTTTAGAAAATTCTTGCGGGCTTGAAACATTAATACTCATCCCCTCAGGGATTTTTACTTTATTTTGAACCGCTTTTCCTTCCAGATACTGTTTCAAAAACAGATTGTTTTTTGTATTGATCTGATAACCGACATCAAGCAATTCACCAGCACTTTTGGCATTAGTCTTGCTCAACAAATTCGATAATTCGTCATCTTCGATTATCTTGTTATTATTTTTATCAATACCTAATTCGCTGATTTGCTTTTGTACAACAGGTCTGAATTCTGAAATACCATAATTACTCATTTACAATCCCCAAAATTAATTCCCCATATTTCTATAAAGTTTCATTTTGGAAAAAAATTGCCTTTTGAATTAATAAATATTACAAAATCTAAACACGTTTCAAGATAATTGAGGTATTTATTCCGCCAAACGCAAAATTGTTTGTCATAATATATTCGCAATCAATTTTACGCCCCTCATCTCGGATATAATCCAATTTTCCGCAGTTTTCATCGACTTCTTTCAGATTCAAAGTCGGTGGGAACCATTTATTATTCATCATCTCTATTCCAAGAATAGCTTCAATTGCACCGCAAGCACCAAGCGTATGCCCTGTATAGCTCTTAATTGAGCTTATCGGAATTTCCCCGAACACTTCTTCTGTCGCTAAACTTTCTGCCACATCACCACTCATTGTACCTGTACCATGAGCATTAATATAGGCAATTGCATCCGCATTTAAGCCTGCTGAATTAAGCGATTTCCGCATAACTTCCGCCATCGTAACCCGATTTGGGTTAGTGATATGAGTGCCGTCCGTATTTGTCGCAAAACCTACAATCTCTGCGTAAATCTTTGCTCCACGAGCCTTTGCGTGCTCATACTCTTCTAAAATCACACTCCCAGCACCTTCCCCGATTACCAAACCGTCACGGTTCTTGTCAAATGGAGCCGGAGTAAGTTTCGGCGTATCATTTTTTGTACTTGTTGCATAAAGTGTATCAAACACTCCAACCTGTGTCGGGTGGATTTCTTCCGCTCCGCCTGCTATCATAACATCCTGATACCCGTCTTTTATGGCTTCATAAGCATACCCAATCCCCATTGAACCTGAAGTACAAGCCGTTGAAGTCGGAATTAATCGTCCATGAGTTTGAAAATAGAGCGAAATATTCACAGCTGCTGTTTGTGGCATCATTTTAATATAAGAGCCGGAATTAAGCATTTTGACCTGTTTATCAATACACATTGAATAAAAATCTAAAACCGCATCCAACGAACCCATTGAAGAACCATAGCTGACGCCCGCATCAAAAACGCATTTATCACCCAAAAGTCCCGCATCTTTTAACGCTTCTTCCGCCGTAACAACCGCCATCAAAGAGACATCACCCATTGTGCGTCTTACTTTTCTTGTAAAATGTTCAGGTACAACAAAACCTTCTACAAAAGCTCCTAGCGATGTATTCAAGCGTTCAAATTCATCAAGTTTTTCCCAATGAGTTACGCAATTTTCGTATTTTTTTAATCTCTCAAACGCACCACTAACAGTTGAACCCAGTGGAGATGCAATCCCCATGCCGGTTACGACGACTCTTCTCATAAATAAAGTCCCCCATTAACCGCAATAACCTGCCCCGTAATATATCCTGCATCCTCTGAAAGCAAGTAATTAACAAGGCTTGCGACTTCTTTTGAGCTGCCCATACGCTTCATCGGAATCTGTTTCACGGCTTCCGGCGGAAGCTCTTGTGTCATATCGGTTTCAATAATCCCCGGAGCTATACAATTCACTGTAATATGACGTTTTGCAACTTCTTGACTCAAAGCCTTAGCTGCCCCTATCAAACCTGCCTTTGAAGCACTGTAATTTACTTGACCTCGATTTCCACATTGTCCTGAAATCGACGACATCACGACAATTCGTCCTTTTTTAGCCTGTATAAGCGGCATAATTACCGGCTTCAAAACATTATAAAACCCATCCAAATTTGTGTGGATAACACTATCCCACTCATCATCTTCCATTGCAGGAAGCGGATTGTCCTTTGCAATTCCTGCATTTAGGACAATTCCATAATAAACCCCATTTCGCTCAACATCAGCCAAAAGAGCCTTTTCTGTTTCTTCACGGTTGCTTATATCAAACGCCAAAGCTCTGGATTGCACGCCAAATGCAGCGATTTCTTTTTGCAAATCCGCCAATCTTTCTGGATTTTTTGAGCAGTGCAAAACCACATTATATCCGTTTTTTGCCAAATATAAAGCTGTTTCTCTGCCAATTCCTCTTGAAGCCCCTGTTATTAAAACATCATGCACCTTTTAACAACTCCTCTATATTATCGCTCTGATACGTATTAACCGTTGCACTGGCGATTTCGTTACCATTTTTATCATATATTAAACAATCAAAAACGACAATTTGATTATCAGTAAAAATTTCGTGAACCTTTACCGTGTATGTTTCTTTATCCTCAAAATACTCAACCTGATTGTTATACAGCCTTGCACCCAAAAGCAATCCTGGTTTTGGCGGTTTGCAACGGTTTTTATAATAAGCGTAGCAGCCAATTGTTTGTGCCATAAATTCAATACCGCAAAGCGAATTTATACCCTTCCCAGCTTCGTAAAACAATTTTTCCGGATAAACTCTGAAAATTGCGGTCAAAGTCTTTTCGTCCAAATTAACCTCTTTAATGTCGTCAATCAGTATCATTGGCGGTTTGTGAGGAAGTATTTTGTTTAAATTGTATTTAGACATAATCACTCCTTAGCACAATTGCTGTATTCGTTCCGCCAAAACCAAATGAAGTGCAAAGGCAAGTTTTGATATTTTCAACTCTTGTATTCACATCTGCAAGCTGAATTTGCGGAATTTTATCATCATATTCTCCGTCATAAACATGAGGAAAAACTCTTTCACTATGAGCATCAAGAAGTTTGCAGCAGAGTGCAACTTCAATTGCAGCGGCAGCACCCAAACAATGCCCCGTAAGCGGTTTAGTAGAACTTGCCGGAACATCCGCCCCAAAAACATTTGCTACAGCACGTCCTTCCATCAAATCATTCGCAATCGTGCCTGTGCCATGTAAATTTATATAATCTACACTTTTCAAATCACCCAGTGCAAGTCTTATTGCTCGTTCGGCTTCCACACCGTCAGGATCTGGCGTTGTCGAGTGGTAAAAATCTGTTGTTTCGCCAATTCCTGCAATCTCAATCCCTTCACCTTCTTTTTCAACGACAAAAGCCGCAACACCTTCTCCTATATTAATTCCGCACCTATTTTTGCTAAAAGGTATCGAAGGTTTTGGGGAAAGAATTTCCAAAGAGTCAAACCCGTAAATCGGAACTTTTGCCAACGAATCAACACCAATCACAAGAACTTTTTCGGCATAATCTGATTTCAACAAATCTTGAGCAATAGAAAACGCTTTTATACCGGAAGAGCAGGCCGTTGAAACCGAAGTATAATAATTAGTGAAGCCGTAATAATTTTGCACAAACTCTGCAGGATTTCCGATTTGAAAGTGCTTGATATTGGAGCTGAACTCATACTCTTCAACGCCGGAATTTGTCGTAGCACAAACAACAGCAGTAGTCGATTTATCCAATTCCTCGATTTTTAGCGACTCTAAGCATGCTAAAATCATTCGATTACATCTCAAATCATAATCCGAATTCTTTATTTCAGGCAACTTAACATCAACCGCCGCAAGTCTTCTGCCGTTTTGCATAACAAAGTTTTCGCTATTTCCTTTAATAGCGTTTTCAAAAACTTCATCAATATTACTTCCCAGATTACATATCGTATTGTATTTTGTAATTTTCATTTATTGTATAATTTTAGCATGAAAACAACGAGCTTTTACATCAAGAATTATTGTTATTTAGCCGAAGGCGACACCCCTGACCTGTCGTTTGTGCCGACAATTCAGAGAAGGAAATTATCACCGCTGGATAAAATTGCTCTCGGTACAATGTCAAAAGTTTTCACTCCGGAAGTTGAAGAAATCGTGTTCGCATCTAAAATCGGTGAGTTTGACAGGCTCAAAACAATTATCGAAGAATATCAAGAATTTGGCGAAGTTTCACCCGCTAAATTTTCTGCCTCAGTACACAATTACCCTGCCGGATTTTTCTGCCTGATAAACAAATTGAATATCCCGTATTTCGCTCTAGCAGCAGGAGAAGAGAGTTTCAAAAACGGATTAATCAAAGCGATAATTTCTGATAAAGAAAATGTTTTGTTCACACACGCTGATAAAACAGCTTTCAGCTGTATCGTTTCAAAAACTGAAGGCACTAAATTTGAGCTGAATGAAATTGATGAAAACTTTATAGAATTATTGAAGGAGCGGACAAAATGAAAAAGAAAATCCGCTCAATACTTACCGCAATGAGTTTTTTGATATTCGGGCTCGGGGCAACCATTCTTAACTTCGGCCTTTTCCCTTTTATCAAACAAAATAAAACTCTGTGTTCAGATATCATCAGGAATGCTTGGCGATTTTTTATAAACCTTATGGTTATTTCAAAGCTCATCAAACTCGACATAAAAAAGCTCAATAAAATTGAGAATAAAATCATTGTTGCAACCCACCCAAGCTTTATAGATATCGTAATCCTTATAAGCCTTATTCCGAGAAGCACTTGCTTTGTAAAAAAAGAATTAGCACACAACCCTATTTTAAAAAACCTTGTAACAAGCATATTTATAACCAACGAAGTCGAGCTAGACGAATTAAAAGATAAATCTAAAAAAATGCTGGATGAAGGTTTCAACGTGATTATTTTCCCATCAGGCATAAGACATAGGAAAAACGAGTACCCGAAAATTAAAAAAGGGGCTGCATTGATTGCACTTAACGCAGGCAAAAACATTGTTCCAATAAAAATGTTCACAAGCGAAGATTTTCTGTTCATAAACCAACCGTTTTATGCAGGTGGAAATAACACCGTAATATATGAGATTGAAGAAGGCGAAGAAATTTCACTTGAAGATTATAAAAACGAAACAGATATTGTTGCAAAACGTGAAATAACTAAGCAAATCGAAAAAGCATTGTATAAATAGTTAAAATTGACAATTTCATGTATCTTATATAATATGAGTTTATTGTTGTTAAACAAATGCTTTGCGACAATAGGGAGTTAGTACAACCCACCACCTCTAACACACGAATACTAAGATTATTGGTTGGAAGGGAGGTGATACCTATGCTTAACAAAATAATAATGCTATTACTAGCATTTGCAGTTGTAGTAATAGCACTAAAAGTTAAAATGTAGGGTACTAAGTGAAGTCCTCAACGTGATATTTGCTGTTACCGTTGGGGGCTTCCCCCTATGTATACATTATTTACTATAACCCATAATTTGTCAACTGCAGCGAACTACCAAATTTTTATTATATAATGAAGTTATGAAAGCCGATTTACACATACACAGCAATTGCTCAGACGGAAGCGACAGCATAGCAGAGCTTGCTCAAAACATCAAAGCTAGCGGGTTAGATATCTTTGCACTTACTGACCACGATACAATCGAAGGCTGCAGAGAAATGCAACTCGCAGCACCAAAAGGCATAAAATTTATACAAGGTGTCGAACTCACTTGC
Source organism: uncultured Candidatus Melainabacteria bacterium (assembly GCA_934754775.1). GTDB lineage: Bacteria > Cyanobacteriota > Vampirovibrionia > Gastranaerophilales > Gastranaerophilaceae > CAG-196. Next base: position 229,478 of record CAKVIM010000001.1, on the reverse strand, counting down.
CTATGTGATAAAATCAAATGCCACATTTTGGGTTACGGAGTCGATATCAATAACGCCGAATTAACCTCACTGATTGAAAAAGGGAAAATCTTAAGACGCAAAAAATTGGAAACCAGAATACAATATCTGAAAGATGTTTGGAATATTGAGCTTACGAAAACCGAATTAGATTGGCTATATTCAAGAAAAAGTGTCGTTAAGACTCATCTTGCCAATATCCTTGTGAACAGAGGACTAGCGGATAATAATGTTGCTGCAATGAAAAAATATCTCGATGATTGCAAAACAGGAAATACACGTTTTGACGGAAATGAAGCAATCAATGCGATAAAGAATGCAGGCGGAATCGTCGTTTGGGCACATCCAATCGGAGGCGAAGGAGAAAAACATATCGGATTAGAAGAATTTCTGCCAAAATTGGAAGCAATGAAAGCCTTCGGAATTCAAGGTTTAGAATGCTACTATTCAAGATATAACGAAGCTGAGATTGAGTTTTTGGTGAAATTAGCAGAAGCCCATTCGCTTTACACAACCGGCGGAAGCGATTATCACGGCAGCAACAAAGACATTCCTCTTGCAAGACTCAATACAAAAAACATCCCGATTGACTCAAGCAAATTAACAATCCTCAAAGCAAAATCCTTGGCTTAAAGTTAAACAAAGAAAAGTTTTCATGATATAATGTCATCATGGAACTAAAAAATGAGATAAAAAACTTGATAATCAGCACGCTAGATTTGGAAGAGATTAGTGCTGATGATATAAAAAACGAAGAACCGCTGTTTGGAGAAGGATTGGGGCTTGATTCTATTGACGCTCTTGAGATTGGTATGGCACTAAAACGCAAGTACAATATCACGCTCGACTCTGACAAAGAAAAAAATAAAGAGCATTTTTATTCAATAGACACTTTGAGCGAATTTGTGAGGTCGAAGATTAATGGCTGATAAACCTACTAAAGAAGAAATATTTGCAGAATTAAAAACAATCCTAACTGAAGAGTTAGAGATTGCAGAAGCTGACATAAAATTAGAAGCAAATTTATTCGAAGATTTGGATTTAGACAGCATTGACGCTGTTGATATCGCAGTAAGAATGCAGAAATTTACAGACAAAAAGCTTCCGCCGGAAGAGTTCAAAAAGATTAGAACAGTCAATGATGTTGTGGAAGCAGTTTATGCCTTGCTTTAAGAAACTTTTAAGAGCCGTTAGCCCTTTTATAACAATGGCTGCAGTAATTATAGCTTTTCATTTTTCAGATTTTATACTGCTTAAATACTATCCGCCAATCGTTAATTTTGGCTTCTTTGTGATATTTTTCTCGTCCTGCTTCAGAGAAAAAACCGTTATTCAGCAAATTGCACTCTCTATGGAGCCGGATGCAGACGAAAACGTCATGAGATATACTCGCAAACTTACCTATATATGGTCTGCATTTATGCTGATAAATTTTCTAATCTCGCTCGCTACAGTCTTTATGTCAAAAGAGGTTTGGACAATTTATAACGGGTTTATTTCATATACACTGGTCGGAATATTTTTTGGTGTAGAATATATTGTAAGAATAAATTTTAAGAGGAAGCATGAAAAAAACAGACTTCATTAATTCTCAAGACAGCATTATTGAGTTCAAGACCGGCGGCACAACTTCTGCCGGATGCACAGTCAAAAAGTCTGTTCAAAATATGAAAGAAGAGAGTCGTGATATTTTTGAAACTCTCAAGCTCGAAAAGGGACTGGAATTTATCACAACAACCACGCACGAACATCTTTTCGGATTCACATTCCATTTTATGCTCCCTATGATGTACGGATACAAAATCCGAGAAGAAAGAATAAATTATCCCGAAGATATAAACGTCGAAAACGCACTATTGGTAACAACTCCGTCGTTTTTGGAAGCTATGCGTAAATACAATTCTAAGCCCGCAGTTAAGCCTAAAGTTATTATATCAGCAGGGGCAGAACTTAAGCCGGAAACTTTCAAATACGCTCTAACTATTGCCCAAAGGGTTATTGAAATTTACGGAAGCACAGAAACCGGCGTCATAGCTTATCGTGAATCACCTAGGAATAAGATGAAAATTTTTAAAGGGATAAAGATTCTTGAAACCGGCGAAGATTATACAAAAATCGACACCAAATATTCGCTTGAAACGCCTGTAATCATTAAAGACAGAATTAGTATTGCAAAAAACAGACTCAATTTTGAAGGTCGTTGCGGAAATGTTTTGAAAATTCAAGAAAAAAGAGTCGCTGCAAATGATATGGAGCAAGCAATCATTGATAGCGGCTATGTTAAGGAATGCTACTGTTTTGAACATAACGGAAAACTTGCAGCACTTGCGATTCCGAGCCAAAAAGGAAGCGACTGCCTTGTTAAGCACGACAAACTCACACTGGTTAAGCTGCTCAAACTTGCCTTGCTCGGGAGATTTGAGATTGTACCGCAGAGATGGCAATTTATTGATGAGATTCCAACGAAACCAAACGGCAAAATTAACAAAGAGTTAATAACAGAAATGTTTAACATCAATCTTTCGATGCCGCTTGTCTTATCACGAGAACTCACAGACGGATGTGCAAGTTTTAGACTCTGTTTTTTAAACAACAGTAATTTCTTCAAAGGACATTTTGAAGGAATTCCGGTGCTTCCGGGGGTTGTACAATTGTTCTGGGCAAGTTATTTTATCAAACTTGCATTTGGAATAGACACACACGTGGGTCAGCTGCGAAAAATCAAGTTTTCTAATATAATTCGACCAACTAAGATAGTTGAATTGAAATTGGAAAGAGTTAAAAACGGCATAAACTACCAGTATCAAGATTCGGAGAATGTATATTCACTGGGAATAATGCCTGCGGAGAATATTTATGAGAACGTTAACTGAAATTTCTACAAGAACCAAAATCAAAATTGCGTTTAATGATTTAGACCCGATGAATATTGTATGGCACGGAAACTACGTTAAGTATTTGGAAGCTGCAAGATGCGACTTTTTTGAACAGCTTAAATACACATATATGGATATGTACAAGGACGGAAGTATGTACCCGATTGCAAAAATGGATTTCAAGTTTATGAAATCGGCAAAACTTGGAGATGAAATTGAAGTTGAGTGTATTTTGCGGGAATTAGAGCCTGCAATGGTATTCAAATATAATATTTATCTTGACGGGAAAAGAATACTGACTGCGAGCACAATGCAAATGAGAGTCGATGTGAAAACAGGCGAAACCCTTTATCAAGCACCTGAAAAATTAAAAAAAGCGATTGAGGATTTTAATGCGTAAGTTTTGGGTTTTAATTTTAGGTTTAATATTAATTCCACAAGCTTGGGCAGGAGTTTTTGAACATCCGCAAAGACTCGAAAAAATATCTTCTGAAGTTCCTGAGCTCAAAGATATCAGTTGTCATTTTGCTCAAGAAAAAGTTTTGCCGTCATCAAAAGTTGTGATTAAATCTTCAGGAGATTTCAAGTTTGAAAAAAACAAGGGCGTAACATTTTATACAACTTATCCGATAAAAAGCACAAACTCTTATTCTTCACGTGAATACAAACAGATAAACAGCATCATTTCAGCTATTTCAAACAAATCATATTCCAGACTTGAGCGTGATTTTAATTTCTTCTATGAAAGCAAGCCTGCGGCTTGGCAGCTCGGACTTATGCCAAAGAAAGGCACACAAGTATTTAATTATCTAAAATCAATCGAGATTAGTGGAAATCGTGAAATGATAACAAAAATCGTCATTTTACCTGTAGATTTGTCAAAGACAACAATTTGGTTTAGGAAGTAACAATTTTTCACTCAACATATTGAAAACCGTATTGTTATATGTTAGAATATTACATGGACTGGTTATGCGGTATAACCTCGGTCCACCACGGCAGGTGTTATACCTGCCTTTCAAATTTTTAAGGGGATTTATGGAGAAAGAACTTAGCATTTTTATTGATGAATCAGGTGATTTAGGTGACTACCAAAACCACTCTCCGTTTTATATTATTTCCCTCATTTTTCACGAACAAAGCAAAAGTATCACAGGTGAAATCAAAAAATTGAATGACTTTTTGGAAGAAAATAATTTACCAAACCACACTATCCATACTGCACCGCTAATTAGACAAGAACAAATATATAAAAATATGGATATAAGTATAAGAAGTAAATTGTTCCGACAACTATTTAACTTTATACGAAATACAGATGTTTCTTATAAAACAATCGTCGTTGATAAAAAAATGTATTCCAAACAAGTAGATATGACAAAATTGATAACAATGGAATTGGCTTCGTTTATAAAATCGAACCTTTCATATTTTACCCAATTTGATAACATCATTATTTACTACGATAATGGTCAAATCCAGTTAACAAAAATTTTGATTGCGATTTTTGGTTCTTTACTTGAAAACTCGGAGTTTAGAGTAATTGCTCCAAACAATTACAAATTATTCCAAGCTGCAGATTTAGTATGCACATTAGCCTTAATCAAGAATAAATTATTGAGTGGAAAAAGTTTAACAAATTCTGAAACAAAATTCTTTGGTTCTGCCGGCAAATTAAGAAAAAATTACCTAAAATTTTTCGCAAAAATAGAGTTTAATCAAAAGGTAAAACAGCATTTATAATTAAATTTGCAGGTTATTATTGGGCAAGTATGCCCAACCTACGTTTTAAACCCTTGCGGGCTGACACCTCACCCGCAAGGGTAAATTTAAAACAATTTTCCATTTTCCATTAAGAAATGCCCGACCAGTAGTCCCACGCCCAACCAAATACATTTACCCCCATTTACCCCCCCCGCCACAACGCCCAACCAGTAGCCCCTCGCCCAGACAAATCCATTTACCCCCAAAAAAAAGCTGCCCTTTGAGCAGCTATCACATATATGTGTTATTTATGTTAAATAGAAATTTTTTATAGTGACAATGTTTTGTACTCAAGATTTTGGTTTGTCACATCCGTAGGATTTTTGTAATCATACGGGATAAAGATACTGATTTCACTTCTTTCAGGCAATTTTTCTAAGCCATAAGCATCAATATATCGTTCATCAAGCTTAAGCGTATATTGTCCAGGAGCTAAGCCTGAAATATAGAACTTACCTGTCGAATCAACTGTTGAATAATTAACTTCTTCGCCATTTGAATCAAGAAGCACGACTACAAAATCAGTAATCTTCAAATCTCTTTCAAAGTCATCAGTAATCTTCAACACACCAGAAACTGAGCCAACAGTACTTGCTAGAGGCAATTCAAGTTTTGTAGTCAAACCTTTGTCGATTTTGATTGTTTTAGAAATCAAGTCATTTGTAAGCGGTGCAACAGTGATTGGGAGTGAATCCATATCCAAAGATACGGTGTAAATACCGCTAGAAAGAGTTGCAGAGCATACTCTACCTGCTTTATTTGTGTATTCACGTTCACTTGACCAGCTTGTAACAAGCGGAATGTCTTTAACAGGAATATCTATCTTCTTATCAAATTTACCATTTTTGTTCACATCAATAAATGCGATTGCTTCGAATATACCCTTATCTTCGTATTCGTCACCGATTGATTTCAAACCGTGGTGGAATACTTGGAACGCATCGTTAAATATGAAATTAACAGAGTGTCTACTTGTGGTTGGCGTAAACATGTTATCAATAAAATAACCGCCGTTTTTAGAATACTGATAACCCAAAGTGACCATTTGACCTGATTTTGCTCTGTAGCCCAAGTTAACGTTAAAGTCGTTACCACCTTGTCCGTGGTATCTAAAACCCCAACCTAAACCAAGAGTCATACGTTTCCATGTTGGGAATACATAACCAAATCTGAACATATTGTAGTCGTTTTTGTATCCGCCTGAACGATATTTCACAAAGCTGTGTCCGAATTGAATTCTACCTTTGTTATTCGGAATAGGCATATTCAACATTGCATAAGTATCAGCATATTGTGAATTGTAGTTTCTATAAGTTGTTGTCGGGTAATTATATCTTGTATCATAAACACTTTCACGTCTGCCGACTTCAACCTTTGCCCATTTTTTGATGTCACGTGATACGTTAAAATCATAGTAATAGTTTTTATTTCTACCTAAATCGTTAGAACCTCTTTTATGGAAAGTACTGTATCTAACATTAGCAACTTTCGGGATTCTTGTTGAAGCACCGATATTATATTCATCAAACGCAATTGTACCGCCTTGATAACGATGATTCATATTTGAATAATATTTATTATAACCACCACTGACGTTAGTTGAGTTAAAACTAAATCCACCTTGTGCTCTTGCACCTGTTCTATCATTTTTAGATGTAGCATCCGTACTTGCAATATAAAAATCTGGAGAAGTGTTATAAAGTTCCAACTTAGCATTAGCTGTTTTCGGTTTGAAAATCTTCCAACTGTGTTTTGTCAAATCTCTTGAATACTCGCCGGTACCTTTAACCATATAACCGGCATGAGTATTTTGTTCCCTAACATCATGAGCAACACTCGCACCGGCAGTTCCTCTGAATTTCAAATTAGGGTCTTTTGGGCTTATATATTCCACGCTGTTAAGTGATGTAGCACCTTCCAAGTAGTTAACATTCTTTTGAGTACCGGAAACAAGAAGTGTATCGTTCGTTGGGACTGTATAAATCACGCTTGTGCCGTTTTTATCATAAATCTTATCGCCGGTTAATCTTGATTCGAAAGTCACATTGTCTTTGATGCCATATTGGTAGTCAACACCTGCTGTAACCTTTTTGTTGTTGCCACGATAGATATTTGCACCTTCTCTAAACAATCTGTTTTGATAGCCCCAAACACCGGCGTAAGCAGAACCTCTTTGTTGTTTTTCAAAAGGTCTGTCGCCATATAGAGAATATTTTTCTTCCTTCACAAGTTCAACCGTGCCGTCTTCATTAACTTCTTCAATCTTAACATTCTGAACTTTTGCAGGCATTGCCATATCTGCAAGAGTGTAATAGCCTGAATATGTGCTCAAAGTTACAGGCTCATTATCATTAATGGTAACCCTTACAAGACTGGTTGGTTTTACATAACCATCAAGTTTGTAGGCAGGAGTTCTGTCATAATCATAGTTCCAAACCTGTGCACCAAAAATGTTAGTACCGATTGATGCGTCAACATCACTTCTACCCTTAACTTTACCTAATTCGTAAAAATACTTGTTGCCTGTTTTCTTGCTGGTTATACTGTTCATATAAGTTGCAGTCAAACCACCAAACATAAATGCATCTTGTCTATAGTGGAACATATTTGCTTCAGCACGATATTTACCACCAAAAGCATTACCGCCGATACTTAAAGAAGTATTGCCGGAAACGGTATCATTAATACTATAGTAATTCAGACTTCTGGTTGACATATTATCGTTAATCATATTGTTGTGCAATCCGATTGTATTAAGCGAAATTATGCCGTTTTTCTTCGGTAACACAACGTCTTTGTTAGCCTTTGGCCCGTTATCTTCTTCATACATATTTGCTTGTGAATGCAAAATCGGAACATCACGTTCTATAGTCGCACTCACGGTTAAAGAAGAATAATCTGTAGTCAGCTTAATTCCCATGATTTTTTCGGCAACAGACGCCTGAATAAATGCTTCGTTAACAACATTGTCCATAATCCCCTGACGCAAGAAAATCGGGGTTCTTCTCTGCGTAATCTGGTCATTAATAAATATACCTTTATCATTGATTACACCATTTTGCCCGTCATAAGTCGTAAAATTGATAACACGGTTAACACGATCAGCTGTATAGTGAATGTCAAACATATCAGCAAGCTGTTTGAAAGGCACAAGAATCTCTGCCCCTTCTCCTATCATAATTTCTACATCTTCATAAATTTTATCGTTAATCGTTATGTATGAAATTGTAGAATCGTATGCATAGGATGGTTGGCAAAGACACATGCCGGTAAAAACCGCTATTAATATGTACTTAACTCTATTTAACATGTCACCATCGCTTCCTCGCATCTCGGAGAAAACTCACCCGATAAATTTGAGGATTGAACAATTACTGTTCTTCTATTTAGAAAGAATAATCTCTCTCATTTTCTTCCACTTAAGGCTATCCATAGCCTGTAATTTCGTTTGGCATTACCAATGCCCAGTATTTCTATTTAACTTGTTTAGGCAATTTCCGTTATCGCCTTTTTCTTTTACAAAAAGAAGTTTATTTGCTGAAAGCAGTAAAAGTAACCGTTGCTTTATACGTTCCTGATTCGTCCTGACCGATTGAGTAGGTATTCACAACAGGAGTTTGACCTACAGTCTGCGTCAGAGTTCCTTCTTTACCGGTATTAACTTTTACAACCCAGCAGTCGCCGTATTGTGTTGAATTCGCAAAATCAACACTCATCGGCTCTGTTATACCCATTGTAATCGGGTACGCAATTACATTTCTGTTATTATTCCCGCCAACTTTAGCGTCTGCAACAGCAGCAGCCGTCGGCAAGGAAGTCACATTCCCAAACAGTAAACACCCATTTTGACCATATGCAGAGACTTCACCATCCGTAGTAGGAAGTGTTGAAGTAACTACGAAATCATAATCCTCGTCAGTTCCGTTAGTTTCAAGTTTGAAAGACGCACTCAAACCTGTACTTGCACCGTTTACCGGATTTATCGTTCCTGACTCGTTAGAAGAAATCTTAGAAATCGCCACGGCAGGCTGAACGTCCGTAGTAACGGACTGTTCAACATCTGCGTAGCCATAAGCTTGTACTGTGCCAACTAGCACAGCGGTTACTAATATTAATTGTTTTAGTAATAAGTTATGTTTCAATTGTTTTCCTCTGCTCTTTGAATGACTCAAACTAGATAGCAGTTTCTGTCATTGTCAAAGTAGCTTGATATGTACCATCTGTATCGTGTGTATCAAATGTATTTGCTACGTTAGCACCTTGCAATGTGCAAGTGAAAGTTGCAACACCATTCTTCATAGTGTATTTAACCTTGTCTGAATCCCATTCAGCTTTCAATGGAGTTTCAGTTGCACCATCTTTATGAGTTGTTGCAATGTTCAAAGCAAATGCAATTGCATCAGTGTTGTCCTTAAGTTCCGGAGTACCACCGGTAATGTTTGTTACATTTGTACCTGAAGGTGGAACATCTGTTTTTGTAAGAACCATTTTCAAGTTTTCGCAATTAGTATCTGCACCATAAAGTGATTTAGCTGTACCATCTGCTGTTGGGCAAGTGCCTACTAAATACAAGATTTGTTCACGGTTGTTAGAAATTACCTTGAATTGACCAACTAATGCATTATCAATTGTTGCAGATGAATAATCTGTTCCAAATGACACCGCAGAAGTTACAGGAGCTTGTTCTGTAGTAATTTTCAAGTAGTCTGCCAAAGTCAAATTGTACTCAGCAGTAGAAGATGTAATGTTTGCTTCGCTTGCAGCCATAACTGCTGTCGTTCCAAGCATCAACGCTAGGGTAACTGGTAATAGTTTCTTAAGTTTCATTGTGGGGTACCTTCCTTTCTTTTTTAAATTTCACCCGTGATTTTTAATATTGCGTCTTTTTTTATGTTCTTTCTGTTCCCATTTTCATCAAAGTATGAAAGCACCATACGAATTGTATAATCGCCTGCACCTGTGATTTTCTGGGTTTCAATCTTTTGTTTTGCTACATAAGAGCTGTTATCACCGACAACTTTGCCGTCAATCGGATATTCGCAAACTAATTTTTTGCCTTGAATAATTTGGTATGTACCGCTATAACGAACTTTGCTGTTTCCTGATGAAACAATTTTTGCCTCTGTATAAAGCCCGTCAGCACTTTTTACGATATTAAATGTTTCTACATCAGCTTTTTTCTTAAAGTTGCCTTTGTCAATATATACAGGAACACCAACTCTTGTTTTCAAAAGAAGCTGTGCACCAATTCCTGAAGTATTAGGAACATTCATTTCCTTAACATTAACATCCTCTAAATACAAAATTGCTCTTGATTCCCCATCCGGAAGTGACTTTATGTTAGCAATGTTTACACGAAGCTTTTGAGCCTTTCCCGGAGCAACTGTAAATTCTGATGGCACAAATCTTATTTTGTCTGAAACATCATGCGGATCGCCATTTGATTCAAGCATAACCATTTCACTCTTATCAGAAATTTTAAAATATCCTGGATATGCTCTAAAACGTACAGGGCCGCTGTTGTCACCCTTGACTTCAACTGCCGCAGTCACATAGTTATTCTTTATCTTATTAGCATTAATTTCAATTCTGGTTGGAGATACCGTTACAGAAGCGTAAGCCGGTATTCCTATGCATAACATTAATAATAAACCTAAAACCTTTTTCATAACCTGTTAATTAACCTCTCCTTCCCTCAATATGTATTTAACCCTGTTTTGATAGTTTCCGGCAGGAATAGGCTTTCCGTCTTTTCCCTCAACAGAAAATTCTACACCCACAAACTCATTATTTGCAGGAGCTTTTCCTCTTGCCAAAATTATTTCTCTATTCGGGGTTATTAGTGCTCTTTCTTGGAGTCTGTTTGTAACCTTAGAAGATGCACTTGTCGTTCTTACATAATAATTGGCAGGCGTTTCGCCAAAATTTGAAGTATCCAAAGATAATATCCAATCAGTATTTGAGCGAATATAAATCTGTGGTGATGATTCAGTCGGGATTTTCTTATTTTTGCTAAATATATCAGAAGCCCCAACACTAATTCTCGGTGTTTCTGAATAAGTATTAAGCTGATGCACCGGCGGAACTACAAACTGCAAATTAAACATAGATGTACAAGCGATTTCTCTTGTATCAATATCGGTCGCTTGCACCTCAAAGTTTATGTTATAGGTTCCTGCAGGCACAATCCCATAATTCTTGATTTTTGCGGTCATTACTTTTGCAACACCGTCCATACCGGCATTCCAAAAAATATTAGAGTACTCATTGTACTTGAGGTAAACGTCTTCTCTTGTGTTGTTGATATATAAATATTCTAAAGGAATTGATACACTGCCATCGTCCTTTATGACAGCTTCCTGAAGTGGTCTTACTGCTATATAATAATTTGTCCCGTCATCGCTGTTAACCACAAGTGTCCGCTCAATATTATTTGTCGTAACCATAGTGTCCCCTTGATAATCTATGATTACCATTGAGGCTTCTGCTCTTACGGCAAAAAACAATGAAAATAATGTAATTACTAGTAATTTTTTCATCAAAATCTTTCTAAATTAATGACCGGACACTCTGATTGTAACAATTTGTAACAAAACTTCAATAGATTTTTGAATAAAATCCTCTGTTTAAACGATAAGGTTTAAATAAAATCGTCCTGTGAGTGTAGAGCAACCTCATAAACCGGTTGGATTTGTCCTTTCATAATAAATTCCGTTTTACGTGACAGCTTTATAATTCTATATACGGCAGATTATTAGAAAAACTTTAGATTTATTAAGAAGATTGTTACAAATTTTAATAAATTTAATAAGCAGCTCCCTCTCCTTACAGGAGAGGGGGAGGGTGAGGTGTCATCACGCAAGGGTAAATATTCTTCATTTTCTTTTCTTTATTGCGAAAAAAGAAAAGAAAACAAAAAAACTATTTTGAAATAAAAAACTTTTCTTAAATGTACTTTTCTTTCTCTTTTGTTGCGAAGAAAAAGAGAAAGAAAAGTACGAAAAGAAAGAGAAAATACGCTACCGTTTCCTACGCTCTAACGAGCGTTGTTTGAATGGCTGTTGCAGGCAGAGCCTGCACTCTTACACTCGCTAAGGAACGCTCGTGGTGCGAATGATGTTCTATTGGTTGTTGTTGGGGTAAAACCCCAATCTATATTCTAATAAAATTTTTATAGTATCGACTTAAAATCATAGTTAATAAAAAGCTGGATCCTTCACACTAATCGTGTTCAGGATGACGTGGCGTGAAACTACCAGCTTGGCGTCATTCTGAGGTTCATTAGAACCGAGGAATCCAGCCTTTTAATAATTATTTTCATTGTATCAAAATTATCTCGGACAGTAATGCCAACTGGAGAGGGAACATGCCATTCGTGAGCTTTGCGAACTTTACGAATGCGGGTGAGGTTTTATGTTGGGCTTCCAACTTTACCCCATTTCGTTTATACTTAAACCATGAGCAAACTCGATGAAAAATACATGCAACAATGTTTCACCCTTGCAAAAAAAGGTAAAGGCAAGGTTTTACCCAACCCAATGGTTGGCTGCGTCGTCTTAGATAAGCACAGAAATGTAGTTTCAAAAGGATACCACAAAAAATACGGTCAAAACCACGCAGAACGTGACGCTTTACTCAAATTGCAAAATAACGAAGCAGAGGGCGGAACGCTGTATGTAAATCTGGAGCCATGCTCCCATTTTGGCAAGACTCCGCCTTGTGTCGATTTAATCATCGAAAGAAAACTCAAAAAAGTTGTAATCGGGATGAAAGACGTTAACCCGAAAGTCGATGGACTCACAAAACTTAAACAAGCCGGTATCGAAATCGAGTTTGTACTAGAAAAAGAATCAAAATTCTTAAACCGTGTGTTCATAAAAAATATGACCCAAAAGCTTCCATATGTTGTACTAAAAACAGCAACAACAATGGACGGGAAAATCGCAACAAAAACTAACGACTCAAAATGGATAACCTCAAGCGAAGCCCGAAATACAGTATACAAGTTTAGAAAAGAATTCGATTGCATTCTAACAAGTTCAAACACAGTGATTGCCGACAATCCGACTATGGAGCATAAGTTCAAATGCATTCTTGACAAGGATTTGAGAACAAATAAAGACTCCAAAATATACAAGCAGGGCGAAATCTACGTTGCTTCAAAAAACAACACTTCGCTTAAAAACGGTCAACTTGATATCAAATCTGTGCTAAAAGAACTATTCAAAAAAGGAATTTACACCGTTTGGGTTGAATGTGGCGGAACTCTTGCCGGTGCAATGTTAAAAGAAGGACTGATTGACGAAGTCTATCAATTTATCGCACCAAAAATTTTAAACGACAACTACGGAAAAAGCTGTTTTGACGGCAATTCCGCAGAAAAAATTTCCGAAACAAAAGAGCTCGCTATATACGAGTTCAAAAAAATCGGCACAGACATCCTTATAAAAGCTCAAGTCAAAAATTAGAGCTTATCGTATTCACGTTTGATTTCTTGAATATCTTGCCACATAAGCCATTTCGGGCTGCCTTTTTCTCTTGAATCGTTTCTCAAAAGATAAGACGGATGAAAAATTGGCATAAGCTTTGCCCCGTGGACATTTTCACCACCTTCAAACCACTTACCTCGAATACGTGTTATTCCGCCAACGTTACCTAAAATCGACTGCACAGCGACGTTTCCGCAAAGCAAAATAATTTTTGGTCTGATAATATCAATCTGGGATTTCAAATACTCCCAACAAGCGTCTTTCTCGTCAGGCAAAGGGTTTCGATTTTCCGGCGGACGGCACTTAATCGTGTTACAGATATAAACATCACGTTTTCTCGTAAGCCCTACAGAAGCAAAAATCCTATCCAAAAGCTGCCCTGCTTTCCCGACAAAAGGCTTTCCCTGCTTATCTTCATTAAACCCGGGAGCTTCGCCTATGAGCATAAGTTTCGGGTTCGGCACACCATCTTCAAAAACAATATTAGTACGAGTTTTAGCCAAGGCACACTTCTGGCACCCCAAACATTTTTCCCTTACTTCTGCAAGTTTCTCGTACACTCTTTTTCTCCGTGGTTGTTTTTTAAACCTTAGCTCCCTCTCCAGTTGGAGAGGGAGCAGTCGTTAGTGAGCTTTGCGAACGTTACGAATGCGGGTGAGGTTCAACCCACCAAAACAACTTTCCATTCCTCTATGCTTGTATCAGCTCTTTAACCTTATTTCTCTGAACTGTAGCCTTTTTAGTTCTAGGTAAAGCCTGTTTAAGCACCGTAATATTAATCGGACGCTTATAAGGAGTCAAGCGTTGTGAAAGGCGTTTAACTTCATCCTTCATAACCTTATCCAAAGCTGCATCATCATATTTTTGCTTAAGCTCCTCAGTTGGAACAACAACCGCTGCAATATCTTCAGTACCATCTTTTGCTCCGCCTTCACGAGAAACACCGAACACACAAACTTCTGCGAACAAATCGCTCTTTTCCAAAACTGATTCAACTTCTTCTGGAAAGACTTTCTTGCCGCCGGAAAGTACAATCATATTCTTCAAACGACCTGTAATATAAACTCGCCCCTTATCATCAATTCTAGCTTTATCACCTGTGTGGAACCAACCTTCTTCATCAATCGCTTGGCTCGTCAATTCCGGCTGATTATGATACCCTTTCATTACAGACGGGCCTCTCAATAATAATTCGCCTGATTCAGGGTCAGTCATTGCGTCATAACTAGGAAGCGGTTTTCCAACGGAACGCAAATCTCTGTGACGTTCAATATTGATTGTCGCAATCGGACTTGTTTCAGTCAAGCCGTAAACTTCATAAACTTGAATTCCGACACGTTGGAAAAACTTCGCAATACTTACATCAAGCGGAGCACCGCCAGACATACAACCCCTAAACGCACCACCAAAGCAATTGTGAATTTTTCTGAACATAATTTTCTTCATCCATATAAACGGAACGAATTTTGCAAAATGGTACAAAATCGGGAACATCTTTTGCGAGAATTTAGACGTATTCTTCATCTCAGCTTCCAAACCGGTTTTGAGAAGCTTCAAAAATGCAGGTACCACAATCATGAAATTAATTTTTCTATCACGCATTATGTTCAAAATATCTTTCGGTTTCAAATTATGCGTATAATAAACTGAGAACCCGAGATTCAAGAAAGTCGTAAACCCAACCGTCATTTCAAACAAATGATTCATCGGCAAAATTGAAAGAATTCTAACATCCCCGGTTGGTAAAATCTTATCAAAAGCTGTTTTCAAGTCATTCAACTGAGCCAACATATTGCCAAAAGTTGTTTCTACGCCTTTTGGTTTGCCGGTCGTACCTGATGTATAAATTATAAAAACTGTTGATTTTCTTGAACGGTGACGCCATTTGCAAGTATAATTATTTGGAATAGTATAAATACTTTGCAAATCATCATTTACAGGATGTTCGTCCATAACAATAATATGCTTCAAAGATGGAAGCATTTTCTGCAATTCCAAAGCCTTATCGATATAAGTTTGCGAAACAAGCATTACAGAAGGCAAGCAATCAGACAAAATTGATTGCAATTCGTATTTTGTAAGCTTAATATCCAAAGGAACAGTAATCAGCCCTGAAATTACGGACGCAAAAACGCAAGCACCGTATTCCGGTTTTGATTCAGACAAAATGGCAAGCTTTTCGCCTTTTTGAAGTCCCAAATCATTCATCAAATAAGCAGCAAGACGTCTTGACATAAGCCCTAAACCGTCATAAGTCAACTCTTTCCAGCCAAATTGAGTTTTCATACCCAACGCAATTTTTCGTGAATAATTATTGGTTCTATCTTCTAAAAGTGATAATACGTTACTCTCACGCTCTTTCATACTTTCCTCCCGACTAATAGCCCTATAGTATAAGTATTATAACAGATTATACCATTTTAGAACATAATTCTTAATAAAACGTGACATTTACCTTTACTTTTACCTAAGCTTACTTTAAAATAGTTTTGCTAGCAATTTGGAGAAATATAAATGAAAATTAACCCAATCAACAATGTTCAACAGCCTCAATTTCAAGGAGTGTTAAAAAGCAAAGGTGAATGGCCTTACGGCTTAAAAGAAACTTTTTTGAACTGTAAAGCAATGCAAAAATTTGCAGAACATTCAGACTATGACGTAGTCGGTTACCTAAAAACTAGACAAGCATTACGCACTAACAGACGTCACGTAAAAGGTCAAAATCTTTACAAATTGATGCTAAGGGAAGATAAAAAACCAACAACCTTGTTGGGCAAAATTATTGACTTCTTAAAACCAACAAAAAGTTTAAACAAAAAATACCACTCTCATTACGGAATTACAAGAATTCTTGACTCAGTAACAGAACGTTATATCACAAAACGCATAAAATAGTCATTGAAGTTTATGTATTATGTAAGACTATTTCACCCGTTTCAAGTGTTGGCTTAACGTCAATTACACGCTGATTTGAGCTACCTACCCAATGAATTTTCGGGTCAAATAATTCTTGAACAAATTTGCCTTCAGCTACAACGTCAAAAAGAGCTATTTCAGGAATATCTTTAATTTCTTCCCACAAAAAACCTGTATAAGACCAGATTGTTTTTTCTGGAAGCTCTTGTCTTACCTTTTTAGCCAATCTGAAAACTTCTTCACGATTGAACGGATGCAACGGATCTCCGCCTGAAAACGTTATTCCTGCGACATGAGGCTTTCTTAATGCTTCAAACAATTCTTCTTCAGCCGCTTCATCAAAAGGAATTCCGCCTGTAACATCCCACGTAATCGGATTTTGGCATCCGTGACAATGATGTGTACAACCTGCAACCCAAAGCACGACTCTTAAACCGTCGCCATTGAGCATATCATCCTTAGTTATATTGTGATAATTCATTTTAACTGACCGACCTATTCCCTACATACTTACTCTGTCTTTGATTTCTTCCATTTTGTGATCAGCCAATCTTGAATCACCCTTAACTCTTGAGTAAGCCAAATAGCCGTTCATTCTTTCAATCTTGGTCAAGTTTTTAGAACCGCATTTTGGACAAACATCCATATTCAATTCTTGGTGACCGCAATCATCACAATATGATAATGACAAATTAACGCCTTCATAGAAACCTTTATCCATTGCTCTGTTGATAAGAGTTTCAACCGCACCTGTATTATAATCAATCGGATATTTTACGTATTGAATTTTTCCGCCGTTGAATAAATCCCAGAATCTGCCTTCCAAATCTTGTTTTTCGATTGGGCTAATTTGTTCTGAAACATGGCAGTGGAAAGAGTTTGAAATATACGGTTTATCAGAAACGTGTTCTACAATACCATATTTCTTTCTAAATTGCTTAATTTGAAGTCCACACAAGTTTTCAGCAGGAGTTCCGTAAATTGCATAAAGAATTCCGTCTTTTTCCTTGTATTCGTTAATCTTATTATTGATATATTTCATAACTTCAAGAGCGAATTCACCGTCTTCAACAAGTGATTTGCCGTTATGAATTTCTTGCAATTCGTTCAAAGCTGTAATTCCGAATGACGCTGTTGAAGACTTCAAAACAGGTCTAATCTTATCATGGATACCCAAATGACCGCCCAAGAAACCACCTTCACAGAATGCTAGAGGGTTTACTGAAGCTTTCATTTCGCCAAGATAATTATAAGTTCTGATATGAAGTTGTCTGATTAATTCCATATAGTAATCAAGAACTTCGTAGAAATCTTTGCTTTCTTTTTTAGCCTTAGCGTAAATCATTGGCAAGTGCAAGCTTATTGCACCAATATTAAATCTACCTACAAATACCGGAGTATCGTTTTCATCAGCTGCGTACATTCCGCCTCTCTCGAACCAAGGAGATAAGAACGCTCTGCAACCCATTGGAGAAACTACTTTTCCATATTTTTTGTACATAGAAGCTACATAGCCATCACCTGATAATGATAACCAGTCAGGGTACATAGTCTTTTTAGAACATTCAACACCGGCTTTAAATAAGTCATAGTTAACTTTGCCTTCGCCATGAAGATTTTTATCGAACAAGAAAACTATTTTAGGGAACAATACAGGTTTTTTGTTACCTTTTTTACCCTGTCCGCCCATTCTGATTTTAAGCATTGCAAGAGTTGCCATTTTTTCGTATTCACTTGTTCCCAAACCTGTTGAAACGGTGATAAACGGATAATCACCTCTTGAAGATGCTACTGTGTTAAATTTGTATTCCCAACCTTGGAAACCTTGTTCAAAGTCTTTTTGTACATCAGCCAAAGCTGCTTCTCTTGCTTTTTCGAACGACAAGCCTAAGCACAAATACTTGTCATATTGTCTTTGGTAAGTTTTTTCAGCGTAAGGTGCTAAAATTTTATCAACTTCAGGCACTGTAAAACCACCATATTGTTGGCTTGCTGCAGCCATTACAATATCACCGATTACGTCAAATGCAACATCAAGTGATTTTGGTTCGTTATACCACAAGTTACCCATTTCAAAACCGCCCTTAAGAACTGAAGCAACATCAAACAAACAGCAGTTCATAGTGTCACGTCTTGCAGACATATCGTGGATATAAATATAACCATCTCTGATTGCTTGCAATTCATCAACAGTTAAGAAAAACTTTTTATACAATTCTTTGTTTAATTCGTTGAAAATCAAAGAACGCTTTGTTGAAACCAAAGTTGAATCTGCATTGGCATTTTCTTTATCACCAATATACATAATTCTTTGAGATTCTTGATAAACTTTGTCTAGCATATGTACGAAATCCTGCTTGTAGTTTCTGTAGTTGCGATAGCTTTGTGCAACCTTCGGATTAATATGTTCCAAAGCACCTTCAACAAGGTTGTGCATATCAGCGATTGTAACTTCTGTTTTGTTCATACGAACAATGTTTTCATCTACAAATTCGCATATTTCTTTTAATTCCACATCCGTAAACTCTACTAACATTCTTGTAGCAGATTTTCTTACGGCATTAATAATCTTATTATTATCAAACTCTTCTCTTGTTCCGTCTTTTTTAATAACGTGAATGCTATTTAACTTCAAAGGCTTAATTTGAGCTGTCTTTACAGGCTCGCTCAGTTTAGAAACCGGTGAAATACCAGAACCTTTAATCACATCTGTCGTAACTTTTGACGGTGAGGTAAATTCTACTATATTTCTTTCCTTATTTAAACTATTTTGCATTGCCTGATAAACCTCCTAATTATAGTTAAGGCGAGCTATTTCTTTTTTCAGCTTTCCTTATAACATGAGAATAACATTCTCTTCCCAAAATCTAATCCTATATATAAATGATAATTCAAATACCGTTTCTAATCAACAAATTCACAAAACGTCACAAAGGCTCGTAAGCTAGTAATATCAAGAAATTTACAAAACTAAACATTATTAATTTTGTAACGTTTTTAGCATGATTTTTTTAAGAAAAACTTGACAATTTCTGTAACCCCCAACAATTGTGAAACAAACACTTTTTGTATAAAAACAATCAAGCATGCTTTACATTTTTTCAATTAAGTTAAGATATGTAAAATATACCATTAAATGCTGGTAAAACTTCTTTATAAGAGTAAAATCGAATATAGGAGAATATGTTAGAGTATCCACTGTGGTAAATTTTAAAACAAAATTGATTAAAGAAATTGTGTAAAAAGCAATTATAGATACAATTTCTTAGTATGTGTATTATTAATTAATAACTTTATAGTAAACGAAAGGACGAAAAAATGTTAATGCCAATTAGCCCAATCAATCAAACTAATTTTGTAAACAAAATTAGAAAAACAAGTAATCAAACACCTGTAGGAAACGATATCCCACAAACAAACGGTGATAAATTTGAAAAAAGTAATATCAGTTTTCAAGGAAGAAATATCAAAACTCTTAAACTTGCGTTTGATAATGCAATGATAACAGAAGCCAAAAAAGGTTTAGCAGAAGGGATAGAAGCTTGGAAAGAATATTTATTCACAACAAAATATGCACAACTAAAAGCCACCAGACCTAATCATGAAATACAATTATATGGACTAAACAAAAAATATAATACGAATAATACAGCAGATAGAATAAAGTTGGGATTTTTCACCCTAGGAATGAGCGAACTTAAAAGATTGGATGAAAATCGTGAGTTAAGGAAAGAAGCTGAAGTTTTTGTTGAGAGAATGGTTTCTTTGAGAAATGAAATTAAACACATTCAATTAAATGAAAAAATTGCTCAGTTGCAGAAAAAAACGACAGAAAATATTAACTTCAACAAATACGAAGCTTCCATTAAGGATGTAAAAGATAATGAAATAATGCCAAAATTGCTTGAAAAATTTCAACATTTTCAAGAAGGCAAACCAACCGAAATGCCTAATTGCGTTCTTTTCGCAAACGAAGACGGAAGATTAAATACAAGACTTATTCAATGGATTGAAGAACATACAAATAACAAATTTGATATTATCAATAATAACAAATTGTCCGAAGCGTTGGAAAATGCAGAAGAAAATTTTCAAAAGACAGGTAAATGGAATTTGCTAAATTTATACGAAATGGATAGATTAATCAATCCTGAATTTGCTACAAAAGAACAAATTGAAAGCATAAAAAGAATTATGTCAAATTGTGCAGAAGATTATCATACAACAATAATCTTCAAGACCAGAACTCCTGAAAAACTTGACGCAGAAGCTCTTCGAGCAGCCAAAGTTACAAAAATAGATACTAGCAAAGTTATACCGCTTAAAGATATGGAAATTGAATCAGCTAAAAAGAGATTAAGTAACCCAAAATACGCTGAAGATACTCCAATTGCAGCTCTAAACGACTTGTTGCTTGTAAGCGGTAACGAACACAAAATCTTAGGTTGGAACTATTCTAAGCCAAGCTTTGAATACGCAGAAGAATCATTGAAAGATTTTGCAAATAATAGCGAATACGCCGGTAAAGTTACTAGCGTATTAGATTCCTTGAGAAATATTTGGTAATTTTATAATTTACAACACAAACAAAAAAGAGGTCTTAAAAGACCTCTTTTTTGTTTGTTTAATCTAAACTAACCTTCAAGAATTTGTCTAACAAGTTCATTAACTGTTTTAGGATTAGCTCTACCCTTAGTTTCCTTCATAACTTGACCAACGAAGAAGCCTAACAAGTTTGTCTTACCGTTTTTGTAAGCTTCAACTTGATTTGGATTAGCGTCAACTATTTTTTGAACAATTTCTTTAATAGCTCCTTCATCAGAAATTTGGCTCAAGCCTTTTCTTTCTACAATTGCAGAAGCTTTGTCTCCATTTGTAATCATATCTTCAACAAGAATTTGTTTACCAATATTATTTGAAATTGTGCCTTTTTCGATTAATGAAATCAATTCTGCCAAGTTTTCAGGAGTTAACTTAGTTTCAGTAATCTCAACTTTGTTTTCTTTCAAGTATGCTGCAATTTCACCCATCATAAAGTTTACAGCGATTTTTGCATTAGCTCCGAGTTCAAGAACCTTATCGAAGAACAACGCAAGCGGCATTTGTTCAACAATTACGCAAGCGTCATATTCGCTTAAGCCAATACTCATATATCTTTGACGTTTTGCTTCAGGAAGTTCAGGCATTTTTGCTCTGATTTCTTCAACCCATTCTCTTGAAATTTCAAGAGGCATCAAATCAGGTTCAGGGAAGTATCTGTAATCGTGAGCATCTTCTTTTCCTCTCATAGAGCGAGTTTCTTTCAAGTTGTCATCCCAAAGTCTTGTTTCTTGAACAACTTGACCGCCTTCTTCAACTATTTCAATTTGTCTGTCGATTTCATATTCGATAGCTCTTTGAAGTGCTGAGAAGCTGTTTACGTTCTTGATTTCAGCTCTTGTTCCGAATTCTTTAGAACCTTTTGGCATAATTGAAATGTTTGCGTCGCATCTCATAGAGCCTTCTTCTAAGTTACCGTCACAAACACCTAAGTATCTAACGATATCACGAAGTTCTTCCATATAATTTCTTGCTTCTTCGCTTGAACGCATATCCGGTTCTGAAACGATTTCAAGAAGCGGAGTGCCGGCTCTATTCAAGTCAACAAGAGAATAAGTTGCACCATTGATACCCGCAGCACCTACGTGAACCAATTTACCTGCATCTTCTTCCAAGTGTGCTCTTGTAATACCAATTCTTTTACCCTTAACATCAATATAACCGTTTACACAAATCGGCTCATCATATTGTGAAATTTGGTAACCTTTTGGAAGGTCAGGGTAGAAATATTGTTTTCTATCAAATTTACAACGATTTGGAATTTCGCAATGCAAAGCCAAACCAAGCAAAATACCCATATTGACGCATTCTTTATTAAGCACAGGCAAAACCCCGGGCATACCCAACGTAATAGGGCTGATTTGCGTATTTTGTTCGTTACCGAATTCTGTTGAATCAGGTGCGAAAATTTTTGACTTTGTTTTTAATTGTGCGTGAACTTCCAAACCAATCACGACTTCGTATTTATCTCTTAAATCTGTCATACATTAATCCTCACTTAATACAATAATTTTATCATAAATATATGTTTTTCAAATGTTTTATTTCAATCTCGGGTTTTAGAAGTATTGAAACCACATCAATTCTGTATTTTTTATACTGCGGATTGTCGTTTAAATACAATCTCATTCCCATACAAATATTTCTATATTTAGTTTTTGTAATAGCTTCAAGCGGGTGACCGCATACATCAGTTTTGCGAGTCTTGACTTCAACAAATACAAGCGTTCCTTTATCGAGTGCAATAATATCCACCTCGCAAAGTTTTGAAAAATGTTTGTTCCGCTCCAAGATTTTGTAACCCTGCTTCTGCAAATATTTTTCTGCAATATCTTCGCCATTTTGTCCCAATTTTACGTTTGACATAAATTAAACCGCCTAAATTATAAACACTACTCCTTTTTATAATAAAAACAATATTATGTAAAATTTTTACTGTATAATTATCTTATGAGAGAATACTGGTTTAATTTATCTGACAAAATACGTTTTGTACTCGTTGGCGGATTTAACGCCGGCGTATCATATATAATATATTCCGCATTTTGCCTCATACTCGGCGATAGTGCCTACCAAATCGCACTTGCACTTGCATGGGCAATCTCTTCAATAATTTCTTACACGACCCAAAAATTTCTTGTTTTTGAAGCCAAAGGCGATTGGGTTAAAGAATACATAAAATGCTGCACTACGTGGTTCTTTAGCTACCTGATTAACGCAGGACTTTTGGAATTCACGGTAAAAATCTTGCACTTAAACGTATTTGTAGCACAAATCATTGCAACTATTGCAGCAGCAATTTTTACTTACATTTTCTTCAAAAAATTTGCATTCAGAAAAAAATCAAACTAGATTATAAGCCCCATTTTTTGCGGATTCTTACGATAACATTTTTCTGTTTCATATCAGTTATTGCAAAATTAACATTCTCTTTCAATTTTTGAGTGCTCTTAGATTTTCTGATAGCAATTCCGTATGGCTCTCTCGAATATCTTTTTGGCAAAAGTTTGACTGACTTATCTTCAAACGCAAATCTGCTCAAAATTGTATCGTCTGATGTCAATGCATCAATTTTTCCCGCTTTCAAAGCTTCATATGCAGTTCTGTAGTTTCTAAACCCGATTACATTGGCAGTCGGAACAAGAGTTAACATATTTTTTTCAGCCGTTGTTCCATAAACCACACCTACATTTTGACCTGACAAATCAGCAATAGAAGTTATTTTGCTGTTTGACCTGACTAAAAGTGCCTGCCCTGCGTAATCATACGGGAGAGAAAAATCAATAATCTGCTCTCTTTGGGGCGTAATCGTCATTGTAGCGATTACTAAATCTAACTCGCCCGTTGAAACTTTCATCATTCTGTTTGCCGGAGTTACAGGGAAAAATTCAACTGCATCAGGATTTTTCAGAATATATTGAGCCATATAATGTGCCAAATCCGCATCATAGCCAACAATTTTCCATTCTTTATCCATAAAACCAAACGGCTTAGAATCCGTGTTTATGCCGACCCTTAGCTTTCCACGCTGCAAGATTTCGTCATACAAATCCGGCTCATCATAAGTTTCCGGAGCCAGCACAAAAAAGTAGAAAGCTACCAGAGCTAAAAAAATCAGTGTTAATATTATCGCTAACTTTTTCATTGAGCTAATTTTGGTTTCCTTCCGCAAGATTTGTCCTCATCACAATAGCCTAAACGTTCGCATTTTGGTACAAGATAAGGTTTTAACCAAGCTTCTTCTTTGATTAATTCGTCGCACATCATCTTAATCATTGTTCTGATTTCGTATTGAGCTCTCGTGCATAATCTCAAATTAGCAAGGTGAATCATTTCTCTCAGGTTCAAACTTGCCACAATTGAGCTTGCTGCTGCATTTGGAAGTAGTGCTCTAGCATCTTCCGCAGGAATACCTGCTTCTGTGAACTCACAATATTTTTTTGAAATCTCGCCCATAAACTCGACAAATTTTTGCTTCAACTCTTCGTTTTTAACAATGGTTGGCGGGATAATGAAGTCAAATTGCCCTTTTTCCTTAACATATCTTTGAGATTTTTGAGAAAAAGACATGTGACGATGTCTTACAAACTGATGCGTGCAAGCTCTTGAAACGTTTGAGATTGCAAACGTTACCTGAATATGCTCAATCGTTGAATAGTGACCGGAAGAAATTACACGCTCAATTAAGTTAAGCATTTTTTTTTCATCATCAGTGCTATTGTAAATATCATACGGTGACAAAGCACTGTAGCAAGTTCTACAAGCTGTATATATTGTCTTTAGCATATTTTCCGGCTTAGAAATTAAATGCACCACCGGCTTGTTATTATCTTCCATACCTATTCTCTTCCTTTATTTATTAAGACTACATAGAAGTTGTAGCAAAAGTTGCCGCTTCTTCGTAAGGATTTTCAACACCCGCATCTTGAGCTGCTTTTAAAGCTGCTTCGAATGCTTTGTCAGAATTTTCTGCAATCTGAGGATTGTCCAAAAGTGCTTTTAAGTCGTGATTAACGTCATCCGCACCCTTTATCAACATTGAACGACCCAAAGCTTCCGCTTTTGGATCAGAAAAATCGTTTATTTTTGGGGCTTCTGTTTCAACTTGTTCCTGTGGAGCTTCTTGCTGCGGTTTTTGAATGCCGCTGTAATTTACTTGATTAACACTAAACTTAGGACCATTAATTTCACTCATGCATTATACCTCGCTTATTTTAAATAATTATATCATATTATTTGATTAATCAACCATCCATTTGTTCTAAACCCAGTAATTAATTTTTTTTGCTAGTCAAAATGAAAAAGTTTACAAAAATTTACGTTTTATGTAAAAGATTTACGCTTTTG
The DNA here is from genome assembly GCA_934754775.1 of uncultured Candidatus Melainabacteria bacterium. Classification (GTDB taxonomy): domain Bacteria; phylum Cyanobacteriota; class Vampirovibrionia; order Gastranaerophilales; family Gastranaerophilaceae; genus CAG-196. The sequence continues at coordinate 204,469 of CAKVIM010000001.1, read as the reverse complement.
AGATTAAACCTCACCCGCATCCGTAACGTTTTTGTTGGGCTAAAAGCCCAACCTACTTTTTTCCCTAACGGGATAATACCTCACCCCACCCCTCTCCTAAGAGGAGAGGGAGCAGTCGTTCGTGAGCTTTGCGAACGTTACGAATGCGGGTGAGGTGTTAGCCCGTTAGGGAAATATTTTATAACAATTTTCCACTTTCCATTTTCAATTTTCCATTTCCCCCAACGCCTAACTAGTAGCCTCTCGCCCAACCAAATCCATTTACCCCCATTCGCCCCTACGCCAAACCGGTAGTCCCTCGCCCAACCCCCATACATTTACCCCCCATACCTATTCACTATTCCAGAATCATGCTATAATTTTTCTATGGATAATGATATTGAATCACTACAAAAAATCTTAAAAGACGATCCGTCAAATTTTCAGGCAAGAAGGGAGCTTTCTATCCTCTTGGTTAATAATGGTTTTAACGAAGAAGCCGAAGGGAATTTGCGATATCTTATCAAATATTTTCCTGACGATGCAGAATTATATTACAATTTAGGCATCGTTCAAGAAAAAATGAAGAATTTTGAACAAGCAAAAGAATGCTACCAAAAAGCGGTAGAACTTTCACCGCAAGAAGATTTTTACTATAACCTCGGAGATGTTTTAGTCGAGCTAAAAGAGTGGGATGATGCAATTTTAGCGTTCAAAAAAGTTTTGGAAACTGACCCAAAAGACAGTAACTGTTATTTTTATCTTGGGCTTTGCTATTACAAAAAGGATGAAAAAAATCTTGCACTTGATAACTTCCAAAAAGCTGTTGAAATCAACCCGCAAGATATTTTCGCATATTTTTATTTGGGCAATATTTACCAAAATGACGGACTAACAAACTTTGCTACAGAATGTTACCAAAAAGTTCTCGCAATTTCACCGGATTATAGCTGGGCTTATTACAATCTGGGTTCAATTGCTTACCAGAACGGAGATATAGACGAAGCGAAAAGATATCTTCTAAAAACAATTGAATACAACCAAAACGATATTGAAGCTTATAAGCTCTTGACCAAAATTTGCCTAAAAGAAGGCAGCACAGAAGAAATTTTGGAGATTTTGCACACTAGAGTGGCGAAGGATGAAAACGGAGACTTGTATTATTGTCTTGCAAGGGTATATAAATATATAGGGGATTTGGAGCAGTATTGCGATAATTTGGCGTTAGCACTCAAAAACCCTTACACTCTAACCTTCCAGAAAAAAATCGTCGAGCAGGAACACGCTCTTATGGAAGAAAAACTCGACAGACACGAGGATATCGAACCGGAAGCTGAGATTCAAGAATACGAAGAAGAAGCTAATGAAGAAGATGCCGGCGACGAAGATGATGAAGAAATTGAAGACAAGGAGTCTGGCGTTTTCGATTATAACGACAATGACGAAAACGAAGAAAGCGAAGAAAGCGAAGATGATGAGTATTCTGACGATTTAGAAGAGGATGAGGAAGAGTCCGACGAGTCTGAAGATTACTCTGATGAAGATGAGAGCGAAGGCGACGAAGAATACGAAGAGTACGACGTCGAGGACGAAATCGCTAGCGACGATATGGATGAAGAATAGGATATGTTATCAAAGATATTAATTAAGAATTATATACTCATAGACGAACTGGAACTGGATTTTGCCAAAGGACTTAATATAATTACAGGCGAAACAGGTGCCGGTAAAAGTATATTAATAAACGCTATTGATATAGCTTTTGGAGCAAAAGCCGGCAAAGAAGTGATAAAAACCGGTGCTGAGAAAGCGATTATTGAACTTACAATAATTAATCAAAAGCAAAATTTGAAACCACTTTTTGAGGAATACGGCATAGACGAACTCGGAGAGGAAATTGTCGTTTCAAGAGAGATAACTCAAACCGGCTCACGTTCAAGAGTTAACGGCTGCATGGTCAATCAAGAGTTTATGCGTAATTTTAGAGAGTTGCTTATCGATATTCACTCTCAACACCAGACATATTCATTCTTACAGCCAAAGTACCACATAATCCTTTTGGATTCTTATGTTAAAGACGAAAAACTTGAAACATACAGAGCAGAATACACCAAGTATAAAGATATGCTTGAATTACTCGAAAATCTTAAATCTTCTGCAAATAAGACAGAGGAACAGATTGATTTTCTAAAGTTTCAGGTCAATGAGATTGACGAAGCCCATATCACATCAACAACAGAAGATGAAGAGCTTGAAAACGAACTTTCTGTTTTGGAAAATGTTGAAAAGCTAAAAGACCTTACAGGCTCTTCTTATTGGTCAATCTCAGGCGATGACGGTTCAATATTAGAAGGCTTGCTGCAAATAAAATCAAATCTTTCAAAGGCTTCACAAATGGATAGCACGCTTGAAGAAACCGAAGCAAGACTTATTGATGCGATAGAAACATTGAAAGACTTATCTTCAACTTTAAGAGAGTACTCAAACTCACTTGATAATGACGAAGAGAGGATTAATTCTATCCAAGAAAGATTATTTTTACTCGAAAAATTGAAACGCAAATATGGCGGGACATTAGAAAAAGTAATGGGACAGGGAGAAATATTCCGCAAAGAGCTTGAAGGGATTGAATTTTCGACCCAAAACATTGAAGAATTAGAATCTAAAATCGAAGCTCAAAAAGGTGTTTTAACCAAACTCGCAGAAGAAATTTCTGAAAAAAGAAAAGCTTCAGCCAAGATTTTGTCAGAAAAAATTGTTGAAAAACTTGAAAAACTTGAGCTTCCAAAAGTAAGATTTGAGATACATTTCGAGAAAACCGAACTTTCTGCAAACGGTTCAGACAAAGTCGAGTTCTTAATTTCAACAAACATCTCAGAAGGGCTAAAACCACTTGCTAAAGTCGCTTCCGGCGGTGAGATTTCACGTGTTATGCTCGCTATCAAAACGATTTTTGCTCAGAGTGATAACATTGAAACTGTTATTTTCGACGAAATTGACACCGGAATTTCCGGTAAAACCTCACAATCAGTTGCTGACGAGGTTAAAGAACTGGCTAAATATATGCAAATCATTATGATTACCCACCAAGCAATCATAGCTTCAAAATCAGACAAACACTTCTATGTACGCAAAACCCAAGACGGCAAAACAAGTGTCAATATCTCCGTTTTGGATGGAGATAGCAAGCTTAAAGCTATTGCGGAACTTGCAGGTGGCGAAGTTACCGAAGAGTCGCTAAAATTTGCCCAAACACTATTAGGCTAGTGAATGTCGTTAATAAAATTAAACAAATTTTCATGAGATTGTTTCACTTTTGCCTGAAACTTATATTTAATCGCATTTTTATATGGGTTTGTTGAATATTTCGTATTATTTTTTATTGCTATTCTAATATTTTGAGAGAGCAAAGCCAGATTATTGCTAATCATTTGCCAGTGTTCCTTTCGGGTAATGTGTTAATTATAAATCCTCCCCCTAAAATTAGGGCGTTCTTCTATTATATAATTAAAAAAAATTTTTTGGCAACATGTTTTTTTATAGATTTTTCACTCCATGTTGCGAGAAAAAGTCGTTTATGTTAGTATCAGAAAAAAGATGAATAGTAGTATGTTTAAGGAGTACGTATGATTTCAGTAAACGATTTAAAGAATGGCTTGACACTTGAATTAGATAACGGTCTATGGAACGTTGTTGAATTCTTGCACGTAAAACCTGGCAAAGGTGCAGCATTCGTTAGAACTAAGCTTAAAAACGTTGAATCCGGTAACGTTATTGAAAAAACATTCAGAGCCGGTGAAAAAGTTGCAAAAGCTATGCTAGACCGTAGAGAAATGCAATATTTATACAAAGAAGGTAAAGACTACGTTATGATGGATAACGAAACTTACGAACAACTTCAATTAACTGATGATCAAGTAGGTGACGGCGTTAAATACCTTAAAGAAAATATGATTGTACAAGTTTTGATGCACGATAAGAGAATTATCGGTGTTGATATTCCTGCTCACGTTGAGTTGGAAGTAGTTGATACTCCACCAGCTGAAAAGGGCAACACAGCTCAAGGCGGTACAAAACCTGCAACACTTGAAACAGGTGCTGTAGTAAACGTTCCATTCTTCGTATCAAACGGTGATGTAATCAGAGTTGATACCAGAAGCAATGAGTACTTAGATAGAGTTTAATTAAAAAGGGAATAAGGTAATAGGGGAATAAGGTAATAGGGGAATAAGGCAATAAGAGATTTATAGAAAATTTTAAGTATAAATACGTTAATAAAACACATTATTAATAATAAATTTAATACCTCTTGTTCCCTCATTCCCTTATTCCCTTAATCCCTTACAAGGAGACACAAATGAAATTTGAATCAGACTATATAGAAAAACTAGCGAAAATCATTGCTGACAATGATTTAACAGAAATATCTTTAGAAGATGGTGAACAAGCAATCACTATCAGAAAAGATTTACCGGAAGTTAACATGGTTGCATCTGCTCCTGCAGCTGTTGCAGCAGCTCCTCAAGTAGCACCGGCAGTAGCTCCTCAAGCATCTGCTCAAGCACCTGCTGCTAAGGAAGAAGCTAAAGGCAAAGCAATTACTTCTCCAATGGTTGGGACTTTCTACGCAGCATCTTCTCCGGAGGCAGCTCCATTCGTAGAAGTTGGTTCAACTGTTAATGTTGGCGATGTGGTATGTATTATTGAAGCAATGAAATTGATGAACGAAATAAAAGCTGAACAAGCTGGTAAAGTAGTTCAAATCTGCGTTAAAAACGGCGACCCGATTGAATTCGGTCAAGTTTTGATGTACGTAGAATAGTAAGTCTTTTAAGTTATTAAGTCGTTAAGCTATTAAGTTCAATAAATTCGCTTTGCTCATAAAAAGATAAAAAATAACAGATGGCAAAACTAAATTAAAAAAAATGAACTTAACAACCTAACTACTTAACTACTTAACGACGTCAAAGGAAGGGTTATGTTTAAACGAGTATTAATAGCAAATAGAGGCGAAATCGCAGTTAGAGTAATCAGAGCTTGCAGAGAGTTGGGAATACCGACAGTTGCAGTATATTCGCAAGCTGATGCAAAATCTTTGCACGTAAGATTGGCAACAGATGCATATTGTATCGGGCCAGCACCAAGTGCACAAAGCTATCTAAGCATTCCGGCGATTATATCAACAGCGTTAATGACAGGTTGTGACGCTATCCACCCGGGATACGGATTTATGTCAGAAAGAGCGGACTTCGTTGATATTTGTACAGAACACGGTATTAAATTTATCGGGCCGTCAGCTGATTCTATGCGTAAAATGGGCGATAAAGCTACTGCTCGTAAAACAATGATTGAAAATAACGTTCCGGTAACTCCTGGTACAGGGCTTTTGGAATCAGTTGAACAAGCCAGAGAATTCGCTCACAAAGCAGGTTACCCAATTATTTTGAAGGCAACTGCAGGCGGCGGCGGTAAAGGTATGAGAATCGTAAGATGCGATGAAGAGTTAGAAACAAACATGAACCTTTGCCAAATGGAAGCAGAAAAATTCTTTGGCAACCCGGGGATTTATGCAGAAAAATTCCTTGAAAACCCTCGTCACATTGAAGTACAAATCTTGGGCGATTCTTTTGGTAATGTTATTCACTTAGGCGAAAGAGATTGCTCTATCCAAAGACGTCACCAAAAACTTTTGGAAGAAGCTCCATCACCTGCTATTGACGAAAAGACAAGAAAAGAAATGGGTGCAGCAGCTGTTCGTGCCGCTAAAGCAATAGGTTACGAAGGTGCAGGTACTTGCGAATTCTTGCTTGACCACGATGGCAAATGGTACTTCATGGAAATGAATACACGTGTTCAAGTTGAACACTGCGTCACTGAAATGATTTCACAAGTTGATATCGTACGTGAACAAATCCTTGTAGCTTCAGGTAAAAAATTGGGCTACACTCAAGACGACGTGCTTTTAAGAGGTCACGCAATCGAATGCCGTATCAACGCAGAAGACCCTGAACACGACTTTATGCCTTGCCCTGGTAAGATTGACGGTTACTTCGCTCCGGGTGGTTTCGGTATAAGAGTTGATTCTCACGTCTACCCTGGATACTCAATTCCACCATATTATGACTCAATGATTGGTAAATTGATTTGCTGGGGACAAAATAGAAATGAAGCAAGACGCAGAATGTATCAAGCTTTGAAAGAATATGTTGTAACCGGTATTAAGACAACAATACCTTTCCACCAAGAAATCATTGAAGACGAAGTGTTTATGAGCGGAAACTTCAACACGGGATTTATAGAAGATTTCTATAAGAGAAAAGGTAAAGAACAAAAATAATTTATGAGGTGTGCAGCTTGCACACCTTTAATACTTAAGCGGACGTAATTCAGTGGTAGAATGCAACCTTCCCAAGGTTGACGTCGAGGGTTCGAGTCCCTTCGTCCGCTTTTTTATTTTATTCAAAAAACACTTGCTTGAGAGTTATTATCATTTGTTAAAATAAATAAAAAAAGGCTGCGGCTTCGCCGCAGCCTTTTTTTTAACCATAACCAAAATCTTAGAATCTGTATTCCGGAATTTCAAATATTTCATTATTCGCATCTTTTTCTACAAATTGCAAATAATAATCAAGTGCTTTTTCCTTAGAATTTTCATAAAACTCGTCAGAAATCAATTCCTTATGCAATTCTGTTCTTTCACCAGAATAATTACCCAGAATTCTTGAGAATTTTTCTATCATAGCCAAATCTTCACCGCCTGCATAGGCTTTTGTCTTAGCATCAGTTCCTGACGGTCTGATTTCAACATACTTGTCAGTAAACTCTAAATAAGTTCCGTCACCAACAAACTTAACTGATTTCAAATTATCAAAGCTCAATTCTGCAAATGCACCATTAAGAACCTTTTTAACAGCATTAATATCTGCAACACCTTCTCTTACGGCAATTGCTAATGACAAATAAAACAAATCATTCTTAGTTCTTTGTTTTTCACCTTCAACTTTTGCAAGCTTAAGTTTTTCAATATCAGGCTCAGATTCATTGTAATAAGCGATATCTTCTCTAACATCATATTTCGCAATAATGTTATTTTCGTCAAAAATTTCTACCAAGTATTCAGAAAGAGTCTTGTTATCTTCTTCCAACTTAGCTGCAAGTGCAGAAGCCACGATAATTGCCTCTGTTGCACTCTTTTCTCTCATTGCGATAGCTTTTCTGCCGGCTAAAGATTCGATTAAATCTTCTGAACCCATAATCATACCGCCAGATTCTTCTCCGCCGAAGATTAATCTAGGTTGAACGCCTAAGTTAATTGAGTTTCCGAATACATCATCAACCACAACCTCTTTATTCGGGTTATTTTTAATCTGCAACTCAACTTTCTTCATAATATTTGCAATTTCTTTGAACCCGACAGGAACATTCACAACCTTGATACCGTGAGCTTTTGCCCATTCATCCCAACTTAAAGCTGAAGCAGTTGTCTTAATCATAAATCTCGGATGGTTCTTAAACTTGCCGTGAGATTTAAGTTGTTTTACACGATAATTCATAAGCATCAAGAACGCTTGGTTTGCACTGTAAACAGTCAAAATACGACTCTCGTTAAGTGGAATATAAGAAACACCGTAATCATCAAGCATAGGCTCATTACCGATAGCTTCAATCTGGCAAACAGTCAATCTGTCATGATCCGGATCTGTAATTAGAACAATTGTACCCAAAGGACAATCAGCAAGAACATTTTCATAATGCAAAGATTCAATTACAGGGAAGAATTTTTCTCCATTCGGTCTTTTTGCCAAAACCGTTGCATCCACTGAATAATCGTAGAAACACTTGTTTCCCTTAGGATCAGTATCGTATTTCCCGATTGAGTGGAAAAACGGGTCTTCTTCTGTGTTGTTCCAAATGTATTTGTCTTGAATGCCCAATTTGTCAAGCACACGGCTCAAAGTTCTATATGCACAACCACCAACGCATTCAACAAAAATCTTTGATTTCATCTTTTTAACGCTGTCTAAGTTTTGTGCAACGCCTGATTTTAGGTATTCAACGTACAAGTCTACGCCGTCATTGAGTTTTGACATAATTTCTTCGTCGATTAAGCTATCATTTTTCGCTGCAATCTTAATTTCATAAGAACCTTCTTTTTCAACAATATCAAAGATTTCTTGAATTTTGTTAACGAATTCCAAAGATTCTTCCGGTAAATATTGACTGCCTTGTGAGTTCAAATCTTTTGTCGCAGTTTTAACAGAAATCCCATGGCTTGAAGTAATATATTCACCACCGACTAAATCGAGTTTGAACGCCAAAAATGAAGCCAACCAGATTGGAATAGTCTTTCTTTCTTTCGGCGTAAGAGTTTTAATTCCTTGTGCTGCTTGAATACGAGCAATTGCATCAAGATAAAGTTCTGAATTGTATCTTACTTCGCTTCCCACAAGTTTAAGAACTTGTTTTCCTGCATATTTTTCACGTGCAACAAGAGCTTTTGCTAAAGTCGCAAGCACAATTCCAACAAGGTTAATCGGAAATCTCGTATCTTGCGGAAACAAAATATTTTGCGGGCCACGAATGCCTGCTGTAGAAACTTTTGCTTCCTTTGAATAATTTGCAAACCACTCAAGAAGGTTTAATCCTTCCGGATTTTCTTCAGAATGCGGATAAAGATGAGCTTTCTTAAGTGTAAACGTGAATTCACCTTCATTATCAAAGTTCAACAAATCAGAATTTTTTATATAATCAGGAGTCTTTTCAAAAACATTTTTGAACAACTCTTTTTCTAAATCACAACTAGGTTCTCTTTTTAACATAATTCTCTCCTATTCATTACAAGTATTATATCATAATAAAATCGGGGCGTGGGAATTTTAAAAGTTAACAAATGTAACAATCTCATACGAATAAAGGGTTGAAAACCTTTTTTACATGATTTATAATGAGTATATATTGTATATACCTATATTAACAACAATAAAAAGGATTTTATTATCATGGCATCAACAATATCATTCAGCGGCTTGGCTTCAGGCTTAGATACTTCTTCATGGGTAGAAGCATTGGTTTCTGTTAAACAACAGAAAGTTACAGCAATGCAGACAAATTTGAAGGGCATCCAAACTACAAAGTCTACGCTTAGCGATACAAAAAGCAAATTTACAGCACTTAGAAGTGCTATTGAAAAGCTTACTGATACAAAATTCGGCGGCACAATGGACTTGTTTGCAAAGAATTCTGCAACATCTTCTAACACAGACGTGTTCACCGCTACAGCTTCTTCAAGTGCAACAAGACAAAATTACGATATAACAGTTGAACAACTTGCAACATACACAAAAGCAACTTCTAAAAACGCAGCAAGTGCAGTTGCAGACGACAGCACAAAACTTAAAAACTTAGGCGTTTCAGAAGGTACATTGACTGCATATGTAAATGGTCAAAAACACTCTGTAAATATTGATGAAACCAACACTTTGGGCGATTTAAAAGCAAAACTTTCAGGTTTTGGAATTAAAACCGACATTGATGAAAATGGCGTTTTGAAATTCTCTGCTCAAAATGAAGGTGACACAATCCATATCGGTGCGACAACCGACACAACAAACTTAACTTCATTAGTCGGTTTGACTCAACAAGAGGACGGAACTTATGCTTCTACAAACTCTTTGTTCAAAGCAACCGTCGCATCTCAATTGACTTCTGATGAGTCTGGATTTAACACAAAAATTACAGCAGGTACATTTACTATCGGTAGTGCAACTTTCAAGATTGATGACAAGACAACACTTTCATCTTTGATTTCAGAAATCAACAGCAATGACGAAGCTCAAGCTTACGCATACTGGGATGACGCAGCAGGCAAATTGTCTATCACTTCTAAAAAAGAAGGTGCTTCTTATATCAATATCGAAGCAGGAACAAGCAACTTTACAGATGTAATGGGCTTCACAACTTCTGAATGGAACGATGACGGAACGGTTAAATCTTCTAAAATGTACACTGGTGCTCAAGAATTGGGCTTGAACGCACAATTCACAGTTAACGGTACTAAGATGACTTCAACTTCAAACACAGTTGGTTCTGATATTTCAAGAATCAACGGTGTTACTTTAACCTTGAAGAAAGTTAGCGACCCTGAAAAAGACGGCACATCAACTTTAAAGGTAACACAAGATACAAGCGGTTTAGTTGATGCAGTAAAATCTTTCATTACTGCATACAATGAAACAATCAGTAAAGTTGATGAAGTTACTGCGTCAGGAGCAGACCTTCACGGTGAAAGCTCATTAACAAGTTTGAAAAACACCATCAGACGTTACGCAACAGGTACAAACACATCTAACGGCGGTGTATATAAATTGCTTTCTGAAATCGGTATCACAACATCTTCCGCTGACAGCAGCAATTTGTCAACTGATACAGACGCATTAACATTAGACGAAGACAAGCTTAAAAAAGCATTGGAAGAAAACCCTGAATCAGTAAGAGCAATTCTTGCCGGCGAAGGCGGTGTTCTAACAATGATGGAAGACTCTGTAGAACAAAGTTTAAAATCTTCTGTCGGATACTTCGATGTTAAGACATCTACGCTTGATTCTGATATCAAAAAAATGCAAGAAAAAATTACAAAACAAAGTTCTAGTATAACAACATATAAAGAACAGTTGCAAAAGAAATTCTCTGCAATGGAACAAACAATTGCTCAAATGCAACAAAATTACAGTTCTTTCTTGTCATAAGACTTGTTTAGTAAAATAATTTAATAAAATCGGGGGCAACAAGTTGCCCCCGATTCTGTTTTAAAAATGTTGTTGGGCAGGTATGCCCAACCTACGACTATCTATTTTAATATTATTCTTCATCCAAGCTCAAAACTGCCATGAATGCTTCTTGCGGAACTTCTACACGCCCGATTGCCTTCATACGTTTTTTACCTTTTTTCTGTTTTTCGAGCAATTTACGCTTACGTGAAATATCGCCGCCATAACATTTATCCAAAACGCTCTTTCTCAAAGCTTTGATGTTAGTTCTCGCAATAACTCTTCCACCAATTGCCGCCTGAATAGGAACTTCAAACATCTGACGAGGAATAATCGTCTTAAGTTTTTCCGTCAATTTCTGCCCAATATAATACGCATTGTCCTCATGACAAATTACTGACAGAGCGTCGACCACTTCACCCGCAAGCATTACATCAAGTTTAATCAGCTTAGAACGTTTGTAATCAACAAATTCGTAATCCAAGCTTGCATAACCTTTTGAACGTGATTTAAGCTGGTCATAAAAGTCTGTAATAACTTCACTCAACGGCAAGTGATAAATCAAATCAACACGAACTTTGTCCAAATAGTTCATGTTAATAAAAATTCCACGCTTTGTTTGGCACAAGTCCATAAGAGTTCCGACATAATCATTCGGAGTGATGATTGAAACCTTAACGTAAGGCTCCTCGATATAATCTCTATACTGTGCAGCAGGAAGGTTTGCAGGGTTATCAATCTCAATGACCTCGCCATTTGTTTTATGCACCTTATATACAACAGAAGGAGCCGTCGTCACAATTGAAAGATTGTACTCTCTTTCCAACCTTTCTTGTGCAATTTCCATGTGCAACATTCCCAAGAACCCGCAACGGAAGCCAAAACCCAATGCACTTGAAGTTTCCGGTTCAAACGTAATTGAACTATCAGAAAGCTTAAGTTTTTCTAACGCTTCTTTGAGTTCGTGATAATCTTCGTTATCTACAGGATACATGCCGGAAAATACCATTGGCAAAGCTTCTTTATACCCAGGGAGCGGTTCATCGGCAGGAGCTTCAACGTGAGTAACCGTATCACCGACAAATCGTGTAATCTCTTTTATTGAACCTGCAAAATAACCTACATCACCGCAAATCAGCTCTTCTACTTGAACTCTGTGCGGAGTAAGATAGCCAAGTTCCGTAATTTCATACTCTTTTCCGGACGCCATAAATTTGACCTTGTCGCCAAGACGCATTTTGCCATCCATAATCTTGAAGAAGCAAAGTGTGCCCAAATATGGGTCATAAGCACTATCAAAAACCAAAGCACGCAAAGGCTTTTCGGTAGTATCAACAGGCGGCGGAACAAATTTTACGATTGCTTCTAACACATCCGGTATCCCAACGCCGGTTTTAGCACTAACAGGAATTGCCATAGATGTATCAATGCCTAAAATTTCTTCAATTTCTTCTTTAACTCGCTCTACATCCGCTGAAGGCAAGTCGATTTTATTAATAACAGGAATAATTTCAAGATTCTGTTCAATTGCCATATAAACATTAGCTAAAGTTTGAGCTTCAACGCCTTGAGTTGCGTCTACAATCAGCAAAGCACCTTCACAAGCAGCCAGTGAACGTGAAACTTCATAAGAAAAATCAACGTGCCCCGGAGTGTCAATAAGGTTGAACACATATTTCTGCCCGTCGTTAGCAGTATAATTCATTCTCGCTGCGTTAAGTTTAATCGTAATACCACGTTCACGCTCAATATCCATTGTATCAAGGAGTTGAGCCTGCATATCACGTTCTGCAATCGTTCCGGTTGCTTCAAGCAATCTATCGGCTAAAGTAGATTTTCCGTGGTCAATGTGTGCTATTATACAAAAATTTCGTACGTTATCTCTGTGTTTCATAATAGTTTCATTATATATGAAACATAATCGGGGGCAAATAGAGTTCTTGCCGTTTTTAATATATAATATTGTTGAGGAACACGATATGCCAAGATATATAGCAATTACAGATATACACGGAGAGTTGAGAAAACTTGAAAGTGTGCTTAGCCAGATTGAAACCCGCCCTGACGATATTTTTGTATTCATGGGTGATTATATTGACCGAGGTCCTGACTCAAAAGGCGTTGTTGAAAGAGTTATAGCACAATCCGAAACTCACAAGTGCATCTATTTAATGGGCTCACACGAATATGCACTTCTGCACGCTAAAACCGATGATTATTATCAGTTCCTTTTTGATAACTACGGCGGGCCAGCGACTGTAAGAAGTTACGGCAGCTTTGAAAATATTTTCAAAATCCACGGTGATTTCTTTAGAAACCTAAAATTTTACTACCTAACGGACAAATACCTGTTCGTCCATGCCGGCATCAACCCTGATTATCCGCTTGAAGAGCAGGATGAAGTCGATTTGGTTTATATCCGTGGCAAATTTATTTATTCAAAACACAAGCTCCCACAAAAAATCATTTTCGGACACACAGAATTTGACGAACCTTATATTGATGAAGGCAAAATCTGCATAGACTTAGGCTGCGGAAAATACCCGAATGCTCATTTGTGCGGACTTATACTAAACGAAGATGGCACACACGAATTTGTTTATTCTTAACGCTTGCCGTCCCAAGTTTTTTTCAGCATAATATTCATCTCTTTATCCGGATGACTAGAAAAATATTGGCGAATGAGAGAAATATTGTACGGACTGTTTTCAAAAAAGTTTGAAGTCGGCTTCAACGTTTCTTTGTCAATGTTTTCAATCAATCTCTTTGAAATATCACAAGCAACAGCTTCCGAATGGTCAGTCTTTGCGTAATTAGAGATTTTACTCATAATTTCACCGTATTTATGCTTAAATTTCATTTGCGTTTTCAAACTGCATTGCCAATCCCAAAATTTATTCAACTTTTTAGGGCTAAGTTTTGTTTGTAGATTCTTTTCATGCATTGCGTGTGCAAACTCATGCAATATCAGCTCTAAAAAAAAATCTGTTGTAGCAGCTTTTTCTGCATAAAACTTATCAGCATTTTCGTCCAATTTATCCCAGAATTCATTTCCGCCCGAATAATTTTTATTTACATGTTCATTAAAAAAAATTGTTCCGTTTGAAACAATAATATCCTTTTTTTTATAAAATTTGCACGGCATAAGGTTTATACAACCGTGAACAATGTCATAATTATCTATACTTAAGTCAAGTTCCTTAAAATCTTCAACAATTATTCCCTTCGGAAGCCCTAAATCCAAGCCATAACGTTTGTTAATCTCTTCAATCAATTCAACAGCTTTTTGAGAACACCAAGCAACTACCTTGTTTTGTTTAAAATCACACTGAATACCACGATTCCAGACATCCCACTGAATTTTTTTGACATCACAAGATTTTATTTCGTTTTTCATTTTCGCAGTCATGCCGGCACGAAACGCCAAACCGCTATTATCAATTCTCATGACAATATAAAAACCCGAAAAAAAATAATTTGCTAAAAATTTTACCTAATTAATATGTAAACGATTGTAAAACTTTTGAATGTATTAGCAAATAAATATCTTTAGCAGTTTATATAATTGTGTAGGATGGAAAATAAATTATGATAAAACCTGTAAAATTTAGTTATGTAAATACGAGCTTTAAAGCTAGTCCGACCAACAATGGAAAAGTTAATAACACTCAAATTGAACCTAATGGATTGAAACTGTCTGACTACAAAGTCGGACAAGCAATTTTGAACCGAAATAACATCGTTTTTCATAATAGTTCTAATGTTAACAAAGTTGCAGAAATCAATTCTGCAGCGGGAAATAAAACCATCTTAAAGTACCCGTATCAGGCAAAAAATTTGAAAGACCAATACGTTGCTCAATACACCAATGATTTGATAATTTTCTTAACTCCACCATTTCATTCTACCGACTCTGATATTGTTGTAAATGACAAGAATTCAAATCTTGGCAATTATCATAATTTGATATTTTCTGTTCCTAATGAAAAAGACAACAAGGAATTAATAAAAAAACAACAAGAAATATTGTTAGCATTATATAACACTGACTTTTCTTTGCCGTTAGATGGCATAAAAACATACAGCATTGAACTCATAAACGAGGATTCTGACTTAACTCCAAAAGAAAAACAGGACAGAATAGATATCACCAAATCCATTACTGTTGAAGATATAAAAACACACATGGCAAAATATCTGCTCAACAAAACGCCAGTTGAAGGGGAGTAGAATACTATATTTTCACTATAATTTGCTAAGCTATTCTTTCCAATGCGGTTAGAATTTCTGGAGAAATTTTGCCATCATCAACATCCTGACTTATTATTTCCAATGCTTCATACCGCTCCATTGGCTCTTTATAGCTTCGTCTTTCTCTTAAAGCTGAATACTTGTCCGCTACAGCTAAAATCTGTGATGCCAAATCATAAGTATAATCGTCCTTTACTTCCGGATAACCGCTGCCATCCTTCGTTTGGTGGTGATATTTGACCATATTTAACACATTAGAATTTACCCCCTGCTTCTTAAGAAGTTCATAGCCCAATTCGGAGTGCAAATCCATTATCCGCTTCTCTTCCGACGTCAATTTACCTTTTTTATTCAAAATCTTCTCAGGAATCAGCACCTTACCATAGTCATGAAGCATCGCAGCCTGTTGCAAATCCATCAAATTAATCTCTGATTTCTTTTCTTCCGGCAATGCAGAATAAATCTTTGCTGCCATCACACGTGTATCCATCAAATGCCCACGCTTCAATTCCTCAAGTTCTTTCATGTTAACCTTTAACGGAATTTTATTCTCACGCAAAATATTCATCACCTCAGGGCTGGATTTTGCAACCGCCATAATCGTTGACTTGTCCGTAGAATTGGAATACAGCGGATTTGAGTTAAACGAATCCTTGCGAGGTTCGGCAGACGGCGAATAAACAGGCGTATTCGCACGAAAAGCCACTTTTGGAATATTAAGACTTATTATTGGATTTATAAACGTCATCTACCGTCCACACCAGAGCAAAATCGCTCCACTTTCGACACACTACTATTATATAAAGTATTTTTTTAATGTCGGATTGACTCAGAGGCAATGCATGTTAATAAAAATTTACAAACTCTCTCATTATTTTTTAGGCGACCATAAATACATCAACAACCCTGTATCCATAATTTCAAATCCTTGTTTCTCATAAAAATTTGCAGCACTATAGCAAGATTGCAGCTTTATAGCTTTTGTATAAATTTCTTTAATACTATCCAAGATTGCTTTGCCAACCCCTTTATAATCTCTGTGAACTTTATTATAACTCAAGTCCGGTCTGACCTGAAAAAATTTCAATTCAGCCAATGCCGCTTTTCCACCAACCATCTGAACCATACCAAGAATTGAATCTTTATTCAAATTTCTGCAATCATCCGACTGAGTTGTCAAAACAAAAATCCTGTTTTTAGGCTGTTTTAACTCTCCCTGAAACATTTTAGCCGCCGCTTTCACGATATCTGCAGCAAAAAATTCGCCGTCCCATGCAGATTGAGCCTTCGCTAGAGCCTTTAAATCCTGCAAATTTTCAGGTTCAAACTCTACAAACGAAGCTTGAGTCGTTTTATAACGTTTTGTTGCAAAATCTAATTTTTGCACAGGAACTTTTTTGATAAATTTTGCACGAAAATTTGGTGCAGGATATGTATTTGAGGAAATGTTATTAAGCATCATACTCTAACAAAAAACGTAAAAATATTTTTTGCTAGTCAATAACTTTCAAAACCTCATAAATATCCATACGGTGTGCTTTACCTCTAATTTCTACATCAGAAATCTTCATCACGTCCACAATCCCCTTCGTTTCTGCATAAGTAGAAGAACTTATCAACATTTTTGTCTTGTAGACTTTATTATAGCTTTCCAATCTGCTTGCAAGGTTAACTGTGTCGCCAATTACAGTGTATTCCATACGATTAACGGAGCCGATATTTCCGACAAAAACTTCTCCTGTATTAACCCCAACCCCGATTTCAATCTTCGGTTTGCCTTCACTTGCCCATTTCTTTTGCAATTCTTTTACCTTAAGCAACATCTCATAACCGCATCTTACAGCGTTTGAAGGGTGGTTTTTATCCTGAATAGGTTCACCAAAAATCGCCATAACCGCATCGCCGATAAATTTATTAATAATGCCATTATACTTAGTTATAATCGGCTCAATTTCCGTAAAATATTCGTTCAAGATTTCTGAAACCTGTTGTGCCTGCATAGTTTCAGACATAGAAGTAAATCCTCTTATATCAGCAAAAAGGACAGTCACATTAGCTTTTTTCCCGCCTAAGCCGAGGTTATCAATATTCAGCATAACACGCTTCATAACGTCTTCTGACATATATTTGCCCATTGCAGATTTAACTTTTTCTTTACTTCTGTTTTCAAGTACAAATTTATGCACATAAGCGACTATCATTGTGATAATAAACATCACAATCGGCGTAATCACATTGATTACGACTCCAAAATAGAAACAAAGAGCTGAAACCAATAGATATGCAAAGATTATTGAAATTGAATAAACAATTGATTTAAACAAACCGTTAACGGTAATAATTCCATAAACAAGAAGCATACCGAGGATTGCAAGCAAAATATTAAACGAATTAGGAACGATTTTTAAGAAATCATTATGCAAAATATTATCGATTGCAGTCGCCTGAATGTCCACCCCAGGGTGGTTTACAGAAACAGGAGTATTTTTATTATCATTCAAACCCGTTCCGGCAGGCACATTTGCACCGATTACCACAATTTTATCTTTAAAAATTGCCGGATCAATTATAGGTTTCTTACCGTTTTGAATATTGTCATACGAATCCATAATCTCCACAGCAGAAACTTTTGCGTGCGAATACCCTTCAAAAAGCTTGTAAAACTTTATCGGCACAATCATCTGATAATCAGTTTTTTTCTGTTTGATTTTGTTTCCGCCAACCAAAATCTCTGAATCCGTAAGCGTCAATTCCGGATTGTCGTTTGCCAACAAATAAGTTTGCATCGCAATTGAAGGGAAAAAATTGCCCTTATAGTTAAAAATATATTCATGATTTCTATAGATTTCATCTCGTGACCAAGATGCCAAATTTCCGTTAATAAACCCCGGAAGCATTGAAACAGAGCCAACATGTTTTACTGAATCAAAATATGGCTGCGGATAAGTCATCAAACTTGAATACAACTCAGGTGCAGCGGCAGTTTTATCTTTGACATCAATCTTAAACTTCGTTGCAAATTTACTGTCATAACTCTCGCCTGCAGCTTCATTCTGCCACTCACGAATAGCCGGCATAAATCCGACTACAAGATTATTAAACTTCCTCAAAGTTGAGAAAAACTTTTTGTCAGACTCAGGATTATCCCCGTCAAGAGTCGCCAATATTGCGTCATACACAACAACCTTTGGTTTTGCATACTCACTGAAATACTCAAAAATTTTGCAATTCAGCTCTCTTTTCCACGGCCAACGGTATTTCTCAACAGTGTTCGAATCAATAACAACAAGAATTACATCATCGCTTCCGTAAACTTGTTTATGCGTATCAAAAGGCAAATTTTCAGCCATAACGTGCTTTGTCATATAATCGTATGCTTTTGGCTCAACAAAATTATACGTTACAAAGTAGGCAAAAATTAAACTAAGTGCGACAATAATACTAAGGAATGCAAATTTAATCTTGTTCATATTATTATGATATAATAAATTTGGGGAAAAGGATACATATATATGAGTGAAAATTACATTGAAATGATAAAAGAGGATAAGATTTATCCTATCGTAAGATGCAAAGAGCCTGAAATGGCAGTAGAAACCGCAAAAGCGTTGGTTGACGGCGGTATAAGAGTTTTGGAAATCAACATTGACAACCCGTCTATCTACAAAGCTGTTGCAGAAGTTTCTAAGTTCGCAAAAGTTTGTGCAGGTGGGATTATAACCTCTATGCAAGCAGACGCAGCTTTCGAATGCGGTGCACAATTGATTTCTTCACCAATTTTTCAGATGAATATGGTTAAGATTTCTAAAAACAAACGTGTTCCTTTTATTGCAGGTGCTTCAACCGCAAACGAAGCGTACAACGCATGGAAATCAAGAATTCAGCTAATCAAATTGTACCCGACAGACGCAATGGGCGGAGTTCAATACATTGAGGACATTCTAAGACAAATGCCATTCTTAAGCCTTATGCCGATGGGAAACATCAAATTAAGCCAAGCTGTTACGTACATAAAAGCCGGTGCCGCAGCTGTCGGCGTAGGTCGTGACTTCTATCAAGGTTTTACGCCAAAAGAAATCACAAGCCGCACAAAAGAAATTTTAAAAGAGATTAAGGATTTTACCGAATGGAGCAAAAAGTAGACATTGCAATAATCGGAGAGTGCTTGATAGAGCTTTCTTCAAACGGAACTCTGGCTGACACTTCCACACTCAATAAGTATTTTGGCGGGGATACGGTTACAACGGCTGTTGCAGTCGCAAGACTCGACGGAAAAGTTACTTATGTCACAAAAGTCGGAAACGACGGGTTCAGCGAGTTTATTATTTCTAGCTTGCAAAAAGAAAACATTGATACTTCGCTTATCAAAAATAACGAAGAGCAAAACGGGATGTACATTGTTTCTAAGACCCAAGACAAAAAAGAACTTTTGTACTACAAACGCAAAACTGCAGCAACAAAGCTTTGCATCGAAGATTTAACCGAGGAATACATCAAAAAGCTTAAGCTTGTCTATTCTACGGGAATTGTACAATCCTTGAGTGCAAGTGCGAGAGAGCTTGTAAGAGAATCTTTCAGATTAGCTAAAGAAAACGATGTTCTGACAGCTTACGACCCGAATTATACTTCTTGCTTCATGAATTCGACCGACACAAAAGAATGCTTTGAGGAAATTGTTGACTACACGGATATCATTTTTTTGAGTCTAAAAAATGACGCAACCAAGCTCTATGAAGTCGATTCAATCGACAAAGTAATGAAATATTTTTGGGATAAAGGGGTTAAAATCGTTATCATAAAATCACACATTGATAACGGTTATTACACAGGCTACAAGGGCGATATCAGCTTTACAGAATTTTATAATTCTGCTAAAGCAATCGATACAACTGCATCCGGTGATGTATTTAACGGCGGATTTCTTTACGCAATAACAAACGGGTATTCACCGGCTGATGCGACCAAATTTGCTTCCGTAGTATCAGGACTCCAAACTCAAAATTACGGTGCGATTCAATCTATACCATACTTAAAAACAGTTATGGAGAATGTTTAATGACAAAATACATAGTTTCAGGATACATTGGCTTCGACAACTTCGGTGATGAAGCTATTGCTCACGTTTTAACCGAAAAATTAAAAAAAGAGGGTGCTGAAAAAATTACGCTGATTTCTTCTAACCCTGAAAGAACGAAACGAAACCACGGCGTTAATTCCTGCCCTATGTTAAAATTTTTCGACTCATTAAAAGAAGCAGACGTTCTGATATCAGGTGGCGGAAGTCTTTTGCAAGATGTAACAAGCCTAAAGAGTTTGATTTATTACCTTGGAGTAATTTATGCCGCACTGTTTTTGAGAAAAAAAGTAATTATTTTTTCACAAGGCATCGGGCCGATTCGCTCTATCTTTGGACAGATTTTAACAAGAATTGCACTGATGAATTGCAGCGAGATTTCTGTTCGTGATAAAAAGTCCCAAGAGTTGTTGAACAAATGGGGAATCAAATCAAAATTAGTAAAAGACCCGATATTTAGTTTAGAGCTGCCTATCAAGAACATGAAAGGCACAATTGGTGTGCAACTTAGAGATTTTCCAACGATTACGGAAAGTTTTTTGGTATCACTTGCTAACGAAATTTCCAAAAGATTTTCGGATAAAAAAATTGAAATTTATTCATTTCAAGATAGCATTGATTTAGCGATTTGCGAAAAATTTGCCAAAATGTTGCAGAAAAAAGGGTGTCAAAACGTGAAAGTTTTAAGAGAACTCTCTATCAATGATGTATTTGAAAAGGTTTCTGCTCTTGAATATATGATTGGGATGAGATTTCACGCAAACGTAGTTGCCATAAAATCAGGCGTTAAGACACTTGCAATAGATTATGATATTAAAGTCAAAAAATTAGCTGATGAGTACAACATTCCTTTAATTGAATTAAAGCAAAGAGATTTTTCAAAAGAATTTGATGCACTCATTATAAAATAACTTTCAGGCAGAGCCTGACCAATCCTCACACAACCAAGCTTCAAATCACACGCTCTTCACACCCCTCTCGCATCTCACGCCGTGAGCGTGCAGCGATTAGCTGCGATAGCAAGCGTAAAGTGTAAGCTTTGCCTGCAACATCAATTCAATCCACAACCGTAAGGTTGTAGAAAACAGTGCGTCATTTCTTTTCTTTTGCTTCGTTTTCTTTTCTTTTTTCGCAATAAAGAAAAGAAAATGAAGAACTATTTTGAAATAAAAATGTACTTTTCTTTCTCTTTTGTTGCGAAAGAAATAGAAAGAAAAGATACCAAAAGAAAGAGAAAACACGCTATTGTTTCCTACGCTCTAACGAGCGTTGTTTGAATGGCTGTAGCGGGTAAACCCGCACTCTTTCACTCGCTAAGGAACGCTCGTGGTGCGGTTGTCGTTCATAAAAGAAATAATTTGTTAATTAGTTTTGCAAACCTTGCGAATACGAGCAATGAATAGCTTATCATGAAATATTCAAATAGTTGATATTTTTTCACCATTTGTTTACAATATAAGTGTAAAATCAACACTAGAAGAAATAGGGATTAAAAGAATGGCAAATAAGAATATTAGAAACATCGCTATTATTGCTCACGTTGACCACGGTAAAACAACTTTGGTTGACTGTATGCTTAAACAAAGCGGTGCATTTAGAGAAAACCAACAAGTGCAAGAACGTGTTCTTGACAGTAACGACTTAGAAAGAGAAAGAGGAATTACAATTCTTTCCAAAAACATTTCTATTGACTACAAAGGTATTAAAATCAACGTAGTTGATACCCCCGGTCACGCAGACTTTGGTGGGGAAGTAGAACGTGTATTGGGTATGGTTGACGGTGCTTTGCTAATCGTTGACGCAGCAGAAGGCCCTATGCCTCAAACAAGATTCGTTCTTTCAAAAGCATTAGAACTTGGTATCAAAATTATTGTTGTAATTAACAAAATCGATAAACCTGCAGCTGATCCGGACGGAACATTGGACAAGGTTTTCGATTTGTTCACAGAATTAACAGACAGAGAAGATTTAATCGACTTCCCTTACATTTACGCAAGCAGCTTGAACGGCTTTGCAATCAAACATCTTGATGATGAAAGAAAAGATATGATTCCTCTTTTAGATTGCATTATAGAAAACATTCAAGAACCTGCTGGTGATTCAACAAAACCTTTCCAATTCAGAGCAACAACTCTTGATTACAATGAATATGTAGGGAGAATTGTAATTGGCCGTGTTGCAAATGGTATAATTCACTCGCAAGACCAAGTTGCTTGGATTGACCATGAAGGAAAAGTTACTAAAGGAAAAGTTACAAAATTATTCGGTTTCCATGATTTAGGACGTATCGAAATTGAAGAAGCTGAAGCAGGTGATATTGTTGGTATTGCAGGTTTTTCTGATATTCATATCGGCGAAACTCTTTGCGACCCGAATAACATCGAAGCTTTACCTTTGATTAAAGTTGACGAACCTACTTTGCAAATGAATTTCTCTGTTAATGACAGCCCGTTTGCAGGTCAGGAAGGTAAGTTTGTAACATCAAGACAACTTAGAAAAAGACTTTATGATGAATTAGAAAAGAACGTAAGTTTGAGAGTTGAAGACACAGATTCAACAGACTGCTTCAAAGTTAGCGGTAGAGGCGAACTTCACTTAGGCATTCTAATTGAAACTATGCGTAGAGAAGGTTACGAGTTCCAAGTTTCTAAACCTGAAGTTATTTTTAAAGGCGAAGGTGAAAACTTGCAAGAACCATTTGAAAACTTACTCGTTGACGTTCCGGAAGAATACGCAGGCTCTTGCATAGACAGACTTTCAGGCAGAAAAGCTACAATGGTTGAAATGCAAAATGCTAACGGCAGAACAAACATGAAATTTTCAATCCCAGCAAGAGGTTTGATTGGTTTCCGTTCTGAATTCATCCGTATGACTCGTGGTGAAGGTATTATGTATCATACATTTGACGAATACAAACCATATGCCGGCGATATTCCAAAACAAAGAAGCGGTTCAATTTTAGCTCACGAACAAGGCGAAGCTATTCCTTACGCTTTGGCTCAATTCGAAGACAGAGGCGTATTCTTTGTTACACCTAAAACTAAGGTGTACAGAGGTATGATTATCGGCGAAGGCAACAGACCTCAAGATATCGTAGTTAATATCTGTAAAACTAAAAAATTAACCAATATGAGAAGTGCAACCGCTGACGTTATGGTAACTCTGCAAGCTCACAAAGAACTCTCTTTGGAAGATTGTTTGGAATACATTGGCGACGATGAACTTGTTGAAATTACTCCTGAAAATATCAGAATGAGAAAACAAGATTTGGTTAAGTTTAAAAGCATATAATAAAAATGGCGGCTTAAAAGCCGCCATTTTTATTCCAACTCTTTTATCCATTTCATCTGACCAATCATATAAAACGAGCCGCAGATAATATTTAATTTATTATCCGCTAAAGCTTCGTTGTTATATTGAGTCGCTTTATATGGACATGCTGCCTGAAGTTCCTCAAATGAGCAAGCATTCGGGTAATCGAATTCGTTAAAATAAATTTCGTCACCTTCACGGAATAAAATCCTCATCATCTTGGAATAATCTTTATTCCTTAAGCAACCAAAAACAAATCTGCGTTCATCTTGCGGGAAATAACTGTCCAAATTATCTCTTAAAGCCGCTATTCCATTGGGATTATGAGAAGCATCCACAACAAGATTTTGCATAGGGAAATACTGAAAACGACACGGATTTTTAACCTTCCGCAGCCCCGCAATAATCGTCGCATCGTCGATATCTTTAAAAAGATAATTAATCGCATTAACAGCAAGTGCAAGGTTTTCCACCTGATGATTACCTTTTAAAGTAAGAGCCTCAACAAATTCCGGCTTCACAAACGGAGTCGCCAGAATAAACATTGAATCCATCTCATCAGCCTTATCTTTTATTGCCTCATACCCCATAGATGTAATCACAGGGCAAGCTTGCTTTATTATACCGGCTTTTTCATAAGCAATCTTTTCCTTGGTATCGCCCAATCTTTCTGTATGATCCAAATCTATCTGAGTAATTATTGAGCATAAATTCTTCTTAATTACGTTTGTTGCGTCCAATCGACCGCCCAAACCCGTTTCCAAGATTGCAATATCAACACCTTTTGCTTCAAAATAAAGAAACATCATAACAGTCAAAATTTCAAACTCTGTAAGATGAATTCCACACCCCATAATTTGTTCAACATAGGAAGCAAAATCTTCTTTTGAAATCTCAACACCACAAACCCGTATTCTTTCCGTATAATCCCAAATATGCGGACTTGTATAAAGCCCGGTCTTATAACCGGCTTCTCGCAAAATCGAGTCCAAAATCGTACACACAGAACCTTTGCCGTTCGTCCCCGCAACATGAATACACTTCAACTTATCCTGCGGGTTACCAAACATCTCCAACGCAGCTCTGATTCTATCAAGCCCCAAATCAATATAGAAATTATCTCTGCTTGTTAGTTGTTTTATTGCATCTTCGTACATAAATTACGCTTCGCTTTCAGCCGGCAGCTGATTTTTCGGAATATATTCTTCAACCTCTTCCGGCGGCGGATTAATCGGCAATCTAAACCCAAATGTAGAGCCTTCGCCTTCTTTTGAGTTAACAAAAACTTGACCGTGATGGTGTTTTTCAACCGTAACCTTAACAAGGTGCAAGCCCAAACCAGTACCTTTTACCGTATGGGTAGCATTTTCGCAGCGATAAAATCTGTCAAATACTTTCTTTTGGTCTTTTTCCGGAATTCCAGGGCCTTGATCTTCAACGCTGACTTCTACATACTCACCGTCACGAGAACGTTCTACACGCACCTTAATACGCTTGCCGTCCGGAGAATATTTAATAGCGTTTGAAAGAATATTCATAAACGCACGTGAAATACTATCCACATTCAAGTAAATCTGTGGCAAATCAGGCTCTTTCATTATAGAAATCGTCAAATCATGTTCCTTAGCCAGAACTTGAACTTGGTTAACCGCATCTTCAATAATCTCGATAATATCTTGTTTAGATTTTTCCATATGTACGTTTTGTGCTTCGTAACGTGAAAAATCAAGAATATCATTAACCATTCTATTCAAACGAATAATTTCCTGATTCATAACCCCAATAAATTCTCGTTGAGTATTAAAATCAAAATCATTTCCATAATTATAAAGTGTGTCAATGTAGCTTCTCAAAACAGTTACAGGCGTTCTAAGCTCGTGCGAAACATTAGAAATAAAGTTTGAACGCAATTGATCCATCTCAACATCTTTTGTTACATCAATAAGTACGATAATATAACCTACATAAGAATTAGAACGTGTGAACATCGGTGAAATCAAGCATTTAAGAATTCTTTGGTCAATCGTAATATTAAAAGGAACCGGAGCTCCCTCATCATCAAGCGGAGTGTCCTTGAATTGGGTAATCTTATCCGCAAAACAGAATTCTCCACTAGAATCGCAGAATTGTTGGATTTGACTGTTAAGAATATCCTCTTCCTCAACTTCCAACAAGCGTTTTGCATAGTTATTAACCATAATAACCTTGTCGTGGTTGTCGCAAACAACAACGCCGTTAACAATGCTCATCAAAACAGATTCAAGTTTGTTACGTTCGAAAGTCAAACTTTCAATAGTTTGTTCATTATATCTGCTCAAACGTTCAGACATGTCGTTAAATGCAGAATAAAGTTCTTTAATTTCTTTATCAACGTCTTTGTCATCCAATTTGTAGCCAAATTCGCCGGTTGAAATCTTCTTAACACCCTGATGAAGTTTTCTCAACTCACGAGTCACAATAGAAGAGTTCATATAAATAATTCCGACAATTACAAACCACGCAAGCAAAAATACGATTGCAAGTGAGGTATTTGAAGTTGCTGAAACTTTGTCCATAATAGTTCCGGAAAGTCCGACTTCTACTGAGCCGACATTCACGGAGTTGCTCAAATTTTTAACAATCATCGGAGATGATACAGTGATACGTGCCTTCTCCGCCTGATCAGGATAATCATCTTTACTTGAATAAATAACCTTTGATTTGTTATCCTTAAAAACAATATAAGCAATATCATTATTGCTTTTTAATACAGAAAGCGAATTCGCTCTAAGTGCGTCATACTTTGCAAGTTCAGGAACTTCCTTTGTAACTTCAACACCCTCAATCGCAAGAGTTTTGGAAAGCACTTGACCAAAATTTCTGTACGCATGGTTCATATTCTGGTTGATACTGAATGTCGCAAATCCTGCTGCAGCAAGAATAAACGCAGTACTAACCCCTAAACCCGCAAGAATAAGGCGAGTTTGAGCAGTCATACCCTTCTTCTTAGTTTTTGCTTCAGCACCATTTTCCATAACGAAATTATATCATGTAAAGTTTTTTGAAGCAATCTATTAATAAAAAGAAGTGCCGGCGAGTTCGCCGGCACATTCATAATATTAATCCTCAAACGGAATAGTTATAATGTATTTATTTCCTTTTCGTTCTTTTGTCATCTTATCCGCATTCAGTTTTTCGTCCAGATAATACGCTTGTGAAAAATTCATCATCTTCTCGCCATGTCCGTCCTTTTTGTCCATAGTGCCGGAAACAGTCACAATATTATCATCAAGTTTCACGTTTACGTTTTTTTCATTATTACCAAGCGGTTTCAAATCAACAATTACCCGATATTCGTCATTTTCCTTAACCAAATTAACTAGCATCGGAGCCATTTTGGGTTCAAACGGATCTTCCATAAATTTATCCTGCATCTTTCGGAAACTTTTTTCCTGTTTTTGCACCATTTTCTCCATTTTCTTAATCTGATATTCAGGATTCATCATTCGATTAAGCGTAATATCGACCGCAAAATAAAATGCTAAAAACGCCCCTAAAAATGTCGCAAGTATAATCCCGACGATTTTTAACCAATGATGTTCGTGTTTTTCTTCTAACATAAAAAGCTCCTTTCTTTATGCAAATTATTTACATTATTATAATACTTAAATCAATAACCGTATTAGGTATTGCCTGCATAGCTAATTTTTAGTTATAATGAAAACAAGATTAAGAGGTGTTTATGAAGAAATCATTAGTAAAATATCCGTTTTTGACAAGAGAAGTTGAAATCTACGAACAAGACAACGGGCACAAAATCGTTCTGGCACACAAAGAAGGCGGAATGGTTAATATATCAAGCTGGGTTAAAACCGGTTCTATAAACGAAAATGACAAGAATAACGGTATTTCACATTTCCTTGAACATTTGATGTTCAAAGGTACTCATAAACACAAAGCCGGAGAGTTCGACCATATTTTGGAAGCAAAAGGTGCAATCGTGAACGCTGCTACGTGGAAAGATTACACATTCTACTATGTAACCCTTCCGAAAGGCGAAAATAACGAAAACTTTTATACAGCAATTGACTTGCACGCAGATATGATGACAGACCCTGTTGTGCCGGATTACGAGATGGGAGCACCATTTGACGTAAACGATAAAACAGTTACCGACAAGCGTGAACGCCACGTCGTAATCGAAGAAATCCGCATGCGTAAAGACCAGCCTTGGACAAAGGTTTATAATGCCGTAAATAACGCGATGTACACAAACCACCCATACAAACGTGATGTTATCGGCACACCTGAGATTATTTCTCAAGTTACGCAAGGTGAAATTATGGACTACTATAGAAGATTTTATTCACCAAAGAATGTAACCACAATTATTGTGGGCGATTTTGATTCTGAAGACATCTTAAAAAGAGTAGTCGAAGCTTTCAATTGGGGCGAAAGACCTGAACCGCCGCAAAGAAATATTTTGCCGGATAAACCGATTGAAACTCAAGCTTATATCGAAAATAAGGCTCATATCAATTCTTCGTTCCTAATGTTCGGATTTTTAGGAGCTGTTGCAAAAGATTTGAAAAATGTGATTATGCTTGAAATGCTTGCGATAATTTTGGGCGAAGGCACAAGTTCAAGACTTTATGTCGATTTGATAGAAAATTCAAAAGAACAAATCTTTAATATGATTGACGCAGAATGCTATACCTTCCGTGACGGCTGCAATTTCTTTGTTCAAGCCAATTTCAACCCACAATTTAAGGACAAGGCAATTGAACTTGTTAAATCTGAAATCGAAAAAATTAAACACGGAATCACAGAAAAAGAACTCAACAAAGCAAAGAAGAAACTTAAATCACGTTTTGCTTGCGAAGTTGAAACTGTTTCGGATATTGGCGAAACAATCGGTTATTACATGACTGTCTGCGACGATTTAGCGTTAGCAGAAGATTATTTGCCGATATGTGACCGGATAAGCTGTACAGACTTAGAAAACGCAGCAAAGGAATACTTGAACCTAGACCACGTTGCAATCTCAGTCTTAAGCCCTATTGAAGAATAAAATGGGATTGACAAATCCATCAAAATCGTAAATAATAATGAAGCAGGGTGGCACTCTGGTAAAGTGCCGTTAATCCCCTACTATGATATTAAAAGTTTTAATGCTATTGCTAGTACTGAAAGTGCCAGTGATAGCATTATTATTTTGTCTACCATAGCTAATTACCTCCTTTCATCAGTTTTTGTCCAATTGTAGATTGTGACTGATGCGAAAGTAACGGATTACTTTTAACCCTGCAAGCTAATTATACATTATGATACATAATTAGTCTATCTATTTAATGTTATTTCCACCATAAAGATGACAAAATAGCTTATACTAAACCTTCTGCCAGAACAAATCTTCCGAGCAAAATAACCTCGCAGTATTTGCTTAAGGAATCAACCAAACACTTGTTTTCACAAAACCCACCTGAAAGATATATTTTTTTAGGCTTTTTGCAAAAATTCCATGCATTATACGCAATTCCGTGTACAAATTTTGAAATTGCTTCAGAAGGTTTTGTTCCGGCGGAAATTGAATCCATGATTTTTTCCATACCAAAAATACCGCAAGTTACAGCAAACTTTTCATCATCATATTTCAATTCGCCTGCCTGCACTCCATAAAATTTCAGAAGCATTTCAACAGTCGCACCTGTTGAACTCGCACAGGATGTATTCCAGTCCATGTCGTGAAATTTGTTATCCTTAAATCGTATCCACTTAGCATCACGACTCCCCAAATCGAGAATTGTAGCGTCTGAATCTATATTACGCAACTTAGCACCTTTTGCCAACGCAATAATCTCATTTTCGTTAGCATTTGACATATGTCCGCAAGACGCCGTGGGAACAATTTTTTGAGCCTTAATAATATTTGAAGGCAATATATAATAAAACTTCCCGTCCTCTTTTTTGACCAAAAACTCGTCATCAAAGCGTTTTTCATCAGTTATTATTTTTGAATATGTTGTACCTGCGTCTAAATAAATCATTTGTCCCTACTTAAAGCATTTTCAAAGTTCAAGAATAATTATAAAATACAAGGCAAAAAAAAACAATGTATAAAGCTTATACATTGTTTTTTAGCGTTTTATAAATCCATTTTTAGAATCTGATAAATTTCTTAACTAATTTCATATCCTGTTTTTCCAGATATGATTTCAAATCACGTTTAATTTCAGGACACAAGATATATAGAACAATGATGTTTGGAACACATAGAGCAACCATCATTGCGTCTGTAATATCAATAACTGATTTTACGTTCATTGCTGAACCAATAATAATGAACAAGCAATAAATCAAGTTGAAAGCAAGAACACGTTTTTTACCTTCACCAAACAAGAATGTCCAAGCTTTTTGTCCGTAATAAGCCCAAGAAATCAATGTTGATAATGCGAACATTACAGCGATTATTGAAAGAATAATCGGGAAGAACGGAATTACTGATTGGAAAGCATTCGATGCCAATTCAATACCGGAAATTTCTTTAGCTGCGTGTGTGCAAGCACCTGAAAACACAATTGCGAAAGAAGTGAACAAGCAAAGAACACCGGTTAAAAAGGTTTCTAATAAAGCTACAAAGCCTTGTGAAACAGGTTCTTTAGTTTGAGCTGTAGCATAAACAATTGCTGCAGCACCTGTTCCGGCTTCATTTGATTGAACAGAACGTCTTAAACCAATGATAATTGTACCTAAAACACCACCCGCAACTGCTGTTGGGTGAAATGCTTCACGAATAATCAAAGCGATTGCGTGAGGAATATTCATAAAGTTAGCTAAAATAACGATTGTACCCGAAACAATGTACAACAAGCACATTGTAGGAGTTAAAACCGTTGTAACTTTAGCTATGCTCTTAATACCACCGACAATTACCATACCAATCAAAATTGCTGCAACTAAACCGATTAACCAAGTGTAACCGTGAAAAATACTGTTTGAACCACCTGTAATGAATACGATTTGGTGAGCAGTTTGGTTAATTTGAATCATATTTCCACCTGTAATACCACCACCAATACAAAGTATAGCGTACAATACAGACAAAGGTTGACCTAACCAACGAAGTTTTTTTCTGGTTAAACCGTGTGCAATATAATGCATCGGACCACCTGATACTGAACCGTCAAGATTAAATCTTCTATATTTTACAGCCAAAGTTGCTTCTACAAACTTGATTGACATACCCAAAAGTGCACCTGCAAAAATCCAGAATGCAGCACCTGGGCCACCGATTGAAATTGAAATTGCAACACCGGCAATACTACCAATACCGATTGTACCGGATAGAGCTGTTGCCAATGCTTGGAAAGATGAAACTTCACCGCATCCGTCGTTATGTTTTTCAGCAGGCTTTGCTACAACATCAATTGCGTGTTTGAAGCCCCAAACTGAAATCCCTTTAAAATAAAATGTGAAAAAGAAACCTGCAATCAATACCCAGAAAATAATCAAAGGTACATTATTGCCACAAATGTTAATCGGATAAAATATTAATCTGGCGACTGCGTCAGAAACCGGAGCAACGTGCTTATCCATGAACGCATCAACGTTCATCGCTTGCACAGATTGCAAGGTCATAAGCATTGTTGTAAATAACATCATAAAAAATTTCTTCATAATCTCTTTTCCCTTAATTCTCGGCTATTTTATCCAACTTATTTAATTTTACCAAAAACATGTCAAGTCATTACAAAATCTTTACATTTGGGGATAAATGTAACATAAATTCAATATTTTGTGCGTAATTATTTTTAAAATATAATAATATTAAAAAGAAAATAAGGGGATTATGTATGAATAAGTTTCTTAAGTATTTTGGCTACACGCTAGCCGGTGCAATAGTTTTAACATACGCAGGTTTTCTTTTTGTGCTACCAAACATAATCGATTTGAACCAATACAAACCTGATGTGCAAAAAATTGCAAAAGAGCAAGCGAAGCTCGATGTTAATTTTGAGAACGCAAGAATTATCACAACTCCGCTACTCGGAGCAGGTATAAAAGCTGATAATATTTCCGTAAAATTACCGGACAATTCAGTACTATTTTCAGCTGACAATTTCAAAACAAGAATATCTCTACCGAGCTTATTTTTATTAACAGTAAAGGTTTCTTGCCTTGAAATCAACAACCCGTTTGTTAACCTTGAAATAGTAAACAATGAGAACTTCAAAGTTGTTAAACTGGTTGAAGATATTATGAACGCTCAAAAAGAGCAAACAATTGAAGAAGCT
This sequence comes from uncultured Candidatus Melainabacteria bacterium, assembly GCA_934754775.1. GTDB lineage: Bacteria > Cyanobacteriota > Vampirovibrionia > Gastranaerophilales > Gastranaerophilaceae > CAG-196. The sequence goes on along the minus strand of CAKVIM010000001.1, from coordinate 172,814 downwards.
AAACAAACCACAGAAGGATTTAACCCTGGGTGGATTAGAATAAAAGTTCCGACTGTCAAACTTAATAATTACAGAGTGCTTGTAAATGACCTTAAATCAAAGCATTATTTGGAACTTAAAGGCGAACAATTAGTTTTGGGCTACTTTAACGGCAAAACCGCTAAAATCAAAACTTACGCAGAATTATACAGCGACAAAAACAAGAACATAACTGCAAACCTAAATATAAATACTTTCTTACCGGAATTCGGAACAAAGCTTGATTCAGAAGACGATCCGGCCCAAAGAGTCGATATTCCGTTCGTAAACCCTGTTACTATGTACAGAAATTACGATTTGAAAGCCAATTTAGACACCAAATTGAGAGTCAGAAATCATAACGACGATTTGACATCATATGGTCACTTTAATGTTGAAAACGTAACCCTAAAAGTCGGCTCACTTAAGCTTCCTGAAAGCTATTTGAGAGCAAACACATTTGGCAAAAACGTCGAACTTGACACAAATATTTACCCTGTAAAAAATCAAAATATTCAACTTTTGGGCAAATTGAACTATAGCAAACATCCTAAAATGGATATAGATATCAAAACAGGCACAATCCGATTTAATGACCTCGTAATCTTATCCAGAGCATTTTTAGATTCATTGCATATCAAAAACGAACTTGCTCAAATTAAGGCAGAAGGCTCGCTTAAGGCTGATTGTCATGTCAAAACAAACTTCAAGAAACTTCGCTCAGACGGTTCTGTTATCGTTCAAAACGGCGGAGTCAGCGTCAGAAATCTTGGCAAGGTATTATCTGACACTAATATTAATCTAAAACTCGATAACAACGTTCTGGATATCAGAAATTCAGGACTTAAAGTTGCAAACGCTCCAATTACAATCGACGGTAAAATCGACAAGCAATCTGTTGCAGACATAACCATCAAAGCAAACAAAATTCCTTTGCCTATCTTATTCAAGGCTTTTGCTCCTGAAAACATCAGAAATGCGTACAATTTCCGCTCAGGCTACGCAACTCTTGATTTAGGTTTGAAAGGCAAACTAAAAGAAGCTGTTGCTGGTGCGAAATTTGGACTTGATAGTCTGAATATTTCCGGCGGCGGACTTGTTGTTACAAACCAAAATCTGAATGCTGAATTCTGTGCTAACAAAAAAGATGTCAGAGGCAAAATCGACAACAGCAATTTCGATTTAACAATTCCGCAAACACGTTCTACGATTTCTGTACCGAAACTTAATGTAGAGATTGCAGAAAATAATATTAATATCAAAGAAAATACAATTCTATTCAATGACAAATCTAAATTAAATTATTCAGGCGAAGTCATTGATTATAACAAACTCAAATCAATCAAATTCCTTGCAGAAGGAAAGGTTGATACAAACGACTTAATCAAACTGATTGGTAAAGAATTCAAACCATTTATTCATTCACAAGGTTCAATCCCTGTAAAATTGACGGTTGACGGTAACAAGAGAAAACAAACCTTATTCGCACAAGCTCTTGCTGACAAAAATAATTTCATCACACCTGTCGATTTCAAAAACTTAGAAGGCTTGAATACTTCACTCCAATCTGTAATTGACTTTAAAGAAAACAGAATAAAAATTAAGAAAACAGGTCTATTCACAAGAACCGTAAGCGTTGACGAAAAAGGCAACGAAGTTGTTCATCTTGACGAAATACTTAACGTTGACGGAACGATTGCGGGCGACACAATAAATCTTATCAAAATCACAATGCCAAAAGCGTTACAAGGCAAGATTTATGTATTCCCTAAATCAGATTTCAGCGTTAAAGGACACGCTTTCGTGTTTGGTGAAGCTGCTTCTCCAAGATTCAGAGGCGGCTACGAAATAAATAACCTTAGCATTCCTGAATTGCTTCTGACACTTAGACATGCCGGATTACAGCTAAAAGGACAAAATGCCGATTTTTCTGTAAAAGACTTGATTTTAAACGGTTCGGATATCCAAACCCAAGGAACAATAAGTTTAACACCGTCATCAGTTTTAAATATCTCTAATCTTGACGTTTCTTCAAGATACTTGAACGTAGACAAATTGATGAAAGTAAGCGATAAAGCAATGGCTTATGTTCCAAAATCAACATCTGCCGCTTCATCATCAGCTTCTGCAGACATTCCTGTTGTAGTAAGAAACGGTTCAATAAACTTTGCAAGAATTATCACCGGAAATATCGATGTTAAAAACACAACCGGCAGAATCTCACTTGCAAGAAATATATTCTTCTTGAGAAACTTGAGAACAAACGTTTTCCAAGGTCGTATCAACGGAAATATTTCAATGAACCTACTTACAACACTTATGAACATTCGTGTTCAAGGTCAAGGTGTTAATGTTGAGCAAGCACTTTTAGACGCTGCGAATATGAAAGACACTTTGTCAGGTACTGCAAGCTTCAAAACTGATATTTCACTTAAGGGTGCAACTTATGAAGAACAAATGAGAAGTCTGAAAGGAAAAGTTAACTTCACAGTTAAAGACGGACAATTCGGACCTTTCGGCAAATTAGAAAACTTGATTATTGCAGAAAATATCCGTGAATCACAATTCTTCCAAACTGCACTCGGCGGAGTTATCAGCGGACTTACAACAATTGATACAACACACTTCTCCAACTTAAGCGGAGAATTGAGCTTCAATGACGGCATTTGCCACATTGAGCCGATAACTTCACTCGGAAACATTTTGAGCTTACATATTTTCGGTGATTTCGATATTTTAAGAAACTATGCCGATATGAAGGTTCGAGCAAGAATGGCTTCACTTATTTCTAACTTACTTGGGCCAATCGGAGCAATCAACCCTGCAAACCTTCTAAACAGTGCAGCCAGCTTGAATGTAGTTACCGCAAAAGCGTTCTCTATATTCTGCGAAATGGTTCCGGAAGACGAAATGGCGATTATTCCAAGCTTCTCAAACAAATATGTTGACAACGCAGCAACCAAGTTCCAACTTGTAGTAAGAGGAGATGCTGCAAAACCTTTGACGTTGATTAAATCATTCAAATGGCTTGCAACTGCCACCGAATACGATACTGCGATTGAATATGTTAACTCGCTTCCTGAACCGACAGAAGGCAGTGAGGCTGAAACCATCGAGCAAGCAATAGAAGAACAGCAAGCTCTTGAAGCCGAAAAGAAAACGGTTAAATACAAAGTCAAACATCTTTTTGATAAAGAAGAAAAGGCTGAATAGGAAATGAAAAAGAGGGGCGGCATTTATGCCGCCCCTCTTTTCAATTAAACAAATATGATATAAAATAAAAACAATGCTAAAGAAATTAACCGAAAAAACTTTTATCCATGCCGTATTGATAATAACTTCGTTACTATCAATCTTTCCGTTTATTTGGTTAACCTCAACCTCGCTCAAAGGGTTAGGCGAAGATATTTTTGCATACCCACCAAAACTCATACCATCAGATTTCACATTTGCTAATTATATTGATGTTTGGGGCAAAGTCGATTTTATGGCGTATTTCTGGAACAGCGTTATTGTTGCAGCACTAACAGTTATCCTAAATTTGATACTCTCATCACTTGCAGCTTATCCGCTTGCAAGAATGAATTTTCGTGGCAAAAAAATCGTTTTCTTCTCAATCCTCGCAACAATTATGATACCTTTTCAAGCGATTATGCTCCCTGTGTATATAATCACACTTAAACTGCACTTGATTGATAGCGTTAATAACGTAATGGGCTATATCGGGCTTGTTATGCCGTTTGCAGTAAGTGCATTCGGAATTTTTCTTATGCGTCAAGCGTTTCTTAAGGTACCTAGAGAAGTCGAAGAAGCCGCTATTGTTGACGGCTGCAATGTGTTCCAGATGTTTACCAGAGTTGTACTCCCGATGGTTAAACCGACTCTTGCCGTGCTTGCAGTGTTTACGTTTATCGGCTCGTGGGGCGAATTCCTCTGGCCAAGTATTATGCTAACAAAAGATTCTATGTATACTTTGCCTGTCGGGATTAATAATTTGCAAGGTATGTTCTCTTCTAACTGGCGATTTATCGCAGCCGGTTCGATTATTTCCACAATCCCGATAATTATTTTCTTCCTGTTTATGCAAAGATATTTCATCTCCGGCGAAAACGACGGAGCCGTCAAGGGGTAGGGGTAAATAGGGGTAAATAATAGGGTCTTGGCGAGAGACTACTGGTTGGGCTTGAGGTCAATGGAAAATTGAAAGTGGAAAATGGAAAATTGTTTAACATCGACCTCTCCTGATAGGAGAGCGGATTTTCGATAGGGCGACGTGAGTGTAAGCGAGCTAGCCCGTAAGAGCATAAAACATGAAAATGCCTAGAAAAATCCGTTAGGATTTGTTGGCATAGGAATGTTATGCTCGCCCGAATAATCCAGGAGAGGTCGCAGCCGTTCGAACGAATGTAAGTTACGGATGCGGGTGAGGTGTAAATATATTGAGCTTGGCGAGAAGGTACTGATAAGAATGGAAAATTGTTTTAAATTTGCCCTAACGGGGTGAACCCTCACCCATTTTTCTAATGTTCAAGCGTAGCTTTCACTTTGAAAAACTACCCTCTCCAGATGGAGAGGGAGCAGTCGTTCGTGACCTCTCCTATCAGGCGAGGTTGATGCCTAAGCAAAAGCCAACAAAAACACAAAAAAAGAAAGAAGCCGTATATCCTACGACTTCTTCCCCCTAAGCGAACGATTAACTTACTATTCGCCGCTGCAACCGAAAGCTATTGTTACGTGTTCTTTCGGATTAATTGCAGAGATTTTGTAACCCTTAGCATCAACAAGGTATCCGACTTCGTCGCCAGTTGCCTGTACTAAGCCCATTGTACCTGATAACGCTGTTCTTGTTAAATCAACCGGAGCTTTTACCGTATCAATTGCTACATCACCCAAGCTTCGAGCTGATGCCATAAATTGACCTTGGAAAGCTTCACCCAACGCAATACCGGTACCAGAAGCTACGTCTTCTAAAGCGTTACCTAAGTTAGACAACATGCCGCCGGTTGTTCTACCAACAACACCGAGCATTTGTCCACCCCACGTAAGTGGTGCTGTAACGATTCTTGAAACGATATTCGGAGTATTAGATTTGTTGATTTCTGCGTTAAGAATTTGTCGTGGAAGAGTTGCCTTTTGACCGCAATTTTCAATTTCTGTAAACGCAAGTTTCAACGCACCCTTTTGGCAACCGGAAGGTCTTACAACTTCAACAACCTTACCATATACATTTGAACCGCACGGATACAAATGACCGTTGATTGTAACATCTTCTAGTGTTTTAGCTGCAAATCTTTGACCTACGTGAGAAGATTTTGCACTTACTTGGTCTTTAAACTTCAACTGCAATGTTGGAATTTTAACCATTTCTTCGTTTTCAATAAATGCTTTTTTGTCAGTAGGACAAATTGGGCAATCATTGTTTGCTGTTACAGGGTTCTTATCAATACCTGCTGCAACACGGATATTTTGCAACATTGCTGCTATATCAGCACGTGACGCATCCTTAAACGGAGCAATTGTCTTAGGAGAAGGCGAATTATTCAAAGCACCCTTTTCTAAAGCCTTAGCAATCGGAATAATTGCCCATTCAGGAACAGTGTTGCCGTCGTTGTATTGTGACAAGATTTCTTGTGCTCTACATTTATCCATTTCGCCACACTGAATACCCTTTGATAAAGCACACAACGCTTCAACTCTTGTTACGTTATGGTTAGGCATAAATTTGCCGTTCGGATAACCTTTCAACAAGTCATTGTGAACTGCAACAGTGATAGCTGAATTAGCCCAGTGATTTGTTGGAACATCAGAGAATAATTTCTCCGGTGTGCAAGAATACATATTTTTGTCAAAACCTTTGACTAACATTGTTGCAAACTCTGCACGAGAGATGTTTCTTGAAGGTTTAAACAATCTGTCAGGGTAGCCGACAACAATATCATTTGTTGCAAGTTTGTCGATTTCGCAAGATGCCCAATAGCCTTCCGGAACATCAGGGAACATCTGCAAGTTTGCTGCAGCACCGGTCATGTTTTCAAACGGTGATAAATCAAAAGGTACTAATGATTTTTTTATTGCTTGAATAGAATTTGCTGTACTCATTTGAATAGGACAGCCGTTACCATCCATTTTAGATTCATCTCTAATAATTGGTGTGCCGTTGTGGCGTGACAATTCATTCAAGCACGGAATATTTGTTGCCGCACCGGTAATATTACCGTCAGTTGCAACCGTTGTACCCATCGTACCGGCAGTAAGTTTGTTAATTTCTCTGTTTACCGAAAACCCTTCTGCTTTGTAGATAGAGTCTTTTTCCGTACCTACATAGTTGTTATAACCGTAAACTGCGTTAGGATATGAGTAAACTTGCTTCATATCTTCACGTTGCAAATCTTTTGATGACGGACAAAGTGCACAAGACGGAACCGGATCAGGTTCACATTGAGGTGCAACAGGGCATCCGCAATCTGTTTTCGGTGCAGGAGTTTCACAAGGGCAAGCTGCCCCGGTTACTTCCGGAATCTCCTCAATCGGACAAGCCCCCTGAGAAACTTCAGGACGCTGGTCGCATGGGCAGGCTGCCATTACCGTATTGAACGAACACGTTGCTATACCAACGGCAATTGCAGCTGCCACAGTAAGTTTTCTAATCGTCATTTTGACCTCCTTTGTAAATAACCTTTCAATAGGTGATTTAATGGCTTATAAGCTAACTTCGGTTGCGTAGAAGAAAGCTTCTAAACTTTGTTTAACTCCTAAATTATGGAATTTTTCAGAAATTAAAACATTACCAAAAAAGAGAGTCCAACTGGGGGATTAGTGAATATTTTATTTTTCGATTTTTATGTTGGAAAGAATTACAGCAGAAATCATAAACACACAGCCTGTAATTTCCTTAGGGCTCATTGTTTCACCAAGGATTAACGCTCCGCCAAGCACTGCAAACACAGATTCTAAGCTCAAAATTATAGACGCAATTGTTGGTTTGGTATTCTTTTGACCAAAAATTTGCAACGTATATGCCACGCCACAAGTCAAAATTCCGGCGTATAACAAAGAAATTTTACAAGAAATTATAGAAACTATTGTCGGGGTCTCAAACAAAAACATCAAAAACGCAGACAACAATCCGACCACAAAAAATTGAATACAACAAGCTTTTGTCGCCTGCACTTTGTCAGAATAAAAATTAACCACAAGAATATGGATTCCGTAGAATAATGCTCCTGCTAAAAGCAGCAAATCGTAAACCCCAAACCCGCTGCCTGCCTTATAACAAAGCAAATACAAACCCACTACTGCAAGTCCGACGCTCGCCACAATGTTTTTACTCAACCTATCACCAAGCAAAATCGTTATAATCGGAACAAAAACTACATACAAAGCACTTATAAAACCTGCTTTTCCAGCTGCAACGAATTGCATACAATACTGCTGAATACTCATTGCAATAAAAAGTGCGACACCACAAGCAATACCGGCTCTCGCAAGGTTAACGTGCTGATAATGTCTTATCTGCGGAGTTCTGGTATCCGGATGCGAAAGTTTTGACCAAGCAATCACGGGCAAAAGGCTTAAGCCGCCAAGAAAACTTCTGACAGCATTAAACGTGAACGGTCCCACATGTTCCATTCCTTCTCTTTGTGCCACAAATGATAGCCCCCAAATCAGAGCAGTCAATAATAACGCCAGATTTCCTAAGATTTTGTTCTTCATTATTAGTACTTCTTAGTTACCCACAACAAATGATACCCAAATTGAGTTTTAACAGGTGCCGAAACTTCACCGATTTTCCCACCGAATGCAGCTTCTTCGAACGGTTTCACCATTTGACCCCTCGAGAAACAGCCCAAATCTCCGCCGTTTCTACCTGATGGGCATTTTGAATAAATTCTTGCATAATATTGAAAATCGCTATAATCTTTGATTTGGCTTCTAAGCTTGATTGCGTCCATTTCCGTCGGAACAAGGATGTGGCTTGCACAAACCGTGTTGAATTCTTCTGCGGAAGCAATTGTGCAACTTAGCATTAGCAAAAACAGTGCAGACAATAGTTTTTTCATCTTAAACCCCTCTTATTTTCTAATTATTTTTCAAGCTCAATTTTAGCCTGTTTCCACAAATTGTTAAATTCTTCAAACGTATATTCCTCAAATGGCTTAGTCTTAATTTCTTCCATTTTGCGGAAACGTTTCATAAATTTCTTGTTCGCTCTCAATAAAGCCTGTTCTGCGTCAATTTTGTACCACCTTGCAAGATTAACCGTTGCAAAAAATATATCGCCCATTTCATCTTCCATGTGGTCTTTATCGCCTGATTTAACAGCTTCGTTAAACTCTTCGTATTCAGATTTGATACAATCTTTCAGACTCTCCACTGAATCCCATTCAAACCCGACTTTAACAACTTTTTTACTGATTTTTTGAGCAGCCATTAATGCTGATTGCGATTTTGAAATCCCGTCTAGGACAGATTTACGATAAGTTTTTTCTTCTTTTTTCAACTTATCCCAATTATCCAAAATCTCTTGTGTCGAATGAACTTTTTGGCTCCCAAAAACGTGCGGATGACGATGAATTAGCTTGTCAGAAAGCTCTTTTGCCACATCTTCTATATCGAATTCACCATTATCTTTTGCAATTTGAGAGTGCAAAACTACTTGCAACAAAACATCGCCCAATTCTTCTCTCAAATTTGAAATATCACCATCATCAATTGCATCGACTGCTTCATAAGCTTCTTCCAACATATTCGGACGCAAAGACTTATGAGTTTGCTCTCTATCCCACTCACAGCCGTTTTCACTTCTTAGGACTGCAATTATATCAACCAATTTTTCTAAATTCGGATACTTCATATTTTTATTATATAGCAAAAAAATTAGTTTGCCTCTTGCGAGTTGACACCTCACCCGCATTCATAAAGTTCACACACCTCACCCTAACCCTCTCCTGTAAGGAGAGGGAATGACCAAGGTCGTTCACCTATATTAATAAAAATGTAAGTAGAGATTTCACCCCAACAATAACCAATTGAGCATCTTTAGCATGTTCCCTCTCCAAAAGGAGAGGGAACGTGCTAAAAGTGTTCTTTTGATAAGACATCAACCTCTCCTTACAGGAGAAAGTTAATCTAACAAAAACTTAACAAATATTTTATACAATATAACTATACAATTCATAATTAGCGAATATAATTATAAAGATTGGGATATATTTATGAAGAAGATTGTTACAGCAATTTTATTATGTTGTCTAATATCAACTCAGGGAGCGGTTTTTGCTATCGACTCCAAAGACACGTATGATGTTCAGATTAACAAAAGCAAAAACGAACCTGACAAAACTTTTACGCTGCAACCATACTGGGAAAACTACCAAGACGAGCTTTTGAACGGATATATTCAAGAAGCTTTGGAAAATAATTTCAACCTCAAAATTGCAACAAATCGTGTTCGCGAATCAGAAGCAATCTTAGGAACAATTAATGCCCAAAGACTTCCGCAACTTAGCGTCAATCCAAGTATTTACCCGTTCAAAACAATTTCTCGCTGGAGCGGAAAATTCGGCAGCGGAAACCACCTGTACTTCCCGCTAATGCTGAATTGGGAGCTTGATATTTTCGGAAAACTATCTGACAAAGTTAAATCCTCAAAATACAACGTCAAAATCAGCAAAGAAGATTTGAATATCGCAAAACTTGCCGTAACTTCTGAAGTCGTAGCGTCTTATTTCAACATAGTTTTGACCGATGCGTTGATTGAAAATTATGAAGAACTAATCTCAAATATCAACGAAACAATTCGACTAAAGCAACAGCTTTATGACGGCGGAATTATTGCGTACGACAATCTTTATACCACTGAATACGAAGAAGTCGTGTACAAAAACGAACTCAACACACTTTTGAAACGCAGAGAAATCTTGCTCCACCAATTCGCAGTGTTGAGAGGGGTTTCACCGGAAGGCGGAAACGATATTGAGCGAAGCCAAATAGATAATTTGCAGTTCCCGTTTGATGTGAACAAAAATATTTCATCTGATTTAATTTTCAACCGTCCGGACGTAATTCAAGCGGAATACGGCATAAAAAAGGCGGCACTCGATGTCAGAGTCGCAAAAAAGATGTTCTTGCCATCAATTAATTTGAACGAAATGGTTGGGTTTGAGGCAATTGACGCAGGCAGGATTTTCGATTGGAACAGCACAGTATACCAGCTGGGAGCAGGGCTATTATTGGATTTGTACACAGGCGGATACAAAACGGCTTATCTTAGATACAACAAAGAAGTTGCGATTGAAAAGTTGCACCAGTATAACAACGTGCTTTTGAATGCTTTTTGCGAAATCGAAAACGCATTATCAAGCCTGAAAACGGATTACAACTCCTACGAAGGCTTTAACGGTGCAATTGAAAAGTCTAACCACTTTTACAATGTCGCAAACATAAGATACACCAACGGTACAGGCAACAAGATTGACGAACTCGCAGCAAGGAGAAAAGTTTTACTTAACGAGAATTCTATGTATAACGCCAAAATCAGCTCGCTTGTTGACACGGTAGATATTTACAAATCATTGGGGAGCGAAATCGAATGAAAAACTTCATGAAAATGGTTTTAAAATATTACTACACCGTAATCGTAATGGCATTGTTCATTTTGATTATGGGCTTAGTTACGATTTCAAAAACTCCGATTGATATTTTCCCTGAAATCAACACCCCTGTTGTAACAGCGGTTTGGACCTACACAGGTATGCCTGCCAAAGATATTGAACGCAGAATCGTTACAATCGCCGAAAGAGCTTATGTTACAAGTGTCGACAACGTCGAACACATTGAATCACAGTCACTTTTGGGTGCTGGTGTAATCAGAGTATTTCTTCACCCCGGCTCTGACATAAATACAGGAATTACGCAGGTCAGTGCAACTTCGCACGTTTGTATGAAAACTATGCCAAGCGGGATTATGCCGCCAAACATTTTGAAATACAAGCCAACCACAATTCCTGTTTTGCAAGTCGTAATTTCTTCGCTAAAACTCCCAATTCAGAAGGTTACAGACTATGCACAAAACAACATTAAAGTTCAATTGACAAAAGTTGAAGGTGCTCAGGCTCCACTTCCAATGGGCGGAAAAGTTCGTCAAATTATCGTTGATTTGGATATGCAAAAAATGGAAGCCAGAGGGCTTACGCCTGCTGACGTAACAAAAGCTGTTGCAGGTCAAAATGTAATTATTCCGTCAGGTAACACCAAAATCGGTGACAAAGATTACTTAATTTCACTGAATAACGCAAGCTCAACTGTCGAAGAGATGAATAATTTCCCGATTGTTTCACCAAAAACAAATCAGGTTGTTTACCTGTCTGACATCGGATATATCCACGACGGAAACGCTATTCAGACAAATATCGTGCGTGAAAACGGTGCAGCCGGTTCTTTGATGACAGTTTACAAATCCGGTTCGGTTTCATCTTTAAGCGTTGTTGACGGCACAAAAAAATTGCTCCCGACGATTGCAAAAACTATTCCGAAAGAAATTAAAATGCAGGTTTTGTTTGACCAATCAATTTTCGTAAAAGCGTCAATCCGAGATGTAATCTTCTCCGGAACATTGGCAGCAATTTTAACCGCATTAATGATTTTGATTTTTTTAGGAAGCGTGCGTTCAACGTTTATCATCGCTATATCAATTCCGCTTTCGGTTCTGTTTGCGGTGATATGTTCGTCACTGTGCGGTCAGACAATAAACATGATGTCCTTGAGCGGCTTGGGGCTTGCAATTGGTATGCTTGTAGATAACGCAACCGTTGTAATTGAAAACATTTTGCGTAACAAAGAAGCAATGCCATATGAACCGATTAAAGAAGTTATCTACAAATCAGCGAGCGAAGTTGCAACACCGACATTTGTATCAACACTCTCTATTTGTACGGTTTTCGCACCAATCTTTTTGATGGAAGGTGCAACAAAATATTTGTTCATTCCGCTTGCTATGTCAGTAATATTCTCAATGCTCGGCTCATACATGCTTTCAAACACGTTAGTGCCTGTGCTTGTAGATAAATTACTCAAGAAAAAAGAAACACTAAGCACCTCTTCGATTTTGTACAAGATTAATAATTTTATTAACACTAATTTTACGAAATTTCGTGCTAATTACAAAAAATTCCTCGTTAGAATGATTATGCGAAAGCCGAAAAAAATCGCAGTTGTATACGGTTTAATCGTCCTATCAGCCTTAATTCTGACTCCATTTATCGGAGAAAATTTCTTCCCTGAAGTTGACGCAGGACAAATCAGACTTCACGTTTACGCACCGCACGGAACAAGAATTGAAGAAACCGCAAGAGAGTTCACAAAAGTTGAGGATGTAATCAAAAAGACAATTCCGGCAAGCGAACTTGACACAATCCTTGATAATATCGGGCTTCCGGCAAGTAGCTTGAACCTTGCGTTTATGGACAACTCGCAAATCGGGGTTGGTGACGGAGAAATTCTTATTGCACTTAGTGCTAAGCACAGACCGACTAAAACGTACGTCAAAAAGCTCAGAAAAAATCTTAATAAAGAGTTTCCTGACATGACATTCTTCTTCCAAAACGCTGATATGGTCGGCAAAATCCTGAACTTCGGTTTGGCTTCACCTATCGATATTCAGATACAGGGCAAAAATGTCAAAGAAAATTATGCACTTGCTCAAAAAATGTTGGCTGATGTTAAGAAAATACGTGGTGTTGCTGACGCACACATCCACCAAATCACCGACACGCCTGAAATTAAGATTAATGTTGATAAAACAAGAGCAAGCATGATGAATCTTTCGCAGGAGACAGTTTCCAGAAACGTATTGACCGCCTTGACTTCAAGCGGACAAGTTGCTCCAAACTATTGGGTTGACCCAACCAACGGCGTTAACTACATCTTGGCTTTGCGTGTACCACAATTTAACGTAGATACAGTGAAGAATGTTACAGATATTCCTGTAGCTTACGCAAACAACAACCCTGTAAGGCTTGCCAATATTGCGTCTGTAAGCTCAAGCGAAACATCAAGTGTCGTAAACCACTACGATATCATGCCGGTATTCGACATACTTGTAAACCTTCAAGACCGTGATTTGGCAGGAGTTTCAAGTGACGTAAACAAAGTTATCAAAAAATACGAAAAAGACGCTCCTAGAGGAACATTTATCAACCTGTTAGGTCAAGCAAAATCAATGAATTACGTGTTCTCTTCCCTGCTTTCAGGCTTGATGCTTGCACTAATTCTGGTCTATTTGCTGATTGTAGTCAACTTCCAATCTTGGAGAAATCCGTTTATCATCATAACGCCTGTACCGCTAGCGTTAGCGGGAATTATTTGGATGTTATTCGTAACAGATACAACATTTAGCGTTCAAGCTCTTATGGGCTCTATTATGGCTGTCGGGGTATCTTGTGCAAACTCAATCCTTGTCGTATCATTCGCTACAGACAAAATGAAAGAAGGCTACACTTCAACGCAAGCTGCAATTCAAGCAGGCTTTACAAGAATTCGACCTGTTATAATGACCGCATCCGCTATGATTTTGGGTATGTTACCAATGGCATTGGGAATTGGTGAAGGCGGTGAACAAAACGCACCTATCGGGCGTACAGTAATCGGCGGTTTGTTGTTTGCAACTTTTGCAACTCTAATAATCGTTCCGTTATTATTTGCAATATTTAACAAAAACAAAAAATTCGAGGTAATGAATGAAGATTAATAGAAAAAATATTATAATTGCAATCGTTTTGGTTTTATTCCTTATTGGCGTAATACCAAAAATCGTGCGTTTCATAACAACAACGATTAACGCAAGGGAATCAAAATATGTCGCTATCCTTGAGAAACCGATTTTAACAAACGGTGAGGACGGCTTAGAACTAGCCGGCGAACTGAAACCGTATTTGCAGACAGAATTATTTTCAAGAATCAACGGGCTTGTTTCAGAAAGATGTGTTCAGCTCGGCGATCACGTCAAGAAAGGTCAATTGCTTGCAAAAATTGACACACCTGACTTGGACGCAGAAGCTGCAAGTGCAAAATCTGCTCTGATTTCTGCAGAAAAACATTTGATGGAAACAAAATATCAGTACAATTTTGCAAAACAAACTTACGAAAGATACAAGAACTCTTCTATGGACGGAGCAATCTCAAGACAGGATTTGGAAGCGAAATATAACGAATTCAAAACTTCTGAGATGAATTATCTTGCCGCACAAGCAGATGTGGATAAAGCAAAACAGGATTTAAACAGACTCACAGCACTACAAAGTTACAAAAATGTCGTTGCACCGTTTGACGGAGTAATCAGCAAGTACAATATTGATGCGGGAGCAAACGTCGTTTCGGGCGGAAGTTCAACAAGCACAAGCCTTTTTGAAATCCAACAGATAGATAAATTTCGTGCAACAATCTTTGTTCCGCAAAATTATGTAAGATTTATCAAAGACGGACAAGCTGTAGAAGTCTACATTCCGGAAAATCCGAGCCAGAAGTTCAAGGGCTACATTTCGCAAATATCAGGAAAACTTGACAATGTTTCACGTTCAATGGAAGTCGCATTAATTATCCCAAACGACGGAAAATCAGGACTATATAGCGGTTTGTACGTTAAAACCAATATTGATATCAAAGACAAACAAAAATATTTGACCATAAATCCTGCCTGTCTTGTTACATTCAATTCTCCTGACCAATATGTAGCAGAGATTAAACCGAATTCAACCGTACATTTTATCAAAGTTAAGCAAGGTCGAGATTTTGGCGACAAAGTCGAAATTTTGGAAGGTTTAAGCGGAAATGAAAAACTAATCACGAACGTGACCGACAATCTTAAAGAAGGAGATAAGGTCGAGTTTAAGGAGAATTAATTTTCCCTTACGGGCTCACCCCTCCCTTGGAGAGGGGAACGCAGAAAAGTCTACTACCAAACGAGGATACTGAAGCTTTAACTTTTTGTTTATGTTAGAATAAAAACACACACTAGCAGCCTTTCAGAAAAACTTCATGAAAAGGCAATTTTTTGAATCAAAAAGACTTTAAATTAATATGATATCTTTTAATACATATAAGACATTTACGCATTTGACACCAAAAATGCAAAAATCTTTTGGCAGATTCAAAGACAGTTGCCTAGATACAAACGTCCCAATTCGTGACGTTAAAACGCAGTATGTTCGGACTTTAAGGAAATTTATTAATCAAAAGAAAGTACAAGAATTTTACGACAGAACAAAGCTACTCTCAGTTGATGCCGAGCAAAAGGGTGACACAAAATTGAGTTCACTTCTGATTAACGAACTCGGAAAACTCTCAACGCAATTTAAACTTCGTGACAATCCGGAAAACATACTGCATAAGGCGGTTTCCGTATGCCGCCAAAGTGACGACGGAATGCACGAATTAGCAAGATTAGGCGACTTAGAAAAATTGTACATGAGAACTTGTGAGGATGACAAATTATTTAACGTCCTTAAAGCCAAAGTTGATTGCTGTAAAAAAATACTCCAAAATTATCAAGAATACGCCGAACATTTTTCGAGCGTTTCGAAAAAACCAACTTCTCCTAATAGCATTAAAACACAGCTCAGCTACACTTATGCCGCCTTAGCAGACATGTTGGCTCAAACAAACCACAACGAAGCAATAAGGCTTCTTGATAAATCAATTGACATTAATCTTGAGCTGGGTTTTGAATATACGGTACAACGCTTACAAGGACGAATTAATACAATTATAAAAGAAGCCCAACAACGCAGAAAAGCACGTTATAACGGATTTATCTAAATATTTATCTCAAGATTTGGGTTCCGTCTGAACCACGTCAGCTGGCGTTTTGCATAGTTTCTGGAATGTTGTTTAAGCTTTGATAAAGCCTCTTCAAGTGTCGCTACTCCGTCAAGATAAGTCAAAATTTCCTTATACCCGATTGTATCAACAATATTAGGAATCCTGCCGTGTATCTTAATCAGATTTTGAGTTTCTTCTATAACTCCCATCTCAACCATGATATCAACACGCCTGTTAATCCGCTCATAGAGCCATTCTCGAGAAGGTATCTCCGGCATAATCCACTCAACGTCGTACTCCGGTTCTTTTTCCATTGAAACAGAAGAGAGCGGTTTCCCCAAAAGTTTTATCAATTCTAATGCTCGAATAATTCTTCTCAAATTTGCGTCCTGGACTCGCTCATAGGTAATGTTATCAAGCTTTTCGAGTTCTGCAAGCAAATCCGCTTTATCACGTTTTTCTAAATCAGAACGCAAGACATAATCCGTTTCGACTTTCGGCAAATTATAATTTTCTAATAGAACTCTAAAATAAAGCCCCGTTCCACCTGCAACAATAGGCATTTTTCCTCTGGATAAAATATCCTCAATAGCAACTTTTGCGTCCTCAGCGTACTTTCCCGCCGAATAGTCAAACTCAGGTTCTACAATATCAATGAGATGATGCGGAACACCTTCTCTTTCTTCCATCGTAGGCTTAGCAGAAGCTATGTCAAAACCTTTATACACAAGTCTTGAGTCCGCTGAAACAACCTCGCCATCGTATTTATGAGCGAGTTCAATTGCTAATTTGGTTTTTCCGCTTGCCGTCGGTCCGACAACCGCTATAACTTTTGGTTTCATATTTACATTCTACCGTAAAATCTAAAACTATGTTATAATGTGGGCATGTTAAAAAAGATTCTTGCCACAATTTTATTATCAATGTCAATGGCTGCTTATGCAGTCGAAATTCCTGTAGACGCAAAGCTCGACTACAATCAGGGAATTGATTTCTACAAGCTCGGAATGTACGAAAGAGCAATCGAATCATTCCGCTCTGCGATTAGGACTTATCCGGATTACACGGACGCATACTACAATTTAGCAACAATTTTAGAATACTTGAAACAATATGCTGAAGCTCTAAACATATACAAGCAAGTGTATTTAAGAAATCCGAATGACTACGAAGTTATCTACAAATTGGCTTTGATGAGTTCGAAGATTGAAGATTACACAAAAGCAGCAGAATACTTGCGTTTAATTCCGCAATCAAGCAGTTATTACGCAAGAGGGCAGGAACTTGCTGAATCAATAAAAATTTCAACAACGCTTCCGCCACAGCAAACCAACGCACCGTCAAAGATTGCAACACAATCAGGCATCTACGAAAATATCTTAAGCCCAACAGGAATTACAACAGATAATCAAGGTAACATATATGTAGCAACGTTTTCAGACAACACAATTATCAAAATAACTCCTGACGGGAAAAGACAAGTATTTTTGAAAAGTACAATGATTAGCGGCCCGATAAGCCTTGCGAGCGACAACATTGGAAACATTTATGTTTCTAACTACAACACCAATAATGTGCTAAAAATCACTCCTCAAGGTGTTGCGTCTGTCTTGGTTTCAAAGATTGATAAGCCTTACGGTCTACACGTTGAAGGCAACATGCTATTCATCACCTGCCAAGGCTCAAATTCAATCCTTAGACAAAAGTTGTAAAGGTTAAGTTGGAATGAAAAAATCAGAACTTAATATAAATATTCTTAAAAACAGCCTCAACACTCTTTGCGAGTGTTACAAAGATTATTCACTTGAAACAAATTCAAGAATTAAAGAATACATAAAAGATTCTTGTGTAAAACGTTTTGAATATACTTATGAAACTGCCAAAAAAATAATGAATAAGTTTCTAAAAAAAGAATATGACAAAACAGAAAAAGATTTAACCATAAATAATATTTTTCGTGAAATGTACAGTCTTGATTTGATAAAAAGTTTTGACAATTGGGCTGAATATAGAGAAAAACGCAATTACACGTCGCACGAATATGATGATAGATATACTTATGAAATTCTCGAACTTACTCCACATCTAATTGAGGATGTTGATTATTTAATTCACAAGTTGGATGGTATTTTAACTGATGATTAAAGGTATTAACAAAAAAGAAGAAAATATTATACAGAAAATTTTAAAACCTTTTCCGTACAAATTCTATTATTACGGTTCTCGAGTAAAAGGAGATTTCACAAAAGGCTCTGACTTAGATATTTTAATAAAATCCAACAAAGAAATTCCTGAAAAAGTGCTAAATGAACTTTCACTGAAATTCAATCAAAGTCGAATACCTTATATAGTTAATTTTACAGATTTCAATAAAATAGATGAAGATTTTTTTAAACTTATCAGTTCCGACTTAATCAGTGTTTTTTAATCATTCATTTGGCGTTTCAAATTAGTTTTAACACCGCTCAAAGGACCATTATTAGGAGCTTTTAAGTTTTGGTAATATTTTTTTGCGTAAACAAACGGAAATTTTGGCAACCAAACACATTTCAT
The DNA here is from genome assembly GCA_934754775.1 of uncultured Candidatus Melainabacteria bacterium. Lineage (GTDB taxonomy): Bacteria > Cyanobacteriota > Vampirovibrionia > Gastranaerophilales > Gastranaerophilaceae > CAG-196. The sequence goes on along the minus strand of CAKVIM010000001.1, from coordinate 154,427 downwards.
AATAACAGACGCAGCATCCGCACCTTGGGAAAACATTAACTCATCTATCGTTTGCTCATATGCAGGAGAAATCGAAGAAAAAACCTTCAAAAGATAGTTTGTAGCTGTAACACTATAATATCCGGTTGTCGCAGCCGGCTTTGTTATCAATTCGGTAATCGTAAAATCAGAATCTTCTTTTATAGAAACAACATTTTGAGGTAAAGTCAGTTCTTCCTTTTTCACATTTGTAATCTCGTATTTTTCGCCATTATAGACCACAACCATAACATTCGGTTTTGGCATATAAATATCATCCAACACAGTATCCAAAATCAATTGACCGTTAAAATCCGTAATCCCGTATTTGTAATTTTTGCAAATCAAAAACATTCCGCCATACAAAAGATCAATTGAAGTGTATTCGACAGGCAAAATTGCAAATCCCTGTTCGTCAAAAATTCCATATTTATCACGCTTGCCGAGTTTAACAAATTTGCCTAAAACTCTTTCTGCACTGGTATATTTCGGCTCTACAAGAATCTGCCCCTGACTATCCATAACACCAAACTTTGAACCTTTTTGAATAATCCAGCCAGTTTCACCCAAACGAATCATTTTTTTATACTTGGCTTCAACAATTTGAGTACCACTCTCATCTTGAAGCCCAAATTTGCCATCCTCGCTAAAAACCGTAGGAGAGGCAAACACCGCTGTCTGAATTAATAAAAGAACTAATAAAGCCAACTTCTTCATAATTTAAGATTAGCATAAACAAAAAATTATTTGTGAGACAAGCAAAAGAAAGAATAGAATAATATATAGACATTTTTTAGAAAACTCATTATAATATTTATACAGATTAATTCTGATGTGGGTAAGTATCCTACAACTTACATCACCTCTGACACACAAGTAGTGAAGACAATGGTCAGAAAGGTGGTGATGAGAGATGGAAGTATTGTTAAAAACAATAATAAAAGCCCTAGTTTTACTAGAGCTTTTAGTTAGATTAATTCTAACAATCATCGAATTGTAGGTATGAAGTGGAACTCTAACGAAATAGGTCTTTGTTAGGGTTCCCCCTACATGTTCATTATTTATTATATCTCACAATTTGTCAAGTCTATAGGCTAAACCATTTCTCTCAACTTCTTCAGCTTATCTCTAATTTCTGCAGCACGTTCAAAATCAAGAATCTTAGCGGCTTTATGCATATCTTTTTCCAATTTGCTGATAAGTTTCGGCAAATCTTTTTTATCTATTCCCAAATCAACCATTTCTTCCGCAACGATATCCTCAAAATCTCTGTAGCTCGCAACAAGTGATAACAAATTGTTCTCAATCGGTTTCTTAATCGTTTGCGGAATAATTCCAAATTTCTTGTTGTGTGCGAGTTGAATCTCACGTCTACGGTTTGTTTCGTCAATCGCCTTCTGCATAGAATCCGTAATCTTATCAGCATACATAATAACTTCCCCGCAAGCATTACGTGCAGCACGCCCGATTGTCTGAATCAAACTTGTTTCTGACCTCAAAAATCCTTCCTTATCAGCATCCATAATCGCAACAAGCGAAACTTCCGGAATATCCAACCCTTCTCTCAACAGGTTTACACCAATCAAGACATCAAATTCACCCAAACGCAAATCACGCAAGATTTCGACACGCTCAATCGACTTAATTCCGCTATGCAAGTATCTTACACGAATACCTTCTTGCAAGAAAAAGTCGCATAAATCTTCCGCCATACGTTTTGTAAGAGTTGTGATAAGAACCCTTTCTTCTTTTTTAGCACGTTTTTCAATCTCAATTTTCAAATCATTAATCTGAGTTTCAATCGGACGGACGCTAATTTTCGGGTCAACAAGTCCGGTCGGACGAATAATTTGTTCAACCAATTGTTCAGAAGTTTTCTTCTCAAAATCCCCCGGAGTCGCTGAAATATATATTTTTTGTCCGACTTTAGCAAAAAATTCCTCACTCTTAAGCGGTCTGTTATCCTTGGCACAAGGGAGTCTGAACCCAAAATCAACAAGAGTTTTCTTTCTGGCCGCATCACCGTGATACATACCGTTAAGTTGCGGCAAAGTAACGTGTGATTCATCAATCACAGTCAAAAAGTCTGTTTGAAAGTAATCCAAAAGTGTTGCAGGAGCTGAACCTACAGGACGGCGTTCAATAATTCTGGAATAATTTTCTATGCCGGAACAGTAACCCATTTCCTTAATCATCTCAATATCATATTTAACACGCTGTTGAAGTCTTTGAGATTCCAAAATCTTGTTTTCACTCTCAAGCTCAATCACACGATTTTTAAGCTCTGTTTTAATCATAGAAATGGTTTCATCCTCGTTCTCATCATAAGCAATATAATGCACCGCAGGATATATCATCACAGAGTCAGGCACTTCAATAATTTCGCCTGTTAAATTGTCTATCTTAACGATTTTTTCTATCTCATCACCAAAGAAATAAATCCTTGTAATAATCTTTTCATAAGCCGGCATGATTTCTAAAATATCGCCCCTTGCCCTGAATGTTGAACGCTCCAGCACAAGGTCGTTTCTTGTGTATTGAGTCATTACAAGGTGTTTAATCAAATCGCCCCTATCCAGAGTGTCACCAACTTTAATTTGAATTGTACCTTTAAAATAACTTTCCGGTAAGCCCAAACCATAAATACAGCTAACAGATGCAACAATTATGACGTCATTTCTCTCATAAAGGCTACGAGTCGTATTGTGGCGAAGTCTATCGATTTCCTCATTAATACTCGCAGATTTCTCAATGTAAGTATCCGTACGTGGAATATAAGCTTCCGGCTGATAGTAGTCATAGTATGAAATAAAATACTCAACCGCATTATTAGGAAAAAGTTCCTTAAATTCATTATAAAGCTGTGCCGCCAAAGTTTTGTTATGTGCAATAATCAACGTCGGCTTCTGAATTTGTTGGATAACATTTGCAATCGTAAAAGTTTTACCTGAGCCGGTAATACCAAGCAAAGTCTGAGCATCATCACCCTTTTTAAGTCCGTCGACAAGTTCTTCTATGGCTTTTGGCTGATCACCGGATGGTTTATATTTAGATACCAATTCAAATTTTCTTTCCATAAAAATATTATAACACCCATATGCATTTCAGAAAAATTGTGCTATAATTGTTTTTGCCGAAATAATAGTTTGTAAAATAATGTAAATATTAGGATACAGGCTGACAAAAAAAATTATTTACAGGTTATTAAATAAATAGCTATATGAAGGAAAAAGATGATACGCCCAATTAGCCCGCTAGCGAGCAGTTTTAGAGCTGACAAAACAATAAATAACGAAACAGGAGAATATAAAGACCCGATGATGCAGTGGCCTTTACGTGGTGCTGCCTTCACAAACGAAGTCGGCGAAGCTTTACGTCCTGTTATCGGAAGCTACGCTACTTTGAGCTGGGCTCCTGCACTTATGTACATTGGGGCGGACATCTACGACAAATACAAAAACGACCAAACCGAATACAGCCCTGATTCAAGAAGATGTCTTAAACAAGCAATTTTCCAAGGTATGGCAAGCATCTTCTTACCGCTTATCGCAGTAAAAACAGGGCAAGGAATTGTTTCTCAGTTTGGCAAATTTACAGAAGACAAAATTTCATACAACACAATTGAACAAGTTTCAAGAATTGCAGAAGGATTTATCGCAAACGGCAAAATGCACGAATTCAGCGGACGTGATGAAGAATGCAAAAGAGAATTCATAAACAGAGTTAACAACACACTAGATTATGCAAATAGCCAAAAGAAAATCCATTTTAACAGCAAAGAGAATGTTGATAAATATGCAACAAACACTATCGAGGATTTGATTGCACTTCGCAAAAAATTATTAAATCCGACACCGGAGTTTGAAAAAGACAAATTATATTCTGTATACAAAAAAGCCCTGAAATCCGGACAGACAAAGAGTGTTGCAGTCAAAACCGTGCTTACAAAATTTCAGAAAAACAAAGTCAACAAAGGCAATGTTATCAAGACTCTGGGAGGATTTGTAGCATTAGGCTTGATGATTAAACCAATTGACCATTTTGTTGAAAATATCTTAATCGGCAAATACGTTGGCCCTGAAATCGACAAAATCGGTAAAAAAGACCAAGAGAACAAAGAAACTTAACTCCTGTGCGTCATTTGACACACTTTGCAAAAATACTCTTTTCTGAACCTAAACCAACCCTGTAATATTATCACGAGTTATTACTGCGTCGTAGTTCTTATACCCGAGGATTTTTTCAATATTATTGGAGTGCGAACCCACAATTCTACGGCATTCTTGAGAACTATAGTTCACCATGCCACGAGCAAATTCAACATTGTTTTCGTCCATAATAGAAACAACTTCGCCTTGATTAAAGTCATTAACAACGTTCAAAATACCAACCGGCAAAAGACTTGAGCATTGTTCCAAAATAGCTTTTTTAGCACCTTGGTTAACAATCAAACCGCCCATAATATTCGTCGCATAACCAATCCAACGCTTTTTATCAGGCAAGTTTTCGCTTGTGGGCAAGAACATCGTTCCTATGTCCTCACCCTCAAAAATCTTGTTGAGAACATACGGAATCTTACCATTTGCAATCAAAACCTTACCGCCGAAACGTGTGACAAGTTTTGCAGCCTCAAGTTTTGTACGCATTCCGCCACGTCCACCTTCAGAAGCATCTGTACCCAACGCCATTATAGAATCTGTAACTCCATTAACTTCTTTAATCAGAGTTGCATCAGGATTTTCTTTAGGATTTGCCGTGTAAAGCCCGTTAATATCAGACAAAAGAATCAGCAAATCTGCGTCTAGTTCACTCGCCACAAGTGCTGAAAGCTTATCATTATCCGAAAAACAAACCTTCATGCCAGCCATCATCGGGTTCATAGTAATCGTCGAAACCGTATCATTCTGATTAATAATCGGCACAACGCCAAATTCCAAAATCTTATTCAAAGTTGTTCTCAGGCTCAAATACCTGTAACGTAGCGAGAAATCGTCTTCTGTCAAAAGAATCTGTGCAATCGGAACATCAAAAATACCAAATCCATTTTCATAAAAAGACATCAAACGACTTTGACCAACCGCCGCACATGCCTGTTTTACGCCGTCTTCCGCAGTTGAATCAAGGTTAAGTTTCTTTTTACCCAAACCTACGGCACCGGAAGTAACCAAAATAACTTCTTTTCCTTGTTTAACAAGCTTTGACATATCTTCAATAAACGAATAGATACGAGAAATAGCAACTTCGCCGTCTGCATTTCTCAAAACATTTGTCCCGAGCTTGATTACAATTCTTTTTGCATCTACAAATTCTTTTCTTAACATTTTAAACACCCATTGCTTTTAAAACATCTTTTAGTTCTGAAGAAGTCTTTTTGACATTTGCTTCAGAATACTTAATCGCATTATCAGGGTCTTTTAGCCCATTTCCTGTAAGAACGCAAACAATATCTGTGCCTTCTTTTACCAAACCTTGCGAGTGAGCCTGAATTAAGCCCGCAACAGACGCAGCACTGGCTGGTTCGCAAAGCACGCCTTCTGAAGCCGCCAACATTTTATATGCTTCAACAATTTTTTCATCAGAAACACAACCGATTTTACCCTTGCTTTCGTCCCTTGCCGCTTCTGCTTGCTTCCAGCTTGCCGGATTACCGATTCTAATTGCAGTTGCCAAAGTTTCTGGTTTCAGAATTCTTTCACCTCTTACGATTGCAGCAGAACCTTCTGCCTCAAAACCCATCATCATTGGCAATGCCTTAATCGTACCTTCTGCAAAATATTCTTTATACCCTTTCCAATAAGCAGTAATATTTCCCGCATTCCCAACAGGGATAAAATGATATTCCGGAGCTTTTCCTAATGCATCACAAACCTCGAACGCACCGGTTTTTTGCCCCTCAATTCTAAACGGGTTAACAGAGTTTACCAATGTTATCGGATGAGTTGCAGAAATTTCTCTAACGCAGTCGAGAGCTTGGTCAAAGTTACCTTGAATAGCTATAATCTCTGCACCATACATCATAGCCTGAGAAAGTTTACCCAAAGCCACGTATCCGTCCGGAATAAGCACAAATGTCTTGATTCCGGCTTTTGCACCATAAGCAGCCGCAGAAGCTGACGTATTACCGGTTGACGCACAAATAATCGCATTCGCACCCGCTTCCTTAGCCTTCGTTACAGCCATTGTCATACCACGGTCTTTGAAGCTTCCGGTCGGGTTACAACCTTCAAATTTTAAATAAATATTAGCTTCCAAACCAATTTTCTTCGCCAAATTATCTGCTTTAATCAAAGGTGTGTTACCTTCATTAAGCGTCACAACAGGAGTTGAATCAGTAACTGGTAAGTATTTTCTGTATTTGTTTATAAGACCTTGATAGTACATAAAATTCCTCTCTTTTTTTCTTAAAATATACCATAAAATCGCCACTTTGTCAGTAAAAATTAGATAAAAAAATGGCTCCAAGGAAAATCCTCAAAGCCGCAGAGTCGTAATACTGAAATTATTTAGTATAAAGTATTTCTTATTCACCTTTGCTATAATATTCTCTAATCTTAACCTTTGGAACTACTGACATTCCAGGGATTACAGAATATTCTTGCAAGTCTTCTTTATTCGTAAACACGATTTTCACAGGAATTCTTTGCACAATTTTTACGAAAGAACCAACTGCGTTTTCAGGCGGGAACAAACTTGCCTTAGCACCCGAACTTCTTTGAATACTATCAATTTTACCCTTGAAAACTTTGTTAGGATAAGTATCGATTTTGATATCAACGTTCATGCCTTCTTTCATTTTAGTAAGCTGTGTTTCTTTATAATTAGCTACAACCCAGACATCGTGCGGTACAACAACGAACAACGGACTTCCGGGTTGAACCATCATACCAACTTCAACTTTCTTGTTAGAAACGGTACCATCAATTGGAGCTTTGATATCTGTGTATTCCAAAGCCAATTCTGCTGCACGTTTTTGAGCTTTCAAAACATTCAAGTCAGCATCCGCAACCTTCGCATTTTGTGAAGGATTTTTTGAGAAAATTGACTGATCGGCAGTTGTTTGTTTTGCCTGAATTGTTTCAAGATTTGTTCTTGCTTTATCCAAAGTTTGTTTAGAAACAGCACCTGCTTTGTACAAGTTTTCGTATCTTTCAACATCCTTCTTTGCTAAAGCGATTTCAGAATTCGCTGCATTCAAGTTAGCGTGTGCGTTCTGTTGGTTCAACAAAGCTTTTTCGTAAGCTGCCGTTGCTTGGTCAAGTTTTACTTGATAATCAACCTTATCAATAACGGCAACAACCTGTCCTGCTTTCACCGGCTGGTTATCTTCAACAAGAACCTTAACAATTTGCCCTGAAACCTTTGGTGAAACTGAAACTGTAGTTGTTTCAACATACGCATCATCTGTAGATTGATAGCCCAATGTATCATAAATTAAATATCCGCCAATAATCGCAGCTACAGCCATTAAAAACATGAAAAAATATCTCTTTTTCACAGGTAATTTATTTTCTGTTTCTTCAATTTTATTTTCTTCGCTCATTTATATTTACCTTTCTTTTGTCGAAAATCCATTTTCCATCTATTAAATCTGTATCTCTAATGTTTCATCTAAAATTTCTCTTAATTCCTTTAGCAAATCACTAACTCTTGCAACATCACTATTATTGATTTTTTCCATCACACGTTGAAAATGCGGTCTAATTTTTTCTAAAACTTCTTCTGCTTTTTTAGCCCCTTCATCCGTAATCTCAACGATTTTCACAGGTCGATTATTCTTTATGGAAAGCGTTCTTGTAACATAACCACGTTTTTCCAACCCATCAAGCAATTTACCTGTATTTGCTCTATCCTTTAGAATAATTTTTGCCAAATCTCTTTGACACATTTTAGGACTATTTGCAAGAACATCCAAGACTGAATATTCTTCACAAGTTATCCCTGCACTGTATTGTTCAAACACTTGCGTTCCAAGAAGTTTACAATATTTCGCAGTTAATTCTATTTGATAAAATATAGTATTAGTAAAATGTTTTTGCATAATAAAAAAAATCAATCCTCTATTTGAAGTATGTTATTTTTACAACATGTTGCAAATGCAACACACTTATGGTATCATTCTTATTAGAAAAAATCAAGTGCTTTAATAAAGAAAGAGAAAAGATATGAAAAAGATATTATCACTGGCTATATTATTATCCCTTACAGTAGGCAATACAGCCCCAATTTTCGCCACAGAAAAAACTGTTTTGAAAGCGGGCACAGAACAATCTGTTGACAAAAATAAAAAGAAAAAGAGTGAAAAAGTTAACCCTTGCAAAAATAAATATGAATACATCAATTTGGCATGGTGGGCACAGTTTAATGATGAATATTTAAACGATTATATTGTAAGAGCTGTCGAAAACAACAAAGACTTAAAAATGGCAACTCTCACAATTGATGAGTATTATCAAAACGTTGTAATGCAAAGAGCCAGCGAATTACCGACACTTCAAGCAGGATTTCTTTCCGGATACGGCAAAATAATCGGCTCTTCTGCTGGCGGTTTCGGGCTACCGATTTTGGCAAACTACGAACTGGATTTGTTTGGCAAAAACCACAACAAAACTACCGCAGTAAGAAAACTTTACGAAGCTTCTATTTTGGACGAACAATCTGCATATATTTCAATCGCATCATCTGTCGGAAGCGTTTATGTTAACATAGTTAAACTCGACGCTATGATTGATTTACAAGAAGATATCGTAAATCTTAGAAAAGAAATCTTCGAAATCATGTCAGTAAGCAATTCTGAAGGTATTGTTTCAACCTCTGACTTAGTAAAAGCCAATAAAGCTTATGTTGCTGGCGTTGCAGACTTAACAGATTTGCAAAAAGAAAGAACAAAATTGCTTCACCAACTTGCAGTTTTAGTTGGTGACAGCCCTAATAATATTGAAGAATACAAACGCTGTGATTACAAAAAACTTGCATTTTCAGGAACAATCCCTGAATACGTAAATTCTGATATTATTATGCAAAGACCTGATTACAGAAAAGCTGAAAAAATGCTTGAAAAAGCAGGCATTGATGTTAAAGTTGCAAGAAAAGAAATGTTACCGAGCTTAAGTCTTGGCGGCGGCGTTTTATTTAACGCAAAACACTTTGAAAGCTTTTTAACCACATCCAATATGATTTGGGGATTGGGCGGTTCAATTATGCAACCATTATTTATGGGCGGAAAAATCAAGGCAAACTTAAAGTCTAAAAAAATCGCTTACGAAAAAAGTTTGAAAAATTACGAAAAAATTAACTTAACTTCTATGCAAGAAGTCAACGATTCGCTTGTTTCTGTTAATATGGACAAAGAAAAGCTTGCGAAACAGAAAAAGATTCAAGAGCTTGAACAAAAAGATTTCAAACTTTCAGAGGACAAATTTAGAGAAGGCGTCATCGCAAAACTTGATTTGAACCAAATGGAAGAAAATCTTTTGAGCGTTAACAAATTAGTTTATTCAACAGAATTTGACTGCATGATTGACTACATAAGCTTCTATAAAGCAATCGCTGCACAAAAAATCTAAAAAGAAGGAAATAATGCCAAGATTACCGGAATATCTGAAACGACCAATTATTGACACAGAAACCACCAAAACCGTAAGAAGAATTTTAAAAACAAAATGTTTGAACACGGTTTGTGAAGGGGCAAGATGTCCGAATAAGAGTGAATGTTATTCCCACAATACGGCAACCTTCTTAATCATGGGCAATGTTTGCACCAGAAATTGTCGTTACTGCAATATTTCGCCCGCACGTCCGGAAGCTTTAGACAAAGACGAGCCTAAACATATCGCAGAAGCAGTAAAAGAACTCGGACTAAAATATGCTGTTATAACTTCTGTTACTCGTGATGATTTAGAAGACGGCGGAGCAGGGCATTTCAAACAATGCGTTGATGAAATCAGAAAAATTTGTGACGCAAAAGTTGAAATTTTAACACCGGATTTTAAAGGCAAAAAAGAAGCACTGGATTTGATTATAGAAGCTAATCCGGAAGTATTTAACCACAATATTGAAACAGTTAAAGCACTCTTCCCTACGGCTCGTCCGCAAGGAAATTACGATTGTTCAATCGAGGTTTTGAAATACATCAAAGACAATTCTTCAATCGTTACAAAATCAGGTCTAATGGTAGGTTTAGGCGAAACAACAGAAGAAATCGAAGAAACACTTATTGATTTAAAATCCGCAGGCGTCGATATTTTGACCATTGGACAATACATTCAGCCGTCAAAAGCACATTTAGAAGTTGCAAAATTTTACACTCCTGAAGAATTTGAGGATTTGAAAGTTTTAGCACGCAAAATCGGGTTCAAGAATTATCAGATTGCACCGCTTGTGAGAAGCTCATATCAAGCAATGAAAAGCTTCAACGAAGCATAAAATAAACACGTGATTTTTTTCATAATTTCTAGTATTATATAGAATGTAACAATTCTTAAAAACAAGAGAGAGAAATTTATGACCAAGACTGAAGAATTAATACAGATAGGATTTTCGCTACACCAAGAAGGCAATCTTGATGAAGCGGAAAACGCTTATAGAGAGGCTTTGAGCCAAGACAAAGAAAACGCTGAAATCTACAATCTAATCGGCGTATTAAAACTTCAGCAAAATGACGTTATTTCTGCGGTTCATTGGGTAGAACAGGCAGTGGAAAAAAGCGAAGAAGCATATTTCTACGAAACACTTTTCCAAACCTACGTGAGAGCCGGTTTGTACAAAGAAATTGTTAAACGAGAAAAAGAAGTTGTAGAAAAATTTCCTGATAATTTTTCACTGCTATTCAATTTGGCTCTTGCTTTCAAAAATGTTAACGACAACAAAAATGCAATAAAATATTATGATAAGGCTCTAAAAATCAATCCTACATCTTATCAGGCATGGTTTAATTTAGCACATTTATACAGCATTGAAGCTGAAACAAAGAATGCAGTTTCTGCACTCAAGATTTGCAAAAAATTAAAACCACATGACAAAGATACGGAATATTTTTTGAGTCTGGCTCTAATGCGAATTAAAGATTACAATAAAGGGCTTAAGTACTTTGAAACAAGGCTTTGCAGAGAGACTGCAATTGCTTTACAGAATAAAACTTATCCAAACAAAGCTCGCCATGATAATCTTTGGCAGGGTGAAAACATAAAAGACAAGACGATTTTAGTGTATTATGAAGCCGGTTTTGGCGACGTAATAATGTTTGCAAGGTATCTACCTATTCTTGCAAACAGATGTAAAAAATTACTCTTTATGTGCCAAAAACCGCTCGCTCAGTTATTTAGGGATAATCCTTTGGGTATAGACCAAATAATTGACCAATTTATCCCTGAAAGCGAAATAGATTTCGATGTACACGCACCACTTCTTAGCCTTCCGTATCTGCTTGGGCTCAAAGGCGACAAGGTTTTTGCTTATCCGGAAGGATACATAAGACCAAACCAAGAACTTGCAGCAGAATTCAAAACAAGATTTTTTGACAACGAAAAAATCAAAGTCGGGATAAAATGGCAGGGAAACACTTACTATGACAAAGATAGAGTAATCCCGACCGAGGCATTCGTTCCACTTACGGAAGTTGAGAACACGCAATATTATTCATTCCAAACATTCGAAGGTTCTGAAGACGTTGACAAGCTAAAAAATGTTATAGATATTGGTAAAGAATTAATCAATTTCTCTCAAACCGCAGCAGCACTTTCCAATCTGGATTTAGTAATCTGCAACGACACCTCGCTTGCACATCTTGCAGGTGCGATGGGCATTCCTTGCTGGATAATTCTACCATACGAAGTCAATTGGAGATGGCATACAGATTTGAGCGTTTGCGACTGGTACAATAGCGTTAAACTTTTCCGTCAGCACAAATCCGGAGATTGGAGCGGAGTCTTTGCTGATATTCTTCAAGAAATGGGCGTTCAAAAATACTAAAAAATATTCCGCTTCATATTACTTAATCATGCATTTGACTAGATTTCATGTTCATGTTTTTATAAGAATATTATAAGTAAAATTAGCTGAAAAGGAAATAGAAAAATGAGACGTACACTAGAAGGAACAAAAATTAAAAGACAACACGTAAGCGGTTTTAGAGCTAGAATGGCTACTCCGGGTGGTCAAGAAGTTTTGAACAGAAGACGTGCTAAAGGTAGACACCAAATCGCTATCTCTGGCAGCAAACGTGCTTAATCAGTAAAAGTTTTAAATTTTTAAACAATAAAAAGGATGGCTTTGACCATCCTTTTTGTGTTGGTATTATTTTCCAAAAACTTTCCTTAATCCCCGCAGAAAGATTTTATCTGAGTAGACAATGTAGCGTCCGCTGCCGGATAGACAGTATTTGTTAACTCAACTTTTTTCTTTGTGTAAGAAGTCCTATTGTTCAGATAATAAATCCCCATTGGATCTGCAGGTCTGAGCGTACCGTCTGCATAAAGCTGAAACTTAAATCTGTCAGGATTTTTGCATGAATCTTTATCGTAAATACAATTTGGAAGATTGTTTCCGTTAATATCTACATAAATTTCCAACAAATAGCTTGCTTGAGTTGTTGTTTCTGAATTCTGAGCCTGATTAAACACAAACTGCATGCCGTTTGGAGTATAAAATTTTTGATTATCGATGAGAGAATCAAAAGCTTTATCAATTGATTCGCCTTTATTTGACGCCATATCAGAATTCTGAAGAGCAACTTTTGAACAATCCGCATTTTCTGCCCCTAAACTATCGGCTAATAAGTTGCAAAGCTTAGCGGTTCCGCTGTATTTAGCCTTGTTATATTTAGCAACAATCGTCGTCTGATCCATATTGAAAAGCGGAAATCTGCTGCAATTCAAATTATCTACACGTCTGCAAATCGGAAAAATCTGTGTATTAGAAACAAGTCCTTGAACTGTTTGAGTTAGCGTATCGAACGCTTTTAAGTACAAAACCTTATTTTCATCCGGTTTAAGAGAATTCGCCATCGGAATAGTTAGTGCCGCAACAACACCGATTATACCAAGTGTTATCAGTGTTTCAGCCAATGTAAATCCGTGTTTTTTTATCATAAACTCGCCCTCTTTTTTCATAATATAACATATAAGTTGGGATTAGGGAATAGATTTTTGTTTAGCGAATAGTGAGGGGTGAAAAGTGAATAGGCAATTGAAAATGGAAAGTGGAAAATTATTTTATATTTACCCTTGCGGGCTGACACCTCACCCTAGCCCTCTCCTGTAAGGCGAGGGAACTAAAGTCGCTCAATTAACGTACATACAAACCCCTCTCCAACTGGAGCGACCAGCGAACAGAGAGCTGAAGCGTGAGCGTGCTCGTTTAACGTGAGCTGGTCAAGAGAGAGGGTAGTTTTTCAATGTGAAAGCTGTGCTTGAACATTAGAAAAACGGGTGAGGGTTCACCCCGTTAGGGTAAATCAGATTAAACCTCACCCGCATCCGTAACTCACATTCGTTCGAACGGCTGCGACCTCTCCTGCTGGAGAGGTTGATGCTTAAATAATTTTCCATTTTCCACTTTCAATTTTCCATTTAAAAACCCCCGACTAGTAGTTTCATGCCAAGCCAAATACATTTACCCCCCCTTTACTAGCAAAATATTCTTTTAGTTGTATAATTTATTTATAAAACGGGAGAATATGATGCAGGAAGTTCTTGAAAAAAAATCAATTAAAAACATCGACTTCAACTGTGATTTGGCACAGGCATACGGAGTCTACAAAAACATACGTGAATACGAGCTTTTAGACTATGTAAGCTCTGTTAATATATCTTGCGGGTTCCACGCAGGTGACCCGGTAACTATCAAAGAAGCTATGCTCAAAGCTAAAGAAAAAAATGTGGCAATCGGTGCACACATTGGCTTTAACGACATTCAAGGCTTCGGTTATCGCCCTGTAGAGCTTAAAGAAGATGAGCTGGAAGCACTCGTTGTATATCAGGTAGGTGCAATGCTTTCTTTCGCAAAAGCTTACGGCTTAAGCATTGAACACGTTAGACCACACGGTGCAATGTACAAAATGGCAGGCGAAGATTTCACTTTCTCTTGTGCAATTGCAAAAGCTATCAAAAAATGCTCTGATTGGCTTGTTTACTACGCCCCAGCGGGTGATATCACAGCAAAAGTTGGCGATTTTGTTAATATCCAAATCGCTCAAGAAATCAGCCTTGAAAAGACTTATAACGCAGATTTGACAATAGATTATGCGGTTCCTGATAACACAAATAATTATGACTTAATCAAGAGATTTCAACATTTGCTACACACATCTCAAATCCGCAACAACTTAGGCGGAATGAGCTTTGCAGATGTTAATACAATCCATTTTTCAAACAAATACCAAAACTCTTTGGATTTAGTTCGTCAGGCAAGGAATCTTATCACTCCTGCACCTGTAAACTATATAAACGCTAAAACTTCAGGATGGGTGGACTAATATGGCATTTAATTTTAAAAACAACGTAAAAGTTACAAAAGACGTAGGCTGGCTTATTCCGGGGCTTGAAGTAAAAAGATGGTTCTTGTTAATCTTTTTCGGCTCAATAATGATTGTTCTCGGATTTATGGTGTTGGCTAACGTAAGACCGATATATATTACACTTGAACTTATCAGAAAAGCTGCACTCATTCTACCGTCAAACTTTTTAGCTGCTATATTCATCTTGGTCGGTGCTGCTATTTTCTTTAAAGGCTGGCAAAAAACAACACTTTCTATTATGGATATGGACAACAAAAAAGGTAACAACTCTATTTTAGAAAGATTATACAGAAGAAGAAAGTTGAATAAGGGTGCTAAAATCGTTGCAATTGGGGGCGGCACTGGGCTTTCAATGCTTCTTCGTGGGATAAAAAAATACACAAACAACATTACAGCAATCGTTACGGTTGGTGACGACGGTGGAAGTTCAGGCAGATTAAGAGAAGAAATGGGTATTCTGCCACCTGGGGATATCAGAAACTGTATTGCTGCTTTAGCTGACGATGAAGATATGATTACGGAATTGTTCCAATATCGTTTCAAAAACGGTGAAGGCTTGGAAGGTCACAGCTTTGGGAACCTTTTCTTGACAGCACTTTGCTCTATCACAGGCGATATGGTACGTGCGGTTAAGGAATCATCAAACGTACTGAATATCCGTGGGGTAGTGCTTCCTGCAACATTAGATGATATGAAATTGGCTGCTGTGTTTGAAGACGGACACACTGTCCACGGTGAATCAAATATTCCCGAAGCACACGGCAAAATTAAACGCTTGTTCACCGAACCTGAACATTGCACAGCACTTCCGGAAGCTCTTGCCGCAATTGCAGAAGCTGACTTAATTATCCTTGGTCCAGGAAGCTTGTACACAAGCGTTATTCCAAACCTTCTTGTAGATGGGATTGTTGACGCTATAGACAAATCTAAGGCTAAGAAAATATATGTATGCAACATTATGACTCAACCCGGAGAAACCGATAATTACTCAGTTGCAAGCCACGTCAACGCATTGATTACGCACGCTAAAGGCAAAAAAATCATTGATGCGGTACTCGTAAACGACAGCTTGCCTGATAATATTTCCGAAGGTTACGCTAAAAGTGGCTCTATTCCTGTAAGATTGGATATGGAAAACATTGCACCAATCGGCATTGAAGTTGTTTCACAAAAATTATTGCAGGAAAACAAGCAAGGACTTGTAAGACACAGCTCACACAGAGTTGCAAGAGCGGTTTACTACTGGTACAGAAGAGCCATAAAACGCTAAAATATAGGGGTTTTCATGAAAACAGTAAACACATTTCAAAGACTAAAAGACAGCAACGAAAAGATTACAATGCTTACAGCTTACGATTATTCAACGGCACAAGTTCTTGAAAAAGCTGAAATTGACGGAATTTTGGTCGGCGATTCGCTCGCAATGGTTGCACTTGGTTACGAAAACACCTACAATATCACAATTGATGAAATGCTTATATTTGTAAAAGCAGTTGCTCGTGGGGCTAAAGATTCGTTTATCATTGGCGATATGCCATTTATGAGCTACAACTTGTCTGTAGCACAAGGTTTGGAAAACGCTTCCAAGATGATTAAAGCAGGTGCTTCAGGAGTTAAACTCGAAGGGTGCAACGAACACATTTTGGCTTTGATTAAAAGATGTGTCGAATCAGGAATCCCTGTTCTTGGGCATTTGGGCTTTACGCCACAATTGATGAACACGATTGGCGGCCACAAGATTCAAGGTAAAACTTCTGACAAAATCGAAGAGATTTTAAAGAGTGCTAAAAAACTTCAAGAAGCCGGCTGTTTCGCAGTTGTGCTTGAATTAATGCCGGAAGAAAGTGCAAAATATATTACCGAAAACTTGAACATCCCGACAATCGGAATTGGTGCGGGCAAATATTGTTCCGGTCAAATTGTTGTAACAGACGATATTTTAGGCAAGTTCACTGATTTTGCTCCAAAGTTTGTAAAAAAATACGCAAATCTCCACGACACAGTATTAACCGCAGTAGAAGAATATATTTCAGAAGTTAAGAACGAACTTTTCCCATCCGAAAAAGAATCTTTTGAGCTTAAAGAAGAAGAAAAAGCAAAACTGGTTAAGGAATAGGCTCATTAATTGATAACAATATCAATGCCTAAAATATATTGTTCAAAAAATTTCTGGTGGTATAATTGAAGCAGGGAGTTTTGAGGACAATTTAAAGAGGTATGTGATGTTAGTACATAAAATTGATGACGTTAAGAAAACCGTAAAAGAGTGGAAGGGTTTGACTGTTGGGCTTGTACCTACAATGGGAGCACTGCATGAAGGGCATTTGAGCCTCATTAAAAAAGCAAAAGAAACTTGTGACAAAGTTGTCGTATCAGTTTTCGTAAACCCTATTCAATTCGGACCTTCAGAAGATTTTGACAAGTACCCTCGAACATTGGACAAAGATATGGAGCTTTGTAACGCCGCAGGCGTTGATTTGGTTTTCGCACCATCACCTGCCGAAATGTACGGAGAAGGCAACAGACTCTCAAACGACACATTGACTTATGTTTGCCCACCATTTTTCTACGTAAACAAGCTTTGCGGAAAATCAAGAGTAGGGCATTTTGACGGCGTTTGCACTGTCGTTCTTAAATTATTCAACATCGTTCAACCTGATTTCGGATTCTTTGGACAAAAAGACGCTCAACAAGTAATTATCATCAGAAAAATGGTTAAAGATTTAAACGTACCGATTAAAATTATTCAATGTCCTATCGTAAGGGAAGAGTCAGGACTTGCTTTAAGTTCAAGAAACAAGTATCTTTCAGAAGAAGGCAAAAAAGACGCATTAGTTTTGAGCAAAATAATCAATAACATAAAAGCTTGCTACCAAAAAGGTATTACAGATGTTTCAGCACTAAAAGAAACTGCATACAGCTATTTAACTGACAAGCACGATTTGGAATACTTAGAAATCCTTGATAAAAACACGCTTGAGGACAAAGTTAAAGCAGACAACGACTCGAGAGTGTTCATTGCGTGCCGAGTTGACGGCGTACGTTTGATTGATAACATTTGTCTCGGAGGCGAAGAAAATGCATAATTTCATGATTAGCTTTTTTGATTTTCTAAAAAGCCTTTGGCATTTCTTAAAAATCGTATGCGTGATGTGCATAATTCTACTTCTATGTTACTGGGTACAAAACCTAACAAATGCAGAATGGAGCTGGCTCGGATTTATCACTCCATTTTTGGACGGACTTTTGAATGTTGCAAACCAAATTTACTCAGTTTCATTCAACCTCTTCGGAGCAGTTTTTGAGTTTAAATATTTAAGTGCATTAATCATTTTAGTTGCAGTTTTCTACATTATGAATCTACTTATAATGCTTACAAACATTGCAGAAGGTGCATATAGAAGTGCACATTTTATCTGCAAAAAAACAGAAGAAGTGGTTATGAATACAGCTCTAAAAGCTCACGTTGAAAAAGAAGAAAAAAAAATCAATAAATACATGATATTGATTTCTACCCAGCTTAAACCAAAATTTTCACACAGAGAGCTGAACATCAATATTGATGAGCAAAACAAGGTTATGAATAAGTTCATCATGGAAAAAACCGGAGCTAAAGCTGAATTCTTAGATAACGGATTTTTATACAGATTTAACCAATTTAGCGAAATCGACAAAGTTTTAGATATAATATTTAAGGTTCTAAAATCTGACACACCGCTCGACTACTGCATTTGTATTCAAGCCGGAGATGACGTAAATCAACTAAAAAAACTCGCTTCTCTGAAACATTTTGGCAAAGTTTCAATCGCAGCTGATACAGCGTACAGATACAGATTTAATGAAACACACAGATATCAAACTTCACAAGTAGGCATATTCCAAAATGGAGATAGCACACTGGAAGTACACGAGTTTAAGGAAATATTGTAAGACAGTAAATAGTGAGGAGTGAATAGCATTCAAGCCACCATTCACCACTCACTAGAGTAATAAGGAGCAAACAATGAGATACGACGCAGGCGAAGTAATTACAGCGATGGTAACACCATTCAACGAAAAACTTGAAGTTGACTATGACAAAGTAGAAGCTTTGGCTTATCAACTCGTAAACACAGGTTCTGACGCTATTTTGGTTACCGGAACTACAGGCGAATCACCTACTCTTACTCACGAAGAAGAAATTGAAATTCTTTCTAGTGCAAAAAGAGCTGTCGGAGCAAAAGGCAAAGTAATTATGGGTGCAGGCTCAAACTCTACAGAAACCGCAGTTAAAATGGCAAAATTAGCTGAAAAAGAAGGTGCAGATGCAATTTTAAGCGTTGTTCCTTATTACAACAAACCATCTCAAGCAGGCATGATTGAACATTTTTCAGCTGTTGCAGAAGCTGTTGAGCTCCCAATCATTCTTTACAACATTCCATCAAGAACCGGCGTCAATATGAGCGTTGACACAGTTAAAACGTTGGCAAGAAAGTATCAAAACATCGTTGCTTTGAAACAAAGCTTCGGCGACATGGACGTAATTACTGATTTAAAAATGAACTGCCCGAAAGATTTCACAATCTATTCAGGAGATGACAGTCTAACATTACCGATGCTTTCAGTAGGTGCACACGGCGTAATCTCAGTTGCTTCACATATTTTCGGTAAAGAAATCAAATCTATGATTAGAAACTTCAAAACCGGTGATGCAATGACCGCAAGAAATATGCACCAAAAACTTTATCCGATTTTCAAAAAATTATTCATGGCACCAAACCCTGTTCCTGTAAAAGCTGCATTGGCTTACAAGGGTTTGATTGAAGAATACGTAAGAAAACCGCTCGTTCCGCTTACTAAAGCTGAAAAGACAGAATTAATCTTCACTCTTGATTCAATTTAGACAATCGGGCAGGGATTAAATTTTCATATTTAAGATAAAATTACAATAGTAAAAGGAGTATATAGATGAAGAATAAACTTATTATGTTTTGGGCAATTGTGCTAATTGTCATCGCTTCAATCGTGACAATTTGCGTCAAGCCTACAAAACTCGGTTTAGACCTCGTTGGCGGCTCAAGATTGGTTCTTGAAGCCCAAACAACAAACACCATCGCACAAATTACGCCTGATATGATGGCTAGTTTGCAATTTGCGATTGAAAACAGAGTTAACAAACTCGGTGTTTCTGAAACAGTTGTTCAAAGAGCAGGCGACAGACGTCTTGTAATCGAAATCCCAGACGTTTCTGACTTAAATCAAGCCAAAGAATACTTGGGCGAAACTGCAGAACTTGATTTTAGAAAACCGGTTATGAAAGACGGAGAAATGGAATGGGTTGCAACAGGTTTGACAGGTAAAGACTTGTCAAAAGCAAACTTAAGCACCAATTCTCAAAACGGTCAATGGGTTGTTGATTTGGAATTCAACGGCGAAGGCACAAAAAAATTCGCTGATTTAACCAAAAAACTTGTTGGTCAACAAATGGCAATTTTCTTTAACGGTGAATTGCAATCAGCACCTGTAATCAGAGAACCTATCACAGGCGGAAGAGCTCAGATTTCCGGTGGTGACAGCGGATTTGCTTATGAAGAAGCTAAAAAGACCGTTGACTTGCTAAACGCAGGTGCATTGCCTGTTCCGGCTAAAATTATTGAAGAGAACACAGTTGGACCTACTCTTGGTGCTGACAGTATCGCAAAATCTAAAGTTGCTGGTGCTATCGGTTTAGGATTTGTAATGTTATTCATGGTTGCATATTACAGAGCTCCGGGGCTTATTGCAGACATCGCTCTTTGCATATACGGTCTAATGTTATTCGCTTTATTCAAAGCAATTCCTATTACATTGACACTTGCCGGTATCGCAGGTTTCATCCTTAGTATCGGTATGGCAGTTGACGCAAACATTCTTATCTTCGAAAGAACAAAAGAAGAATTAAGAGCCGGCAGAACATTATTCACAGCAATCAATTCCGGTTTTGACAGAGCATTCACAAGTATCTTTGACTCAAACATGACAACAATTATTACTTGTATAATTCTCTATTGCTGCGGAACAAGCATTGTCAGAGGTTTTGCTCTAACTCTTGCTGTCGGTGTTATTGTTTCTATGTTCAGTGCAATCACAATTACTAAGAACTTTATGCACTTAATCTTCGGCACAGGAAAGCTTAAACACCCTGCACTATTCGGTTTAAAAGCTTCTGATATCAACGAAGGCTTCCAAGCAGTAGAAACAAAAAGAGAAAAAGCAAAGTTTGGAATATTGGATTAATAAAAAGGGAACAGACAATGAAACTAGATATCGTAAAAAACAGATTTATATTCTTGGCATTATCCGCAGTACTTTTGTTTCCGGGAATTGTGTCAATGATTTATTCAACAATAACTTATCCGACTCATACACCGCTAAAAGTCGGTATTGATTACACAGGCGGTACAACGCTTCAGTACGGTGTTAAAGAAGATATTTCTAACGACAAATTGGCAAATGTTAGAACAGAGTTAGAAAAAGGCGGAATTGATAACCCTTATTTACAGATTATCAACGTTAACTCACAAGAAAGCACTGACTTGAAGTCAATTCTTTCAATCAGAACAAAGTTTATTGACGAAGGTTCTGCTGATCAAGATAAGATTACAGGAATCATTTCTAAAGAGTTCAAAGCCCCTGAATTGGTTCAAGTTTCTTCAGTCGGCCCTACTTTGGGTATGGAATTGTTCAAAAACTCTTTGATAGCCTTATCTTTAGCTCTTGTGGGTATTATTGCTTACTTGACGTTCAGATTCCAATTTGATTACGCACTTGCTGCAATCTTAGGGCTGGTTCACGACGCATTATTTGTTTGCGGTGTGTTCTCAATCCTGGGTCTATTCTATGACGTACAAATTGATGCATTATTCGTAACGGCACTTTTAACCGTAATCGGCTTCTCTGTACACGATACAATCGTTGTATTCGACAGAGTCCGTGAAAACTTGAAATACTATTCTAAGAAAATGACTTTCGGTGAAATCATGAACGCAAGTATTAACCAAACTCTTGCAAGAAGTATCAACACTTCTTTAACCACATTGATTACACTGCTTGCTCTATATTTCTTGGGTGGTGTTACAACAAGAGATTTTGTTCTTGCAATGATTTTGGGTATCGCAATCGGTACTTATTCAAGCATCTTCTTCTGCTCAACACTTGTTGATATCTGGGAAGATAAAAAAATCAGTGCAAAAACTGCTGCATAAAATTTTTAAGGGGTGCAAAGCACCCCTTTTTTAATATTTAAGCATCGCCCTCTCCATCTGGAGAGGGCTGTTTTTCTATGTGAAAGCTATGCTTGAACATTAGAAAAACTGGTGAGGGACAATCTTTATTCCCTTACGGACTGACACCTCACCCTAACCCTCTCCTGTTAGGAGAGGGAACATGCTAAAGAAAAAATATGTAGGGTGCAAAGAATTGCACCCTACAAGGAGAGGGAAAAAACTTACTCACACAGGGAGTTTTCATTTTCACGATTTCTGTGTTATAATTACATAAAACTTGGGTTAAATTTTAGGGGGAAATAGAATCTACTATGTAAAGCTTTATTTACATAATAGCAAAATATTTTTTTAGGTGTGTTCTATCAATATCGTGAAAATCTTACCATTAAACTTAAATTATCATAACTTAATCAACTTTCGCAAATCGGAAACTAAGCCGCAAGTGGCTCCAACCCTCAAACTGCAACCACCATTAGCAGTTGATACGGTGAGTTTTAAAGCTAATCATTCTAATGATATGACTATGCTAAAAAAACTGCTTGCATACAAAATTCCGGATATGTATTCGGGCAAAATTATGATTAACCCCGCAGAAGTTGAGAGCATGATGCAGGCACATATTTTCTCAAGTCCGCTCAAGACCTTGGTTAAAGTATTGAGTAAATTTGAAGAAAGTTTATTCCCTGTTGAGCAAAAAATCTTTGAAATGCTAAGACACGAAGCCAGAATAAATCCTGATTATACTTTAGAAGAAGCTATGCACAAGAAAACAGGCAGTGCTATGGCAGAATTAATTCCTAAACAGCTTCCGATTTTAGATGAGCTAAAAGAAAAAGCAAAAAATCTTCCTGAAGACAAAAAACAAGCATTTGAAGATTTAATGGATCTCACATATAAGCGTCTGTTCAAAGAAAAAGTTCTGCTTCCTTTTAGTTCAAAGGATTTGAGGTACAAGCTCGAGCGTGCTTATCAAGGCATTCGCCAACGTGGTATTACTTCTGAAATAAACACGATGAGAACGCTGATTGGCATTGCAAAGACTATTCCTGAAAAAACAACAAATACCAAAGTAAAAGCTCGCAAGCATAAGAAGAAAAACTCTGAGCGTGACAACGCAAAAATCATCGCAGGCAAAATGCGACAGATGGCAAAGATTTTATCCTTCTCACCACTGGAAAAAGACAAAGAAATAAACGAAATCTTGAACAACGCCAGAGCGAAATTATACAACATTCCGCTTGCAGAACCGTTCAAACGCAAAAACTTTATCAAAGAGCTTAAGCAGCTTTTGGCAGGTGTTTCCGACCAAAAATTGGTACGCAGTTTGGAGCAAACTGCAATCCAGCTTCCGACAGCAAAACACGAACCGGCTGCATTTATCGTAAAATCTGCGACAAGTTCATCTGAAAAAATCGGATACGACTTATTAAGCCGTTCTATCGGAACCGTAGAACATTTACTTCCGCAAACTCACGGTGGAGAAGATTATTGGAGTAACCTTGCACTTGCAACATCTGAAATGAACAGCGAAAGAGCTCACCGCAAAATGCCAATGCAACTTCAAAAGCACCCTGAAACGTACGAAAATTGTCAAAAATATGTCGACAGGCTAATTGAATTACATAAAAATAAAATACTTAAAAAATTTGGACTTGGTGAATGGTATATAATAAATTTTGCAGAAAAAATGTACAAAATGTCACCGCCAGAAAAACGAATGGTACTTGATTTGAGCAAACTTAGCAAAATAAGTAAGCGTCCAAATTTAAAACTGGGAGATAAATCATGAAACTGCCTAAAATTTCGTCAATCACAGACAGCATCGCAACTTCATTGCGTAACAGAAAATTACAAAAAATGCAAAATCACGTGAAAATCCACGATATAAACACTTACGGAGATTCTTTCGGACAGCTGTATAATGCTAGAGAAATACTCGGTAATTATGCGATGCACAAAGGCGTACTCATTGATATTTACCGTGGCGAACGTTATCTGCCGGAATCATTATTAGAAACAAATGGCGACATACTTAAAGACAAACTTTTCTTGAAAATCACCAACAAAAAGAACGGAAAACAAAAACTCGGTTTGGTTGATGCTGATACAAACAAAATTTACAAACACGAAGTTGCAGGATACACATTTGAAGAAACTTCTGATGAAACACAGATTGTAAAAAAACACGTTTTGCAAACTTGCGATGATACTTTCTTGCGTAATCTTTACAGAAAAATCGAAAAACTGACAAATGAGCTTAAACCGAAGAAAAAATAAACGTATCCTTAACTTTTTTCTTTGTTTAAACTATGATTAGTAATAAAAGGACATTTTATTATGAAAAAGATTTTTTTATTACTAATTATGCTTAGCTTATCAGTTTCTGCAACATTTGCAACTGATAAACTTTCGGAAGATTATCTTAAAAACAACAAACACTTTGCAATTATGAATCCAGTGGCTGAAAGTATTGCAGAGCACGCTATTAAGAGCAGTTTAAAAAAAGAAACCGGAACTAATTTTAAGGTTAAATTTACGGGCTACACTTTGACCAGCATGAAAAAGGGCGTGTTCAAAGAACTTGAACTCACAGGAAAAGATGTTAAAATTGACGAAATTGTAATCCCGTATGTGCATCTAAAATCCTTGAGTGACTACAATTATGTAGATTATACAACCAATCCAATACAATTCAAATCTGATATGGAATACTCGTACGATATGCTGTTATCAGAAGCTAGTTTGAACAAAGCATTGGAAAACGGAAATTATAAAGCAGTCTTGAACAACATCAACAACCTTGCTTATCCGATGTTTCAGGTAAAGGGAGTTAAGACAAAAATTATGAACAACAAATTCTATATTTTGACGTCTTACAATTTCCCGATTGCACCAGCTCCTAAGGATAAAGTTTTTGTTGCATCATCTAATTTTGAGGTTCATAACGGCAAAATCAAAGCGGTCAATGTTAACCTTGATAGTGCCTACGGAAAAATTTCGCTCAATAAAGTTGCTAACATGCTTAACCTCTTGAACCCATTGGAATTCACTATGAAACTATTGGAATCAAAAGAATGTAATGCAAATATTGAGAATGTAAAAATAGTTGACAACAATGTAAAAATTAATGGTAAAATATTTGTAAAAGGAGATTAAGCCATGAATTTTTCTCAAAAGTTGGGATTGTTTATTCTAGTAATGATTTCTGCAGCTTACGTGTATTTTTCGTTCTTTGCAAAAGACGGAATACATGTTAATTTCCCTGAACGAGTTCCGCAAGTTGATACTCCGGAAATCCCAGAACCGATTACTCCGGAAGCTCCGGCAGAAGAAGTTCAGATTAAGAAACACACTGTTAAGAATGTCAAAATCTTTATCACCGGTGCAGACGGCAAATTACGTTCCGTAAACAGGCAGTGCGATAGTGCAGTACAAAAATCCTGCTTCGAATATGCAATCAGAGAGCTTGTTTCAGCTCCTTCAAATTGGGAAAAATCAAAAGGCTTTACTTCTGAAATTCCTACAGGAACAAAGATTTTGTCAGTAAGAGAAGGCGAAGGTAGCATTATGATAGACCTTTCATCCTCTTTCGAAAGTGGCGGTGGTGCTGAAAGTACTTATACAAGGGTTATGCAGGTTATAAAAACTGCCAGAAGCAACACAAATCTTCCTGTTTACTTGTACATTAACGGCAGACAGGCTGATGTTGTCGGCGGCGAAGGGATTATGATCAAACAACCGCTCAACGAAAGGTCATTGGATGGCTAAAGATTTAGATTACTATTTAAACCTTAATTGGACTTTGATTGAGGGCACAGATCTGGATTTCAACGGCAATCCTTATCACTATATTGAGATAAAAGAAATTCCGAGCTTTGCTTTTTGTGCTAAAACGAGGGAAAAAGCACTTGAAAACTACAAAAAACAGTTACGCCTATCGCTTATGCTGATGTTAGAAGACGGCGAGCATATTGTGGAACCCGGTGAAGAAACCGAAGATGACATAGATTGGGAAAGTATATGTCCATAACAAAATTATCAGAAATTTTCATAACAAAAATGACAAAAGATGACATTGACGAAGTTTCCACAATTGAAGCGGAAGCATACGGCAAACACCATTGGAGCAAATCATCTTTCTACGACGAAATGTCAAATAATCTCGCTAAATACTATGTAGCAAAGAATTCTGACGGCGAATTGGTCGGATATGCAGGCACATGGCATATTATAGACGAAGGTCATATTACCACAATTGCGGTTAAAAACGAGTTTTTGAGAAACCATATTGGCGAAGCTTTGATACACCAAATCATTGAAGATTGCTACAAAGACGGCGTAAAGTATCTTACGCTGGAAGTTCGAGTTTCAAACGAACCTGCTATCAAATTATATGAAAAATACGGGTTCCAATCTTTAGGCACAAGAAAAGGATATTATCAGGACAATAACGAGGACGCACTTATTATGTGGACTGAAAATATTTTTTACGATAAATTTAAAACTAAATACAAGGAAAATATTGCAAAGTTGCAAAATTTAATTAGCATAAGATGAGTAAAAGAGTCGCAAAACAAATAAACAGCTTTAAATATAAAGGAGAACCGATTAGAATAACGCTCGGGACTCTTGTTTTGACTGCTTTGTGCATACTTTTAATCATCGTTGCAACCTTTACGCAAATTACGCTCAAGCACCCGTATTTTCCGCTTGATACATTTAGTTTTCTAGCTCAGGACGTGAGTGATTATGAAATTATGCATCATTTCATCAAGAGTTATAAATATATTCCACAAATACCAACAATATTCTTTATCGTCGCATTATTAGGGCGAAAATTCGGAATACTTTCAATCATCGGGTACATTATTTTGGGCTTATTTTTCCCGATTTTTGCACTCGGGGGCGGAATTAGCTACTTGTTTGAATACGGATTCGGGTATATTTTGGCATTCATCCCTGCAATATTTTTTGCCGGAACATTGCTTAAGAGCAAACCTGACCTGCTCAGAGTCTGTTTAATCGCAGTTATTGGTGTTTTGATTATTCATATACTCGGAATACTTTATATGTTCTTTATCGCTACGCTAAGACACGCTCCGATGGATATGATTATGAGTTGGATTGCAACACAAAGCGGAGTCCAAATCTTCTACGACATATTTTTCGCAATCCTCGCAATTTATTTGGGTAAACAAGTCAGAAAGCTGCTCTGGATAGTTTTGTGCTAAAACTTATTGAGCGTTTATCATTTGAGGATTTTCGAGTTCACGTCTTATGTCTTCTACTGAAACATGAACAACTTGTGAATTGTCGTCTTTTTTCAAATAAACATCAACAATCCCTGACTGCACAATAAATCTTTTGCAAAGAATGCAGATAAAGTTGTGTCCGTAGATATACATAGAAGCACCCAGACATCTGTCTTGACCCGCCTGAATAATTGCGTTTTGTTCTGCGTGAATAGAACGACAAGTTTCATAGCAAGTACCTGACGGGATATTGTTCTTAATTCTGTAGCATTCGCCACGTTCGTAACAAGATTCAACGCCTGAAGGTGTGCCATTATAACCGGTAGCTTTGATTTTTTTATCCTGACCGACAATAACTGCACCAACTTGAGCTCTCAAGCAATTTGAGCGAGAAGAGCAAGTCTTAGCTAAATCTAAAAAATAATCTGTCCACGATTTAATTCCCATAGTCTTATTATACAATAAAAAACCGCAAGTGTAACTTACGGTTCGTGGAATAAATGTGTATGATTGAGTCTCACTTAATATTAAACAACGACTTCTTCTTTGAAATAATCGACTACTGTGTCCAATACATTATCAAAGAAGAAGTCCAATTCTTGTGACAATGCAGAATTCATTGATTGTGACTTTGTTTCGTTTGTAAATCTTGATAACATTTCGTTTTCGATACGCATATTGTTTAAATCCTTTCCTAAATAATTCTCGGGTCGTTGCTTTCGGTTTTGCTTACATGTTCTATATCGACATTTTTTTGAAAAACTTTAGGATTTTGAGATAAATATTTACAATTATTTACAAAAATCTTAAACAACCCAGTCGTTACAGCATTTATTTAAGAATAATTTTGAAAAAGTCAAAATTAAGAAAAAGAAATCCTCAAATGATATTTTTCGCTTGTAAATCAAGGTATTTTGTATTAAAATTACTCTGTAAAATACTTATATCGTGGGGTGTATCAGATGAAATTTGTTGCGAATAAAGATGATTTGTTAAATGGGATTAAGATTGTAGAAAGAGCAACTGTTGTTAAGGGTTTACAGCCTGTTTTGGCAAATGTTTTGATTGAAACTGTCGGCACAAATCAGATTAAACTTACTGCAACAGATTTTGACCTGTCTATCATCACTCTAATTAATGCAAACGTTGAAACAGAAGGTAAATTTACACTTCCGGCTAAAAAATTGGGCGAAATCCTTTCAAGATTGAATGATGAGTTAATTAATCTTGAAGTTACCGGTTCAACAGCAACAATCACCTGCAAAAACTCTAAATTTGATATCATCGGTATTTCAGCAAACGAGTTTCCACAAATCGAAGAAAATATTGCAGAAAACGATTGCATGGAAATCGAAACAAGACCGTTCACAAAAGCTATTCGTGAAGTAGTTTCAGCAGCCGCAGGATACGAAACAAACAACTTGCTATCAGGCGTTGTTTGCGAAGTTAACAAAAATATTCTAGAAATGGCTGCTACAGATGGAAACCGACTTGCAAGAGTTAGAGAAGTTGTCAAGAACAACTCTTCTGACGAAGAAACACCTTTTGAAATGCTAATTTCATCCAAAGTTCTTTCAGAATTGTCAAAAATCTCTTTGATTGCTGATTCTGAAACAATCAAGATTTGTAAAGAAATGAAGAAAATTGTCATCACAATTGACAAAACAAAAATTGTTACAAGACTTATGCAAGGTCAATTCCCTAAATACAACCAATTGATTCCACAGTCTTTCCCTAAAACTGCAACGGTAAACAAGGGTGATTTGATTTCTGCACTTGAAAGAGTTGCCGTAATGGTTAACGAAAAGAACAGCATCGTTAAGTTCGAATTCGTTGACAACACACTTAAGCTTTCAGGCGATTCTCCTGAAGCAGGTAATTCTCAAGACGAAATAGACATCCAATATATGGGCGAACCTCTTGCAATTGCCTTCAACTACAAGTTTGTATTAGAATTCTTGAAGATTGCAGAATCTGAAGAAATCAAAGTTGAATTGAACTCACCACTTTCTGCAACAGTATTCGCTCCTGTGTCTGACGAAGATTACATCTATCTTGTAATGCCGGTACAGTTGAGAAGCTAATTAGAATGCAGAATTGTAGGTTGGGCATACCTGCCCAACAAATACTAAAAAGGAGATTTTATGCAAGGCAAAGCGTTTAAATTTGGTGACAACATATCAACAGACCACATTGCACCGGGGAGATTGTTTCACTTGCGTTCTGATTTACAAGAGTTTTCTAAGCACGTATTAGAGGACGCTGACGAAAATTTTGCAAAAAACATGAAAAAAGGCGATTTTGTTGTCGCCGGTAACAACTTCGGACTAGGTTCTTCTCGTGAACACGCTCCGCAAATTATCAAAATTGCAGGCGTTGGAGCTGTTATCGCTAAATCCTTCGCAAGAATTTTCTACCGTAACGCAATAAATATCGGACTTTTAGCAATCGAATGCGACACTGACGGCATAGATGCAGGCGATGAATTAGATTTAGATATAAAATCAGGTATCTTAAAAAATCTTACAAAAGGCACTATTACAGCAATTGAGCCATTGCCGGATGTTATGATTAAATTGCTTGAAGATGGCGGTTTGATTGAACATATCAAAAAACATGGTGATTTGGTTTTGGGATAGAGTTTATAAAAAACGGGCGACGCTTAAAAGCGTCACCCGTTTTCTTAATCTTAGGTCAAATACTTCAGATTTACGTATATTGAACTCAATAACAACGACATTGCAACGACTGCAACACCATATTTCATAAATCTTACAAAAGCGATTGGATGACCTTCTTTTGCGGCATTTTCTGAAACAATAACGTTAGCAGCTGCACCGATTATTGTCATGTTTCCGCCAAGACAAGCACCAAGTGACAAGCACCACCAAAGTGGAGTTGTGTACTCTACTCCCATTGTCTTTTCGATTTCAACAAGCATTGGTGACATTGTTGCTGTGTAAGGAATATTATCAATAAATCCTGAAACAATACCGGACGCCCACAAAATTAGCATTGAAGCAGCTTCTTGAGAACCTTGAGTTACCTTCAAAATCCATTCTGCCATCAATTTGATACCACCAGAAGCTTCAACACCGCCAATAATTATAAATAAGCCGATGAAGAAGAAAATTGTGTTCCATTCAACGTCCTTAAGAATATTGGTAGGTTTTTCGAATAACAAAAGTACGCTCGCACCAAGCATTGCACAAACGCATGTTTCAATATGAGTTACATCATGGGTTACAAATCCTAAAATAACCAAACCTAAAACAATTAGTGAACGAATCATCAAATTTTTATCAGTAATTGTGTGTGAGTTATCAATTTCTGCAACCTCATCCATCTTGTCATCAGTAGTGTTAAGTTTATCTCTAAACATTATTACCATAAACCCGATTGCGGCAAATAAGACTATAATAACAATTCCAGTCAAATTATTTACAAAATCCATAAATGTAAAACCGGCTGCACTACCGATAATAATGTTTGGCGGATCACCGATTAAAGTTGCTGTACCACCGATATTTGAAGCAAAAACTTCTGAAAGCAAAAATGGAACAGGGTCTAAATCAAGCTTTCTTGCAATAGCAAATGTTATCGGCATAACCAAAATTACTGTTGTAACGTTATCAAGGAACGCACTAACTACTGCAGTAAAAATTGAAATCACCATTAGAATAAGAATCGGATGTCCTTTTGTTAGTTTCAAAAGTTCATTCGCAATATAGCTGAACACACCGCTTCTTGTCGTAATATTTACAATAATCATCATTGATACAAGCAAAAATATTACGTTAAAATCAATAAAATTAACAAAATAATGCGGATTTAACAAATCACCAACAGTTTTAGCCTGACTTACAAGCCCGAGTACAATTGTTAAACCTGCTCCCAAAAGTGCAATTGTAACTTTTGGAATTTTTTCAGTGGCAATAAAAATGTATGCCAAAATCAGCAAACCTGCCGAGATTAACACATTATGTGCTGCCACAAAACTATGTATTAATTCCATAACTTCTCCTTTTCATTTTAATTATCCAATAAATAAAATTTTTAACACTTAAGGTGCATTTGGAAATATCTCTGTTCTAAACAAGAATGAAACGGTATTATTAATATTTTGTTTAAAATTATAATCAGCAAATCCAAACTTTTTTTCAGACTCGCTTACAGAAGCTCCGGAAGCTTGAGGACTAACACCTTCGTCACAGGAATTTGCCTGAACCATTATATAGCTTTCGCTTCCGCAAGTATGGATGTTATAAGAATTATCGACGTTTGCAATTGCAAGTTCTGCTTCCGGTAAAAAAGTAAAAGTATTACCGCAATTCACAAACGAAAATACAAAAAAGAATATTATTAATAATATATTAGCAATAATTCTCATATTTTGATAATATCACAAAAATTTTCTAATAATCTCTTGTCATGCTCAACAAAATTTCTTGTGGAATATAAGTATTTTTGACACCGGAATCCGTATTTGCCATAAAGAATTCAACTGTTTCACCGACTTGAACATCCAACTTATCAAAAGGTATACAAATATCAATCATATCTCTATAAACAATTTTTATGCCGTCTGGATTATCAAGCGTCCACATATTTGGATGCAAAACTGTTGTCAATCTTGGCGGATAGAGAGTATCCTTAATCAAAGTCAGCGTAAGTTCATGTTCAAATTTTTCCAACAAAATCGGATACGGATTATCTGTCTTACTGATTAATCTAATAAAAGCACGTTCGCCCAACCTGCTTGCGTTTCGCATATAGATATAAAATTGGTTAATTCTGTCAACAAAGCTTATCTCGCCGGAGCCTTTGTTCACATGAAGTCGAAAATAGATATTATCCTTGTCGCACCCGAAATGGATTTTATCAACGTTTTTGTTTTCTCTAAATACCGGCCCGTCCAACATACTTATTGAACCTGAATTGTACCAATCATCCGAACTTTGCGAAAAACCGTCCATTCTCGGAGTAATATGACGCTTCGGGTGTTTAAACGGTACGTCAACAGTCGTAATCAGAGTTTTATCCAAATAATCAGGATAATCGAGCCCGAGTATCAAATAAACGTTTTTCAAACGCTCTCTAAACATATAATCAAACACGTAATCCTGCCCGGAATTATTCGGCTCACCATACCACCAGAACCAGTCGCTTCCCTCTGCAATCAAAAGTTCACGTTTTGCCATATCGTTTTTCGGATCGTTTCTATTTTCCTTTACGTATTGGTCAAAATCATCTTTTGTCTGCTTTAAATAAGCCCAGGCTTTATTTTTTTCAGGTTCGCCAATCCAATATTGGAAAGTTTTATCAATCCAAGAACCTGAATAAATCTTTTTGAGCGTCTTTTTGTGCTTGTCTTGCTCAATATAATCACTTATCAAAACGGTTTCCAAAGTTTCGTCGTTTTCAATCATTGAATAAATATTATCCAAGAAATCATTTCCGTCGTTTTGATAATTTTCCCAACAGTTTTCACAATCAGAAGCAATTGTAAGCAAATGCGTATCATCCGGAGAAACAAGAAGTTTGCTCTGAATAGTCTTAATCTTTTCGTACAAATCACCTGCCGCCATCACAGGATTTACACCTGCGTATTCAAAATTTATCAGATTTGGAATAGAACGGTCACGGAAAATTACGTCTATTTCTGAGTCTTTAGTCTGATAAGTGTAAACCTTTAACAAATGATAAGGATCATTTAAGTTGCCTTTGAAATCACGAACAAAATCGAAATTTATTGAATCAGACAAAACGCCTTCATCTGAAATCGTCCATTTTATACCTTCTTTAGCCAAATTGTGCAAAGTTTTTGGACCCAAACACAATTCCGGCGGCCACATGCCTTTTGGTCTGACACCAAAAATTTCTTCAACTCTATCAAGTGCACTCATTATCTGATATCTTGCATCATCAGACATACCGAGCGTTTGCGGTAAACCTTCCGTTGTTGCAACAGATTTTGTCGAACTTTTTATATCAAACAAAATTGGCAAAATTGCATGATAATAAGGGCTTGTCGTGAGCTCAATCCTGCCTTCTTGAATATATTTTTTGTAAGTCGGGATTATTTCTCTTATTATCTGTTTTTGAATAGCAATAATCTCAATTCTGTCATCACGTGTATAATTACACTTCTTGTCCCATAATTCTTGCAATTTTGGGTATCTGGCATAGTGAACAGGATCAATCCAAACAAGATTAAACAAAGCCATCAAATCAGAATATTCTTGAGGTGTAAAATCTTCCGGTGTTGCAATATCTTTCGAAAATCTTTTTTTATAAAGAGCCTGATAAGTTTCGCTCTTATATATCATTGTTTCAAATTTTGGGCTGAAAAAGTTGTTCAGAATAAAAGCTTTTTCTTCATCCGTCAAAACTTCCGTATCAGAAGCAGAAAGTTCCGAATGAATGTCGTGATAACCGCTTTGGGTATAATCAATAATTGAATCCAAAAGTGCAGGTACAATATCAAAATTGAGTTTCAGTTTCGGGAACTTTTCCAAAACCAAAACCATATCCAAATAATCCTTTACTGCGTGCAAACGCACCCATGGCATTAAATATGTACCTTCCAGCTCATAAACAGGTTGATGCATGTGCCAATATATCGCAAGAGAGAGTTTCTGTTTATTCATACATTGAGTATACTAAAAATTTGAAGAGTTAGCAATCATGTGTTTTGGGAAGTGGTATTTTACGAATGCGGGTGAAATGTCAGCCCGTTAGGGTGAAAACAAAAAACAGGGCCGGCTTTAAAAAGCCGGCCCTGTTATATATTAACTTCTACACATATTATTTTCTTAAGAAATCCGGAATCTGAATTTCTGAGAATGAAGTAGGTGCCTTAGGTTGTTGAGTGTTGTTGAAAGCACCTGAGAAGAATTCTGCCGCACTGATTGAACGGTTTTCAACTTTTTCTTCGATTGGCATTTGTGATTTCAACTCAAAACCTGTTGCAATAACAGTAATCTGTATTTCGCCTTGAATGTTGTCATCAACTACAGCACCAATGATTACTCTTGCATCATCAAGAACAGCGTCGTTAATGATGTTCGTAGCATCAGTTACTTCGTGCAATGTCATATCAGGGCCACCTGTGATGTTAACGATAACACCAGATGCACCGTTAATTGAAGTTTCAAGAAGTTGAGAGTTAATAGCAATCTTAGCAGCTTCAATAGCTCTGCCTTCGCCGGTACCACGACCGATACCCATTAGAGCAGAACCTGATGCAGCCATTACGCTCTTAACGTCTGCAAAGTCTACGTTAATCAGACCAGGAATTGTGATGATGTCTGAAATACCTTGAACACCTCTTAAAAGAACTTCATCAACTACGATGAATGATTCTTGAAGTGATACACGTCTATCAACAACATCTAGCAATTTATCGTTCGGAATAACGATTAAAGCGTCAACAGATTCTCTTAATTTTTCAAGACCTTGTTGTGCTTGGTTTTGTCTTCTCTTACCTTCGAATGAGAAAGGTTTTGTAACAACACCAATTGTCAAGATTCCCAAATCTTTAGCAATCTTAGCAACAACCGGAGCTGCACCGGTACCTGTACCACCGCCCATGCCGGCAGTAACGAATACCATATCTGCACCTTCTATTGCACTTGTAATTTCTTGTTGTGCTTCTTCAGCAGCTTTTTCACCAACTTGAGGTTCTCCACCGGCACCAAGACCGTTTGTTAACTTTTCACCCAATTGGATTTTATTCTTGCAAGTAGAATAATTTAAAACTTGTAAATCTGTATTCATTAACCAGAATTCAACACCAGTCAAACCTGACTTAATCATTCGGTTTACAGCGTTTCCACCGCCGCCGCCTACACCTATAACCTTTATCTTAGCAGGATTAATGCCAGGTGCCGGCTGCTGATTCATATTATCAGATGATTGAATATTTTCAATATCTTTTCTTCCAAAAATATCAGGTCCTAAATTGTCCACAATTATTCCTCTTTTACTTTTCTATACTATACCACTATAGTAACATACTATTTTAAATAGAAGCAAATGTAAAGTTATTTCCGCCAAATTTAATATAAATTTACATGATAAAACCATGTAACCATGAGGGTTTAAGCGTTTTTTCAATTATCACTGTTTCTGAGTACTTTTTCTGTAATATTAACATATATTAAGTTCCGCTCAAAAATTTTTAACTCAATAAAATCAAGCTTTTTAGCATTTTACTGTAAAGTTTTGTAACAATGCGTCCTTTTTTCCTAAAGTTTTTCAAAAATATGCCGTTAACATACTTGTAAGCAAAAAGGAAACAAAAAGCAAAACAAAAAATTGTGTATAGCTGTTGATTAGAGAGGTAAAGTATGGACGAACATGAAGCACTAATTGAATATTCAGAGATGACAACATTCGATTTCAACTCAAAAGAATTTCAAGATGTAAAAAGGGATTATCTACAATGTAAAAACGCCGTTACAAACTTTGCGTGGCTTGTATCTAACTTTATAAGCAGATTTAAGCCTGTAAAAAATCAGTAAGGAGTACTAATGAACAAAAACGAATATAATAACAAATGTTTTTCGCCAGACTGGATTGAATTAAGTTTGAGCGACACGGTTAATAGTGCAAATAAGGAGGTAAATTCAGAACAGATTAGTCCGCACACAGTTAAGGAGGAACGCCTAGAGAGTAAACGTCGCAAGGATTTAAATACATTATTGAAAGAGCTTGACGAAATTAAGCAAACAATTGAAAGAGCTGCGGAAAAACAGCACAGATTGGCTAATCTTATGAGTTTTTACACGGGCGAATTCGCTCATTAGACTCTAAGTGTCAATATAATTTTTGAGAAAAAAGCGGTAGTTATGAGATGCCGCTTTTTTTGTGTATCAAATTACTATTTTATCCATTTGTTTAAAATATTCATCAAATCAAGTTTTGTTCTTAATCCGCTAAAACGCTCCATTTCCTTGCCGTCTTTGAATATCAAAAATGTTGGAAATGCATGCACACTGAATCTTATTGCAAGTTCTGCATCTTCGTCTGTATTAATTTGACCAATCCAGATTTTATCCAGTTCTTTCAAAACTTCTTCTTGCTTCTTGCAATACATGCACCACGGAGCGAAGAATTCGACCAATTTTAGTCCACTCTTTATCTCTGTATTAAAATTTTCAGTGGTAAGTTTTTTCATCATAAAAAATTCCTCCTATATAAGAATAAAAGGAACCGAATAAATTTAACATTAGCTAATCAGCCTAGAAATAAAAAATTAAAATTGTCGATAGGGGGATTTGAACCCCCAAGGATTTCTCCACATGAACCTGAATCATGCGCGTCTACCAATTTCGCCATATCGACGCAAAAATTGTTATTCAAATTATACGATAAAAAATATTTTTGAACAAAATATAGTAAACCGGAGATTGTTCAAAATTTTGTTTCTGAATAAAATCTAAAAAACAAAACAAAAAGTAAATTATGAAAATTGTATATTTTGATGTAGAAACTTACGAAAAAGAATTCCTGATAAAAGAAAACGAAGGAAAACACGATTACACTTTGATTTGCGAACCGCTTAATGACTTAAAAAAACTAGCTCCAAATCTTGTTGATGCTGATATTATATCAGTTTTCACAACCTCTAGAGTAAATAAAAATGTTCTTAAACAGTTCAAAAATCTTAAGCTGATATCCTTGCGTTCAGTTGGTTTTAACCATATTGATATAGAATACTGCAAAGACCACAATATTGTGGTCGAGAATTCACCAGATTACGGAAACCAATCAGTCGCAGAATTCGCTCTTGCACTTTTAATGAACGTTACAAGAAAAATTACATCATCTTATCTTGAATACAAAGACGCAAAAATTTCCGCAGAAAATCTTATAGGCGAAGAATTATACGGCAAAACAATCGGCATAGTCGGATTAGGAAAAATCGGTACTGCTTTCGCTAAAATTGCTCACGGAATCGGAATGAATATTCTTGGGTTTGACATCAAACAAAACAAAGAGCTTGAAAAAATCTACAATGTTAAATACACGGATTTTGACACGCTACTAAAAGAATCTGATTTTATTTCAATACACGCACCTATGAACAAAGAAAATTATCACATGTTTAATAAAGAAAGCTTTAATAAAATGAAAAAATCCGCCATTCTCATAAACACGGGAAGAGGCGAACTTATTGATACATCAGCACTATTCAACGCACTTGTCTGCAAAAAAATAGCAGGGGCCGGTTTAGATGTTTTAGAAAACGAGCAGACAATGACAGATTTTGATTACATGCTCGGAATAAACAGACTCGACAAACTTACACTGGAGCAGACCATTATTAATTCCAAAATGTTTCAATTGGATAACGTGATTTTAACTCCGCATATTGCGTATAATACAAAAGAAGCAATAAAAAGAATTCTAAACACAACAATGAATAATATTAACGAATTCATCTCCGGCAAAATTCAAAATAATGTTATTTAATAAAGATTTATTCTTTATAAATCACTGCTTCAACATTTTTGTGCGGCAAAATCATATTTTCCATAGTTCTAAACAAGTCTGCTTTAGTATCAACTTCAGAAAACATTCCACCGGTTACATCGGCTGTACATTTTAACTGTGCCAAATCGTCGTCGTCATGAACATTAAAAGCAATAACATCTATCTTAATATCACGTCTTGTTTTAACCAATTCTATCGAATAATCGCAAGGGCTTTCGTCACAATTTTCCCCGCCGTCTGTTAACAAAATTATATGTTTTATTCCGTCATATCCCGATAAATCTTTTTTGACAGCTTGTTTTAGTGAATAAGTTATCGGAGTCATTCCCCTGGGTCGAAGTTTTGACATTGCGGAAAGTATAGAAGCAGAGTTTGAAAACGCAAGCGGAACAATGAGTTCTGAACTTCTGCAAGCATTATATGCAATTAAATTACAAGTATGGCCGTAAACTCGAAGTCCGACTTTTGTTGAAGGTGAAATCTGGGGCAAAATATAATTCATCATATCATTAACTTGATTAACTTTTGTTTTGTGTTCAAGATATTCTCCCATACTGTTTGAATAATCAATTACAAATAACAATTTGTCGCCTTTATCCTGATATTTGTAATCATTAGGAAAATAAACATCGTATGCTAAAACAGGAATGATTAAAAAAATTAAAAACAAAAATATTTTCTTCATAAAAATAATCTATCTTGTTTTATTAAAAAAAACATTGCCAACATGTTCAAAACTATGTAGAAAACATGTTCAAAACTTTTGAGTTATGAACATGTTTTGACAAATAAGAAAAAGATTGGATAATTTTTGGAAAAAAAATGTAGAAAGATGTTCAAAACTTTTGAGTTTTCTACAATCTTTCTACATAATTTTGAACATGAAAAAGTATTGATTTTATTGGGTTACAGATAGTTTTGAACAAATAATTGGAGCAGATGAAGAAGATGAAGATATTATATAATTAATTAAATTAATTAAATATAATTATAATAATAAATAGAAAACTTTTAGAAAAATTTGGGGTAAATTTAGGGGTAAATGATTCTATTTTTTTCTTAAAATTTTTTTTAATAATATGTACTTTTCTTTCTCTTTTGTTGCGAATTAAAATAGAAAGAAAAGTACGAAAAGAAAGAGAAAATACGCTACCGCTTCTTACGCCCTTCGGGCGTGGATTGAATGGATGTAGCCGGTTCACCGGCACTCTTACACTCGCTAAGGGACGCTCGTGGTGCGAATGATGTTCTGTCCCTAACGGGCTAAGACCTCACCCCAACCCTCTCCAGATGGAGAGGGAGCAGTCGTAGGTGAGCTGTGCGAACCGTACGAATGCGGGTGAGGTGTTAATCCGCAAGGAAAAATGAAGATTTTTTGAATAGAAGTAAAAAAGTATATTTTAACAAGTTGAAACCTCATCAATTTTTCCTGTATAATAACAAAAAAAGAGGGTTTATTATGTTTAAAGAGCTTCGTGATAAATTTTGTGTAGAATTAGAAAAAATCTCTATTGATTTAGAAAAAAAATGCTGGGATTTTTATACAAACTCAACTCCTGAAAATATGCAGAAATACGAGGATGCACAGGAAAATTATTCTAATCTTTTCAAAAACAAAGACGCTTACGAAGAATTCAAAAAAATAGACAAAACAAAATTAACGAAACACGAGCAAAAACAACTTAAAGACTTGCTAAAAGAATTCGACGAAGAATTGAATACAGGCGAAGAACTCAAAAAACTAAGAAAAAAAGAAAACGAAATTGCTAAAAAATTTAACTCCTATATCCCAAAAATAGATGATAAAGAAGTTACAAAAACAGAGATAACAAGGATTTTGCAAAACGAAGAAAATCTGCAAATAAGAGAAAAAGCATACCTAGCAAAAATAAAAGGCGGCGATTTGATAGCCGAGGATTTGATTGAGTTTGTAAAAATGAGAAATGATTATGCGAAAACAAAAGGTTATGATAATTATTTTGAATACAAACTAAAAGAGGATTACGAAGTAGAAACAAGCTTTTTGGATAATTTGATTGACGAAGTTTATTCAAAAACAAAAACTAAAATAAAAGAAATCCAATCAAAAAAACAAAATGAGCTTAAATCTTTTTTCAAAACAGATGAGCTAAAATCCTATCACTATGGGCTTTTATTGGACACGAATTCTGAAAAAGCGGTGAATGAAGTTTTAAAAAACCAAGATATAACGCTTATTTCAAAATCCATGTATAATAAAATGGGCTATGATGTCGATAAAATGCTTTCAGAAGGTAAATTGACACTTGATTTGTTTCCAAGAAAAGGCAAAAATACCCACGGATTTTGTTTTGGTGTAGAAGCCGGAAAAGATTCAAGAATACTTGCAAATCTTACAAATAACGTCATTAGTCTTGATACACTAAACCACGAAATGGGGCATTGCGTTTATGATTTAGGTATATCTACAAACCTTCCGTTTTTGGATAAACGTGCTGCATCACCTGCTGTGACCGAGGCTATAGCAATGATGATGGGTGATATAATCAAGCGTGAAAACGTTTTGAGTGATATTGTGCCGGCTGAAAGTTTGGAAAAATTTAAGCATGACTTTGTAGAAGATGAAGCCGGATTTATTGCTAAAAGTTTGCTTATTATTGAATTTGAGCGAGAATTATACAAAAATCCGGAAATAAATCCAGCTGATTTGTGGAACGATTTGAGAAACAAATATCTAAATAGAAGTGATATTGCGGATAATGAGTGGGCTACAATTCCTCACTATCTTTCACATCCTGCGTATTACCAAAACTATTTTAGAGCAAATGTAATGAAAGCTCAGATTTACAATTATTTGAAATCAGAACTCGGTGAAATTACTGAAAACAAAGCTTCTGCCGAATTTATGAACGAAAATATCTTTGAACACGGAGCATCAATTGATGAATACGAATTAATCAAAAAGCTTACGGGAGAAGAGTTTTCGGCAAAAGATATGATAAATATTTTTGAATAGAGGTTTTATGTCATCAAAAGAATTGTTTGAGTTTGATAAAAGTTTTGGAACAACAATAATCGGAACGGATGAAGCCGGCAGAGGTCCAGCTGCAGGTGGAGTTTTTGCTGCGGCTGTGTGTTTTGAAAAAGTTACGGAAGGACTAATCAAAGACCTTGAAATTTTGAACGATTCAAAAAAACTTACACGTAAAAAGCGTGAGTCGATTTATGATGTGATAAAAAATGGAACTTTAAACAAAATAGTTTGCGTTGAAGTTGATGAGATTGAAAAAATCAATATTCTCAATTCTTCTTTAAAAGCTATGAATATTGCTTGTTCCGGCATAATAAAGAACCCAAATTGTTTGACTCTTGTTGACGGCAATAAATTGATAAAAAATTATAATTATCTGCAACAGTTTGTGATAAAAGGTGACTCAAAATCGGCTTCTATTGCTGCTGCAAGTATTCTTGCGAAAGTTACACGTGACAGATATATGGATAAATTGCACGAAGAATTTCCTGTTTATAATTGGGCTAAAAATGCAGGATATTTGACAAAAGAGCATATCGAAGCGATTGATAAATACGGGCTTACAAAGTATCACAGACCTTCTTTTCTGAAAAAACATTTTGCAAAACTAGAGTTTGAGCAGGCTGTGTTAAAATAATTGTATGTGGAAAAAAATTTTATTTTTAACTCTCTCATTAGTGATTTTTTTGTTTGCTATATTTCAGGCAAAACCTGTTGAAACGGAGCTCACAAAGGCATTTTTGGATACATCTTCTCCAATAATAAAACTCACAAATATATCATCAAAATATCTTGATGTTATTCTGGAATCAGACTCTTTTGAGGGGTTAGAGGATTTAAAATCAGAGCTTCCGAATTTGAATTACGATAGTTCGCCACTGTTGAATGTTTACAAAAATTATCCTGAAAACTTTTTGAGTGAAAAAACGAGAAATTTACTTAAGCAAAAAGATTACAAAACCCTCGACAAATTTGCTCTGGAGCGAGTTTATAATCCAATGGGATTTTATATAGCTTTGCCGGATTTTGATCCGTATCTTTTTGCAACGGATTTTGTTTTGAGCCAGATAAAAGACGAGCAAACAAAAGAATTTGGCGGGAAATATTATTCTGTTTCACATTATAAAATTACTGATAATAGTGAAGTTGAGCGTTTTATTAACGCACAAAAAAATGCAGAGAGCGGAAAAATTTATTTGTGCGGAGCTCCAGTTCATACCTTTATAACCAGTCACAAATCTGCTTTTGAGATAAATATTATCTGCTTAGTTTCGACTCTATGCTTAATTTTGCTCTGTAATTTTTATTTTAAATCACCAAAAATAATTCTTCCGATTGGTTTAAGCATTTTATTCGGGTTTATGTTCGGGTATTCAGCGTCAGCTCTGATTTTTCCGAGATTGCATATTTTGACTTTCGTATTTTCGACTTCTCTAATCGGGATAAGCTTAGATTATTCACTGCATTATTTTTTAACGGGTGCTGAAAAAAGTTTTAAAAAGAACCTTACAGCTTCTATGTTAACTACAGTGCTTGCGTTTTCGACGCTGATTTTTTCCAATATGGAAGTTCTACGTGAAATCGCTGTATTTACGTCATTTGGCTTGATTGGCGTCTATTTGTTTGTACTTATAGTTTTATCTGATTTAAAAATTACAAACTATTCGACTTTTCCAAGATTTGATATTTCAAGATTTAAGCTGGTTGTCCTTATTTTTGTTTTGCTGATTATTTTTTGTGGCGGCCTGAGAGTCAAATTTGATGATAATATAAAATCACTTTATAAACCGTCTAAAACTTTGTTGCAGTCAGAAAATTTGTACCGCAAGGTTTTTAACCCTTCTGTTACAGAATTTATTCTTGTTAAAGGAAAAAATCTTGATGAAATAATTGAGCAAGAAGAAAAATTAAATATAGAGAATTCAATTTCGATTTCTGATTTCGTCGCCTCAAAATCACGCCAGAAAGAAAATTTGGAATTGACAAAAGAGCTTTATAACAATAATTTAAGCGAATATGCAACTTTTTTAAACAATGAAGTGGTTTCAAAAATAAAAAACAAAGAGTTCAAACTCTATAATGTGAATGATTTTCCGCTTAAAGACGAATTTATGCTTGATAATCAGACTTCTTTTGTAATAACTCCAAAACACTTTGATAATTCAATAAATCCGACTGATGAGATAACAAAACAGCTTTCTAATTCAAGAAAAGAATGTTTGAAACTTTTACCGATTGTTTATTTTGTTTTGTTTGTATTTTTGACTTGGTTTTTTGGATTTAAGAATTCCATAAAAATAGTAATATCGCCGATTTTGGGTGTATTATTTGCTCTTAGTTTGATTTCGATTTGCGGATATGAAATAAATTTATTTCATATTCTAGCTCTATTTTTAATTATAGGATTTAGTCTTGACTATTCGATTTTTAGGCTTAATAGCGGTGAAAAATCTTCTGATGCAGTGTTTATGTCAGCGTTTTCGACGGCTTTTTCGTTTTTATTGTTGTCACTAACCAGTTTTAAGGCAATAAGTTCGCTTGGAATAACTTTGTTTTTGGGGATTTTAAGCTCATATTTGTTAAGCCTGTTTATGATAAAATCAGATTATGACAAATAGAGAAAAACACAAACAGCAACTCATTGAAACGCTAACGCATGCTCAGAGAATAGCTTTTGCACCTTTGATGTTTCAGGCGGTTAATTCTATTATTGAATTTGGTATCCTAAAATCTGTGGATACAAAACCGCATTCTAAAACTGAATTGATGCAAGAATTGAACCTAAATGAGTACACAGTGACAACGCTTTTAGAAGCAGCTGAAGTAATTGGTATTATTGAGAAAAACGAGAAAAAAGAATACTCTTCTACTCAACTCGGGCAGGCTTTTTTGTATGACGAGATGACAAAAGTAAATTTTGAATACGTAAGAGATGTTTGCTACAGAGGTGCAGAAAGTCTTACAGAATCTTTTCAGAAAGGCTCTTGTGAGGGTTTTAAGAAGCTTTTTCCTAAAGCTGATACAATTTATCCGTATTTGACAAAACTGCCCGCAAAAATGCAAAGAAGCTGGTATGGATTTGACCATTATTATTCTGATTGTTGTTTTGATATTGTTTACAAAATAATTTCCGACTCAAAAAAAATCTTTGATATTGGAGCAAATACAGGGAAGTTTGAACGTCTTTGTCTAAAGAAAAATCCGAATATTGATATTACAATGGTTGATTTGCCGGATAATATTGAATACGTTAGAAACGACAAAGAGCTTGAGGGTTGTAAATTTTTCTCAACAAATGTTTTGGATGAAAAATCTGATTTTCCTCAAATTTCGGGTGCTGTTTTGATGAGCCAGTTTTTGGACTGTTTTTCAAAAGAGCAAATTATTTTTATCCTAAAACGCATTGCTCTGAACTCATCAGCTGATACAAAAGTTTATATTTTGGAGCCGTTTATTGACAGGCAAAGGTTTGAGGGTGCGAAATTTTCTCTCATTCATACTTCGCTTTATTTTACCTGTATGGCAAACGGAAAGAGTAAAATGTACTCATATAGCGACATGGAAGAGATGATAAATCAATCGGGCTGGAAAATTTCTTCTGTCTACGACGAAATCGGAGCTCACGATTATACTTTCTTGGGGTGCGTAAAAAATGTCTAAAATGTGGTTCCAGATGAAAGAACGAGGTGCCGGCGAAAAACGCTTGTTTCTTAGTTTTTATCTGTACAAAATATTTGGTGAAAAAGTTTTAAGGCTGATAGCTTTTTTTGTGGCTTTAGCGGTTTTTTTGACGGCAAAAGAACGCCGAGATGC
The DNA here is from genome assembly GCA_934754775.1 of uncultured Candidatus Melainabacteria bacterium. Taxonomy (GTDB): domain Bacteria; phylum Cyanobacteriota; class Vampirovibrionia; order Gastranaerophilales; family Gastranaerophilaceae; genus CAG-196. The sequence goes on along the minus strand of CAKVIM010000001.1, from coordinate 110,078 downwards.
TTCAATAAAGTTTCTTAAACTAGTTAATAAACCGCAAATTACTGGCTCATTCAGGCAGTTTTTGAATTTTGCGAACGCTCTTGTTGACAAAATACTTGCGTTTGCAGGAAAAATAGATCCCGATAGATTTTTAATAGATGATGAAAAAAATTTTAGCGGAACATTTTTTATAACAACGCACATTGGGAATGTAGAAATTTTGCGTGCATTGCTTGCTTACCCGAAAGCTCCACGTGCAAATGTTTTTCTTCAATCAAATGCGTGTGAAATTTTTAATCGATTTTTGAAAAAAATGGAAATAGCTACTAATCTTGAAGTTTTTCCTGTTGAAGATATCGGAGTCGAAACATCTATTCAGATTGCAGACAGGATTAAATCGGGCGAAATCGTTTTTATAGCGGGTGATAGAGTTTCCGCTCAAAATACAAATAAAACCTACGAAGCTGAATTTTTAGGCAGAAAAACAAAATTTCCGCTCGGAACGCTCAAATTTGCTCTGATGTTGGGTTGCCCGATTTGTTTTATTGTTTGCATAAAAGATGGTGAAAATTTTGTTGTGCATACCAAAAAATTTGTTTCTGATAGCAAAACAAAAATGGCTATTTTAGAGGATTTAAAGAAAGAATACGTAAATTTTTTGGAAGAATATACGCTTAAGTATCCGTATCAGTTTTATAATTTTTATGATTTTGAATAAAGAAAAAAGGCGGAACGCCAACGGCGTTCCGCCTTTTTTAACCTTAATTAACCCAATTAATGAACTGTTAATTTTTTAGCATTATTTTTTTCAGCAACAAGTTTTGGAGCATTGATTTCCAAAATACCGTGTTCAAGTTTTGCGTCTGTTTTTTCAACATCGATTTCTTGTGGGAAGTAAACAGTTCTTGAGAATTCGCCATATCTGAATTCTGATTTTCTGTAACCCTTTGTGTCTTCTTTGTTTTGTTCTTCTTTCTTAGCATTGATAGTGATGTGGTTTTTATCTATATCAATATCCAAGTCCTCTTTCTTAACACCCGGAAGCTCTGCTCTTACGCTATATTCATTATCTTTTTCGTGCAATTCGACTGGCATTGCGAACTTGTCTACATCTTCGTTATAAATGTATTCAGGGAAAAAGCTGTCAAAGTTTCTGTTTAAAATAGAACTGATTTCATCATTTACAGATTTAATAAACCCGTCAGGTGATTTTTTAATTAAGAATTTCATGATGTTCTCCTTTCATATTTATTACCTTTTCTTTCAACACCTATATTATTACTCTGTTTTGCAAAAAACTACCTTTTCTTAACCAAAAATTAACTTTTTTTGATTAAGCCAAAAATCTTAATACAACTATTCCACAATTTAGATAAGTGGCAAAAATTATCCACCAAAAATACGGGTACAAAAGCTCGGCAGCAAGCTTTGACACCTCGTGAAATTTTCTTATCATAAGATATACAAAAACATCCAACAAGATTATCACTACTAATGCAAGCTCGATATTTTTCATAAGGAAAAAAATCGGCGACCAAGCAATATTGAGAAGCATTTGGATTATAAAATAAACGTATCCCTTGATTTTATCGCCACGTGATTTTGTCGTTGTGTAAATTAAAAGTGACAAGAAAATCACTAAATACAAAATTATCCAAACAGGCGTGAAAAGCCAATTTGGCGGCATAAGCGGTGGTTTGGGAAGATTTGCATACCATAAAGAATCGTACATCCTATATTTTGGTACGACAAAAATTATTTTTCATTAGTATTTGTGCTAATTTATTTAGTCACTACAAAGCTAATCCATTGATCTTGACTTATTGTATCAATTATTTTAAGCCCTTCTCTTTCGATTGCTTCCAATACTATAGGTTTTTTCTCATCCAAAATCCCGCTTAATGACATTATTGCGTCATCTTTCATAATGTTTTTCAAATCACCCATTATTTCAGCTAAAACATTATGAAGAATATTTGCACAAACAAAATCAAATTTTTCATTGAGTTGGTCAGCTGTTTTAAGCTCAAATTTAACTTTTGCTGAATTGTTTTTTTGTGGAAGTTCTACGTCAATTCCGTTTATTTCGGCATTTTTTCTGCAAACATCAATAACCGTTTCGTCAACATCACATCCGTAAGCCGAACTTGCACCGAATTTCATAGCACAAATTGCCAGAATTCCTGAACCTGTACCAATATCTGCCATTGAATCACCTTTTTTAAGGTATTTTTCTATAGCTTTCATACATAACTGTGTTGTCTGGTGTGTTCCTGTTCCGAATGCACATCCGGGGTCGAGTGTAATTACGATTTCTTCCGCTTTTGGCTCATATTTAATCCAGCTTGGAACGACTGCAATTTTGTCTGTAACGTGAGTTACAGTCCATTTTTCTTTCCATTTTTTTGACCAATCTTGATTTTCTTTTTCATCAAGTGTAACTTCCCAGCTTCCAAGTTCTTCGTCGCTGAATCCACGCTCTTTTAGGAGTTCACGCTCAAGTTTCAAAACCTCAATAGGATTATTTTTCAAATCAGTCAAGAAAACTCTCAAAGTTCCTTCTGTAGTTGCAGTCATAACAAGGTCTTTGTAAGTTTCTTCAGCCAAAACCACACCTTCACAATCGAAATTTGAGAAACATATGTCAGCTACAACGTCCTCGATTGCAGGATTGATATTGATTTTAAGTTCAAAATAATTATTCATTTGCTTATTACTCTATGAACTTACCCATTTTGCGGAACTTATTGTATCTTTCTTCTCTAAGCTCATCTGAAGTTTTGTCAGAGAGTTCTTTTAAAGCGTTCAAGATAGAAGATTTCATGCTTTCTGAAACTGCTTTGTAATCAGCATGAGCACCGCCCAATGGTTCAGGGATTTCTTCATCAATGATACCAAGTTCTAACAAATCTTTTGAAGTAATTTTCAAAGCTTCTGCAGCATCAGCAAATCTCGCAGCATCTCTCCAAAGAATTGAAGCACAACCTTCCGGAGAAATAACTGTGTAATATGCGTGTTCAAGCATCATTACTTTGTCTGCTACAGCCAAACCTAAAGCTCCGCCACTGCAGCCTTCGCCTGTGATTATTGCTACAATCGGTACATTTAATTTTGACATTTCACGCAAGTTTACTGCAATCGCAACACCTTGACCAGTTTCTTCTGCCTTGATTCCAGGGTAAGCTCCAGGGGTGTCAATTATTGTAATAATCGGCATATTAAATTTGTTTGCGTGTTTGAACAATCTTAATGCTTTTCTGTAACCTTGCGGTTGCGGCATACCAAAATTGTATTCCAAGTTTTCTTTTGTAGTTTTACCTTTTTGAATTCCGATAATCATAACCGGCTTGCCGTCAATCTTAGCAATACCGCCAATAATGGCTCTATCGTCCATTCCTTCTCTGTCACCGTGAAGTTCGATAAAATCTTCGCAAATAAGTTCAACATAGTCCAAAAATTTTGGTCTTTCGGGATGTCTTGCGATTTGTAGTTTTTGTGAAGGTTTCAATTTTGAATACAACTCCTTTTTATAATCTTGAGCTTGTTGTTCAAAATTTTCGATTTGACTGTCCAAATCCATTCCTGAATCCTCGCTCATTTTTTTTAATTCATCTATCTTTTTTTGAATTTCTACGATTGGTTTTTCGAAATCTAATACAGTTGCCATTTCTTTTTATACTCCATGCATATCCAAAATATTAGCCAGTGTTTTTCTCAAATTTTTTCTCTTAGATACAATATCTACCTGACCGAATTTTAGTAAATATTCTGCAGTTTGGAAGTCATCAGGCAATTTTTGTCTGATAGTTTGTTCGATAACTCTTCTTCCTGCAAATCCGATTCTGGCACCTTGTTCAGCAATAATAATATCACCCAAGGTTCCAAAGCTGGCTGTTATACCGCCAAATGTCGGCTCTGTAAGTAAATTAATATATAATAAACCAGCCTCGTCTAATCTGCCGACTGCACAAGATGTTTTAGCCATTTGCATAAGACTTAAGGCACTTTCTTGCATTCTTGCACCGCCTGATGATGTGATAGCAAGCATTGGAAGTTTAAGCTCAAGTGCTTTTTCCATAATTCTGGTAACTTTTTCGCCGACTACACTGCCCATAGAACCGCCCATGTAGTCAAAGTCCATAACTGCAACAGCGAGCTTGTGTCCTTCAATTTTCGCTAAACCCGTAATAACAGCTTCATCAAGACCTGTTTTTTCGTGAGCTTTTTTCAATCTTACCGCATAAGATTCTGTATCAACGAAATTAAGCGGGTCAGTCGGAAGCACATTCTTGAATAATTCTTCAAATGAGCCTTCGTCAAAAAGTTGTTTAATTCTTGTCTTTGCGTTTATTCTAAAATGGTAGTCGCAATGCGGACAAACCATCAAGTTTTCTTCCAATTCGCTTTTTAAGATTTGTGAATCGCAATGAACACATTTTGTCCATAATTCAGGGGTTTCTAAATCAATCCCTTTCATATCTTTGGCTCTTCTTTCGATTTGAGCCTCTTTGCGTTTGTCAAACCACTCTTGTATTGTCATATCTATACACATCGACCGATTTTAGGTCGTCCTTCTCCTATTATTACTTTTATATTTTACATCAAAAATACGAGAAAAAGTAGGTTTTAACAATTTGTTACGCTTTATAATCGTTATAATTCATTTTTCTAATTCTTTCGTCAACCCCTTTAAGCCATTCTCTGTGTCTGAGTTCTCTTTCGAGTTCTCTTAGGCTTTCGCTTTCATCAACTTCTTTAACTTTATTAATCGGGCTTAATGTGAAGCAATCTGTTTTTGGAGCTCTGTTAAGTTCGTTTCTCCAACCGGCAAATTCGCCGTTACTTTCTCTTTCATATGTATTAATGCCGATTTTATTTGTATGAAGAGTTGTTCTTAATCTATTTTGAATGGTTAATTCTTCTCTTGGCATATTTCTTAAAATTTGATACATTGATTTACCTGCATCTTGTGTTGGTTTGCTGTTGATTGTTACTTTGCTTACTAAATCTATTAATTGAGGCATATTTTTTCTCCTTTATTGTTTATTTTAAAACAGCTAAAAAATAAATTTGCTAGTTGTTAAAAAAAGTATTTAAAAAAAGGAAAGTCTTGCAATGTGTGCAAGACTCAAAAATATACATTTACCCCACTAACTTTATACCATACTTGAAAATTTATGTCAAGTACGATATTTTCTTCCCACAGATAGGGAGTTTTAGCGGTTTAATTAAACTTCTGCCAATTTTTCTCTAACAAGAGTTTCAACTTGATTTAAGATTTCTGGATTAGAAGCTAAGAAATCTTTTGCTTTATCTCTTCCTTGACCAAGCTTGTCATCATTAAAGCTAAACCAAGAGCCGGCTTTTTTAACAATATCCAAATCAACAGCCACGTCAAGGATGTTGCCGATTTTGCAAATACCTTTGCCGAAAATAATATCGAATTCTGCTGTTCTAAACGGTGGAGCAACTTTGTTTTTCAAAATTCTAACTCTAACGTGGTTACCAACGTCTTCTCCGTCGCCTTTGATACCTTCAACACGTTTGATTTCCAAACGAACAGAAGCGTAGTATTTCAACGCATTACCACCGGTTGTTGTTTCCGGGTTTCCATACATAACACCGATTTTTTGTCTTAATTGGTTGATGAAAATAACTGTAGTATTGGTTTTGCCGATAATACCCGTTAATTTTCTCAATGCTTTTGACATCAATCTTGCTTGCAAGCCCATTTGTTGGTCTTCCATAGAACCTTCGATTTCAGCTTTTGGAACAAGTGCTGCAACAGAGTCAACGACGATAATATCAACAGCTCCTGAACGAACTAATTCTTCTGTAATATCTAACGCTTGTTCACCTGTATCAGGTTGAGAAATCAGTAGTTCATCTACATTTACGCCTAAATTTCTAGCGTATTCAGGGTCAAGTGCGTGTTCTGCGTCAACAAAAGCCGCAATTCCACCTTTTTTCTGGCATTCAGCAACGATATGTTGAGCAAGAGTTGTTTTACCTGATGATTCCGGGCCGTAGATTTCGATGATACGTCCACGTGGAATACCGCCAACACCAAGTGCAACGTCCAATGCAAGAGCTCCGGTAGGAATAGTTTCGACGCTGACTGCAGGCTTGTCGCCCAATTTCATAATCGCACCTTTACCAAAGTCTTTTTCAATTTTTTCGATTGCAAGCTTTAGTGCTTTACTTCTCTCATCAACAGTGTTTGTTGCTTCTTCTTTTGCCATAATTAATTCCCTATAACATGAAATTTATATCTTCTTCTTTTTTGATAAAGAATCCGCAAACAAGCGGCTTGAAGCTGCTTAGAGCGTTTCTTAATTTGAAGTTTTCTTTATTTAATTCATTTACTTTATTTTTAAGGTTTTCATTTTCCGTTTTGCATCTAACAAGTTCCAAAACTACGTCATCCATGCCTTCAAGCTTTTCATCAATAAGCTTGGTCATAGAAGTAGTGATGTTGTTTTCCATCTTGTTAAGGGTGTCTAGTAATCCGTTCACAACTACTTGTGAGTTTGTTTTTGTCATAACGGGTAATGTTGATTTTTTTTCTTCCATTTTTTCGTTCATTCCTGCAATAACTGATAACTTGGCATTTCTCAATTTTTTGACTTCATCAACTGAGAAATATATTTGCCCACTGGTATTTCTCTTCGGGGTAACAGAAGTTTTTTTGCATAACTCAACTATCTCTTTGTTATCTACATTTAATAGTTTTCTTACATCATTAGGTAAAAGTACTTTTGTCTGATTAGCATTCATCTTAAAAAATTCCCCTCTTTCTATACCCAATAATTATTCTAATTAATAAAAGATTTTATTTCCATACTTTGTAACAAAATTTAACTAATCTTTTGGATGTAAACTTTTGTAAAGTTACTTTTTATAAAAAGTCAATTTTCTCTGGTTCAAAAACTTCATGTATATAAGGGAATTTTGTATATTAGTAAAAAGTTAATAGGAAAAGGTGGTTATTATGTCAGATGCGATTAGTGCTATGAATATGTATTCTATGGATCCTTTGTGGCTAGCTTATGCTCAATCAAATCCAAGTTTTGGGCAAGCTCAAGCTTTAGGTGGTGTGCAATCTACAGGAGCTACACCACAGACTTTAGATTCTGGTGAGGCTCAAACTACGACAGCTACAGGAATAGATGCTTTGCCACAGGCTGATTATTCTGACGGTTCTTCTTCTACGGGACTCCTTGTTGGTGGTACAGTAGCGGCCGGTGCAGCAGCTTTGATTTGTGGCATTAAAGGTAAAGGAAGTGTTACAAAAGGTGCTAAAATGCTTTGGGATAGCTTAAGAGGTAAAGCAGGAAAAGTTGCAGGAAAAACTTTGGGTGGACATAAAACAGACAAGCTCGATACTCTAAAAGTTGTTATGAAAAATGGTCAATCTGTATATTATGTTCCGGGAAAAACTACAACAAGAGCGGTTACGGCTGCAGAGTCCGCACAACTTATGGCTGATAAAGAAATCAAAGCTCTAACAGGCTTACGCATAAAAAATGGTGAAACAAATATCACAGGTGCAACATTCAATATGAAGCACGGTGACAAGAATAATATTGTAACTTTCTCCGGTGACAAGATTGTTGATATTAGGAATTCGGAAGGAAAATCAATTCTTGCAGAGTATGTTGAAAACGGTAAGTTGAAAGAATTTACTGATGCAGACAAGAACGATTTTGTAAGAGTTATTCAAGAAAATATTGAAAAGATTAAGGGTGGCGATAAAGACTTTATCCTAGGTAAGGATTCGGCTTTGAGCGATATTTATTACACAACTAGGGTTGGTGACAATGCTGCTAAGGTTTACAGAAAAGGTATTCAACATAGTGCAGGAACTCCTGAAATTAGAGAATTAACGACACTTAAAGAATATAGTGCAGATTCTGATGCGGTGAAAGCTTACATTAGGGATTCCAGACTGGGCGGTAAAGATATTGGAGCTATTACGTCAAATGAATTTCTTAAGAAACATAAATTGCCAAGCGGATTGAAGATTCAGCAAATGAATATTACTAAAGGTAATGACGTAATTAAGATTGTTAACGGAAAACCTCAAGGTGTGACAATTGGCGGTCAATATTACGGAAGTAATACGGATAAATTTAAAGCATATTTGGAAGATAATGAAAAATCTATTAATGACACAATCCAAAAGATTATGAAGGGCGATAAGATTCCGAAAACGGTTGGTGATATTGTTATCGTACCGGCATAGATGAGTTTTTTTATTAGACCCTAACGGGGTGAACCCTCACCCCAACCCTCTCCCTCGGAGAGGGAGTATGCAAGATGCGTTTATCGGGCAACTCGTACCCTCTCCCTTGGGGAGGGTCGTTTTTCAATGTGAAAGCTATGCTTGAACATTAGAAAAACGGGTGAGGGTTCGCCCCGTTAGGGTAAATTAGATTAAACCTCACCCGCATTCGTAAAGTTCGCACAGCTCACGAACGACTGCTCCCTCTCCAGTTGGAGAGGGGTGGGGTGAGGTGTCAGTCCGCAAGGGTAAAACAAAATAATTCCTTCAATCGCAGGTTATTACTTAGCGTTAATTATGCTAAAATCAACACATGAAAAATTTTCTTATCTCAATATTGGATTTGATTTATCGCAAAAAATGTTATTTTTGCTCCTCTTCAAAATCGTCACTCAAGATGTGTCCCAAATGTTTTGACTCTTTACAATTCAACGATATTCGTCCAAACAGAATAATTTGCGGGGTAAATATTTATTGCGTCGGAGTTTATGACAAGAATTTGCAAAAACTTATCCGAGGTTTGAAATATCATAATCAAAGAGATTTGGCGTTTTTTCTGGCAAAATTTATGTACGAATATTGGAAGCGAGTCGGAGATGAAAGAGTTTTTCAAGTTATTCCTGTGCCTTTGCACTCTAATCGTGAGAAAAAGAGAAAATATAATCATATGACGCTTGTGATGGAAGAGTTTACCAAATTATCGGGTTATAAACCAAACTATGATTTGATAAAACGAATTAAGGATACTAAGCCGCAATATAAATTAACTCGTAAAGAACGGTTGGAAAATCTGGCGAATGCGTTTGAAGTTTATCCCGAGAATTCTCTGAACATGCCGGTTTTAATCCTTGATGATATTTGTACAACTGGAGCAACGTTTGAAGAGATGATAATGAGCCTGAAAAAATCCGGTATAAATGAGATTGTATGTCTGGCATCTTCTTCACCAATATGTTAAAATAATAATATATAGGAGAGTTATGTTTAGAAAACAAATTAGAACCAATATGGAATCTGAAATTATAGAACAAGCAAAGATTATTCCATATATTTTGATGAAATACATTAATCCCGAAAATGGAGAAATCAAGATTGATTTGCCGAAAAATATTACCAAAATTGTTTTGGTAGCAAGCGGTTCATCATATCACTGTGCAAGATTTGCGGTAGATTTGCTGGAAAAGATTTCTAAAATCGAATCCAGAGCAATTTATTCAAGTGAATTTTTGCTCAAAAATGTTATTCCGCACGACGAGAATACGCTCTATATATTTATTACACAGTCTGGGGAAACGAGTGACACTCTAAAATCAGTTGAAAAAGTTAAATCGCTTTCTAATTTGCCGACTCTTTGTATTACAAATAATGAAGAGTCTACAATCTGGCAAAAATGCGATTACAAAGTCGCTTGTTATGCCGGAGTTGAACAGGGAATTGCTGCTACAAAGTCTTTCACTTCTCAAATGCTCTGCTTGATTTTGATATCACTAAAATTGGTTGAAAATATTCATTCAGCCGAAGCGACAAAGGTTTACAAAGATTCATTGTTTAGACTTCCGGCGATAGTTGATAGAGCTTTGGCAAAACGTGATGAAATCAAGAAACTAGCAAAGGTTCTTAAAAAAGAAAATCTGATTGTGATAACTGCGGATGGAATTTCTTATTCGCTTGCAAAAGAAGCGGCTTTGAAGATTAAAGAAACGTCTTACAAAAACATAAGTGCGGCTATTTTGGGCGAATTTATGCACGGACATGTCGCTGTTTTCAATAATAAAGGAGTTTTAATCTATATTGCAGTGGATGAAATCTCAAAACGCTCAATTTCAAACTTGAAAAAAATTAAGGCGGATTATAAACCAAAACTCGTCGTGATTGGACCTGCTGCAGACGATTTGGTGCCTGATTACAATATTAATATTTCTTGTGATAACGAAATCCAACAGATGTTTGCAGATGTTGTGATTTGTCAACAGTTAGCACTCGAAACAGCCCTTAGTTTGAATCGAAATGTCGACCATCCTAAAGGGCTGCATAAAGTTGTTGTTGATAAGAACGTCTAGCTTGCTTCTTTGCTTCTGTATCTGGCTGCTTTAGCGTTGATTGCGTAACAAGAAGAACAGAGTTTCTGTGAGAGCATAAACATGTTTCTTTGAACTTCAGCTACGTCGTTCATTACTTCAAGCATTTTGTTTGGATTAACCATTGATACCATTGCATCATGGTTATCTACTTTTTCATCTGCATATTTTTTTACCAATAATTTGTCAATGTAATCCCTAGCTCCAACTGCCATAATTAATCCCCTTATTCTTAATTAATTCCCTATACATATATAAAAACATTTTTTCCTTAAAAATTGCCTCTTTTGGGCGGACATGTAAACAAATGTAACGGAAAAAGGCAATTTCTTTTGGCTTGTATACTTTATATATACAAAGAGGATATTTTATATGTGCTTTGGAACACAAACAAACATATTTATAAATGGAGTCAAAGTTAATGGCTGCTGCGGAGGATTTCCGCCACCGCCAATGCCTTGTATGACGAGTTTTTCGCCAGGGTGCTTCGGATTTGGTTACGCTCCGATGTGCGGAAATTCGTTTGGATTTGGTGCCGGCATCGGGCTTGGGTATGCAGCAGGTGCGGCGTTAGTTCCTGCTATGCCAGCTATATTCAGCGGAATAGGCAAAGGTTGCAGCTGGCTATGGAATAATGCCTTGAAGCCTGCTTTTAAAGGTATTGGAACTGCGGCTTCTTTTGTTTGGAACAAGGGTATTAAACCTGCAGCTGTCGGCGTTTGGAACGGAATTAAAGCCGCAGGAAGTTGGATAGGCAACGGTGTTAAGAACATTTGGAACAAAATATTCCATCGTGACTAAGGTGCTAAAGCAGTTTAGTTAATACAAGTTTTCCCCTCGCCAGTTGGAGAGGGGAGTTTTTCAAAGATTACCCTTTCGGGCTAACACCTCACCCCACCCCTGTCTTGGATTATTCGGGGTGTCGGCGGAGTAACGTCCGACCGACACCTTACGGGCTTACGCCCTACCGAAAATCCCCTCTCCTTAGAGGAGAGGGAGCAGTCGTTAGTGAGCTTTGCGAACGTTACGAATGCGGGTGAGGTGTCAGCCCGAAAGGGTGCTTACTTTTTCGCCAAAAGACTAAACATGTTTCTATCTATTTCATCAAAATTCTTGATAATTTGACTTACGCCTTGCATGTTTTGATAGAATTCAATCGGTTCAAGTGATGCAATCGCAATAATTTTACCGATACCTGCCGATTTTGCGGCATTAATTCCTGCAATTGCATCTTCTACTACGATACAATCTTTAGGAGCTAAATTTATTTTTTTTGCTGCGATTTCAAAAATATCAGGAGCAGGTTTTCCTGGGATTTTGCCGTTTGAGTATACAATCTTGTCTAAGTCAAACCAGTTTGCGAGTTGAAATTCACGTATATAAAATTCGACATTATCCCATTCCGACATAGTAGCAATGGTTCTCGGGATATTGTTTTCTTTTAAAAAATTCAAAAATTCAATTGCTCCAGGGGCAAGTTTGAAATTAGCTCTATCTTTTAAGCACTCTTTACGATAAAGCGATTCTTTTTCTTTCGCATACTTTTCCACCATTTCAGGAGTCGGTTTTTTACCGATTGCGTACTCAATAATGTCCTCATTTGTGTGTCCGAACATTTTGTCACGCATTTCTTCATCCGTAAATGCTGTGCCTCTGAGTTTTTTGGAAAATTCACGCCAAGCATCATAATGAAGCTTTGAATCCCAATATAATGTTCCGTTAAAATCAAAAATAATACCCTTCATACTTCAATTATACTCAAAAAATATGTTATAATCTAAGGTATGAAATTTAATCTAAATTTGGATAGTATAAATTATATAAAAATAGTTTATAAAGATTACAACGGAAATGTTCATTGCACAAAGGCCGCAATAAAAAGAATGGGTGAGCGTGAAATCTTTGCGTGTGCAAAATTTGAAGAGTTACCGGCAATTAAAACTCCGCAAGATGTGGCATTAAGCTTTGTATGCGATAGCGGATTATATAGGACAAGTACGACTCTAAAATATATAGAAAATGATGAGCCGTATATGTTTTTTGGACTCAGAACTCCGGACGGGCTTGAGTATCAGCAAAACAGAGAATATTTCAGGGTAAAAATAAAAGAGGATGCAATTCTTTCTTATTATGAAAATGGACAAAAACACATTCTTTCTTGTAAAACGCATGATATATCAGCAAATGGTGTGAGATTAGAGCTTAATGTCAAAATTGCTCCGACTGAACCGGTGATTATTGATATTTTGTTTAGCCCGAAAAACATTAAAGCAAAAGCTGAATATGTTAGAACGGATACAGAAGATGGCATTCAAAAAGCAGCTTTCAGATTCATAAACATGCCGGAAAGTGATGTGGATGTGATTTCTCAAATTTGTATCAAGAAGCAGTTAGAATACAAACGTAAAACTGCATTATAACCAACAAAATTTATTTGAATTGTAAACATTTGTAACAAAAATGGGACGCCAACTACGAAAATGGCAATTTTTCCGAAAAACATGTTTTTCATGTAGTAGAAGGCAAAACTAGGAGGTTTGTTATGTATAATGTATCATTTAACGGTGAAACTGCAGGTAGTGTTGCAAAACGAGAATTAACGCCGCAAAGACGTTATGAAGCACCTGTTCAACTTCCGGAACAAGCCCCTGATACGGTTTCCTTCCGCGGAAAAGAGGAGAAAAAGGAATCATCTTGGTTTGGCGGATTAGTTATGACTCTTGCTGCTGCAGGTTTGGTTATTGGCGGTTTGGGTTACGCACACAAAACCGGTGCGGTTGGCAAACTAAAAGACGGCAAGCTTAAGGATTTGTTGAAAAATTCTAATAAAATTACAGAGCCTTGTTATAAATGGTGCAAAAGTGCAAAAGAATTCTGCGTCAAGAATTATAACAAAATTAAAGACTTTTTTGTCAAGAAAAAATAATTAGTTTCCGTGCGGGTGAGCTGTTTCGTAAACATCTCGCATGTGTTTCATAGAGATATGTGTGTAAATTTGCGTATTGGAGATTCCGGCATGCCCGAGAAGCTCCTGTACGACTCTTAAATCAGCTCCGTTTTCAATAAGTTTTGTCGCAAAGCTGTGTCTGAAAACGTGCGGTGTGACTTTTTTCGGGAGTTCGATTTTTTCCACGGTTTCGTTTATAACTTTTCTAATTGTTTTGTTTTGAAGCCTAAATCCTGTGTTATTAATAAATAGCGGTGATTCGTCATTAACCTCGCCCGTGTTATATTCAGGTGCGATAAGTTTTCTGGCCGAATTAATATATTGCTTTAGATAACCTTTTGCACGGTCTGACATAAGCACAATTCTTTCTTTTGCACCTTTACCAAAAACTCTGATTTCGTTTTCTTCGAGGTTCAAATCGCCAAAATTAAGATTGCTCAACTCTGAAACACGCATGCCGGTTGCCCACAAAAGTTCAAGTATAACACGGTTTCTAAAACCTGCCGGAGTGTCGATTTTTACATTGTTTAAAATTTGTTCAACTTCTTCCGGTGTCAAAAATTTTGGCAAAGACTTTGGACGTTTTGGTGCAGATAAAGAGATTGCAGGGTTTGAATCAATATATCTTTCTCTGTATAAAAACTTGTAAAAAGTCCTTATAGATGCAATTTTGCGTGCAATTGTTGTTTTTTTGTAATCAAATCTTTGGATAAAATGCAAATACTCTCTAAGTTTATCAAAATCTGCTTTTGTGCAGCTCATATTATCAAGCCAGAGAATGAAGCTTACAATATCAGAGGCATACGCAGCCAAAGTATGTTCTGAAAAGTTCTTCTCGACGGTTAAATATGTTTTAAAATCTTCGATATATTGTTTTTCTTGGTTGTCCATAGCTACTTGTGTATTATACATCAAATTTAATAAATTCTTAATAACAAAACTATTGACCAATCAAAAAAAATAATATAAAGTGAGTTTAAGAATTGGACAAAGAAGAGGAGAGTTTATGAATTTTCAACATCAACCGCTAAGCGGACAAAATTATACAGACGAAGATATCAAGAAATTGATTGAAGAATACAATGTTCAGTTTATCAAGCTTCAATTCGTTGATATCAATGGTCAAGTTAAGAATATGGCAGTTCCTTCAGAACACATCGACAGGGTTTTGAATAATGAAATAATGCTTGATGGTTCTTCAATCAAGGGTTTTAGAAATATCGAAACATCTGATATGTATTTCTATCCGGACAAAAACACATTCCAAATTTTACCTTGGCAAGAACATGACGGAAAAAATTCTGCAAGATTGATTTGTGATATTCACAATTCAGACGGCACACCGTTCGAAGGCTGCCCTAGATGTAATTTGAAACGACTTATGGCAGAAGCAAAGAAACTCGGTTTTTCAATGAATGTTGGGCCGGAAGCCGAATTCTTTTTATTTGAACGTGATGAGGAAGGCAGAGTTACTACAAAAACTCACGATAGAGCAGGTTATTATGATGTTGGGCCGGACGATTTGGGCGAAGCAGTTCGTTCTGATATTGTAAGTACTTTGCAGGAAATGGATTTTGATATCGAAGCTTCTCACCACGAAGTCGCAGACGGTCAGCACGAAGTCGATTTCAAATACTCAGATATCTTAACTACAGCAGATAATGTTGCAACATTCAGAATCGCAGTTAAGGCTGTTGCTGCTCAATATGGTTTGCACGCAACATTTATGCCAAAGCCTGTTTTCGGAATCAATGGTTCCGGCATGCACTGCAATATCTCATTATTCAAAGACGGCAAAAACGCATTCTATGATAAAAAAGCAGAATACCAACTTTCTGATACTGCAAGATACGCTATCGGCGGCCTGTTGAAGCATATCAAAAGCATTACCGCAATTTTGAATCCGACGGTAAACAGCTACAAGAGATTGGTTCCCGGGTATGAAGCTCCTGTATACATGGCTTGGTCTTTGGCAAACAGAAGTGCGTTGTTGAGAGTTCCTGCTAAGCGTGGTATGTCAACTCGTGTAGAACTTCGTTCTCCAGATCCAAGTTGTAACCCGTATTTGGCTTTTGCAACAATTCTTGCGGCTTGTCTTGATGGCGTAAGAAACAAAATCGAACCGCCAAAACCTGTAGAAGCTAATATTTACAAACTTTCTGATAAAGAAAGAAAGAAAATGAAGATTGAATCTTTACCGGGAAGTTTGAAAGAAGCACTTTATCATATGGATAAATCTCTTATTGCCAAAACTGCACTCGGCTCACACATTGTTGATGAGTTCATGACTGCAAAAGAAATCGAATGGGATTCTTTCAGAACTTATGTTTCTCAATGGGAAATCGATAAATATTTGGCAAGATACTAATTGGGATAAATAAGATAATAAAATAGGTGGATAAGTCTTTATGAAAAGGAACTTATCCACCTATTTTTTACTAGCATTTGCAAATGTAGTAATAGCATTAAAATTACTTTCATCATAGCGGGGATTATACGGCACTTTTAGCGAAGTGCCACCCTGCTTCTTTATTGTTTACGATTTTTTATAGTTTGTCAATAGTTAGTCTTATTTATTCAACTCATATAAAAATCTTAGGCCTTCAAGCGTTAAGTATGGGTTTACAAAGTCAAATTCACGGGTCATGTATTTGGCAATAAGTGATGAATAACCGCCTGTAGCAACTATGCAAGCCTTTTCGCCCAATTCTTTTTCGCACTGGTTAATCAAACCCTCGATTGCACACGCAGAGCCTCGAATTACACCTGAAAGTATTGCGTCAACCGTGTTGTTGCCAATAGCCTTTTCAACGGTATCAGCTTCAATACGTGGTAACTTTGAAGTGCTTTTGTTCAATGCTCTGAATTGCAGATTAAGTCCCGGCATGATAACGCCGCCAATAAAGTTGCCGTCCTTATCAAGGATGTCAAACGTAGTTGCCGTCCCCAAATCTACAATGATAGCAGGCTTAGAATACAATACGTAAGCACCGCAAGCGTTTGCAATTCTATCGGCACCGGCTTCTTTCGGGTTCTTAAGGTTTAACTTAATTCCAAGATTTAATTTTGACGAAAGTAAAATTGAGTTCAAATGGAAAACATTATCTGCAGCTTGTTTAACACGTTTGTTCAATTCATCCACTACAGAAGCTATTATACATGCATCTATATCGTATTTTTTGAACAAGGAATGCAATAATATTTCATATTCCTCTTGTGGAAGCTCTCTATCAGAAGCTAAGCGGAATGTTTCTACGAGATTTTCGTTTGCAAACACGCCAAGTGTAATGTTTGTGTTTCCGATATCAATGGCAAGAAGCATTACACCTCTCCGTAATTTTGAAGAGCACTGTCTATAATATGTGCCATTTCTTCTTTGTAGCTCTTTGGTGTGATGATTTTGCACTTATCATCATATCTGAGTAATCTTGCAAACAAGATTTCTTTGTTTTCGCCACGATTAGAGATTGTGATTGTGTCACCATCGTTCGCAATAAGCTGTTCATTTTCTCTTATAGTGTATCTTGTTGCTAATTCGCCGCTCAGTTCAAAGATTACAGCTGTGTCATTAAAGCTGCCGACAAATTTATCGCTCAAAGCTTGAATACCGGAAATTCTTTCTGAAGCAATCATTCTTTCTCGATTTTTGAAGAATACATTGAAGAAAGTTTTGCCTTTGTTTTCTACCATTTTGAGTGGAATACAAATCATTTCTTGTCTGTTTTTGAACATAAGTTTGATTTTTCTTCTATCTCTTACGGCGTTCTCAAAAAGTTCAACAGTTGCAGGTGAGCAGTCTTTTTCGACACGAGCAATTTTTTTGTTTGAATATCGATTGATTTTTTCTACAAATTCATCAAACACTTTGTTGTTTTTGTCTGACATTTCTGTCTTAACAATATTTTGCAAATTTTCGATTAAATCGATATCCTCATTCGTTAGTTCTAAGCCGAATGGCATACTTGCTACGAAATATTTGTTATGAATCTTAGGGATATCAATTCCGCAGTATCTGCAAGTGTTGATATATTTACTGATTACGCTGTTATTAAAAATAGGTTCTGGTTCGTTTTTGTTAAGTTTTTCTATTAATTCTTGCATAGTAAAATTACCTTGCAATAATACTTGCAAAGTTTTTAGTACTTGCATAGAGGATAAATTTTTCTTAATTGATAATTTACTCATGATAAACTTTCCTCATATCTTTTAGTTTTTGTATAACTTTTTGTTTAAAATCTTTTGGAGTACTAACGGTGCAAGCGGAGCCGAATGACAAGATTCTTTGCATAGCTACGAACTCGTTGTGGTAAGAGCCTTCTACCAAAACTCCGTCTTTTTGGGTTTCAATAACGTTTTCGTTTTCTTCGATTTCAGATACTCCAAAACTCTTTAAGAAAAATTGAACATGCATAGGTTCAACATTAAGTTCTCCGTTGCGGCTTGAGCGAGAAAGAACTGCTCTGATTCGCTTAACGTTGAGAATTACAGATTCTTTTCTTAAATGGTCGTATCCGTAAAGATACAGTTTATCATTCTGATAAACAAGCTTAAGTGCAGAAACTGATTTTTCCACATCGGCTTTAGCTTCCGGAGTTCTGTAGATTAATTCCAATTGTCTGCCGGCTTTGCAATCTGCAAAAAGTTCTTTAACGAAATTAATTTTGTAACTTTTTAATGCAGAAATGCCATAAAGTTCTTCTTTTACTTCAACATCGCTTACATAGTTTGCAAGCTTTTTGAATAGTTCGTCGTATTTGAACATCAAAACCAGATTACCGCTATCTTTAATTCTTTTGTAAACTTTTCTGATAGTTGAAATCTCTTCAGAAGTAATGTTCAAAGCAAACGGATGATTTATTAAAACGTACTTGTAATTAGTTTTGGCACTTGCTCTTGTAATCTCACAACCCATTGTTCTCAATGTGTTTAAATCGATTCTCAAAATGTCATCAGAATTGGAATCTTCCATAACATTCATTCGTGTGAACACATCACGAATTTCTTCTAATGAACGAGGAGCTTCAATCAGCAATCCCAACAAAACCAATGACCTAATACCTGTCAATGAAATTTGATTCAATTCGGTTTTTTCTGCAACTTTAATCACGATATTCCCTCTAGTAAAAATTTTTACCTACTAATTTTGGCATAGATTTAACAAATATTCAATCATGTTTTCACAATATCTTCTGTCAACAGCACTGAAAGGTATGACTTCTCCTGAAAAACTCTTCTTAACATGTGCTATAACACTCTGTTGTTTGCTTCTTGGAACATAATCAATCTTTGTAAGTACTGTGAATATTGGCAAATTATACGCTTCAACCCACTCACGCATTTGAAAATCATTTTTTTGAATTTCGTGTCTTGCGTCAATGAATTGTATCAATGATTTTATTTGTTTTCTATTAAGCAAATATTCTTCTAAATATTTCTGCCACCTTGCTTGAGCTTCTTTTGAAACCTTGGCGTAACCGTATCCCGGAAGGTCAGCCACCATAAATTTGTCTGAAAAATTGAAAAAATTGATGAGTCTGGTTTTCCCCGGAGTGTTGGAAGTTTTTGCCAATTTTTTGTTATTACACAAAGCATTGATAAAGGAAGATTTTCCGACATTAGAACGTCCCAAAAGTGGGAATTCCGGAAACGGAAAATCAGGACATTGCGAAAGTTTTTCTGCACTTATTATAAAATCGGCATTAAGCTGTTTCATGTTCCTTTTCCTTATTTTTAGTTTCAGCCCTGTGGTTAACAATTGAAAGAAGCTTGTACAGTTTTTCGTTGTTTACAACTGTCATCTGAACCTTGTTTTTGAGCATGCTTACGTCGATTGACGGTTTCTGCTCAAAAATGTTTTCGGTTTGGATGCTGACAATTTGAATAAAATTATCCCTCAGTATGCTAAGGGGTTCTTTTAGAAAAATTTCAAATGTCTTAAATATATTCATATTTCATCCGACCTTTTTCTAATCTTACTATAAAAAATACATAACCACAAGCCATTTGGCTATTTTTATTTAGTGAGGGGGTAAATGGGGGGGGTAAATATATTTGGTGGGGCGTGGGACTACTTGTTGGGAGTGGGGGAGTAATGGAAAATGGAAAGTGGAAAATTGTTTAAAATATTTCCCTAACGGGCTGACACCTCACCCTGCCCTCTCCTGCAAGGCGAGGGTACGCAAGTAGCGTTCAATCAAGTACTGCACCCTCTCCAAGGGAGCTACCAACGAACAGAGAGCTGAAGCGTGAGCGTGCTCGTTTAACGTGAGCTGGTCAAGAGAGAGGGTAGTTTTTCAATGTGAAAGCTATGCTTGAACATTAGAAAAACGGGTGAGGGTTCACCCCGCTAGGGTAAATTAGATTGAACCTCACCCGCATTCGTAATGTTCGCAAAGCTCACGAACGACTGCTCCCTCTCCTAAGAGGAGAGCGGATTTTCGGTAGGGCGTAAGCCCGTAAGGTGGAGGTCGGACGTTACTCCGCCGACACCCCGAATAATCCAAGACAGGGGTGGGGTGAGGTTCAACCCGTTAGGGAAAAAAATAGGTTGGGCTTTCAGCCCAACAACAAAATTAACTATCCCCCAAAATAAACCATTGAGCTAAAATATTGCACCAACAGAGCTTGTTGAGTATAATTTCTTTATGGAAAATCTTGAGCAAATAAAAAAAGCCATAGAAATTGAGGTTAAGTATAAATACATTAATATTAACGGCAAAAGCAGAAGCTTTGCCTCTTTTATTTGTTCAGAATTGAGAAAAGAAATTAAGAAAAACAAAGCTCCAAAATGGCAGGTTTTGCTTGAACATTTTGAGCGATATTCAATGGATACGCTTCCGCAACGCAAAAAATCTCTCGAAAGGCTCGTTAATGTTATAAAATCAGAAATTGCTCCAAACGTAGAAGAGAAGCAAGATAAAACAATTAGTCTTAAATCTGATGTAATGTATCTGAAAGGTGTCGGTCCCAAAATCGCTTATATTCTGAATAAGTTGGGTATATATACAGTCGGTGATTTATTGTATTATTTCCCTCGAAAGCACGTTGATTATTCGACCAGAACACGTATTCGGGATTTGCAAGTCGGTGAGACGACAACAATTTTTGGCACAATAAAATCAGTCGAATCTTTCACAACAAAAAACAATCTCGGCGTTGTAAAAGTCCGTATTAATGACGGTTCCGGCAATTTGAGCCTTAGCTTTTTCGCTTCAAGAGCTAATAAATATATGCAGGAGAGAATGAAAACTCAGTTCCCGAAAGGCTCTGGAATTATGGTCTCCGGACTCGTCAAACTCAATTCCTACGACGGTATGCTGACTTTGGATAAGCCGACTTATTCAATAATGGATGATGATATCTTAAACCCTTCAAACCTTAATCTTGCCCGTATTGTGCCGATTTATCCATTGAGCGAAAATCTGAATATTAAGACGCTAAGACGTGCAATTTTTAATACAATTCAGCTTTTTAAAGACAGTATTGAAACGGTTTTGCCTGAATATATTATTAAAAAATATGACTTATTACCAAAAAGTGAAGCTATAGAAGGAATTCATTTTCCGAAAGATAATGAAACGCTTCAAAAAGCTCGCTATTCGCTTGTGTTTGAAGAATTGTTTTTGATTCAACTAAGACTTGCACTTTTGAGAGCAGAGAATAACAAAAATCTTTCGGCAATTCCTCTGGAAATCAAGAAAAACGGGCTTGTTATGCATTTTATTAACGGCTTGCCGTTCAAGCTTACTTCTGCTCAACAGCGTGCAGTTAACGAAATTTTGAATGATTTGAACTCTACAAAACCTATGCAGCGTTTGCTTCAAGGTGATGTCGGAAGCGGTAAAACGGTTGTCGCAACAATTATGCTTTTAGCTGCAGTAGAAAACGGATATCAGGCCGCTATAATGGCACCGACAGAAATTTTAGCCCAACAACATTACAACAATCTGGTTAAATGGCTTACACCGCTTGGCTTGAAGGTTGAACTGCTTATCGGCAGTATCGGCAAGAAACAAAGGCGTGAATCAGAAACTAATTTACGTAATGGTCAGACTCATATTGCAGTTGGAACGCACGCTTTAATTCAGGACGGAATTGAGTTTGCGAACTTAGGTGCAATTGTGATTGACGAACAGCACAGATTTGGGGTTAAGCAGAGAATTGCCCTAAGGAAAAAATCTCAAAATCCGCAGGTCTTAACAATGACTGCAACCCCGATACCGAGAACGCTTGCGATTACGATGAATGGAGATTTGGATTTGACGATTATTGATGAATTGCCAAATGGAAGAAAACCGATTATTACGACTATGACTAACTCCAGACGCCAGATTGCAGAACTTATCAGGCACGAAGTTGACGCCGGACGTCAAGCTTACATTGTTTATCCGCTGATTGAAGAGAGTGAGACGCTTTCAGCTAAGGCGGCAACGATTGAAAAAGAAAAGTGGCAAAAAGAAGTTTTCCCAGAGTATAAAATCGGGTTGCTCCATGGCAAATTGAAAAACGACGAAAAAGACGAAGTGATGACAAAATTTAAGAACAAAGAGTATGACATTCTTGTATCAACCACTGTTGTGGAAGTTGGGGTTGATGTTCCTAATGCGACGGTTATTGTTATTGAAAATGCTGAGCGTTTCGGGCTTTCGCAACTGCACCAGCTCCGAGGCCGTGTCGGTAGAAGCGATTTGCAATCTTATTGTGTTTTATCTTCTTCAACCAAATCTCAAGAAACTCGGGCAAGGCTGGATATTATGACTCAAACAAATGACGGGTTTGTTATTGCGGAAAAGGATTTGCAGCTTCGAGGTCCTGGGGAGTTTTTGGGAACTCGTCAGAGCGGTTTGCCGGATATGATTATTGCAGATATTGTGAATGATGCTAAAATCCTTGAACTCGCTCGAGTAGAGGCGATTGATTTTGTGAAAAATTATAATATCGATGATTACCCGATTTTGAAAAACGCTAAAGGGTTGAATTATGATAACGATTTATTTGCGGCAGGATAAAGTTGGCGGATGACTGAACCTCACCCGCATTTGTAAGGTTCGCAAAGCTCACCAACAACTGCTCCCTCTCCAACGGGCGAGGGGTGAGAAAAAAGCGTAGGGTGCAATTCTTTGCACCATAAACATAATGGTGAAAATCGCTAAAGTTGCACCCAATGTTTTTAGTTTTATAATGAGAAAAGAAGGAGAACATTATGAAAAAAGAATTAATATTTTTAGGGCCTCCGGCATGCGGTAAAGGTACTCAAACGAACAGATTGTCTGAATTTTTGGGTTTTCCACACGTTGATACAGGTTCACTTTTAAGAGCAGAAATTTCTAAGGAAACTGAAGAAGGTAAAATCGCTAAATCTTTTATCGACAAAGGACAATTGGTTCCTGCAGAATTAGTTGGCAAAATTATTGCAAAAAGATTGGCTGACGAAGATTGCAAAAACGGATATGTTCTTGACGGTTATCCAAGAAGCTTGGAGCAAGCTAAAATGCTTGAAGAAATCAATGCTAACGTAAACAAAGGCGAGGAAGTTTCTTTCAAGGCTATTTATTTTGATATTGATACTCAAATCCTTATAGAAAGAATTATCTATCGTGAATCTTGCCCTGTTTGTGGGGAAATTTATAACAAGAAATTTAAACCTTCAAAGGTTGCAGGCAAATGCGACAAGTGCAATGTTGATTTGAAAACAAGAGCTGACGATAATGAAGAAACTGCAAAATTGCGTTTTGAAACATATTTTAAGGAAACAGCTCCGCTTGTTAAATTTTATGAAGATAAAGGTGTTCTTTACAAGATTGATGCAAATGGTTCAATCGACGAAGTTTGGGAACGACTTTTGAAAGTAGTTAACGCTTAAATAATGGAAAATTGAAAGTGGAAAATGGAAAATTGTTTTAAAATAATTTTTTATTTTTCATTAGTTAAGGGTGCAATATTTGCACCCTTTTATTATATTTCCCCTACTAAATCATATTCTGTAGCGTCAATAATTTTAACCATCTCAATATCCCCCGGAACGACGTGTTTGTCGGTTTTAATGTTTACAACACCATCAATTTCCGGAGCATCATATTGAGAGCGGGCAATAACTTCGCCATTATCTGCGTAACATTCGATTATGCAAGGAATAGTTTTACCGATAAAGCTCTTGTTTCTTTCAATTGATATTCCTTGCTGAATTTCCATAAGCTTTTTGTATCTTGATTTTGCAACTCTTGCCCCGATGCGGTTTGGCATGTTATAAGACGGAGTGCCTTTTTCTCTAGAATAAGTAAATACGCCCATTCTGTCGAATTTCATATCACGCACAAAGTTGCAGAGGTGTTCAAACATTTCTTCTGTTTCCCCAGGATAACCCACGATAAATGCGGTTCTGATTGAAACATTAGGAATGCGTTTTCTGATATTTTCAATCATCGGACGGTAGTCAAAAGCAGGTCTGTTCATCATCTCAAGCATCTCAGGATGTGAATGCTGCAGAGGAATATCAACGTATTTAACTACTTTATCCAATTTTGCGATTGTGTCCAAAAGCTCATCGGTCATTTGTGTCGGATAAGCGTACATAATTCTTATCCAGCCTAAGCCTTCTATTTTATTCAATTCTTCCAAAAGAGTTGCCAGCATTGGCTTTTTGTATATATCAATGCCGTAACCTGTTGTATCTTGGGCGATAAGAATTATTTCCGTAACGCCTTTTTTAACGAGTTTTTTAGCCTCGTCTATAATATCTTCCATTTTTCTTGAGTGGTAATTCCCTCTCAAATATGGAATAATGCAGTATCCGCAGCGATAATTACAACCGTCGGCAATCTTTATGTATGAGCTTGCACCCATTGTAATTTGTTGTCGCTCAATATTTTCAGGATATATGTAGTCAGGTTTTTCGCTAACCTCGCAAACATATTCGCTGTCAATTTTCTTCAAAACTTCAATAATCTTGGTGAAATCTGTAGCACCAACGATTCCCGCAAGTTCAGGGATTTCTTTTTTTAATTCTTCCGGATGTTTTTGGGCAAGACAGCCTGTTACAATAACTTTTTTACCAGCGTCAATAAGCTCCAAAATCGTTCTGATTGATTCACGCTCAGCGTCGCAAATGAAAGAACAAGTGTTAACAATAACAGTGTCTGTATCTTCTTCGTTGAGCGTAATTTCGTACCCGTTCTGGGCTAGAAGTCCCAATATTAATTCTGAATCGACTAAATTTTTTGCACATCCGTGACTAACTAAAGCTATTTTTTTCATAAGAGTATTGTATCAAGTGTGTAACATTATGTAAAGATTATTTTCTTAAAAGACAATTATTTTTCGTGATTGGTTTTATAATCAGTGATGTGAAGCAAGTGTGAAAGGAAGTATTATGAAAATCGCAGAAGTTGGAAACGTAGAAATGCCACAAAATACCGTTAATATGAAGAGCGGAATGCGTGAAGAAGCTCCTCAAACACAAGAACAAGACCCAAAAGAAGCTCTAACTAATCCAATGGAAACAGTTGGACGTTCACAAGTTAATTTTAATGGTGCAAAGAAAGCTATTAAACAATTAACTGCTAAGGAATTAAATATGATTACCAATCAAGTTGTAGAAAAAAAGCTTGATTTTCATGAGGTAAAAGTTGCTAAACAAGCATTAATCGATACTATGAATGAATATGGCTGCAAGTCTGTAAAAGATTTTGCAACTCGTATTGTAAAGGGTATTGAAGATTCAAACTACGAAGGAGTTGCTGAAGAAATGCTAGGAAAATTTGAACAAAATGTTTCTAAAATTGATCCTAAAGTTGATATTCATAGAGCAACCAGCATAATAGATGATTATATTATGATGATATAGTTTTATTTTTTAAAAAAAATAAAAAATACTGCAAGAATAATAAAAACAAATCCGACTAAGTAATTCCATTTGAACTGTTCTTTTAAGTACCAAACAGAGAAGAAAGAAAACACAGTAAGTGTGATTACTTCTTGGATTGTTTTTAGTTGTACGGCGTTATAGTAGGTATATCCGATTCTGTTTGCCGGAACTTGAAAACAGTATTCAAAGAAGGCAATGCCCCAGCTTGCGAGGATTACAATAAGAAGTGGCAGACTTCTGAATCGAAGGTGTCCATACCACGCAAACGTCATGAAGATGTTTGAAATTAACAGTAAAATTATCGGTGCAATTTGTCTAAGCATAATTTTATTTTATAACAAAAATTGTTGGATTGTGGAAATGTTGTATTAGGTTTGGATTTTTCCTTGCGGGCTGACACCTCACCCGCATTCGTAACGTTCGCAAAGCTCACGAACGACTGCTCCCTCTCCAATTGGAGAGGGCTGGGGTGAGGTGTAAGCCCGCAAGGGGAAAGATTCGTAGGTTGGGGTTTCATCCCAACAACAATAGAACAAGATATTCCGCAAGGAAAAATCCAAACAATTATTTCCAAATATATCCTTAAAACTTTACACTTATTAATAATTTGAAAAGATTTTTCGCTTAGGTTATTATTATATTGAGTAATTGTGCGTGGGGAGTACATGGAAAATAATTATTTTGCACTATTAGCGAATGATGTGAAAAAGTTGTGGAACGGTTTGGACGGGAACCAGAAGCTTGGAATGCTTGCTCTGATTGTTGTAACGATTGTTGCTGCGACTTTCTTTCTTTCAAAAGCAATGGAACCCGATTGGGTTGTTTTATATTCAGATTTGAATGAAGTTAATGCCACAAGTATTGTGGAAGGTCTTAAGAAGAATGGTTACAGATACAAAGTTTCAGAGGACCATAAGTCAATTCTCGTTCCGTCAAATGTTCGTGACGAAATGAGGGTGTTTGTTGCAGAAAATGATTTAATCAAAAACGGTGATACCGGCTTTGAATTGTTGGATGATATGCAACTCGGTTCAACAGATTTTAAGAATAGATTGACCAAACAACGAATCTTTCAAGGTGAGTTGACTCGTTCTATTGAAAAAATTCAAGGCGTAAGATATGCTCGTGTTCAGCTTGCTGAACCTGAGCGTTCAATCTTTGAAGATAATGACGAAAAACCGACTGCGTCAGTTGTTTTGGTGCTTGAACCGGGGTATAAAATTAAGAGTTCTCAAGTCAAAGCTATCAAAAATTTGGTTGCATATGCGGTTCCGAGAATGACGCCGGAGCAGGTTTTTATAACAGACCAGAACGGAAACAGTCTTTCTGATGAGACTTCTAAGAATTCAACCGATATGGAAAGCTTCAAAACTAATCTTGAAAAAGATACAGCTAAGAAGGTTTCTGAGGTTTTGGAAAAAATTGTCGGCAAGGGCAATGTTTCAGTACAGGTTAATGCTGATATAGATTTTAATTCTGCAAAATCAACAATTGAAAGCTATATCCCTGTAAATGATAAGGGACAAGGCGTTGTGACGAGTTCTCAAACAGAAGTTGAAACTTACGAGAACCCGAACAATGTTCCTAATCCGAGTGGAGTAAATCAGAGAAATCTGAATTATTCTAAACAGAAAACCGCAGTAAATTACAGTGTTTCTAAGGAAGTTAAACAAGTTGTTTATGCTCCGGGTACTGTCAAAAGACTTTCAATTGCTGTTGCGGTAAACAAGATTTTGACAGAAGCTGAAAAAGAGGAGTTGAAAAATCTTGTGCTTTCAGCTTCAGGCGTGGACTTCTCACGTGGCGATGTAATATCTGTTTCAGGGCTTCAATTTGAAGGTGCTACGATTGATAAGCAAGCTCAAGAAAATTTTGCAAAAGAATATCAGAAAGAACAAATGTTCTACTTCTTGACTTCTTCAGTCATACCGCTAATAATCGTTTTGGTTCTTGGCTGCTTTGCATTGTATATCTTGAAAAACTTTGTTTCAAAAATGCCTTCTTCAAGACGTCAAGAACGTGTTATTCAAGAGGAAATTGCTGAAAAGAACGAAGACGAGTCTGAACAAGAAGAAGATTTACCGAAGATTGAAATCAGCAAAAAAGAGATTAGGTCGCAAAAAGATCAAAGTATTAATGAACTGAATGAAGCAGTTATGGCATCTCCGGAAGACGCTGCAAAGTTGCTGACATCGTTCATTAAGGACTAATAACAGGTTTAATTTTCAATTGATGAGTGCCAAAAGGAAAATATAATGGGTATCGAAGAAATAAAAAAAGCGAAGGCGGAAGCCAAAAAGACAATAACTCGTCCGAGCCAAAAGGTTGCGGCACTTTTGATTGCTTTAGGACCTACTACCGCTTCTGAAATACTCAAAAATATTAAAGACGAAGATTTGTTAGAGCAAATAACGCTTGATATTGCGAACCTTGGTAAAATATCTGATGAAGATTTAAACGAAGTGCTTTTGGAATTCAAAACAGTATTTCAGGCAAAAAACTATATCGCTCAAGGTGGTGTTGGGTATGCAAAACAATTGTTGGCACAGACTTATGGCGAACAAGAAGCTTCCAAATTGTTGGAAAAAGTTAACTCAATGGTTAATACTAACCCGTTCTATTTCTTGAACGAAGCTGACCCGTCACAGCTTGCGAACACTTTCTCTGCAGAAAATCCGCAGCTGTTGGCTTTGATTTTGGCTTATTTAAGACCGGAACTTTCTGCTCAAGTTCTTGCGTTTTTGCCGCCTGATATTCAAGCGGTTGTATCAATGAGAATTGCGGATATGACGCCTACTAATCCGGAAATTCTTTCAACGATTGAAGATATTGTAGAACGTAAGTTTTCAGCTTTGCTGGTTCAAGACTTCTCAAATGCAGGTGGTGTGGAATCTTTGGCAAATATTTTGAACTGCTGCGACCGTGGTACAGAAAAGAATATTATGGAATGGCTTGATATTGAAAATCAAAAGATGGCTCAAGAAGTTCGAGATTTGATGTTTGTATTCGAAGATATTATCATCCTCGACGACAGAGCTATTCAAAGGTTGCTGCGTGAAATTGATACCAAACAACTTGCACTTGCTCTTAAGGGTACTAAAGACGAGATTAAGAATAAAATCTTTAAAAACATGTCAGAGCGTGCTAAACAAATGCTTACGGACGATATGGAATACTTGGGACCTGTTAGAGCTAAAGAAGTTCAAGAAGCTCAAACCGGAATTGTTAATGCGATTAGAAACCTTGAAGCTTCAGGCGAAATTACTATTACACGTGCTAGTGTTGAGGATGAATTAGTTGAGTAGTAACAGAATAAAAGGTCAAGAAATTCAAATGGGCGACAGCTTTGTGCTGCCGATTGAACAAACCCGTGTGACTCAACAGCAGGCAAAAGTTCAACAAATTCTTCAAGAAACTGATGCTCAAGCAAAACAAATTTTGGCGGCTGCAGAAAATAAATCGCAGGTGGTTGTTCAAACGGCGAATACTGAAGCCGAACATATTATTGAAGAAGCCAGAAAAAAAGCTCAACAAGAATATGATATGATTAAAAATCAAGCTTATGAAGAAGGTTTTAAAAAGGGCGAACAAGATGGATTGTACAAGTTTCAAAATGACGCAAAAGAAGGACTTAGTTCTTTGGAAACTCTTGCAAGCAGTTCTTTTGATATGAAAAAGAATATAATTGATTCCGCTTCTCGTGATATTGTCGAACTTGTAACTGTGATTGCGGATAAAGTTTGTCACCAAAAATTTGATGAAACTGTGCTTTATAAGATTACTCTTGATGCAATAAAACAGCTTAATGATAAAGAAAATATCACAATTATAGTGAATCCGAAGCTTGTGGACAATATTAATAATCTTGCTCCTGAGTTTAGGGCTGCCATTCCGAAACTGCAATCTTTGAAAATTCTTGAAGATAATTCGCTTTCGGCTGATGGCGTTATTGTGGAAACTCCTGATACACGTTTGGATTCAAGAATATCTTCGCAGATTGCGGAAATCGCACAAAACATGCTGACCGGTATGGACGATGAGTTGGAACAAGAATAAATATTTAAATATAATTAATAATACCGATACGATTCGTGATATCGGAAAAATTACAGAGATTATCGGGCTAACGATTGAGTCAGACGGCCCAAAATCTTCTATTGGTGATTTGTGCTACATCTATAATAACTATAGCGATAGCCCTACAATGGCGGAAGTTGTAGGATTTAAGCGTGATAAAATTTTGCTTATGCCACTTGCTTCTCCTGACGGAATTCACCCCGGAGCTTTGGTCGTAAATACTGGCAGTGCAATGAAAATTGGCGTCGGGAATCAACTTATAGGAAGAGTTTTGGACGGTTTAGGGAACCCGATTGATACTCTTGGAGAAATTAGGTTTTCTGAATATCGTTCGACCCATGCCGATGCGATTAATCCGCTGAAAAGAAAGCGTATTTCAGAACCTTTGTCACTTGGGATTAAGTCTATAGACGGATTTATGACGGTTGGTAAAGGGCAGAGAATGGGTATTTTCGCAGGTTCCGGTGTTGGTAAAAGTACGACAATCGGTATGATGGCGAAAAATACAACTGCTGACTTGAACGTCATTGCCTTGATTGGTGAACGTGGACGTGAGGTTAAGGAATTCATTGAAGAAATTCTCGGACCAGAAGGGATGAAGCGTTCAATCGTAATTGCAGCGACTTCTGAACAGCCTTCTTTGGTTAAAATTAAGGCTGCGTTTGTTGCGACGACTATTGCAGAGTATTTCCGTGACAAGGGACTTGATGTTTTGTTTATGCTGGATTCGGTTACACGTATTGCAATGGCACAAAGAGAAGTCGGACTTGCAATCGGCGAACCGCCTGCTACAAGAGGCTATACGCCGTCTGTGTTTGCTCTTATGCCTAAGCTTATGGAAAGAGCCGGAACTAATGAAGTCGGTACGATAACAGGACTTTATACTGTCTTGGTAGAAGGTGATGATTTTAATGAACCGATTTCGGATACGGCAAGAAGTATTCTTGACGGTCACATAATGCTTTCAAGAGCTTTGGCACACAAAAACCATTATCCTGCAGTAGATGTTTTGCAGTCTTTGAGTCGTGTTATGGGTGATGTTACAACAAAAGAACACCGTCAGGCAGCGGGAAATATTAGAAACTTGCTTGCTGTGCATAGGAAAAATGAGGATTTGATTAATATCGGTGCTTATGTGAAAGGCTCTGACCCTGCTTGCGATAAGGCGATAGCTTTGATGGACGATATTAACAGATTTTTGTTGCAATCAACGGATGACAAGATTGCTTATGAGGACACGATTAATCAGTTGTTGCAATTAAATCAACTTGCCGGTGGGGGCTAGTCTGATGCTGAAACGAGCTTTGCTTGGCTTGATATGGGTTTATCAGAAAATATCTGCCAAAACTCCGCCGCACTGTAGGTTTTATCCGACTTGCTCAGAGTATATGCGGCAAGCGATTGTAAAATTTGGTGTATTTAGAGGCGGCTGGCTGGGCATAAAAAGAATTTGTCGTTGCCATCCTCTTAATGAAGGTGGGTATGACCCTGTACCTGACGAACTCTAAAAGTAGAAAGGAATTTAGATGATTATAATATTTTCTGGTAAACAATACTCAGGCAAAGATACGGCGGCAAAGATTCTAATGGATGCCATGCCGGATTTCCGCCGCTGTGCTATGGGAGATATTATCAAAATAGAGTATGCAAAAGAGCATGGTTTGAGTTATGAAGAAATTGAAGCGAATAAAGCTCAATATCGTCAAGGTCTAATAGATTTGGGTAATTGGGGAAGAAGTCAAAGTCCTGATTATTGGCTTAATAAGATTATTGCTCAAAAAGGGAATATTGTTGTAACAGATGTCCGCATAATGCATGAATACGAGGTTTTTAAATCTGCAGGTGCTATTTCTATTCGTGTAGAGGCTTCTCGTGATATTAGAGAACAAAGAGGCGGCAAGCTTATCGGCGAGGATGATGTTACAGAAGTTGATTTAGATAATATTAAAGATTGGGATTTTATAATTGATAATAATTCCGATTATGAGAATTTGAAACAAAAAGTTTTGCAAATAGTTGAACAAATCAAGAATTAGTGTTCGGGAAATATATGGACAAATCAGCAAATCTATTATAAAATAGATTTGCAGGGTAAAAGTAATCTGCTACTTTCTTCTTAGCCACAATCTACAATTGGACCAAAGCTAACGAAAGGAGGTATGCTATGATAGTTGAAAAAACAATAATGCTACTACTGGCATTTTCAATTGCAGTAATAGCATTAAGCGTTTATAAACTATTGTAGGGGGTTAACGGCACTTTCGCAGAGTGCCACCCTGCACTTATATTATTTACTATTTTCTGTATTTTGTCAATTGTTTAGTCTAATGCGTTTTAACATATTTATGGACAAATCGGCAAATCTATTATAAAATGTATTTGCAGGGTAAAAGTAAGCTGCTACTTTCTTCTTAGCCACAATCTACAATTGGACTAAAGCTAACGAAAGGAGGTATGCTATGTTTTTAGATAAAATAATAATGCTATCACTAGCGTTAAGTATACTAGCAATAGCATTCAATTTACTAAAAGCGTAGGGATTAACGGCACTTTCGCAGAGTGCCACCCTGCATCTATATTATTTACTATTTTCTGTGTTTTGTCAATTGTTCTGTTCGCAATAAACTTCGACCCTGCAGTAACAAGGGTTGGCTAATCTAATGGACAAAAGTTCTAAAATTTGTTGGATAAGATTGTTAAGCATTGGTCACCTCTTTATTTTCTACTTTTGGGTTTATAATTTTATCTGCTATACTACCGATTTTACTCAATCCGACTGAGGTTAAAGCACCGAGGAGCATACCTTGTACGCCGGAAAATAACATTGCTGTGAATGCCATTGATGCACCTAAACCTGCAATGATTGGGAAACCGCCAGTCAAGGCTCTGGAGATTTTTTCTTCTTTTGTATCTGCAACGCCTATTGCAATACCGCTTGCACCTAGACCGAATATTGCAGTCAAAATATCTGTCGGAGCACCGCCTAGAGTTAAATCACGCTTTTTGTCAAAATAATCGACGCACTCGCTGTGGTTCGCTTTGCGTAATTTTTTGCTTAACGTGTTTACATTATCTTCCAGTACAAGTTTTTCTCCTTGCGTAATATGCGGGTTTAATATGTCTATAATTTCGTGCAAGCTTCCTTTTTGAGTCTTGCCATCTCCCGCAAGTTTGTTGACAGCTTCAATTCCTTCTTTTTCAATTTTATTTCTTGCCGGCATGAGAATATCTTCTGCCCAGTATGACATATTCTTTTTAATCAAATCTTTTTTGTTAGTGGATTTGTCCTTTAAACCATTGGTATACGTTTTTAGTCTGCTTACAAAATCTTTTTCAAGATTAGACATTACTTTTTCCTGATTTATAAGTCTTTCAATTGTTTTTTCTTTTGAGAAAAATTCTGCGTCTTTTTTCAACTCAGCAAGCTTCTCGGCTAATACTTTTTGTTCTTCTGCAGGAAGTTTGTCTTTGTAATGAGAGATTAAATTTTCAAGCGAGTTTAAACGCTTGTTAACTTTGCCATACTTCATTGTGACGGTGTGTTTGCTTACTTTGTCAAACCAATTAGTAATGGTCTTGTGGGGTTTCGACATGATTTGTTTAACACCTTTCATTTCGGTGCAAAATTTCTTGAAACCGATGTCCTTGCAGGCGTTTGCTGTGTTAACGAATTGCAAAAAATTACCTACATTTTCGCCAAATTCGGACATGGCTTTATAAAACTTACTCTTTACAAAATTTCCTTGGTTTGATTCGATTTTGGCGTTGGCTTTTGAGGACATGGTTTTTAATTTGTTAATCAGTTTGCTTGAAAATTTAGGGTTCAATAAGGCTACAAGTCCTGTTAATACAAGTACTGAACTTCCAACAGTAATCGCAGTTTTGTTTGATTTTTTCTCTTCTTCATTTTCCTCGGTCTTTACAAAAGTATCAACAGTTCCGCTGATAACCTTATCGACTTTTTCAATCGGTTTCGCTAAAATCGGGGCACTAATGTTTCCTCCACGAAAATTTGTTCGTGAATAGTTTGGATTTTCTACATTGTAATTAGTTTCAACGCCCACAATAGTGCCTTCATCAAACCTGCTACATGTATATAAAGTTCATTTTAGTTCAAAAATTGCCGTTTTAAACTGTTATATTAAGACATGTTACGGTATAATAATTCTATGAATAAAGGATTTGCAAAAATTTTTGGACAAGCTGTCTTGGTTGGTTTGCTGACCGGATTAATTGTTGTTGCATTTCGTCTGGGGATTGAAAATCTTTTTGGTTTTGTGATGTCAAAATTTTATGCTTCGCCTTTGATTTTCCTTGCTGTAATTATGCTGGGTGGTTTGATTTCTGGGTTATTGGTTTATAAGTTTGCTCCTGAAACTTCCGGTAGTGGGATTCCGTATGTCAAAATGTCGCTTTTGAAAAGTGGGCGTTTAATCAGAGTTCGGACGATTTTTGTTAAGTTTTTTGCAGGCGTAATTGGTATAGGTAGTGGTCTTTCATTGGGTAGAGAAGGTCCGAGCGTTCAGCTGGGTGCAGGTGCAGGTTCTTTTATCGGCAAGATTTTCAGACTGAGTGGTAATAACAGGGATAAATTGATTGCTTCCGGTGCGGGTGCAGCGATTGGAGCGACTTTTAATGCTCCGATTGCAGGTACGTTATTTGTGCTTGAAGAGCTTATACACAAATTTACTCCATCAATGCTTTTCCCAACACTTGTTGCGACAGTTATATCGGCTGCGGTTGCAAGACATTTTCTTGGCGAAAATCCGGCGTTTCATATATCTTTGCCGTCTGTAAGCATTAGCCCTATGGTGGTTTTGGTATGTGTTGTATTGGGACTGCTGGCGGGAATTTTGGGTGTCTTTTTTTCTAAAACGATTTTCTTTTTAAATAGACAAAATGCTAAATTGAAAGTTCCAAACTACTTTAAACCTGCGATTGCAGGACTGTTGACCGGGATAGTCGGGCTTATGCTTCCATACGTTTTATCTTCCGGAAATGGTTCTGTGGAAATTCTTCTTTGTGGCGGTTTTCCGTTTGCGTTGGTATGCTTAATTTTTGTTGCGAAATTTTTTGTGACTCCGATATGTTTCTCTTCTGGTGCAGCCGGCGGTATATTTTTGCCAATGTTAATGCTGGGCTCTTTCCTCGGGTATATTGTAGGATATTTAGCAAATGCTTGTGGCGTAGATATTAATATTGCTGCTGTTGCGGCTCTTGGGATGGCGGGATTTTTGTCATCTGTTGCACGAACTCCTCTGACTGCTGTTGTAATGGTTTTTGAGATGACGGGCGGATATGAGTGTATACTTCCTTTGATGCTTGTGTCTGCAATAGCGGATATGACTGCGGAAAAGCTTAACCATAAACCGATATATGCAAAGCTTGTCGTAAGTCAATATAAAAATGCGGGCGTTAATTTGTCAGGCACGGCAAGGGTTCAAGATGTTATGACAAGTGGCGTAAGAACATTTAGGTATGATACAGAAATCAAAGAAATATTGAATGTGATGAATAGTGAAGGGCATAACGCTTATCCTATTTGTGATTCAAAAGAGCGACTCGTAGGAATTATTACAAAATCAGATATTGAAGATGTGCTGGTTGATTCAAGGATGAAAACTATTACTGTAAGTAGGATTTTCGATACCTCACCGGTAACACTTTCTCCGACAGATGATTTGTATACAGCTTACTACAGGTTGCACGAAAACGCTACAGAGTGGGCAATTGTTGTAAATAAAAAACAAAGGGTGTTAGGAATGCTTACAAGAAGAGATATTTTAGGCTAAACTAATATGTATTAAATGATGTACTAAAATAACTTGATAGTTATCTTCTATATTCCTGTTCGATTTTAGATTTAATCATTTTCATTTCTTCTCTTGTAAGAAATGCTGAAAAACGCATAAATTCATACATTGCATCATCATAAGAATATTGCCTGCGTTCAACTTTCTGTAACCATTCTCGAACTTCTCGTGTAATCATATTAACTCAAATCTCAAAACTTTTTTATTGCCAATCGTGACTTCTTCGTTCCACATTGATTTTGGGCGTACCCAAATATCACCTTTTTCAACGTTTTGGTACACAATCATATCCTCGCAGGTTTCGGAATGTTTGGCGAGTGCGATTATTTTATATATGTTTCCCTTGTAATGTTTATACGTCTTTCCAACACTGATTTCTTGCATAAAAATATTTTAATACAAAAGAATATTAATTTTTTGTTTATTTTTTAAGGTTTTCTTAAAAAGGATGGTTTAATATAAGTAATGAAATAAGGTAATAGGGTAATAAGATATTAAATTTGCTTACGCTCGTAAATTACCGGATGAATGAGTAGACAATATGAAAAATTAAAATCACTCATTCCCTTCAAAATAAAATAATCAAAAAAAGGAGATATAGATTATGGCAAAAACAATTGGTATTGACTTAGGTACAACGAACTCAGTTGTAGCAGTTATGGAAGGTGGTAAACCTACCGTTATAGCAAACGCAGAAGGTATGAGAACAACTCCTTCTATCGTTGGTTTTTCAAAAACAGGTGAAAGATTAGTTGGTCAACTTGCAAAACGTCAAGCAATCTTAAACCCAGATAAGACAATCGCTTCAATCAAACGTCACATGGGCGAAGATTATAAAAAGAATATTGACGGAAAAGATTATACTCCACAAGAAATCTCTGCAATGATTTTGAGAAAATTGGCAGATGATGCTAGTGCATATTTGGGAGAAAAAGTAACTTCAGCTGTAATTACAGTTCCTGCTTACTTTAACGATGCTCAAAGACAAGCAACAAAAGACGCAGGTAAAATCGCAGGCTTGGATGTTTTGCGTATCGTAAACGAACCTACAGCAGCAGCATTAGCTTATGGTCTTGAAAAAGAAAAATCAGAAAAAGTTCTAGTATTCGACTTAGGTGGTGGTACATTCGATGTATCTATTCTTGAAATTGGTGACGGTGTTCACGAAGTTCTTTCAACATCAGGTGATACTCACTTAGGTGGTGATGACTTCGATAAAAAAATCATTGATTGGATTTGCGAAGAATTCAAAAAACAAGAAGGCATGGATTTGACTAACGACAAACAAGCTATGCAACGTATTAAAGAAGCTGCTGAAAAAGCTAAATGCGAATTGTCATCAGTTGTTGAAACAACAATCAACTTGCCTTATATCACAGCTGACGCTAACGGCCCTAAACACTTAGAATTGACTCTTTCAAGAGCTAAATTCGAAGACCTTTCTCACGACTTGTTAGAAAGATGTAAAACTCCGGTTGAACAAGCTCTTAAAGATGCAGGCTTAAGCAAGAATGAAGTTGATGAAGTTGTTCTAGTTGGTGGTTCAACTCGTATTCCTGCCGTTCAACAATTAGTAAAAGAATACACAGGTAAAGAACCTAACCAATCAGTTAACCCTGATGAAGTCGTTGCAGTTGGTGCAGCAATTCAAGCAGGTGTATTAGCTGGTGAAGTTAAAGATATCGTACTTCTTGATGTAACTCCATTGACATTAGGTATCGAAACATTGGGTGGTGTTATGACCGCTCTTGTTCCTCGTAACACAACAATCCCTGTAAGTAAGTCACAAGTATTCTCAACTGCAGAAAATAACCAAACAGCTGTTGATATCAACGTACTTCAAGGTGAAAGACCAATGGCTTCTGATAACAAATCTTTAGGTATGTTCAGACTTGAAGGTATTGCTCCTGCTATGCGTGGTGTTCCTCAAATCGAAGTTACATTTGATATCGATGCTAACGGTATTGTAAACGTATCTGCTAAAGATAAAGCTACTAACAAAGAACAAAAAATTACAATTACAAACTCTTCTAACTTGTCAGAACAAGATATCGATAAGATGGTTAAAGAAGCTGAAGCTAACGCATCAGAAGATAAGAAGAAAAAAGAAGAAGCTGAAATCAAAAACAACGCTAACTCTTTAATCACATCTTCTGAAAGAATCGTTAAAGATTTTGAAGGTAAAATCTCTGAAGATGATGTTAAGAAATTGACTGAACATAGAGAAGCTCTTCAAAAGGCTTTGGACGAAAACAAACCATCAGATGAATTGAAGAAATTGTCAGAAGAATTGCAACAAACAATGTTCGCAATCTCTCAAAAGGCTTACGAAGCTGTTCAAAAAGAAGGCGGAAGTGCTGATGCAAACTCTGCAGGTAACGAAAACGCTTCTTCTGACAAAAAAGACGACGACGTAATCGATGCTGAATTTACTAAAGAATAACCATACTTTTTCTGTAGAAAAAGTAGGCAAAAAGACTTTTCACATTAAGTCAGCTACTTGGTAAAAACTACAAAATTATATTAAAACTACTAGCTCCGCCTCAAAGTGGGCTAGTAGTTTTTTTTATAACATTTGGTCGGATGACAATTGATTTAACTACCAGATGGTCTAAAAACTACCAGTCATCCTCGAAGTAAAACTACAAGTATGTGGTTTTCCTCGCCCCTTGTGGGAGAGCGGATTTTCGGTAGGGCGTAAGCCCGTAAGAGCAAATAACATGGAAATAACAAGGAAAATCCGTTAGGATTTGTTGTTATTGGAATGTTATGCTCGCCCGAATAATCTAAGACAGGGGTAGGGGTGAGGGGGGCAAAAAGACTTTTCATATTAAGCAACGTAGGGTGGGAAAAGCTACTTTAAATTTGCAAAAGTTTTGTTGACTATGGCATGCGTTCCCACCGTTTTAATCTTCTTATAGCAAATTATTTTTTTTACGGGTTTTTAAAATAATCAATAAGGAGTAATTATGCAAATATCAAACAACAAAACAAACACAAATTTTCAAGGTGCATTTAGAATTAAGCCCCAAAACACTAAAGCAAAAATAGAAATTAATGCATTGTTTACGCAAGGCAGACAAATTTTTCGTAACGTTTTGGAAAAAGGTGACGAAGTTATTGTCTTACGTGACCAGTATGATAAAAGAGTAGGTAAGTACATGAAAGAGAATAATTTCAAAGAAGTTGAATACTATCCTACAATTAATACGAAATCAGGTTTAGATTCAGAAGAACCGCAAAATTTAATCAAATTGATGAAAGAAAAAGCGGTTGAAGTTAAAACAGAATTTGAAGATATTTTGACAACAATCAAAGGGCAGAAACGTGCCACTAAGCCAAGAGATCCTAAAAAGATTAAAAAAGTTGCTGTAATGAAAGAAGTCGAAATGATTGCAAATGCACTAAGATTAAATATTGAAAAGCCTGTAATCAATTTAGGCAAAGATTTTACACGTGTTCGAGATAATCACAAATTACGTACAATAGAAGTTATAAGATTTGGTGGTACAAGCTATGTGCACGTTAAACCAGATTCCTTGAATGAAGATTCTATCAAATGTATTATTGATGGTAAAGGTAATGTAGTTAAAAGATTTAATTCTCCGGATGAAATTTCTTCATTTATGCGAACATTTAGGAATTTGAAAAAACAAAATATAAATGTACTAGTATAATTTGTATATATAAAACGAAGTCCGGTGCGGAAAATCCGCACCGGACTTCTCTATTTTTTGAAAAATCTTAATTTTTCTTACTTATCGTCTAAAGCTGCAACACCCGGAAGTACTTTACCTTCAATGAATTCAAGAGAAGCACCACCACCTGTTGAAACGTGAGTGAAATCTTCAGCCTTGAAGAATTTTTTAGCTGCAGAAACAGAGTCGCCGCCACCGATAACTGATGTAGCACCAGCTTTTGTAGCTTCAACGATTGCTTCTAATACAGCCTTTGTACCTTCAGCAAATTTAGGGTTTTCGAATGCACCAACAGGGCCGTTCATAAGAATTGTTTTTGAAGATTTAAGAACTTCTGCAAAAGCTTTTCTTGAATCAGGGCCTGCATCAACGCCTTCAAAACCATCCGGAATTTCGTTGATTTTAACGAATTTGTTAGTTCCGTTACCAGAGAAATCATCAGCAACAAGAACGTCAGTAGCCATAACAAGTTTAACGCCTTTTTCTTGAGCTTTCTTTTCGATAGCCTTAGCAACATCGATTTGGTCATCTTCACAGATAGAGTTACCGATTTTACCGCCGTTAGCTTTAACGAATGTATAAGCCATGCCGCCGCCGATAATCATGTTATCAACTTTGTCTAACAAGTTTTCTAAAACACCGATTTTAGAAGAAACTTTAGCACCACCAACTACAGCAGTGAAAGGTCTTGTTGGGTTATCCAAAGCTTGAGATAAGCATCTGATTTCTTTTTCCATCAACAAACCGGAAACTGCAGGTTTAAGAACCTTAGCCAATTTAGCTGTTGAAGTGTGGTTTCTGTGAGCAGCACCGAAAGCGTCGTTTACGTAAAAGTCGCCCAAAGCTGCTAGTTCGTTAGCGAATGTCATATCGTCATCTTTAGCTTCTTCAGCTTTGTAGAAACGAATGTTTTCTAACAATGCGATTTGACCGTCTGCAAGTTTTTCTACGAATGGTTTTGCTTCTTCAACTGATGGAATGAAAACGATTTCTTCGCCAAAAACTTTAGCCATGTATTTTGCAACAGGAGCAAGAGAGAATTCCATATTTCTTTCACCCTTTGGTCTGCCCAAGTGAGCCATAAGAACGATTCTTGCACCTTTGTCTTTTAAGAATTTTACTGTAGGAACGATAGCTTGAATACGAGTATCGTCTGTAACATTTTTGTTTTCATCAAGAGGAACGTTAACGTCAACTCTTACTAGAGCTACTTTACCCTTGATGTCACCTAAATCTTTGATTGATTTTTTCATGGTAATTTCCCTTTCTTATTTGCATGTCTATTATATTAGAAACAAAATAAGCCTGCAATTAAAATATTATTAGGGAAATTAATGTAACGTGTTTAAACTTGCGGACGATTATATCCGACAAACATTTTGTACCCGATAGTAAGAGCACCCAAAACTCCGGCAGTTATTCCACCGTATTTTAACGCTTTTTTCCATTGGTTTTTGCTTTTGGTTTTTTTGATTACGTCAAAAATCTTTGAGTCTAAGTTATCCGGTTTCACAAATTTTTTCGCATCTTTATCCCAACATTTTTCTGCATAATTCTTAAAAATTTGACGATTTGCCATATCTCCGTTCTCCAGTACCGTTTTTAACGATTTTTTACTTTTTTTCAAATTATCTGAATTCAACGAGTTGACAAAAGTGTCAAGCGACAACCCTGTCATCTTGCCATCCAGAACCATTTTGTTTTTATTTAAAAGACTTTTTAAACCTTCTACATCTTTTACTTTGTCAATTTTAGCCAGAACATTGTCGACCTGTTTAAAGAATTCTTTTTCTGTTGAGCTTAGATTCTTTTTTATATGGTTATTCAGCACTTCTTTAGCGAAATTATCACTGACATTACCGTCTTTTCCAACAGGATAACGGTTCATCCAATATCCGACTCCACCGCCGCCAACAGCACCAAGTGCCATTGCTCCGACTGTTGATGGGGATGAGCTTCTTTGTGGCATTTGTCCGTAACCCTCTTGAGGGTACATTTGAGAATACGCCTGTGGTGACATTTGAGGGTACGCTTGCGGATAAGTTCCCATTGAATATTGATTAACCATACACTAAACTCCAATATTACTACACTAATTACATGAAGTTTTTTTCGTTCTAAAAATTGCCTTTTTGTAACAAATTGTAATGTTTTTTGTTCGGCAAATGTCGAGTGATAAGCGGAAGGATGGGGTAGTGATATAATTTTGAGGTCAAATTAAGTTATCTTTTTTCTTGTCTTTATTGTATAATCTCCATATACTTTTGTTAGGAGAAAAGAATAGGAATGAAAGTAAGTGTAAAAGTACCTGCAACATCTGCAAATATAGGCCCCGGATTTGATTGTTTGGGATTGGCTTTGCCAATTTATAATACTGTAACGATAGAAGAAACAGTGTTACCTGGGACAGGTATTGAAATAAATTTGATGTC
Source organism: uncultured Candidatus Melainabacteria bacterium (assembly GCA_934754775.1). Lineage (GTDB taxonomy): Bacteria > Cyanobacteriota > Vampirovibrionia > Gastranaerophilales > Gastranaerophilaceae > CAG-196. The sequence continues at coordinate 68,907 of CAKVIM010000001.1, read as the reverse complement.
TGAAGAAGAAGTTATTGATGAGATGATTTTCGATGACATTCCAAAAGACGAAAATAATATTGTGTATAAAGCTGTAGAAATGCTTTACAATTCAATCGGTCAAGAACCTTCTGAATTGAAGATTAATATTCAATCTCAAATCCCGATTACAAGAGGTTTGGGAAGTTCTGCAGCGGTAATTGTCGGCGGTTTGATTGCTGCTAACAAGCTTTTGGGCTCACCTGCAGATGAAACAGCTCTTTTATCAATCGCAACAGAAGTTGAAGGTCATCCGGATAATGTTGCACCTGCAATTTTGGGCGGGTTTGTACTTGCTTCTCAAGAAGATGACGGCTCAATTACTTATAGAAAACTAAATTGGCCTAACGAGTGGGATATTACCGCTTGTATTCCTGATTTTGAACTTTCAACAAATATTGCTCGTTCTGTTTTGCCGGATTCTGTGCCGATTCAGGATGCTATTTATAACGCAAAACATCTTGCTATGCTTATTGAAGCTGTTGAGAAAAAAGACGAAAAATTGATGAAGATTGCACTTCATGACAAATTACATCAACCGTACAGAGAAAAATTAATCCCAGGCATGAGAGAAATTATGGACGCATTTAAGCATGAAGATGGTGTTTTGGGATGTGTGCTTTCTGGTGCTGGTCCTACATTGTTGATTATTTCTCACAAATACGATTTGGACAAGATAAAATCTACAGTCAAGGAAATTTGGGAACCGCAGAGTGTTAAAGTTGATATTAGAACGCTAAAAGTTGAACAAAACGGTGCGGAAATATTAGAATAGGGTGCGTTAAACGATTACGGAACGTATAGTGTAGGTTGGGCATACTTGCCCAACAACTATTTAATCAATCCTTTGCCCTTAATCTTATCTGCAATTTTTTTGCATCTGATTTTATCAAGTTCTTCGGTAATTTGTTTTACAGGAGTTTCCCATTCGCCGGAAGTCGGGCATTGGAAAGGTTTAATGCTCTTGTACCAAGCGATATCTTCGCCTTGAGTTTTGAACCAACGCCATTCAACGATTCTGTTGAATATGCCGAAAGTCTTGACTCCAAGAGCACCCGCAAGGTTCATAACACCGTTATCGGTTGTTACCATTAAATCCATGCAATTCATGGCACAAGCCGTATCTTCCCAATTCTTGAAAGTTTTGCCGAGTCGGATAAGGTTAGCATCTTCCGGCACCATATCCATTTGGCGGGTCAAATCGTCGACTTGAAAACTGTAAACTTCTACGTCAGGAAGCTTCATTAGTGGATACAAATAGCTTAATGGGATATCTCTGTCGGTTTCTTTACTTGCCGCTGTACCTTCGTAAGCTATACCAATCTTGATTTTGTCGTTATCGTTGATGTATTTTTTCTTATAAGCATTAATCTTGGTTTTAGGCACACTTAAATATCCGCTTGATTTCGGAATTGTATTGTATTGAGTTTCGCACACAATCGGCAAATCCATCATTGGTATCCAATAATCATAATTGATATTTGGAATATCGTCTTCAGAATAAATATTTACGCCAAGCTTTGAATCCTCAAACAAGCTGATTAACGGATTTTGTACAACAAGAGAAACCTCTTTGCAACGTTGTTTAAGTTCGTCCAAGAAACGTACAAACATTATTGAGTCACCAAAACCTTGTTCGAAGTGTACAAGAATATGTTTGTCTTTGATATCTACTTTCATGTTCCATTTTTTCTTTTTTGTAGTGAGAAGTTGAGGGAACGCAACATTCTTCAAATCTTCTTTCAAAAATCTGTGCTGCAAGAATTTGAACCCTTCTGAAAATCTCTTGTGGCGTACAAGATAAGCTCCGTATGCGTGCAAATCCGAATGCGTCGGGTTCAAATACATAAGTTTAGAATAGAATTCGTCGGCTTTTTGCTCCTCGTCAAATTTTCCGTAAACGTAAGCAAGGTTTTTAACGACAATTCTATTATTCGGAGCAAGTTCAAATGCTTTTGTAAGATAGTCGATTTGTTTTTCTTTGAATTTGTCTTGATAGCAGGTTGAATACAAGTGGCCAAGCATATTGTAGATAGAAAAATTGTTTTGGTTTTTCTCAAGTGCTTTTTCGTAGTATTCGATAGCTTTTTTGTTATCTTTGATATCTGTGTATGTTAAATCTGCCAAATAAACGTAAACATCTTCCTTGTCAGGAGAAATTTCTTCAAATCTTTTGAGAAATTTTATCGCTAAATCTGCGTTGCCGATTGATTTCATGCAGAGCCCGACATTTTTATAAATGTTAATTGGGAACCCTGAAAACTTCATTATCTCTCGGTATTGCTCGATTGCTTCAATATATTTTTTGTCTAATTTAAGCTTTTGGGCATACTGGAGTGCATAGTTCATGTAATTATTTATCACATGGTTTCTGTCTGCTTCGTCTAAAATAGTCGGGATAACTTCTCTAAAAAGCTCCAAACCACGTTCATAATTATTGTTTTTGCAATAATATTCAGCCATTCCGATATCCATAGACACGATTAAATCTTTTGAATTGTCCATCGGAATTTCTTTTTTTACAACCAGACGTTTCGAAACCTGCATGCTATCCTCTCCTATTTTAATAAGATAATATCATATTTTGGGCGTTTTTAGAACAAAATTTCCCTAAAATAGGCTATTTAGAGGGGGGGGGTAAATGGGGGGCTTGGTGTGGGACTAATGGTTGGGCGTGAGATGAAATGGAAAATTGAAAATGGAAAGTGGAAAATTGTTTTAAACTTTCTCCCTCTCTAAGGGAGAGGGTAGTTTTTCAATGTGAAAGCTGTGCTTGAACATTAGAAAAACGGGTGAGGATTCACCCCGTTAGGGTAAATCAGATTAACCTCGCCCGCATTTGTAAAGTTTTTGTTGGGCTGAAAGCCCAACCTACAATTCTCTCTATTCGCTGGTCGCTCCAGTTGGAGAGGTTGATACTTAAACAATTTTCCATTTTCCACTTTCCATTTTCCATTAAGAAACGCCCAACTAGTAGTCCCACGCCAAGCTAAATATATTTCCCCCCCCTTCACTAAAAAAAAGAACTTGCTGACACACAAGTTCGTTTTGTAAAAAAGGAAATAAAGGAATATTTTACTTAAATACTATGCTTTGCCCCAATCAAATATAGAATTAACGGCGTCATCAATTAATGATTTGAGTGATTGCATTTCTGTATTTATGGATTCAAGCTCTGTAGAAAGTGAGTTCATATCTAAATCGATATCGTCTTCTTTAAGGCTAATTCTTGCTTTTTCAGCATTATACCAAGCGGTGATTTCTTCTCTTGTTTCAGAGTCAGTACGCTCTTGCAGAAATCCGTTTGTTGTGTAATAACTAAGACTTGTGTCTACGTCATAGTTACCGTCATCTTCAACGGTTGCTAATTGGAAAGTACCGCTTGTCAGAGCGTCACTAACGTAATCAGTATTTCTGCTTATATCTTTGTTGTACTCAGTTGTCCAACCGTTAGCTGCTGCTGCTTGGAAAATCGGATAGTAGAAATCAAGAATTGATTGGATTTTGCTCTCTGTTGAATCAGAGTTATCATGGCTACCGCTACTCTTAGTTTGACCGGTCAAAGCACTGTTGTTATCAACATCGTAGCTGCTACTTACAGAACCATTGTTAATTACTTCTTTAAACTGTTCTGCAGTATATGCACCATATGAAACTTTTGATAATATTTCAGGAATTTGGTCTACAGAGAATGTACCGCCTCTTCCGGCTTCATCCATTGCAGAAGAACCTAATACGCTAGTGATAGCGTCTGCATAGGTTTTACTCAATACAACAGCACCTTTATAGTCTGTTAAGACAACAGAATTATCACTTTTTAATGGTTTGTTTCCGCTTATAATAGCGAGAGTATTGCCATATCCCATAAGGTAGCCGTATGTAACCTGATGGTATTGGCTGTTTGCATAATAAGCAAGCTGCTTGTTCTTGAGCATACTCTGGTACCTGCTTGAGAGGTCAGTTTGTTCCATCGCAAGTAGTCGCTTCTGATTAGTGCATTCAGTCATGTCACGCTCTATATCAGCTTTTCTGTTTTGTATGAATAGATATTGAACTTGTGCACACGATAATCCCATATGCGGCTTCCTTTATTTCGTCCTTTTACATGTATATCGGCATTTTTTGGCAAAACTTTAGGGTTTGGAGAGAAAAATTTACAAATCTTTACAAAAAGGCAATTTTTCTCAAATATCGGTTTTATACATGTTAGAAGGACAAGTGTAGGAGTCATTATGACTGTAATTAATTCAATCAACAATAATCAGAATGTTTCACAAGTTGGTGTTGCAGAAACTCATTCTAAGCCGGCATTTAGGGCTTATGGAGCAATACCTGCGGATAGTGGAGTCGATAGTTTTATTAAGGCTCAAGAGGCAGAAAAGAAGAAAGCGAAAAAACAACAGAATTTGAATACAGGTATACAAATTGGTGTGTTAGGCGTTTTGGGCTTGAGTGTTGGTTTAATGATGAAACAGATGGGTATGTTTAAGAGATTTAAGCTTCAGTTCAAAGATTTGTCGCATGAATTGAGCTTAAAGGAAATGGCTTTGCCGGAATCTCAAAAGGCGGCAGAAAAAAGAATTACAAACTTTATTGAGCATCATAAAGAAATTGTAGAAATGGGTGGGCCTGAAGGTAGTGCATTGTTGTTATACGGACCTCCTGGAACAGGTAAAAATACTTTTTCTTATGCAATAGCTAAAAAATTTCCGAATGCGAAGTTTGTAGAAATGGATATTTCTAAGATGAATTCAAAATGGCATGGTGAATCTGAGCAAAATGTTTTGGGTACAATGGAATCTGTTATTAAGGAAGCTAACAAAAATCCTGACAAAAAATATTTTGTATTCATTGACGAAATAGATTCAGTAATGATGCAGGATGTAAGCAGTAATGCAAAACTTTCTCAAGATATTTTGAATGCATTTAAGAAAGGATTTAACGATTTAACAAATAAGGAAAATATTGTAGTAATCGGTGCTACAAACTTGAAGATTAACCCAGAACTTGCAAAAATGGAAGGAAAAGTTTTGGACAGTGCAATGTTGGATAGATTTGCGGAAAAAGTTCTTGTAGATTTGCCGACAAAAGATCAGATAAAGCTCGCAATTACAAATTATTATAAAAATCCAAAGAGACCTAGAGTTGATGAAGCTCTAAAAGATATTAATAATGATAAATTGGATAAGATTGCAGAATTTTTAGCAAAAAAAGAACATGAAACATCTTTCAGAAAATTGGTAAAAGGTTTGTTGCAGCCGACAGCTACAGCAAAAGAAGTTTCTGCGGATGCAAAAGTTACTGTGGAAGATTTGATTAATACAATCAAGAATAACAAAGAAAATTTGAATATTACGGATGCTGAAATGCAAGCATTTTTGAATTCATTGAAGTAAAGGAGTGCTGATAGGTGACACAATTAAGCAATATAAGATTTAAAGCAGATAATAGTTATCCGATAAGCTATAACAATCGTTATACTCCGCCGATGCCGCAGGGTAATTCGTTGGACGATGTTTTTATGATGCAGGCTCTTGAAAAACAAAAAGCCGCAAAGAAGGAAAAAAGTAAAGAAAGATGGTATAAGACCGGAGTGTTGGCACAAGTTGGTCTTGCTGTAGCATTTGGCGTGATGGCAGCGGGAACGGTTATTTCTTTGGTAAAACAAGGTGGCGGAAAGGGTGCGAAATTTAGCAAGTTTGACTTTGCGGATATTACGAAGAAGGAAAATTTCCCTGAGCTCACGGACAAGTGTGTAAACCCTAAAGTAAGAAAATTTATCGAATCTTTAAAGAGTCGTGAAGGATTTTCTGAAGAGGTTTGTAAAATAAGTGGTACCAAGGCTCCTGAACAATGTATATTGATGTTCGGCCCATCCGGAACCGGTAAGACTTTTTCTGCAAAACTTATGGCAAAAGAAATTGGTGCTGAGTATGCAGAAGTTCAGTTCGCAGATGTTTCATCTCCTTTTATCGGTCAAACTTCTGTAGAAATTAAAAAAGTTTTTGATAAATTGGCAGAAAAAGCAGGCAAAGAACCTGACAAGAAATTTTTGGTTGCATTTAATGAAATTGACGCATTGCTTGTTCCGAGAGAAAAATGTGGTTCGAATAACTTGCATTTGGCAGAAAATAGAACTGCTTTCTTAAATGGATTGGATCAAATAAAAGAATTTAAGAATGTGAAAATTGTTGGTACGACTAACGTTGACCCAAAATCAGGAAATTTGGATTCAGCTTCTTTGAGCAGATTTGGTAACATGTTGAAAATAGATTTGCCGACAGTTGATGAGTTGGTTGCTTCTCTGGAATTCCACTTGAAAGGCTGTGAAGCGGTAAAAAATCATAAGTTTTTTGAAACAAATGCTGAAGTAATTAAAAAGTTTGCGGAAGAATTGCATGAAAATAGATATTCGCAACGTGATGTCGAAAAGCTTGCAGAGATTGCAAAAACAGAATTCGGTATTGCAATTAAAGATAGTAAAAATCTGGGAAGCGAAAAATTTGATATCAAGTTTTTAGAAGATGCTCGAAAAACCAAGGGTAAAACAACCGGTGCAATTGCAGAAGAAGCTATTCCGGAATGGATGCGATATTCGGAAGCAAGACCGATTGTTCAACCGAAAGTTAAACTTACGAAGATGCAAAAAATTAAAAAGTTCTTTGGTATAAAAATAAATAGTTAGTTTAACAGTGTATACCTATATCATGCATGCATAATATATACGATTTTAAAGCTTCGTTACATTTGGAACAAAAAAGGCAATTTTCTGAAGCCAAATGACTTTATATATATGTAAGAACTAAGTAAGATAAAGGAATTAATTCAAAAAGCCAAAATCTGAATGATGATTTAAAGCTTTAAAAAAGATTTTTATACTCTCTCTTAATATCCTCGTGTTTATTTAATGTTTGCCATTCTCTTTTGGCAAACTTTTTTTTTGCATTTTGTGATTTGCAAATTATTTCTTTTTTGCAAAATGCATTTTGTTGTTTTTTCATTATTGTAAAGTATAATATTAACTACCAATCCGAAATATTATATTGCAGATATTGGGTTGAGAAACGCTATTTTAAATAATTCTCCGACTTTTTAGTTGTTGACTTCTTGCACGCCACGATAGAATTCGTTGGTGATAAGTTGTGAATATTTTTTCTTTTCACTTAGCGAAAGTGCCAATTTTTCAGAGCCGTCAGAAGTTTTTACGCTTGCGACAACTCCTGAAATATCAGAAAACGGAAGTTTTGTTACGTGTGCATCAAATTTTGCATAAGGAACTTGTTTGCCGTAAACTTTCATTGTGCCACGGCTTGTAACCTTAATATCCTGAACGGTTATTGCTTGATATTTAAACTTTTCAGATAAATCCTTTAATTTTGTTTCGACTTCCTGACCCCGGATATCTTCAGGAGTTAGCAGAGGTTTTTTGCCGGAATCGACAATCACCATTTTTTGTCCGGAAGCCTTATGTTCCGCAAGAACTGCTTTGTAGCCGACAAGATTAACTGCATTATCTATCTGGAATTCTTCGTTCAGGTTAGAAAAATTACCGATTTTTTTGGCACTTTCAAATGCGTGTTCTTGGATAAAGTTTCCGACGCTTACTTTAACCGCTTCGACATATTTTTGTCCGCCGATAGCGTTAAATCCCATTATTGCGAGTACAAGTAAAAATGCGTTGAAAATAATTTTTATTAATCTGAACATATCAAAACCTCTCGTGTACAATTATAACATATAAAGAGAGTGGTTTTAAAAAGTTATTTTAATATGTTAAATTTCACGTAAAGTTTTACAAATTAAAACTTGCACCGCCTTGAAATCTTATGTACAATTAGTGGTATGACAAAGCCAGAGATTAATCTTGTTAATACAACCGACGTTTGTGTCGAAGACGCTACTCCAGCGATGCAGAGGTATTTGGAGATAAAGAAAGAACACCCTGATTGCTTGCTTTTATACAGAATGGGCGATTTTTACGAAACTTTTTTTGAAGATGCGGTTACGATGTCACGAGAGCTTGAACTTACTCTAACCGGTCGTGATTGTGGTGCAAAATTAGGCAGAATACCGCTTGCAGGAATTCCAATCAAGGCGATTGACGGATATTTGGAAAAACTTGTTGCGAAGGATATTAAGGTTGCGATTTGTGAGCAGCTTGAAGACCCCAAACAGGCTAAAGGCATAGTGAAACGTGGCGTTGTCAGAATTATAACTGCCGGAACTCTTTTGGAAAGCAACTTTTTGAACCAAAATAGCAACAATTACATGTGTGCGATTTTTAAAAACGGCGAGAAATGGGGATTTTCATACACAGATATTTCAACAGGCGAATTTAAGGCTGCTGAATTAACTTATGATACTTTGATTACGGAGCTTGCACGTATTCAGCCATCAGAAATTGTTGCACCTGCAAAGAAAATGAAACTGCAGCCATTTCAGATTGTGCCGGAAGAAACGGTTGATTTGCCGGACGAAATTACTCAAGTTTACAACTGTTCTAAAGTTCCAGCTAAAGTCTTTGACGAAGATTTTGCGAAAGGAAATTTGCAGCAAGTTTTCAAGATTAATTCGCTTGATTCAATTGGTTACAATTCTTGCCCAATTGGCTTTAGAGCCGCAGCAGGGTTATTAGCGTATATTTGGGAAAATTTGAAAGAAGGGTTTCCGAAGTTTGAACGTATTGAAACTTACGAGCTTTCGGAATTTATGGCAATTGATGCTAATACAAGAAAGAATCTCGAGCTTACAGAAACTTTGCGTGAAAAGAATAAATACGGTTCTCTTTTGTGGGCAATCGATAAAACGAACACAAATATGGGTGCAAGGCTCCTTAAATCGTGGGTTTGTCAGCCTTTAAAAGATTTGAATAAAATCAGAAGTCGTCAAGAAGTTGTAAAACAGCTTGTGGCGAATTCTGCTGAACGCTATGAATTGGAGCGTCAGCTAAAAAATATTTATGATATTCAGCGACTTTCAACTCGTTTGAGCAACGGTACCGCTAATCCGAGAGATTTTTTGAGCATAAAAACATCTTTGCAAGCTTTGCCGGATTTGGTAAATGTGGCTAGGACAATCGGGCTTACTGTATTCAATCCGATTGAAGCGGAGTTAAGTAATTTGCAGGATTATGCGGAACTGATTGAGAGAACAATCAGCGAGGACGCCCCGATTACGATTAAAGAAGGCGGATTGATTAAAAAAGGCGTAAGTTCTGATTTGGATTACTTGCGTGATTTGATGTTCAACGGCGAAAATTGGCTGAAAGAGTTTGAACAAAGGGAAAAAGACCGCACAGGAATTAATATTCTAAAAGTTGGCTACAACCGTGTGTTTGGATATTTTATTGAAGTTACAAACTCCAATTTGAGCAAAGTTCCTGCAGATTATATTCGTAAGCAAACATTAACAGGTGGCGAAAGATTTATTACAGATGAGTTGAAGAAGCACGAAGATGAGGTTTTGACGGCTCAAGTAAAAGCATATGAGCTTGAGTATAAGTTATTTAGTGATTTTAGAAATTATTCCAAAGAGTTTGTGACGCTGATTCGTGAAACAGCAGAATGTATTTCTGAACTAGACGTGTTTGCTTCTTTTGCGGAGATTGCGGTTGAACAGAATTACACCTGTCCGGAACTTGATGAGAGTGGTGATTTCTTTATTAAAAACGGGCGTCATCCGGTTTTGGAAAAAATCTTGCCGCTTGGAACATATGTTGCGAATGATATTGAGCTTTCAAGTTCAGATAAGACAAAAACAGAGTTTATGATTTTAACCGGCCCTAATATGGCGGGTAAATCAACTTATATGAGGCAAAACGCATTGATAGCGATACTTGCTCAGATTGGTTCGTTTATTCCTGCTGATTACGGAAAAATAGGGATTATTGATAAGATTTTTACCCGTGTTGGAGCAAGTGATGATTTGACGCTTGGAAAATCAACTTTTATGGTAGAAATGACAGAAACGGCGTATATCCTGAATAGTGCGACAGACAAGAGTCTTATCTTGATTGATGAAATCGGGCGTGGAACAAGTACGTATGACGGTGTTGCGATTGCGTGGTCAGTTGCGGAATATATTGCGGGGAAAATCGGTGCAAGATGTATTTTTGCAACGCATTATCACGAATTGAATGTTATGACAAACACTTATCCGCAGATTAAGAATTACCGAATTACAATCAGCGAAGAAAACGGTGAGATTGAGTTTTTGCGTAAGATTGTTCAAGGTGGAGCGAGCAAGAGTTATGGTATTCAGGTTGCAAAAATGGCGGGATTGCCAAACAGCGTAGTTAAGCGTTCTGAAGAATTGATGAGCAAGATGCAAAGAGATTTCTCCAAAAATTTGGCGAAAGGAAAATCTAAGGTCAAATCTGATACGGAGTTGGAAGTTCAAGCTCCGCAGTTGAATTTGTTTGGGGAATAGTTTTATTAATTGAAAATGGAAAGTGGAAAATAGTTTATAAAATATTTCCCTAACGGGGTGAACCCTCACCCGTTTTTCTAATGTTCAAGCATAGCTTTCACATTGAAAAACTACCCTCTCCAACTGGAGAGGGGACTAAAGTCGTTCAATTAACGTACTCTCAAACCCCTCTCCAACTAGAGAGGGAGCAGTCGTTCGTGAGCTTTGCGAACGTTACGAATGCGGGTGAGGTGTCAGCCCGCAAGGGTATAATTTTTGAAACAACATAAAAACGCCGCTGCCGAATTCGGCAGCGGCGTCAATTCTTTCACAGTCAAAAACTAATCTTTTTTAACTGTACTCTTGATGTGCAATTCTCTTAATTGTTGCAATGAAGCTTCACCCGGAGCATCACTCATCAAACATTTAGCACTTGCGTTTTTAGGGAACGCAATAACGTCACGGATTGAATCAGTTCTGCAAAGAAGTGCAACCAATCTGTCCAAACCGATTGCCAAGCCGGCATGTGGTGGAGTACCGTATTGAAGAGCGTTAACCATAAATCCGAATTTTTCTGTTGCTTCTTCTTCAGTCAATCCCAATGCCTTGAAGATTTTCTTTTGAACTTCGCTTGAGTGGATTCTAACTGAACCACCGCCCAATTCAGTACCATTATAAACGATATCGTAAGCGATTGATTTAACGTTACCCAAATCTCCGCTATCCAATTTGTCTAAATCAGCCAAGTTTGGAGATGTGAATGGGTGATGCATTGCCATAAATCTGCCTTCTTCATCTGACCATTCGAACATTGGGAAGTCTACAACCCACAACAAGTTGTGTTTGTTTTCGTCAATCAAGTTCAAAGATTTTCCGAAGTGCAATCTCAATCTGCCCATAATATCGTAAACTAATTTTGGTTTATCAGCTACGAAGAAAATAATATCTCCAGCTTCTGCACCGGCTCTTTCTTGAATTTGTTTTGCTTGTTCTTCTGTAACGAATTTCAATACAGGTGATTTTGCAGAACCGTCTTCTAAGTAAATGATGTTAGCTAGAGCTTTAGCACCATAAGATACTGCAAGTTTTGTAATATCATCTATATCTTTTCTTGAGTATTTAGCACCGCCCGGAATTCTGATACCACGAACAATACCGCCGTTTTCAAGAGTCTTTTTAACGATATCAAAGTTAGATTGCAAAATAATATCGCCGATATCAAACAATTCTAAACCAAATCTTGTATCAGGTTTATCAGAACCAAATCTGTCCATAGCTTCTTGCCAAGTGATTTGCTTGAATGGCGGGTGAATATCTACGCCGGCAGCCTTGAATGCATCAACTAACAAACCTTCAACAACTTTGATTACATCAGGTTGTTCAACAAACGACATTTCCATATCAATTTGTGTGAATTCAGGTTGTCTGTCAGCTCTCAAATCTTCATCTCTGAAGCATTTTGCGATTTGATAATATTTTTCAATACCGCCAACCATTAACAATTGTTTGAAGATTTGTGGTGATTGAGGAAGTGCGAAGAATTTACCTTCTTGAACACGAGATGGCACCAAGTAATCTCTTGCACCTTCCGGAGTTGTTTTAATCAAAATTGGAGTTTCAACTTCCATAAAGTCTTGATTGTTCAAATAATTTCTAACAGCTTGAACAATGTTGTGTCTTGTTTTCAAGTTGTGTAACATTTTTTCGTTTCTGATATCAAGGTATCTGTATTTAAGTCTGATATCTTCTGAAACGTTTTCATCACCAAGAACGAAAGGCAAAACTTTTGATTCAGCAAGAATCTCAACTGAGTCCGGATACATTTCAACTTGACCTGTAGGATATTTTTCGTTGTAAGTTTCTTCAGGTCTTTTTGTAACCTTACCTTTAACCATGATTACATATTCACTTCTAACCTTTTCGAACACTTTGTGCACGTCAGGGTTAACTTGCGGGTTTGCAACAAGTTGGAAAAATCCGCTTCTGTCTCTTAATTCAATAAACAAAATCCCGCCTAAATCTCTAACAGTAGAAATCCAGCCGGATAATGTAATTTCTTCATTCAAATTGCTAAGGTTTAATTCACCGCAATTGTTTGATTTCATTCTGGTTTTCAATTTATTCATCTCCCTATGGTTATTCTATTATATGCTTTTAAATCGTACCGCAAAGGGGGTAAAAAGTAAAGGCGGGTTGATTTAAAAAGTAGAGATTTAAAGCAAAATCTTTAAGCTCCTTTTTGTGCTTTATTTTTCACTGGACTTTTTATTTTCAAGTGTTACCCTAATTTTGGGGAGAAAAATTATGTCAAAGAATATATTTATAACAGCAACCGGCACAGATATCGGCAAAACTTATGTTTCTGCTCTTATCGTAAAAAAGATGCGTGAGAGTGGATTTGATTGCGGATACTTTAAACCTGTTTTGAGCGGTGTTGTAGAAAAAGACGGAAAACTTGTTGAAAGTGACTGCAACTATGTAGTAAATACTGCAAAAATCCCGACGAGTGCGGATGATTGCGTTGCTTACTGGTGGAAAGAAGCTGTTTCTCCGCATTTGGCAGCGAAAAGAGCCGGCATGGAAATTGACATAAATCATATAAAATCAGAGTTTGTGAAGAAAAATAAAGAGTACGATTATCTTTTGATTGAAGGTGCGGGCGGAATTACTTGTCCTTTAAGATTGGAAAATGGTGAAAAATATATTCTCAAAGATTTGATAAAGGAACTTCAAGCTCCGATTGTTATTGTTGCAGACGGTGGTTTGGGTACGATTAACTCAACGCTTTTGACTGTCGAATACGCAAAAGCTAATGGAATTAAGGTTGCCGGAATTATCTTGAACAACTATAATACAGATAGTTTTATGCAGCAGGATAATTTGAAACAGGTTGAGTATTTGACAGGTGTTAAGGTTGTGGCAACTGTCGGCAAAAACCAAAATGACATAACTTTGTTAAAAGATTTGTTTGAATAAAGAAGGTATGGTATGGACGAAATTAAAGATTGGCAAAAAGAGGATTTAAAATATATTTGGCACCCGTGTTCGCAAATGAAAGATTACGAAACATTGCCGCCGATTGTAATTGAGCGAGGTCAAGGGATTAACCTTTATGATACAAACGGTAAATGCTATAAAGACGTTATCAGCTCTTGGTGGTGTAATCTTCTCGGACACTGCAACCCGAGGATTAATGCTGCTGTAAAGAAACAGATAGATTCTCTTGAGCACGTAATCTTTGCTAATTTTTCTCACAAACCTGCAATTACTCTCTGTCACGAACTCTCAAAGGTTGTGCCGGAAGGTTTGTGCAAGTTCAATTTTGCAGATAACGGTTCTGCGGCTATTGAAATGTCCTTGAAGATGAGTTTTCAGTATCATTATCAAACAGGGCACCCTGAAAAGAAAAGATTTATGGCACTTTCTGACGCATACCATGGTGAAACACTTGGTGCTTTAGCAGTTGGCGGGGTAGATTTGTATTCAGAATTGTATAAACCGTTATTGCTGGATGTTATCAGAATTGATGGCCCTGATTGCTTCAGATGTCCGTATGGCAAGGTTTGTGAAGGACATTGTTCAATGATTGACGCTTCAGCTGATGAAACGAAAGTATGCCACTGCGAATGTTTTGAAAAAGCAGAAAAAGCTTTTGCCGAACACGCTCACGAAACTGCTGCAATCATTGTTGAACCGCTTTTGCAAGGCTCTGCCGGCATGAAAGTTTATCCGCCAATGTACTTGAAAAAATTAAGAGAATTGTGCGACAAATACAATGTTCATTTGATTGCGGATGAAATTGCGACAGGCTATGGTAGAACAGGCAAGATGTTTGCGTTCAACCATGCAGGCGTAAGCCCTGATATCATGTGTCTTTCAAAAGGATTGACAGGCGGCTATATGCCAATGGCAATTGCTGTAACGACACAAGAAATCTATGATGCGTTTTATGACGATTATTTGAAGGGTAAGGCATTTATGCACTCTCATACTTATGCCGGAAACCCGCTTGCTTGCTCGGCTGCGATTGAAGTGTTGAAGATTTTAAAGGATGAAAATATTATAGAGAATGCAAACAGGCGTGCAAAATATTTTAACAAAATTATAAAAGAGAAGTTTTTGCCACTGGAAAATGTTGGCGAAGTTCGCTCAATCGGCTTGATTAACGCAATAGAATTGGTTAAAAACCGTGATACTAAAGAACCTTTGGATTATACGAAGAGAACAGGATACCAAATTTATAAGAAGGCTCTTGAGCGTGGTGTGCTTTTGCGACCGCTCGGAGATGTTATTTACTTCAATCCGCCTTTGATTATTGAAGAAGCGGATATGGATTTGGTAACAGATGTTGCTTTGGAATGCACAAAAGAAATTCTCGGCGTGAAATAGTTCACATTTATGTGAAGAGGTTTAAAGTGCGACAACTGCCATATGTCTTTCTGTAGTGCCGTTTTCCTTGCGGTAAGAGTAGAATAAATCGTTGTTGCAGCTTGTGCAATATGGGCAAATATCAATCTGTTTGACCCCAAATTCTTCGAGCTGTCTGGCGTTGATTTTCTTTAAATCAACATTGCGGTTTAAGTATAGCCCTTCGCTGTTTTTGACTGTGGAAAGCAGCTTGTCACGCACTTCTTCTGAAACTTCGTAGCAGCAAATTGAGATTGCAGGCCCGATTAATGCGGTTATATCAGCTGGGTGGGAGCCCATTTCTACTATCGTTTTCACTCCTATTGATTGAGCGGTGCCACGCCAGCCGGCATGGGCTATTGCGGCTATTTTTTGTTTGGTGTCATAAAATATTAGCGGAGTGCAGTCCGCAAACCTTAAATAAACCGTGTCGCCTGATTTTGGAATAATTAGGGCGTCAGTATCCGGATATTCGCTTCTGCTATCAACGATTTCAACATGGTCGCTGTGTGTCTGTTCCGGATGTATTAATCGTCCTGAATCTATACCAACCGCTAAATCAGCAGGTTTTATCCCACGAGTGGTAAAAAATGCATTTATCTCGTTAAGGCAGTCACTTCTTAAAATCTTTTTTCCGTTAAAATCATCAAAATAAAACATACTAATAATCTAGCACGAAAAATTGTAATTACATAAAGGTAGCTGAATTTATATTTCTAAAAAATTTCTAAAAATCTCAATTCCATTTTCTGTCAAAATTGCTTCGGGGTGGAATTGGACGCCAAAGATTTGTTTATTTTTAATTTTGACTGCCATTGCGATATTGTCTTTTGTCCAAGCGGTTATTTTGAGCTGGTTTTGCTTGTTTGAGCGAGTATCAATCATCAAAGAATGGTATCTTGTAGCACTGAATCCTTGTTTTAGGCCTTTGAATAACTCAAAATCTTTATCGAAAAAAATCTCCGAATTCTTGCCGTGAAAAGGCTCTGGGGTTTTTATTATATCGTATCCGAAATATTTTGCGATACATTGCATACCTAAACAAACGCCCAAAATTGGCAACTTGTCTTTAAAGCAGTCAATCACTTGCATTGTGACTCCCGAGTTATCGGGATTTCCCCAGCCTGGAGAAAGTATAATTCTTGAAAATTTAAGCTTTTTAATCTCATCAAGTTCCATTTCATCGTTCTTGATTACGATTGGCTCAACTCCCAAAACCCTTATATATTGCACAATATTGTACGTGAATGAGTCGTAATTGTCGATTATGAGCATAATTTCACCTCAATCATTTTTCTAACCGAATTGAAGCAGAAAATCCTGTCAGCTTCTTTTAAATCCTTTGCGTACAAGACTTTTTCGCTCATTTTACCTTCCTTAATCAATTTTTGACGATATGTACCGTTTAAGAGTCCACACGATACAGGCGGTGTGAATAATTGACCATCTTTTTCGATTGCAATATTGGTAAAAATTCCTTCTGTGATTTCGTTTTTTTCGTTCATTCTAATATGCTCAAAAACATCTTTTGGCATAGCTTCTCGGACGGTTGTTTTGTGGTAAAGAAATGGATTTTGAGAATCTACTTTTCCTTCGAGTCGGATAAACTTTTTGTCACTTTTGTCCGGTATTATTTTACTAACCTCGTGTTCAAAGCTTCCATTTTTAGTTAAAGTTACCCTTAATTTCTGTTCTAATACGTCATTGGCGTCCAGTATTGTTCCCAGTTTTTCAATTTCTTTATTCCACTTGAAACCCAAAGCCTGTGCGGAATTTTTCATTCTTTCAACATGGCTTGCCCAGTCATCAACCGCTGTTTCAATCAACTGAAAATCAGTTTGAAGAAACTTTGTTTTGACAAGTGTTTCATTCCATTCGTCTTCCGGAGTCGAATCCCAAACAATTGCTCCGCCGGCATGGTAGGTGTAGTGGCAATCTTTGCCGTATAGAATTCTAATGGGTACGCTAAATTCGCATACTTCAGGTGACAAAAAGCCGATTGCTCCGCAGTATATGTTTCGCTCAAACGGTTCTAGCTCTTCAATTACCTGCATTGTGGAACGCTTTGGAGCTCCTGTTATTGAGCCGCACGGAAAAATCGAGCGGAATATGTCGTAAAGCGTCACACCTTTTTCTAATTCGGCAGAAATTTCTGATGTCATCTGGAAAACTGTCGGATGTTCTTCTATATCAAAAAGCTTGTCAACGTTCACGCTGCCTGCTTTTGCAATTCTTCCCAAATCGTTTCTCAATAAATCGACAATCATAATATTTTCTGCACGATTTTTTATGTCGTTATAAAGAAATTCTTTTCTTGCTAAATCTTCGCTATCGCCGAAACGTGGCACTGTTCCTTTCATCGGCTTAGTGAAAATTTTTCTTTCTTTAAGTCTGAAAAAAAGTTCCGGAGAATAAGAAAGCAACGTTAAATCAGGTGTCTCAATGAAGGTGTTATAAGGCGTTTTTTGTTTTTCTAAAATTGCTTCGTATAGTTCAATTCCGTTTAAGTTAGTCAAAACGTCCGACGGGTAGGTGTAATTGACTTCATAAGTCACGCCTTCAGAAATATAATCCTTGATTTTCTCAATTGCCTCAACGTACTTATCTTTGCTTATTTTCGGGGTTATAATTGTGCCTAACTTTTTAGGCGGATTTGGGATGTATTTTTCAAATTTTTCATAAACTTTAAAATATAATTTCTTAAAATCATAGGTGATATACCCTAAAAGGTAGTATTTATGCCTTAATTGGTCGATTTTATCAAGAGCTTCCTTCAAGTCCCCGTCTGCCTTGATTATCTCAATCGGGTTTTCGAATTTTTTGTCTGAATAAATTTGCATAACTAATCCTGATTTTCGGCTATCGGCATGAATACTTTAACGCAGAAACCGCATTCTTCATTAGAATATAGCCTAATTTCTCCGTTCATTGCTTCGACTAAACCTTTAACAATAAATAAGCCTAAACCCGTGCCACGAGTGGTTCTTGTTGTTTTGTCATCAACTCTCGTGAATTTGTCGAACAAAGTTTTGAGCTTTTCTCTCGGTATGACGTCGTAGTCGTTTTTGACGCTTATAGCAAGTCTTTCATCTCTAATCTCGTAATCAAGAATAATCGGAGTGTCCTCTTTTGTGTACTTAATCGCATTTTCAATAAGGTTCACAAAAACCTGCTCAATTCTATCTGTGTCTGCAACGATTTCGATACCACAATCTTGAATATTATTGATGATTTCCTTGTTTGCGTCGTTTTTTACGAGCATAATTGAACTTTCGATTACAGAATTAATCGGAATATTTACGAGGTTAACATTAAGTCTTGCACCCTCAATGTCAGGAATAACAAGCAAATCCTCTATCATTCGCTTTAATCTTTCTGATTGTTTCTTTATTATCTTAAGCGATTTGACTCTGGTTTCGTCGTCAATCTGGATATCTTGTCTTAAAAGTCTTGAAGTGTAACCTTGAATGCTTGTTAGCGGTGTTCTGAATTCATGGCTTACAGTGTCAACCATATTTGAACGGAATTCGTTAACTTGTTTTAACTCCTTGTTCTTCTTTTTGAGCTGAATATAGGACTTGTGAATCTGGTTAACCATTCTGTTGAACTCGTTTCCGAGGAAAACAATCTCGAAAGGCGTGAAGATATTGGTTAAGAGCCTTATTCGTCTTTCATAGTTTCCTTTTGATATCGCAATAATTGCCTTGAACAGCTGACGGATATTGATATACAGGTAAGTTGTGTATAATCCGACAACAAAGAATACTGCGAGTATGGTTATGAGTATGGAAAGTATTATTCTATCACGGTTATAGTCGATAGTATGTTTTGTGACGGCTTCTGTAGTGTTAACCAAAATAGTTATGTCCGGGTTTGTTTTTTTCATATAAACAAGTGGTTGATTTTTTATGCTGCCGTAGATTGTTGGCTTGTTTTCCACTAGCTTGTCCGGCAATTGAGCCATGCTTTTTGCCAGCCCGTCTTGCGAATAGTTGCTTGAAGCTACAACGTCTTTGTCCACAAGGACGTAGATTTGACGCTCATCTTCTGTAAGTGTTTTGAATAGGTTCTTTTGTAAATTGTTGATGTCTAAAACTGCGACCAGATAACGACCTTTGCTCATCGGGCGGCTGAAAACGGCATAATCATCTTGGATGTTGTACATTTTGTATTTGGCAAGCTGACTTTCGTTTACAACTGCGAGTTCTTTATAAAACGGAAGACTCAAAATGATTGTGTCAAGATACTTTTGTTCTTGTGCCGGATTGTTCATGTAATCCAAAGTTGAAATTATTTGCACAAGCTCGTTGTTTATGGAATGTTCAAATACATCAATCTCTTCGGACACAATGTTGGCAATCATTACGGCTGCAGAACGCAATTGAGCACGGTTTGACTGTTGGTTGATGTTATTGATGATAATTCCGCTTACAATCATCGGAATTAGTACGGCAAAGAAGATAACAATGATTATCTGTTCAGCGATTTTTAATCTTCTTTTGCTAAAAAATTGTACCATTTTGTTCCTTTTTGTTTTGTGTCTATATTATTGCAGTTATGCGTCTTCGCCAAATGGAGTGAGCTTGTAACCTACATTTGTCACAGTATGCAGGTATTTAGGTTTCTTTGTATCCGGCTCAATTTTGTTTCTTAAAGCTCCGACGTGGACTCTAAGCATTCTTACATCTTCATCACTGCTATATCCCCAAACCTCTTCAAGAAGCGTTGCAAGGGTTACAGGCTTGTTGAAATGCTGCATTAAGCAATACAAGATTTCAAATTCGGTTGGTGTGAGTTTCATTTTTTTGTTCAAAATCACCGTTTCTAACGTGTCAGGTAGGATTTCGATTTCGCCGGCTTCAAGGATTTCGGTTGAGGTGAGGTTCTCAACTTGAGGTTGATTTCTTCTCAAAAGAACTCGAATTCTGAGCAAAACTTCTTGAACGTCAAACGGTTTTACCAAATAATCATCCGCCCCGCTGTCAAACCCGCTTGTCTTGTCACCGATTGTGCCTTTTGCAGTTAGCATAAGTATCGGAACATTGATTTTTGCTTGACGAATATTTTTGCAGACGTCAAATCCGTTCATCTTCGGCATCATAACATCTAGCAAAATTAAGTCGTACTTGTTGTTTAAGGCTTTATTCAGACCTTCCATGCCATCAGATGCGGTGTCTGTAAAATAACCGCTTGATGAGATATCAAATTCCAACAAGTCCCTAATTTCGGTATCATCGTCAACAATAAGTATTCTTTTCTTCTCAACCATAACACATTCCTCTTTGTCTTTTATTTTAAAAGAATATTGAGGGTAATGCAAGAGCATGCCAATATGCGGCATGCCAAAAATTAAAATAAATTGCCCGACTGTCTAATAGCTAAATAATTATGAAACAGTTATTATAATCTCAACAAAAGGTTTAAAAAATAAGTATGAAATAAGAAACGTTATGGTAAAGTTTTCTAGGATTGTATACTCCCGACTTGGTCGGGAGTTTTTTTAATTATGTACTTTTCTTTCAAAATAGTTCTTCATTTTCTTTTCTTTATTGCGAAAAAAGAAAAGAAAACGAAGCAAAAGAAAAGAAATGACGCACTGTTTTCTACAACCTTACGGTTGTGGATTGATGCCGGTGAACCGGCACTTTTGCACTCGCTAAGGGACGCTCGTGGTGCGAATGATGTTCTATTGGTTTTTTGTTAGGCATCAACCTCTACTTACAGGAGAGGTCGCAGTCGTTGGCGAACTGTGTGAGCCGTACGAATGCGGGTGAGGTGTTAGCCCGTTAGGGTAATTCCCTCTTTATCATGTTACAAAATGTAAACCGCTCAGAGCCTTTATTTTCGCCAATTAGTATAACTTTTCTATAACTAAAGTATAATTTTTTCAAAAAAGATTAAAGTTTTTAAAATTTGTGCCGTTATATATATCAAAGAAGAAAATTATTTTGTAGGAAGGAATATTATGACAGATAGAGAAGAAACTGGAGCTTCACTTTTCGGGCGTTCGCTTGATTTAATGGAAGATGATCCGCTGGAAGAAATCTTTGCATTAAATTTAGGTGATTTTATATCTGAATATCTGATTTCTGAAGATTTGGCTAACAAAATCGGCAAGGATGTCAAGGATAAAACTACAAAGCTTAAATCTCAATTGAAAGAGCTGATTTCTATATATTCGCTTGATAATACACTTTGTGTTCTTGGTTTCAACTCTCAAGATGAGTATGTGGTTTACAATTCTATTGCTAAAACATTGACTCAAATTTTGGACGTAGACGCATGCCATATTTATCTTACAAAAGAATTTACAAAAGGTTTAAATATTGGTAACAAAGTTTTGGGACTTGCAGGTTCTTCAATTGATTTTGATGAGAATATCTATGCAAAGAAACTCGGTTACACAAAGAGCGACAAATCAATTATTGTACAAGCTTTCCGTACTTTGGAAAAGGTTCAAATCAAGGATGTGTCAAAGATTGACAATTTTATTCCGAAGTATGAATTGAAAGAATTTGACGTAAAATCTCTTGCAATTGTTCCAATGCACAATAATGCTCATATTGTGGGTGTAATTGTTATTGAAAACTATAAAGAAAAGACGATTAAACGAGCTTATATGAATCTGCTTGAAACTATTGGCAGATTGTTCGGAACTTCTATGCACCTTCAAAAAACTATTGAAGAAACAGAAGCTCTAATTAATGATGAGAACGTTTTTGCAGAAGATTTGCAGCACAAGAGAGCTGAATTGACTGCTCTAATCGGTGATTTGGGCGTTCAGCAACAGGCATTTGTTGAAAAACTTGCTAAAGCGGTTGATGAAAAGGGTCAATATAAGGTTGCACACTCTCAAAATACTGCAGACTTGTCCAGAAAACTTTGTAAACAACTTGGCTTGAATGAAAAGACTACAGATTTGGTTTATTATGCAGGATTATTGCAGAATATTGGTAAAATTACGTTGCCTGAATCTTTGTTCACGAACAAGGGCAAGTTGTCAAAAGAAGAGTGGGAAAAATTGCAGAATCACCCTAATGTTGGCGTAAATCTGCTTATGAATATCAATTTCTTGTCAGAAGTAATTCCGTATATCCATTACCACAAGGAGCGTTGGGATGGTGGCGGCGAGCCGGAAGGCTTGAAGGGTAATTCTATCCCGTTTGGTTCAAGAATTATTGCTGTAGCGGATGCTTATACTGCGATGACTTCTGATAGAGCATATCGTGATGCAATGGATAAGGATGAAGCTCTTGCTATTATTAAACAAGAAGCAGGTGTTAAATGGGACCCTGTGGTTGTGAATGCTTTGTTTGAAGTGGTTAATTAAGCTTGGCGTGGGCGTTGAATTGAATGGAAAATTGAAAATGGAAAATAAAAAATAAAAAAACTACCCTCTCCAGTTGGAGAGGGTAGTTTTTTTAATGTGAAAGCTGTGCTTGAACATTAGAAAAACGGGTGAGGTTCTCCCCGCAAGGGCAAATTAGATTAACCCTCACCCGCATTCGTAACGTTCGCATAGCTCACGAACGACTGCTCCCTCTCCAGTTGGAGAGGGGTGAGGTTCAGCCCGTAAGGGTAAATTTTTTAAACAATTTTCCACTTTCCATTTTCAATTTTCCATTAAGAAACGTCCAACCAGTAGTCCTCGCCAAGCTCAATATATTTACCCCTCCCCCCCCCCCCCCCTTGTTTGTCAACCTCGGTTATTTTTGGTATAATCAACATGAGGGGTAAATCCGAGGGGGTAAATCCGAGGAGTAAATAGGGGGGGAATCGAGCATTAATGGATGAGCAGTTGGAGTATTTGGAGTCGGTCAAGTTTGCGAAACAATTACCAAGGCTTGTAAAAAAGCTTAAGGGCAAGAGCGTTGTAGTTTATGGAACCGGTATTTTGTTTCAGAAGATAGTCAAAAATTTTGACCTTTCAGATTTGAATATTATCGGGGTTTCTGATAGAAAGTATACGTCAGAAGACGCCGGCAAAGAAGCTTTGGGGTACAAGATTATTCCGCTTGATGATTTGAAGTCCGCAAACCCTGATTATGTACTTGTTGCGACTTTGAAGTTTTTGAGCATTATTGATGATTTTCGGTACAATTTCTTTAAAGGTACTAAAACCAAGGTGTTGCCGCTTGTTGATAAACCGTTTTTTACTTTATTAAAGGACATTTTTGAATAGATGAATATTGCAATAATTTTTGCAGGCGGAATAGGTCAAAGGCTGAATGGCGGGAAAGACGCTCTTCCGAAGCAGTTTTTAAAAATAAACGGAAAACCGATTCTTGTGCATACTCTTGAGAGGTTTCAGAACCATTCGGAGATAGACAAGATTTATGTTGTGATACTCAAAGAATACAAGGATTACGCCCAAATGCTCGTGGACAATTTTGGATTGAGCAAGGTTAAAGGAATTGTTGAAGGCGGTGCGTCTGCGATGGAATCGATTTATAACGGACTTATGGCTGCCCAAAAAGAAAATTCAAAAGATTCGATTGTGCTTATTCACGATGGAGTTCGTCCTGTTATCACGGACAAAGTCATTTCGGATAATATTTCAAGCGTAAGAAAATTTGGTACCGGCATAACTTCGACACCTTGCTATGAAACGATTTTGGTAAGCAAGGATGGGAAAGTGCCTGAACATGTGCCTTTGAGGAGAGAAACTTTTGCCGCACAGGCTCCGCAAAGTTTTCGACTCGGCGAGATTATTGAGGCACACGAAAAAATCAGCAGTTATGATGGAATAGTCGATTCTTGTACACTTTTCCACATTTTGGGCAAAGAAACCCGACTTGTTGAGGGAAATTTTGGCAACATAAAGATTACAACTCCGCAGGATGTTTATATTTTGAAAGGGATTTTGGATTACAAAGAAGAAGTTGAGGGAGAAAAATGCTTGAGAGCAGAAACAGAATTCGTCAACAAGATTTAGAAGAGCTGGCATGCGAGGATGTTTTTAAATCCTTTGACGGCAAAACGGTTTTGGTAACCGGTGCGACAGGGCTAATCGGAAGTGAGATTGTGCTGGGCTTACTTGCAGCTTCAAGACTAAATGGGCTTAAAATCAAGGTTGTGGCTTTTGTAAGGGATAAGATTAAAGCGGAAACCGTTTTTGCAGAGGTTTTGAACCGTGAAAACTTAGAAATTGTTGTTCAGGATGTTAATTTGCCGATTGAATACGATGGTGAAGTTGATTATATCGTGCATGCAGCCGGCATGACGTCTTCTAAAATGATGATTGAAAAACCTGTAGAGTGTGCTATGACAGCGGTTGACGGAACTCGTAATGTGTTGGAGTTCGCTCGAACAAAAGATGTGAAATCGGTTTGTTACCTTTCTTCTATAGAAATTTACGGACAAAACACTCCGGAAGATGTGTCAGAAGAAGATTATGGAGTTTTGAACCCGATTAATTTGAGGAATGCTTATTCGATTGGGAAAAAGTTGGCGGAGAATTTGTGTGTTGCATATTCTAAAGAATACGGCGTAAAAAGTGTTATTGCACGCTTGACGCAGACATTTGGGGCTGGGATTTCTGAAAATGAAAACAGAGTGTTTGCTCAGTTTGCAAAAAGTGCGGTTTCAGGCGAGGATGTTGTTTTGCATACTGACGGAAGCTCTGTCAAGAATTATTGCTATTTAACGGACGCTGTGAGCGGGATTTTGACACTGCTAATTCGTGGTGAGTGCGGTCAGGCTTATAATATAGCGAATTATGAGACAGAAATCTCTATCAAGGATTTGGCTCAAATGATTGCCACAAAATACGGTTTAAAGTTGAGGTTTGAACAAGATTTCGAAAATCGAGGTTATGCCGATAAAATTGTGATAAAGCTGAACCCTAAGAAATTAGAGGGTTTGGGTTGGAGAGCAAAAGTCGGTTTAGAAGAAATGTTTGAAAGGTTGGTTGAGAGTCTAAAATGGGATTAAAACAGGCTTTTTTTAATTTTGTTTACCACAACCGTACAAAAATTGCGGATATTTATTTTGCTTTGTTTTTTTCCTGGCTCCCTGTCAAAAAGAATAAGATAGTGTTTACAAATTATCAGGGGAGCGGTTATGGCTGTAATCCTAAATATATAGCAGAAGAGATTATAAGACAAAACCTGCCTGTAGAGTTGGTTTGGATAGCTAAGCCCGAATTCTTTGCGGATAAAGATTTCCCTCAACAGATAAGAGTGGTGAACTATTATGACCAACACAGTTGTTTACGGGAGTTAGCAACGGCAAGTATTTGGGTAGATAATTATAGCAAGTTTAACTTTGTGAATGCAGGTTTACGCAAGAAAAAAAATCAACTCTATATTAACACATGGCACGGTTCGCTAGGGATAAAAAGAATTGATGAAAATGTAAAAAGTTTAAAGGCAAATAGGGCATGGAAACCTACTGCAGTCAAGGATTATGGTCTTATTGACAAAATGATTTCAAATAGCGATTTTGAAACAAATGTTTATAGAGACGCACTTTGGTTTAAGGGTGAAATTTTAAAACTAGGACACCCGAGAAACGACATTTTTCATAAAGATGACCAAGAGTTGAAACGATTGATAAAAGAACGTTTAGGTATCCCGTATGATACAAAAATCGCATTGTACGCTCCATCTTTTAGGGATAATTTAAGAACGGATTATTTCAATCTGGATTATGACGGATTAAAAAAATGTTTGGAAAATAAAAATGGCGAAAAATGGGCAATTGTTTCTCGTTTTCATCCTAAAAATTTTCTTAAGGTACAATATCTTAGTCATAAGGCTGATGCTCAAACTGACGCTTCTTTTTATCCTGATATTCAAGAGCTTTTATACGTTGCAGATATATTAATATCAGATTATTCAAGCTGCATGTTCGATTTCATGTTAACGAAACGCCCTTGCTTTATTTACGCAGAAGATATTGAACAATACAACAATGAACGAGGATTTTATTATAAGCTTGAAGAAACACCGTTTCCTATTGCTGAAAACAATATTCAATTAATGGAAAATATCAATAATTTTGACCATAATAAGTACGAAAAAGCGTGCAGCAAATTTTTAGAAACTAAAGGAGCTTTAGAAGATGGTAAAGCGTCAAAGCGAGTTGTTGATATAGTGAGAAGGATTTTAAAAAATGAAATATAGCATTCTGATTTTTTTCAAATCAATTATAAGTAAACTTTTTATCAGATTATCAGAGGACGAAAAACATTTGATATTTGGCAACGATTTGAGCATTGGAACATATCAAGAATTTTGTTCAAAAGATGATTTCAAATTATACGAAAAGCGACTCTATGACGGTTTGGATGCAAAGAGTAAGCATATTTTAAATAGAATAATTTTAAGGATTAAAAAAGTTGTTTTTAATCATAAAAATTTACTTCTTTTATCGTTAGATGAAATCATAAATTTATATCTGGCGACTAAAGAAAAGCAGAAAGCCATTAAACAAATTGAAGAAAACTTTTCATATTTCAATTACAAGTTACCGTGTAATCATTTTAATAGCGGTATATTTTATGACAAATATTTTATAGAAGATTTTGATACATTAGAAAAGATTAAAAAAGGCGACATCCTTGATGTCGGCGGATATATAGGAGATTCTGCAATCGTTCTAGCAAACTATTCAAGAGTGCATGTATTTGAGCCGGTAACTCAAAATTATGAGGCCCTTTTAAAAACAATTAATCTAAATCAGTCTAAATTTGCCATAACACCATACAAACTAGGTTTAGGCAAAGAACATCAAACACTTTTTATAAATATTTATGAAGAATCCGGTGTTGCAAGTACGCTTAAAGAAGATAGAAAAAATGAAAAAAATAATGTAAGAGAAGAAATCCAAATCAATACATTGGATGAAGTTGTTAAAAAGTATAACATTGTTCCAAGCTTGATAAAAATTGATATTGAAGGTGCTGAAGAAGATTTTTTATTGGGTGCTATAGAAACAATAAAACATTACAAACCAGCTATTATACTAAGCATTTATCATTCAGGAAAAGATTTTTTCACACTTAAATCAAAAATAGAGAATTTGAATTTGGGTTACACTTTCAAAATAAGGAAAGCTTCAAAATATAAGATTTTAGATGATACAATTTTATTATGCGAGGTTAAAAATGTTTAATTTTATTATGCAATTATATAGGTGGAAAAAAACTTTGGAAGAAAATTTGCCTAAAGACAGTTTTCTTTATGAATTATTAATTCTCTTACCCTCAAAAATTGCACTAGACTTTAAACGTAAAAATCCTACACAAACAGAAGTTGAAGCATTATTTGCGTCCCCACAATTGTTCAACACAATAGAAATTGAAACTGTAAATAGATGTAACGGAGAATGTGCATTTTGCCCTGTCAATCGGCATGATGATAAAAGAAAATTTAAACTTATGGATGAAACTCTGTTCAAAAATATCATCAAACAACTGACTGAAATTGATTATGACGGTAGATTACAAATATTTTCTAATAACGAGCCGCTGTTAGACAAAAGGATTTGCGAATTTGTTAGATATGCAAAAGAACAATGCCCCAAATCACACATGTCCTTCTTTACAAACGGAACACTGCTTGATAAAGAAAAATTTGACGCATTAATCCCATACTGCGATACATTTTGTATTGATATTTATTATGTCGGAAAATGCGTTTTACCTGAGAATATAAAAGAAATTGTAGAAATCTGTTATCAAAATCCAGAACTCAAGAAAAAAGTTATAATTTCCACAACTGATAGAAATGCTATAAGAAATAATCGTGGTGGGCAATCAAAAAACAGGCTAATTACGTATAAATTAAAAACCTCATGTAAATTACCTTTCAAACAGCTTGTAATCAGACCCGATGGTAAAGTATCTTTGTGTTGTAATGACCCAAGCGGAATTTATACACTCGGAGATTTAACTAAAAATACTATTCAAGAAGTATGGTTCTCAGAAACTTATCAACAAATAAGAGAAAAACTCGTAAAAAGCGGACGCAAAGCTATCAAATTATGCGAATATTGTGATAATTTCGGTGGATTTGGGAAGAATGCCGGCAAAGATTATGTTTTTTCTCCACAAGAATTTTTCAATGAGTGGAAAAATGTAGACAACTTGATGAAAGAATAAAATCATAAATTGTTTCATATGTTGGTTTTTTGCCAAAGTACATGTATTTTGAAATCAGCTCCTTGCGTTTATTTTCAAGCGGGTCGGAATTCTCGTACAGCAATTTTTGAAGCACAGTTTCGATTTCAGAAGTGTTTTTAGCTCTATAAAATCCTGTTTCTAAATGTTTGCCCAATTCGTCAAACTCTGCTCTATCAGGTCGTTCCAATAACAAAATCGGATGCTTAGACGGAAAATATTCGCCAAAGAACGAAGAACAATCAGTCACCAATATATCAGAGGTTTTGAAGATGTCAAAATAGTTTCCTTTATCGTATACAAGTGCGTTTGGAAGAGAGTTCCACTCTCGGATATAATCGTCATATTCTTTTTCGCTCATAAATCCTGACGCAATGCAGACGCTCCTTAGTGCTGGGTGCGGTTTCAGTATGAACGACAAATCAGGATGCGACTTTGCGTATTCTAAAAAGAATTTATAATTCCACCTGAAAGTCGACATTCTCAAGCCTTCATCATTAATTGAATGGTGTGGAGCCCAGATAACATGCTTTCCGCAACCTTTCCAAATTGTAGAATCAGCGTCTTTTGTTCTGTAATAATCGAGTTTGAGTGAACCTGTAGCTTTAAGTATGCCTTTATTGCCCATGCCGGCTGCTTTTGCGTAAAACTTATTATGATAAGGACTTTCGGAAAAGAATTTCCAGAGTGTCGAATACACCTGCTTAACCAAAAAACTTCCCCAAGAGTCGGGATTAAGCGTTGTGTAGCCATAAGGTACGAGAACCGTGAGGGCGTATTCGCTAACAGAAGTCGGATGATTGTACCCGCATAAATACCACGGTTGTTGGAAAAACACGATATCAGGAGTGAATGTTTTTAAATCAATATTGCGTTTATTTTCGTAATCATACCCGTCAATCGCTGGAACTTTGAGTTCTTCAAAAAACTTTAGATTAGCTTCTTGCGTGAATTCGACACGATTTTTTGTGATTATTGGGAACAAAATTACCGGCAAAACTTCAAATCTTTCGTCAGATTTGAATAAATTGTATAAATTTTGGTAGCTCCATTTTGAATTTTCTTCACATACAAAAAGCAGACGGATTTTGCCCTGTTTTTGTTTAAGTTTGGCTAAAACTCTTTGATAATTTAGCTTTGTGCGGAGTTCTATTGTGTTACAAAACGGAAAATATTTGATTAAAGAAAAATCTTGTTTTAAGATTTTTAAGCTTTCAATTAAGCTGTTTTCTTCGTGATAAAGCGGTAAAATCGGACATTTTATGCCGTATGAAACAAGATATTTCTTGATGTTTGAATAATTCGGAGAGGCTGTCAAAATAATTTCTGCTTGGCCTAAGTCGTTTGGTTTGATGCAATGAAAACCTTTGTAGCTCTTTTCCCCGCTTGTCACGTATCTTAAATCCGAAACTCCGTCTACATCAAAATATTCCCTTAAATCGAAGCTGTCGCTGAGTGCGTCAAAATAGATTCCGTTACAATAGATGACGACTTTTTTGCCGTGGCATTTTTTTTTGAGTCGTTCAAGAAATTTTTTGAAATCATTCTGGCGGAATTTTTCAACCCAGCCCAAATACTCTGTACTCATTACTTTATCCTCTTCAGTGATGAAAGGAAGTTGAAATTGATTACGTCGCCGTCAACTTTTGTCAAGAAAATTTGTGCGTCTTTTTCATCGGCTTCAATTTGTGGGATTTGTTCGATTTCAGATGCATAATAATTGCTGTCGTTTCTTCCGTTTGAAGAAATTTTGTTAGCCAAACTATTCAGTGAAATATTTCTCAAAACCCCTGCAAAACCTTCGCCTTTATTAGACATTTTCGTGTAAATTCTCAAAGAGGCATCATTTGTAGTCAGGTCATATCGTCCGATAATAAACGAACCCAGCTGTTTTGCAGAAGATTTAATCATCATGCGTTCAATCACGTTATCTTTGAGTTTCAATTCACCTTTAATTACGTCAAATCGTCCGTCCGGAATGTTGACCAAATCGCCAAATGTTGTCGGAGAAATCATTACAAGCGGATTTCTAAAGAGTGCTGCGACTTTCAGAATATATTCGACGTATCCGACTTTTTCAATCGTACCGTTTTGAATGTTGAACTTGATATCGCCATTGAGTTTAAGGCTTGCATCAGAAG
Source organism: uncultured Candidatus Melainabacteria bacterium (assembly GCA_934754775.1). Taxonomy (GTDB): domain Bacteria; phylum Cyanobacteriota; class Vampirovibrionia; order Gastranaerophilales; family Gastranaerophilaceae; genus CAG-196. The sequence goes on along the minus strand of CAKVIM010000001.1, from coordinate 38,811 downwards.
TTAGTTCAATCAAGCCCATAGCTTTACCCGAAATTTCTCTTGGCAAGCCCAAAAGTGCGTCCGCCATTGTGGTTGAGTTAACATCTTTGACGCCTAATCTCAAATAGTATTTGTTCTTAATCAAATCGGCACGTACTTTTAGAGTAGAAATCCCTTCTGCAATATCAAATTTATTAGATTGCAGGTCGAGTATTCCGTCCTTATCAAGCGTTAAATTGGCGTGCAAGTTCCCGAAATTGACATTCTTGTATTTCCCGCTTTCAAGGTTGAGCATACATTTTTCGACAATGATTAAACCTTTTTGGAAAGTCGGAGCATCGTCTGTAGTTGGTGCGGTTTCTGAATTCAAAGCCTTCTCTGCATCTTTTTCTTGTGAAGGCGTGTTGTTGCTATTTGTTGTTAAAAATCTCTCAACATCAACATTATCGACGGTTAAGTCAACATTTTTTACGACAATCGGCAAGCGTAAATCATTATTGATATAGCCCTTAAAATTGTAGTTGGAACGCTTAAATCTGCCTTCTGCAATAGCTCCCAATTTATCGCCCTTAGCACCTATTTTTGCTGACTTTATCGATAATCTTTGGGACGGAATGCGAACGTTATCGAGGGTTATAACTCCTTCCATTACAGGATATGCTCCTGTATTAATAACGCCCATTTCGCCTGTAATTGTACCTTTTTTGAAAATCTTTTGACCTGCTAAGAAGTTCAAGAATTCGCTCGGAAGCGGGCGTGGAATATTCAAATGGATATCTTGAAGCTCCATATTTTTAGCCATATCAAGGTTGCCTTTTATTGAAAGTACAGGCGTCATGCCTTTTTTAAGCTCGCTTGTTATGTAATAGTCAATTGTATTAATCTTCAGAATATTTTTCACGACGCTCAAATCGACTTTAAACAGTGTCTTATAATCCTTCAGAACCATTGACTGGTCGCCAAGCATAAATCCTTCGCCTTCTCTTAGCAAAAAGTACCAAAGAATATCGCAAGAGCCGTTTTTGGACGTTAGAGTCAACCTTGAGCCTGCATCTCCGACTAAATCAATCGGAGCTCCGAGCATTTTGGAGATGTATTCCTTAAAGAAATCGTCGTTTACAAAGATATCGGAAACAATTTTAGTGTCGCAAGTTTTCCAATAATCCTTAACCGTACCTTCCATTACAAGGCTGTTTGCGGTCTTGTTATTATAATATCCTTTAAAATCTTTGAGCGTTATATCCTTGTTTCCGATTTCGATTATGCCTTGCGTAATCTTGACAGGCATTCTCATCAAATCTTTGACTCTGAACTCGGATTCGTTGACGTTAATATCGCCTCGGATATTTTTCTTTGTCAAATGCAGGTTAAAATCTACGCTTCCGTTAACGTCGCAAATCGGTGCGAGCATTTCTTTACCGTTTGGCATAATTATATTTGAAGCAACGATATCGTAAATATCTCTTGCACTGAATTTTTGAGAAGAAATATTCAGATTTATGCCGGATTTTCTGGACGCAAATGCATCAATCACGATTTTTGATTTGTCGATTTCTATTGGGAATTTATCCACGTGTAATTCGCCGTTTCCCATATATATCTTGTGTTTGTCGTCTGCTGAAACTTTGATTTTGTCTTGCCCTTTGCTCATTAGGAAATCAAAATCAAAGTGCAAGTATTTTTTTTCTTTGGTTCTATCAAGCAAAATATTTTGTGCGTCAAACTTTATCCCGACGTCGTCTTGTTTATATGTAATTAAACATTTTTTTACGCCCAAAATTGTTGTAAAAAAATCTAAATTGAATTCAGCCGGTTTTTCTTCTTTCGCTTCTGTTTTCGGCAGAATTGATATTAAATCAGAGGCGTTTACATAAATACTTTCTGCGAGTAATTTTTTTACAATTAGGCGTTTTAAAAATATTTCTCTGAACGAGAATTCCGTGTCCAGATTTTTAAGCTCCAAAAGCTCGTTTTCGCCTTGCTTTAAGCTAAGCTCCTCGATTGAAAACGCAATATTGGAATTCAACCCCGTAACAAGTTTTGGATTCTTGAGAGTTAATTTTGAGCCTAAAAATTTGTTGGTTTCTTTTGTTGCAAGTTTATTTAACCAAGAGCTGGAAACTACAGCCGGCAGGGCATAAAGGTATGTACATAAACCTGCACCTGCGATTATTGCTGCAGAACAAACTGTTGCTGTTAAAATTTTTACGCTCTTTCTCATACCCAAGATTATAACACGAAACCCTAGCGAAAAAGAATAATACAAGGGGTTGAAATAATGTAAACTTCGGGTGAAAATTTCCCTTGCACAATGTTTCTTTTTTGTGCTATATAAACCTTAGGAGGCATATTATGTATCAAGTTTATATCGACAAACCATCATATTTTGAACCTGACATGGCAGGTGAATTTAAGGATTTGGAAAGTGCTGAAGCTTTTGCAAAGAAAGAAAAAGCAGAAGATAGCGAGGTAACTTACGAAATCAAAGAAACTAACGGTTGTTTCAATAGCTATGGCGAATTGTTGGCAAGCGTAGTGAAAAGGGGGTAAATATATTTAGCTAGACGTGGAACTACTGGTTCGGCGTAGGGGCGAATGAAAATTATTTTAAAAAGTTTACCCTAACGGGGAGAACCCTCACCCGCATTCGTAATGTTCGCAAAGCTCACTAACGACTGCGACCTCTCCTTTAAGTAGAGGTTGATGTCTAATCAAATGAACACCCTTTGCGTATTCCCTCTCCTAACAGGAGAGTTTTTCGCTTTACTTTCAAGTTAGTTGTATTGCTTACAAGAATGGAAGTGCAGTTAAAGGGTGAGGTGTCAGCCCGTTAGGGTAAATTTAAAACAATTTCTTGTTCACTCTTCACTAAATCCTAGTTCATTTTAAAATCTTGAGCGAATTCTTGACGTTGGTTAACATAATTTGAGCTCATCTGTTCATCAGATTCTGCTCTTCTTCTTTCAAGTTGCAGTTGGCCGTTTTTAACAATTTCTTGTAATTGTGCAAGATTTTGTTCCAAGCTTGTTAAAACTTGTTCTGCATAAACAGTTGCACCGTCTTTTGTTCTGGTTGCTTCGTCAGCAGCTTGAGCTCTCAAATTTTCAGCTTCATCAAGGGCTTTGTGTTTGATATCTTCACAATCAGCGATAACTTGTTCTTTAATTTTTTCAGCTTCTCTTTGAACAGCTCTTAATAAATCTGATTCGCTCAAAAGTCTGTTAGCTTCTGCTTGAGCGTCTGCAATAATTTTTTCTGCTCTTTGCTGTGCTTCATATTGAAGTTCGTCTTTGCGTCTTAAAAGAGCTCTTGCTTCCTTGATTTCATCAGGTAGAGCCGCATACAACTTATCCAAGATGTTTGTAACAGTATCTTTTTTAACAACCGTAAACCAAGAACTTAAAAGTGGTAAACCTTTATCTACAGCATCTTCTAGTTCATTCATTAAACCATATATAACATCTTGTTGTGAATTCATATTTTGCTCCGTATTTTCGTATGATAGTTAACAAAATTGTACAACAAATTAGAATTAAAAGTCAACGCATGCAACAATAAAAAGATACAAGGCTTAATCTTTTTTAAGAATCTTTTTCGATTATGTCGACATCACGCTGAATGCTTGTGATAATCGAATTTATAAGCCTAACTGCTTTGTCTGCATCAACCATATACATTTCAGAACTAAACGGACATTTTCGTTTTATGGCATCAAACAATACATTGTATGCAATCATGGAGTTGAATTTTTTTGCATCAGAAGAACGCAATTTTCTTTTATATGCTTCCGGTAAAGTCGCTAAGATACAACATAAAATATCATCAATACGATTTTTTTTAATGAATTCGACGCTCAAAAATTTAAAATCAGCGTCATTTATTATTACTCTCTGCAGCTTTCTAAAATATTCCTTTAGTGGAGTTGTATCTGTAACCATGGTTTTAATTATATTAAAAATTTTAAAATTTATCAAGTGTGTGCTAGAATAGGCGATATGGATAAGATAATAATTTCACCTTCAATACTTTCAGCAGATTTTGCTAATTTAGCAAAAGAGATTGACGACGTTAAATCAGCCGGTGCGGATTGGGTACATATTGACGTTATGGATGGGCATTTTGTGCCGAATTTGACTGTAGGAGTCCCTGTGGTTAAGTCGCTTAAGAAGGCTACGGATTTGGTTCTTGACACACATTTGATGATAGAAAATCCGATTAAATTTATAAAACCTTTTGCCCAGGCAGGTTCTGACATTCTGACTTTTCATTACGAAGCTTGTGCGGATAAAGTTGAGGACGTTATTTCTGAGATTAAGAGTTTTGGTGTGAAAGTCGGAATTTCTATCAAGCCAAAAACTGACCCGAGAGAAATTATTCCATTTTTGGATAAACTCGATTTGGTGCTTGTAATGACTGTGGAACCGGGGTTCGGTGGACAAGAGTTTATGCACGAATGTGCTCAAAAAATCCCTGTTATTCGTGAAAAAGCTCCGGAAAATCTTATCATTCAGGTTGACGGCGGGATAAACAATATTACTGCAAAAATTTGTACTTCTCTCGGTGCGAATTCACTTGTTGCAGGAAGTTATATCTTTGGAAGCAGCGATTACAAAAAGGCGATTTTGTCACTTGTGCGTTAATCCCCAAAAATCCTCTTGTTTACTTATTCACTTTTGGGGAGCAAAAGCTTAAAATAACACTATGAATAATATTCTGGAGATAAAAAATCTAAACCTGTTTTTTGACGAGTTCCAAGCTCTTTATAACGTGAACTTATCGCTTGAAAAAGGTATTATGCACGCACTTGTAGGTGAGTCAGGCTGCGGAAAAACGATGACTGCGATGTCTGTAATGCGTTTGCTTCCGAAAGCTGCGTCTATTCGAAGCGGCGAGATATTTTTTAACGGTGAAAATCTGCTTGATTATAAAGAAAAACAGATGCGTGATTTGAGAGGAAATAAAATTGCTCTGATTCCGCAAGACCCGATGACTTCGCTAAATCCTTTGTACACAGTAGGAAACCAACTTGTGGAAGCGATTATGGCTCATAACAAAGTGAGCCAACGCCAAGCTTTGAGAAAAGCTCGTGAGGTTATGGATTTGGTAAAAATTTCGGATATAGAAAACAAACTAAACTTCTATCCGCATGAGTTTTCGGGTGGTATGAAACAGAGAATTATTATTGCGATGGCTCTGGCATGCAACGCAGAATTAATTATTGCGGATGAGCCGACAACCGCTCTGGATGTGACTATTCAGAAACAGATTATGGATTTGATTGATGAAATCAAACGTGATTTTAAGACGACAATACTTTTGATTTCGCACGATTTGGCTTTGGTGAGTAATTATGCCGACTATGTTTCTGTAATGTATGCAGGACATATTGTGGAAGAAGCTCCGGCTGCCGAATTTTTTAAAAAACCGATTCATCCGTATTCGATAGCGTTGATTAATTCTTTGCCGTCTAAAAATCCTGCACTTAAATTAAAGACGATTGAGGGTGCTCCGCCGAGTATAAAGGAACAAATTGCGGGCTGCAAGTTTCATCCTCGTTGTGAATTCTTTAAAGCAGGTGTATGTGACGCTCGCCAGCCGGAATTGATAGAAAAATCAATCTATCATTTTTCTGCTTGTCTTGTCAAATAATTCATTCTTTGGCAGGATAAAATAGGGATTGACAAATGCTATAATATGGGTATGAGAAAAGCATTCTGTCTTATCCTATTATTTGCGGTGTCTAGTGTTTGCTTATCAGCGTGTACTGCTAAGCCTAAAGCGTCTTTGATAAAATCGCAACGCCGTTTGGAAAAATATATTCAACCGCAAGAAACACATCAAGGCGGTACAGTGGATTTATCTGAAGGACCCAGATTGCGTTACGAAGCGAATTTTGGACCGAAGGCTCCGAATTTTGATTTTAAGATAGAAAACCCTTATTAGACCATGGAAAATTTAAACGATAGAAAATTTGTAGGGAGATTAATTTATGCGGTGCTGACGCAGAGAAAAACTGTGCGTGAGGCAATTTCGCTTTTTCCGGAAACAAAAGATAAAAATATTGAATGTGCTTATCATGCTCTTGTGCATTATGAGGCTGATGAGGACTTACGTTACAAGGATTTTGAATACAGAGAAGAACAGGACGATTATTTGGAATTTATTGCCCAGACTCTTGTTGAAGGCAAAGACTTGCCTAAAAATATTATTGCAGACTACGAAGAGTTTTATCATGGCACAGCAAGACCTTGGACAAGCGGACTCAAGGGGTTTGTGAAAGAATTTTTGCGGTTTATCAACCTATAAATGTTTTAATTCTGCCCAAATCGTAGGATTTGGAGTGTCGTAATCCATAATATCGATTATACGATATTCAGGCAATGGAGCGGTTGAAATGTGCATAATACCTTTGACTTTTTCTTCTTTATTCACTCCGAAATGCCCTGAAATAACGGCTTTAACATTTTTGTGTGCAGCAAGAAGCTTCAAATAATTTTCCGGTTTAAATGTGTAATAGTTTTCGTTTCCGTTAGGTGGAATTAACGGGAAGTGTTGCAAAATAATGATATTTTTGCGAGGTTGCAAGTCCAGTTGGGTTTTTAGCCAGTTCAGAGTATCTTCTTTGTAGAAACCGTTTGTTCCTGGAATTACGTCTTTTGAACCGTCAACAACCATAAATACTACACCGCTTTTTTCGAATGTGTAATTAGCTTCTTCTGGTTTGTATTTGCGGACGTGCTTTTTAATGATTTTGATGTACTCTTTTTTACTCATTTCTTTGTGCTTGTTAACATCATGGTCGCCCAAAACTATGTAGAACGGGCAGTTGAGTTTTTTTGCTTCGTCAAGAAATCCGATTAAGTTATCTTTTTGCGGTTTAGCGATGTTGTCACCGGTAAATACGACAAACTCAACGTCTTTAAGCTTGTTTATGTCTTTGATTGCAGCAGCAAGTGTGTTTACTTCGTTTTCTTTAGAAAATCTTGCGTCACTAACTTGCACAAAACGCATGTCTGCAGCGATTGCACTGTTCATAAGCAGTAATGATAAAAGCACTAAAAATTTTTTCATATATACCTCAATAGAATGATTTTAGCATAAAACATTGGAAAAAGTTCAAAAATAGTTTATAATATACATGCAATGTATAATCGAGGACAAAATCATGTCTTTTGATTTTAGTAATATCAACCCAATCAAAGCTCAAGCAACCTACAAAGACGGTGGTGGTCTCGGCGGTGGCGGAATGTACATGCGTCAGGGCAAGAAAAAACGTGAAAACGAACCTGACGATGATATTTTTGAACGTCGTGACGACAAAAAAGAAAATGAAATTGATTATGAAGTGGATGTCAAGGAAGAGGACATTCCTGATAACACTATGTTCAATAAATTTGTAAACTGGTTTAGAATAGGTAAGGACTAACTTATTTTTCTGCGTTTTTTTTGATTGACTTTTTGTTTCCGTCCATTAAACAAATATCATACAAATGTATGAAATTTAGTCAAAACAGTAAAGAGTTCTTTAATAATTCCGATATTATTAAAGGAAGGACGGTTTATATTGTTTAACACAATGAACACAATACGCCCACGCCCTTATCCACAAAGGGAAGCAGGCAATTATAACGCAGGTAACGAAGGCACCGACAAGGACGGTAGAAATGGTAATGCCCAAGACCAGCAACAACAACGTAGAAACCAACAGGTTGTTGCAAGAGGCAGGGCGGAAGATATGCAACCGCAAGCCGGAGCTCCTCGTCAAGCAGTTTATTCACCTGCTGCAAATGCGTATAGTAATGCAACCGCTCCTCGTAATCAAACTTATCATGTTCAGACCCCACCCCCAATTAGGATTAATGAACCGCATCAGATGAATCCGATGCAATATCAAGCTGCTCAAGCAGGTTATCATCCGATTGATCAGCAGGCTGCTCCGGCTCAACAAGCTCCACGCCCGCAACAGCCTTCAAGAAGCAACAAAGTTAATATTGCACAGATTTTAAAAGATTTTAGAAATACAATTAAGGCTATTGCAACTCCTGCGGAGATTGAAGAGCAGGTAAATGTTTATTTGCAGACAGTTGAACAACTTGTAAGAGAGCCTCAACCTCAAGTGAATATGATTCAGAGCAATTTGAAGATTGCCGCATCTTTGCTTGACAAATATATTTCAGAAACTTTGAACAAAGATTCTAAAGTTGTACAAAACTGGCTTGACGCTTTGTTTTTGCAAAGAATTAATTATAGCTATAATGAAGAAGAAGTTAACCCGAATTTCTTGGTGAAGTTCCCTGACCAACAGGAGAACAAACCTAAGGCTGCTGCGGAAGAAGCTGCACAAACTCAAAGAGCAGAGGATGTTGCTCCTGCTTCTCAAGTTGAAGCTCCGATTGCTCCGCAGGGTGAAATAATTGAAATAGAGCCTGAAGAATTGTCTTTGGAAGAAGAGTTCACGCAGGCTAAAGAAACGATTTCTAAAAAACCAAATATAACCATCATTCCACAGGACACAAAATTAAAGTCCTTATTTGTAGAAGCTAAGAAACAAGCTTTCTCTAACAATCCTCAAAAAGCAATGCAGATTTTTAAAGAAGCATTCACCAGAGCTACAGAGCTTAAGGATACTGAAACGCAATCAAGAATTTGTCTTGAAATTGGCAAAATTTATGATGATAACGACCATTTTGTACAGGCGTTGAACAGTTATAACAAGTCTTTGCAGTTCACAACTGATGTTAATGTAAAGTCACGTGCACATTTTTCTATGGCACAGATTTATGACGATGTAAATGAAGTTGGGCCTGCACTTAACCATTATATGACTTCAATTTCTTACGCCGGAAAATCAGATGATTTAATCGGTCAATCAGATTCTTTGACAAGAATGGCTAATATTTTTGCTGATAAGTATGACGAAGGTGCGTTTGAGTATTATGATGTTGCAAGAAAATTGATTGAGCAAACAACTGACAGTTCAATGAAAGGCTATGTTTTGAGCAACACGGCTGATGCTTGCGTTCAGTTTAAAAAAGGTGATAAGGCTCTTAAATATTATGCAGAAGCAGTTAAGAATTATGAACGATCTAACTCTGTAGAAGAGATTGCAGAGAATTACAAATCTGCAGCACAGATTATGATTGATTTTAACAGTCCGAATAAGGCAAAATCTTTGTTGAAAAAAGCTTTGGTTAATGCGGTTAAGACAAAGAATGAAGATTTGATTGCTGAAATTAACGCAATGTTGGCGTCTGTTGAGGATTAGGCGTAGGGGGGGTAAATGGATTTGGCTTGGCGAGGGACTACAGGTTGGGCGTTTCTTAATGGAAAATTGAAAATGGAAAATAGTTATAAAATATTTACCCTTACGGGCTGAACCTCACCCCACCCCTCTCCAACTGGAGAGGGAGCAGTCGTTCGTGAGCTATGCGAACGTTACGAATGCGGGTGAGGGTTAATCTAATTTGCCCTTGCGGGGAGAACCCTCACCCGTTTTTCTAATGTTCAAGCATAGCTTTCACATTGAAAAACTACCCTCTCTCTTGACCAGCTCACGTTAAACGAGCACGCTCACGCTTCGGCTCTCTGTTCGCTGGTCGCTGGTCGCTCCAGTTGGAGAGGGTGCTATTTTTTATTTTCCACTTTCCATTTTCCATTTTCCATTCCCTTGTTACGCCCGACCGATAGTCTCACGCTCAGCCAAATACATTTACCCCTTTACCCCCTCCACCCTCATGCCCAACTAGTAGTTATTCGCTAAACTGAATATATTTACCCCTTTGTGGTATAATATTTTTAACAATAAATTAAGGGGATTTAAGAAATGGCAAAATTTTACACTACGACTGCAATTGACTATGTAAACGGTGCTCCGCATATTGGACATGCTTACGAAAAAATACTTACTGATGTTATTTTTAGACACTTTACTCAAAGATGTGAAGATACTTATATGCTGACAGGTACTGACGAACACGGTATCAAAATCCAAAAAACGTCTGCAGAAAAAGGTGTTTCTCCAAAAGAATTTTGCGATATGAATGCTCAAAAATTTAAGGACTCTTGGAAGGCTCTTGATATTAATTATTCGCAATTTATAAGAACAACTGACGAACAACATGAAAAAGTTGTACAAAAGATTTTCAAGAAACTAGTGGACAAGGGTGATATCTATAAACACTCATATACAGGTCTTTATTGCTCAGGCTGCGAAGCTTTTTTGAGCGAAAAAGATTTGACAGAGGACGGGCTTTGTCCTGACCACCAAAAGAAACCGGAAGTGGTTGAAGAAGAAAATTATTTCTTCAGACTAACAAAATATAAAGATGCGATAATCAAGCATATCAAGACAAACCCTGATTTTATCATCCCTGCGTTCCGTGCGAACGAGGTTTTGAACCAGTTGGAAAATATCGAAGATATTTCAGTTTCTCGTGTTAACACTAATGTAAGCTGGGGTATCCCTGTATTAGACGACCCGTCGCAAGTTATTTATGTTTGGATTGATGCACTTTCAAACTATATTACAGCAATCGGTTATGACCCTGATGGAAGTGATGAAAAATTTGAAAGACTTTGGCCGGCTGATGTTCAAGTTATCGGTAAAGACATCTTGAAGTTTCATAGTATTTACTGGCTTGCAATCCTTATGGCATTGGATTTGCCGCTACCTAAACATATTTTGGCACACGGTTGGATTACGATTGACCAAACAAAGATGTCAAAATCTTTGGGTAATGTAATTTCACCGACAAGCGTTTTGGAAGCTTTCAATCTTGATATTCCTGACCCGTTCAGATATTATATGGCGTCTGCTGCACCTTGCGGAAAAGACGGTAACTATTCTGATGAGGATTTTAAAGAAAAAGTTAATGCACACCTTGCAAACTCAATGGGCAACTTGCTAAACAGAACTCTTTCAATGCTTGTTAAGTATTTTGAAGGTGATATCAAGCCTGAATTCTTGGGTAAGAACGAATTGGCCGAAAGAGCTTTGGAGACTGTTAAAACGGTTAAACACCATTTTGATTATTTTGAAGTTCAAGAAGCTGCTCAAAAGATTATTGAGTTGGTTGATGTTACAAACAAATATGTTACTGATAATGCTCCTTGGACTTTGGCAAAGGAAGGCAATATGGAAAAATGTGGCGTTGTTTTAACTAACGTATTACAAGTTATGACTGTGATTGCGTCATTAATTTATCCGTACTGCCCGAATATTGCAAAGGCTATGGCTGAACAATTGTCTTACGATTTGAGCGTCAAGTTGGATGATATCACTTGTGATAGTTTAAAAGCAGGACATTTGATTGATAAAGAAAACATTAAACCTGTTTTCTTGAGAATGGATAGTGAGTTAGCTGATAAGAAAAAATAAGGCTATTCCGGAAGTTTTAGAGCTTTGAGTAAATCTTCTTCCGGAGCATTCTTTATAGGTTCAAGTTCAATAAGCTCTTTCGTTTGCGAAAGGGCTTTTGTCATTCTTTCTCTATTAATGCTCATATTTTCGAAAAGATTATCTCCGCCAACGGAGCGAAATCCCATTTGCATGTACTTAGAAATCGCACTAAACGGGCCGTACTTTACAGCAAGCAACTCTACAAAGTTGCAATCGGTTTTCAATATTTTTGTGAAAAGGTTTGATAATAATGTTTTGCAAACAAATGGCGGTTTTTTGTTTTTTTCAATTGGCCATGTGCTTATGAAATTAACAACACATTTGTTTCTTGGCTCAATATGATTTAGTACTCCGCAAGGTTTTTTATCAATTGTTGCGAGTATAGAGGTGCAGCCACGGCGGAACGATTCTAGCAGTCCTCTGTTTGTAATATCTTTCCAAACTTTGTAATCCAATTCGCTCAACCCGCTCATAAGCTCTTTTAGGTTAAGCTTGTCGGTTAATGCGTCTGCGAATTCTCTGTCTCTTTCCGTAAGTTTATATAGAGTAATGTTTTTGTCCATAACTCTTGCTTTTGCGATTGGAATTCCTTTAAAACTTATATTGTTAGATATCATATTTTTACAAACACCTGTGAAAAAATTTTTTGCTAGTCTGTTACAAATCTATATATTCTTTCCTATGATTTTGTTGAGAATTGATGAAACTGCATTGAGTTTTTCGTCATCGACTTTGTGTCCGCCTTGTTGGAATATGTAAAAATCTTTTAGGATGCCTTTTCTTTTGGCTGCTTTAATTAATTTCCTTGAACCGTTCAGCATTGTAACAGAGTCATTTTTAGACTGGATTATGTATGTTGGAGCTTCAACATCTTTCATGCGTCTTATTGAATTAAAACAGAGTTCAAACAACCACCTCAATGGTTTTACAGCATCAGTGAAAGCTTTTACTAAAGGCGGAATTCCTAAGCCAAAGCGTTTGTTCAATAAAAACTTTTTGTTAACCATTGCAAGACTTGCGATTGGAGAAATCATTACTAGCGAATTGATATCTTTTTCTTTGCTTGCAAATTGAGCCGCTAAACCGCCGCCCATGCTGTGTCCCATTACAGTAATGTTCTCCGGTTTAATGTCCTTTTCCTCTCTTAAGTATGAAAAAGCGTCTTTGACATCACGTCTAAGTTTGTTTTCTGAGATAACGGTGCGTTTGTTTTTGCCATAGCCTCTGTATTCTAGAGCGAAAACGCCCATGCCTTTGTCGAGAATTTCTTTGTATAGCGGTTGGTAGTCGGTTATGTTTTGTGCCATGCCGTGCAAGAATAAAACGTATTTTGACGAATTATTCGGGTTGATATCCCAGCCGGAAGCCTTTCTGAGCTTTACTTTTTGGATACTGCTTTCAAGCTTGTCTGAAATCGGCTCAAATCTTTGAGCTGAAACGACTGCCATTTTGTTGAAATATCTTCTGCTGTAGTAATATATCGGGTTGACAGCATTAAGGTATCTTGGATCACCTTTTGAAGATACTTGATTGATTGTGTTGACTTGCATACAATATCCCTGTTTCTGGATAAAAAGAACTTCCCATTAAGGAAGCTTCTTTTTTTGCTATATAAATTGGGCCCGGAGGGATTCGAACCCACGACCAAAGGATTATGAGTCCTCTGCGCTACCGCTGCGCCACAGGCCCGTGACGTCTTACATATTCAGTTGTAAATCTCGCATTGCCTGTGTCTTGCGTTAGCGACGCTACCTACCTCTCCTCGAACGTGACATTTAGTCACCTTCTCGTCGGCAGAGTGCCACAGGCCCGTGACGACTTATTTCTGTTGGCTACGTGTCTTTTGCCAACAAATCAAGTCTACCAACTAAATGCTAAAAAATCAAGTGGTCAGAACAATTAGAGTTTCTTAGAAAATTGATAGATTTTCAGCATTCTGCTTACTAAATTATTTTGTTTGTGGTACAATAGTTGTATAGAAGATTTATAATAAGACTTAGGGCTTATGTTCAAAGGGGGATTAATGGCACAAGGGTATGACGCTAGTAATATACGTGTATTAGAAGGTTTGGAAGCAGTTAGAATGCGTCCCGGCATGTACATCGGTTCAACTTCTCAAAGAGGCTTGCACCACTGTATTTATGAAATTGTTGATAACTCAATCGACGAATCATTAGCAGGTTATTGTACGGAAATTCACGTAACTGTTAATAAAGATAACAGTGTTACCGTAGAAGACAATGGTCGTGGTATCCCTGTCGATGTTAAGCCTGAAACAGGCAAATCAGCTTTAGAAATTGTTCACACAGTGCTTCACGCAGGCGGAAAATTCGGTGATGGTGGTTACAAAGTATCAGGCGGCCTTCACGGCGTTGGTGCTTCTGTAGTAAACGCACTTTCAGAAAAAATGGTTGTAGAAGTTTCCCGTGACGGCTATGTTTGGAGACAAACTTATTTGAGAGGTGAGCCGACTTCTCCTGTTGAAAAAACTGTTCCTACAACAAAAACGGGTACAAAATCAACATTCTGGCTTGATCCCGAAATCTTTACGGAAACAACAGAGGTTGACGTTGATATTATCGCAACACGTTTTAGAGAAATGGCTTTCTTAAATAAAGGTTTAAAAATCATTCTTCACGATGAAAAAGACGGAAGAAAAGATGAAACATTTCACTATGAAGGCGGTATTGGAAGTTATGTAGCATTCCTTAACCATAACAGAACCGTTATGTTTGATGAGCCTATCTACATGGATAAAACGGTTGATAAAATCAAGGTTGAGGTTGCGATGCAATATACAGATTCTTACAATGAATCAATTCTGTCATTTGCTAATAACATCAACACTCACCAAGGCGGAACGCACTTAACAGGTTTCAGAAACGCTTTGACTCGTGTTTTAAATGATTACGCAAGAACAAATAAAATATTGAAAGATTCTGAACAAAACCTTTCCGGTGATGACGTTAGAGAAGGTTTGACTGCAATTGTTTCAGTAAAAATCGAAAACCCTGAATTTGAAGGTCAAACAAAAGAAAAACTAGGTAACTCAGAAGTTACAGGTGCCGTTCAGGATGTTGTTAAAGAAAAATTGCAAGAATGGTTAGAATTTAATCCAAAACTTGCTCGTACGATTATTGAAAAAACTTTGCAGGCTCAAAGAGCTCGTGAAGCTGCTCGTAAGGCTCGTGAATTAACAAGAAGAAAATCTGTTCTTGAAAATTCAACACTTCCAGGTAAACTTGCCGACTGTTCTAACAGAGAACCTGAAAAATGCGAAATCTACATCGTTGAGGGTGATTCCGCTGGTGGTTCTGCAAAACAAGGCAGAAACAGAATGTTCCAAGCAATTTTGCCATTAAGAGGTAAAATTTTGAACGTAGAAAAGGCAAGATTGGATAAGATTTATGCTAACAACGAAATCCAATCAATGGTTCAAGCATTCGGTATTACAATCAGCAAGAACGAAGAAGAGTTTAACTTAGAAAAATTGCGTTACCACAAAATCATCATTATGACCGATGCTGATGTCGATGGTGCACACATTAGAACATTGCTTCTAACATTCTTCTTCCGTTATGCAAAACCGCTTATTGAAAACGGTTACGTTTATATTGCTCAACCGCCTCTATTCAAGGTTACAAGCGGTAAAACTGCTGAATATTTGTATGACGAACACGCTTTAGACAAGATGTTAAAAGAACGTGGTATCAAGTCTTTGAGCTTGTCAGACAAAACTAAAACAAAAGTTAAGGCAGGCGAAGAATTGTTGACATTGTTATCAAATATGTCAACCTTCTACAAATCTTACAACAACCCGATTTTGAACATCATTCCATCAGTTGTTCTTAGAGGTTTGATTCGTTCTGATGTTAAGGCTGAGGATTTTGAAGATCAAGCTAAAATGACAGAGGTTGTTGAATACTTGGCTCATTATTTGAAAGATCACGCAGAAAATTATCATATTGAAGAAGCTAAGAATTATGAAGTTTCACTTAAATATAATGCTGAAACTGCAAAATACGCTATTCAATTAGATTTGTTTGAAAACGAACACGAATTGATTACTGCAAATATCATCAAGAGTAACGAATTCAAGCGTTTGAAGAATTCTTATCCGCTAATCAGAGATTTCTTGATTGAAGAAGAAAAAATGCTAATTCTGGAAACAGAAAACGGAGAAGTTGAAATCACATCATTTGAACAGTTGCAAAAACTTGTTGATGACAGAGGTCAAAAAGGCTTAGCAATTCAAAGATTTAAAGGTCTTGGTGAAATGATGCCGCAACAATTGTGGGAAACAACAATGGACCCAGAAACAAGAACATTGTTAAAGGTTAATATTGAAGACGCTATGATGTGCGACCAGTTATTTGATATCTTGATGGGCGATAAGGTTGAGCCTCGTCGTGATTTCATCGAATCAAATGCTGTTTATGCGACAAATATTGATACTTAATGTTTAAGTTCATGATGTGAAAAGTTTATGAAATTGGGGTGCGAAAAATCGCACCCTACTTTTTGGAATGGAAAATTGAAAATGGAAAATGGAAAATAGTTATAAAATATTTACCCTAACGGGGAGAACCCTCACCCTTCCCTCTCTGTCACCGCAGGTGACATCTCTCCCACTCAATGGATACTGTGGGCGAGAGTTAAGTTTTAATCTATATCTGTACCTCTCCAGTTGGAGAGGGAGCAGTCGTTAGTGAGCTTTGCGAACTTTACGAATGCGGGTGAGGTTTAATCTAATTTGCCCTTGCGGGATGACACCTCACCCTTACCCTCTCCTAACAGGAGAGGGAGCTAAAGTCGCTCAATTTACGTAATTGATTATTACTTAAACTATGCCAAATATTTTTGCAATGTTGACTTGTCGAACACTTCAACGCTGTCTTTTGAGTGGATAAATATTAGGCAAGAAATTAATGTTTTGAATGATTGGAAATCTTCAAACGCAAGTTTTTGACGCAAATCAGTCATATTATTTGCCATGAATTCTGTCAAAACAACTTTGTCATTGTAGAACAATTCGGACAAGAATTCGAACGCATCACGGGTTTTTACGCCTTCAAGGTAAATCACATCCGGAGATTGGAACTCAACAAATCTTAGGGCTTTGTCCATATTGAATCCGACATTTTCGTTTAATTCGCACTGGTGAACTCCTTTTAGCTCGTATTTTGCGATTGATTCGATTGTCATAATATTTTTGCCTGACTTTGCAGCTTCCATTAGTAATGAATAAATGATGTGAGTTTTGCCGCTTAATGGTGAGCCGCAAACCAAAATAATTCCAGGGTTATTCAATGCGTGTGAAATTATGCTTTTCTGCTTTTCGTCAGTAATTATTTTATCCAAGCTGCGTGGCGGTTTGTAAATTTTGAGTGATACTCTTTCGCCCATGATTGTCGGGAACGATGATACAGACGCTATAAGCATTGCGTTTTCTACTTTAAAACAAAGTTTGCCAAGCTGCGGAATTTCGCAAACAGTGGCGTCTAAGCCGGAAAGTGTTTTTAATTTTGAGACAAACGCAGAGTTCAAGATGGCAGGAATTGTGCCTTTATCAAAGGTTTCGCCATTTTTCTTGAACACGACTTTCAGTCCTTCTTCGACTTGTTCAAAGTTGAGCTCGTGGATATCTTCAATAATTGCTTGTTTCAAAATTGCTCTAATAACGTGCTGGATGTGTTCTTCGCCGGCTTCTTCCTTGTGTAATTCTTCTGTCCAGTCGAATTCCTCTTCGTCGTCAGGAGTTAGCGTAATGCTATCAACTGTGTCTGCAACTTTATAATATTCGTCAATTTTTTTAACTATACTCGCTTCAGAAGCGATTACAGGCTCAATTGAGCATTCTGCAGTTTCGATAACTTTGTCAATTGCAAATAAATCCAAAGGGTCGGACATTGCGACTGTAAGCACGTCTTCAATTTTGAATAGCGGAATAATACGATATCTTCTGGCGTCCGCAAATGAAACATATTGGAAACATTTTGTATCAGGCTCATAGTCTTCCAAATTAACATAAGGAATATGGAGCTTGCTTTCTAAAAACTTAAGCAAAGTATCTTCTGCCAAGATACCTGAATTAATCAAAGCTTGGCCGATATTTATACTCTGAACATTAGCGAGTTCTTCGGCTTTTTCCAATGTTTCATAAGATACGATACCATCTCGCACGAGTTCATATTTAAGTTTTTCAAGTGTTTTGTTGTTTACTGTTTCCATTGTTTTTGTGAGGGGAATAAGGTAATAGGGTAATAAGAGGTTTTAAATAATTTTAGTAAATATTACGTTAATTAAACACAAATAGCATTTATAAATTTTAATATCACTTATTCCCTTATTACCCTATTACCCTATTACCTTATTCCCCTATTCCCTTTCTATTTAAGATACTCTTCCACCTTTTTCACAATCGCATCCAACTCGAATGGTTTTGTGATATATTCGTTAACGCCTGTTTCTTCGCCAATCATTTTGTCTTCCAATTGAGAACGAGCTGTAACCATTATTATCGGAATATCTTTGTACTTGCTGTCATACTTTAGGAGTCGGCTGATTTTGTAGCCGTTGATTTTTGGCATCATAACATCAAGGATAATCAAATCCGGCATAATTTCTTTGGCAAGTTTCAAGCCGTCCTCTCCGTTATAAGCTGTATAACACACAAAGCCCGAAACTTCCAAAACGAACTTAAGACTTTCTACGATGTCTTGTTCGTCATCTACTATAAGAATCTTTTTCATGTGTATCTCCTTCAATTTCGTATGAATACATTATATCACATTCTCCGTATACATTTCTGTTTTGCTCGATTACAGAGTCAATTTTCTTTTTCAAAAATTCGGCAGATGGTTTGTCGCCATCCATCAAAATTATTGATAAAGTTGTCATTGCACCTTCTTTTTCGATAAGAGAATTGGTCATATATGTTTTGTTTAATAAATTATTTTCTTTAAGCAAGTTCTCAATAACTTCATTTGTTGATTTAATCTTGATAACTGCAATTGTTGAACCGTTAGAGCGTGCTTTTTGTGAAAGTTGTTTTCTTATCATCGTGAAATTGCTTTTGTCGTTTGCAATCGGGATTACGAAATAGAAACGTGAGCCTTTGTTTATTTCACTATCACACCAAATCGCACCGTTATGGGATTCCATTAATTGTCTAGCAATCGGTAAACCTAAACCTGAACCGCCGACTTTCCTTGAAAGCGAGTTTTCGATTTGTGCAAACTTGTCGAATACGTGGTTCAAATCTTTGCGTTCAATTCCGATACCGTGGTCCTCGACGCAAACTTGCAGATAATTTCCTTGAAGCTTTTTGATATCTTCTTCAAAACAGTTGTCATATTGGAGTTCACGAGCGTTAACAACTTTTGACGTAATCTCGATTTCTCCAGTGTCTGGCGAAAACTTGATAGCATTTGATACAAGATTGGTTAAAACCTGCTCAAGCCTGTTTGAATCTGCGTAAACTTCTACATCTTCGCCAGATGGAAGGTATTTGATTGTCAAATTTTTCTCTTTCGCAACTTCCGCCAAATTTGTTTTGACATATTCAATTACCGGCTCAACGTGAATAAGTTCAAATTTGAAATCCATTTTTCCGGCTTCGATTTTAGAAATATCAAGAAGGTCGTTGATAATCCCTGAAAGTCTTATTGCGTTGCGTTTTCCCATAGAAACAAATTTTTCTATGTTTTCGGTCATATCTCCGGCTTTACCGCTAAGAATAATATCCATAGCATTTTTGATTGCAGTGAGCGGTGTTCTTAATTCGTGTGAAACGATTGAGATGAATTCTGATTTTAGGCGTTCAAGCTTTTGCAATTTTCTGTTTGTAGCTTTTAATTCTTGCGTAAATGATGCACTCTGCAATGGGATTGTAACCTGTTGAACAAGAGTTTGGAAGCAGGTTGCATCCTCGGTTGAGAATGGCTTTTCTCTATAGATTTCCGTGAAGCCGAAGAACTCGTCATTGAGAGTTATTGGTGCAAACATGTTGTCATATCTTAGGATTGAAAAATCGTATTCTTGAATGTTATGTTTGATGTTTTTTTCAATCTTAAGGTTCCCGATTTTTATGTCTACAGGCGGGTCTGCAAGTAAAGATTTGTAACTTAATATTGCACGCAACTTCAGAGCTTCAAGAAGTCTGTCTGAAACTTTGTAGATAGAATTGATTATTAAAACAGGTTCACGCTCAGAGCGGAACATTAGTGTACAAGCGAGTTCGAAGTTCAATGACTTTTCAATACCTTCAATCATAATCTGGATAAGTCGGTCTTTATCCAAAGAACCTGCAAGCTGCGAACTCGTATTATACAAGACATTTAGCTGGTAAAGGCTGCGTGCTAATTCTTGGTTAGCCTTTGTCATCTTTAAAAGTGAAAGTCTTGTTTTTAAGCTTGAATCAACAGTCGCAAGCAAAAGTTTTTTGTCAATCGGAGTTTTGATAAACAAGTTTGCATTGTGCATAACATCTTTGTTAAGCTCTTTTTCACCCAATACAAGAAGTACGACTACAGGATATTGCTTGACTTTACGGCAAAGATGTTTTAAATCCAAAGTCTCTATATCGCCATCAACAATAACAATATCCGGCTCTTCGACTTTAAGGATGTCAAAAATCAAGATTTCATCCGATGTCACGACGACTTCGTCCATCGGAAAAACCTCTTTCAGCAAATTCTCTTTTTCACTATCCTCACTAATCAACAAAAACTTTGTCATAATAAAATAATAACATAAAATTTCAGCTTGGTGAATTGTAAATTCCTCTATATAGTTGATGTGTTTTGGGGCTAAATCCTTTACGATAGGTTTGGACTATAGTAGGGAGAAAGTAATCGACAGGTATGAGTTCTGTGTTTTTTGACGAATTATATAGACAGTTTGCGTGGTTTGATTCTGTTTTCACGCCGGTTGTAGAAAATTGTAGCAATGAATTTTTCTTTGACGGGTTTGAGTATAAGCTTGAGTCAATCAGTACAAACATGAATGTGCTTGCACAGAACGACACTTTCTTTGTTACTAAGGTCAAAATTAATTCTAAAAACGATGTGTACATAAGGATTTCTCAAGAAGCGATTAATGTAATTTTGGATAAAGTTCTTGGGAAAAATAACAGAAGATTTGATTTAACAGAAGTTACTGAACTTGAAGCAAGGATTATTACAGCGTTTAATGACTTTTTATATGAGTCGCTTGCCCCAAACTTTACTATAGAACCACACAGACGCTACAATGAAATCTTACACCTGACTTATTTTGTTAAGAGTGAAATTTCTGATAATGCTGCGAAGTTCATTATTTCTGTTCCAAAAGATATTCTGTCACCGGTTGAGATAGAAAACGTTGAGCCTCGATTTAGTGACAGTGATTTTGCACACAGTCTTGTGGACGTAAACTTGCTTCTGGGTACAACGACATTCCCTGTTGCAGATATAAAGAGGCTGGATGTCGGTGATATTGTTGTGTTTGAGAACAGCAATTCGTCAGAAATGACACTTGTGTGTGAAAATATTGTTCAAAAGTTTCAAATAAAACCAAATATAAACATTGTAGAACCATACGATGTTGGCGGAGGAAATGATATGGAAGAAAATACAAATACTAACTTGTGGGATAGTATTCAGGTTGATATGGCTGCTGAGTTTGACAAAGTAAAAGTAACTTTGGGCGAACTTAAGAGCATTGAAGAGGGCTTGATTGTTGATTTATGCTCTGTATATGATAACAAAGTTTCTCTAAAAGTCGGTGGCAAAATTGTTGCTTCAGGCGAACTTGTTATTATTAACGATAGATTTGGCGTACGTATCGAAAAAGTTAGTGAATCAGATGCGGCTTCTAATCCTGAACCTCAAGCAGAAGCAGAGGCTGAAAATCAAGCCGGCGAAGATTTTGACTACAGTGATTTTGAAGTAGAGCAAAACGGGGAAGGTTGACTTTCGGCGAATGGGAAGTAAATATTAGGTATTAATATAAGAAAGGGAATAAGGCAATAGGGTAATAAGGGAATAAGAGATTTTAGAAATATTCTTAATAAAAATACGTTAATCAAACATAAGATAAAACAGAAAATTTAAAACCACTTATTCCATCATTACCTTATTCCCCTATTCCCCTCAAAAGGATATAAAAATGGGATATTTAGCAAATTTTATAGTATATACACTTGCGATGGTCGGAGTAATCGTGGTTGCACTTTTGGTGTTCAAAAATGCAACTTCAGGCGGCGGTATTACTAAAAAATCGAAGTATTTGAAAGTGCTTGATACAATGTCAATTGCTCCGAGAAAAACACTTTACGTTGTTTCAGCCGGTAAAGAAAGATTTTTGATTGCAGGCGATGTTGATAAAACAAGTTTGATTTCAAAACTTGAAACGGCAAATGAGGGTTTGGATATTCTCTATCCGGACAAAGTTCAGCCACAAGCAGCGGTTCCTGAAACTCCAAGTTTTAGGGATACAATGGCAAATCTGCCAAAATCAAATTATATGGATAAAACAAATATTGGAATAAAATCAAGTCTGCTTAATCCGAGCGGACAGAATGTTTCTGTTATGAGAAATTTAGCAGAAAGGATTAAATAATGGACTCAGTAATAAAAGATATGAACCCAGTTTTGCAAATGCTAACGGTAATGTCGCTATTTTCGCTCTTACCGTTTGTATTTTGTTGTATGACCTGTTTTTTGAGATTTACAATAGTATTTTCTCTTCTAAAAACGGCTATGGGTGTTCAAGTGCCGCCTGCAATCGTAACAATCGGGCTGTGCATGATTTTGACTTTCTATACAATGGGTGGGGTTTTTCAACAGATGTATGAAAAAGGCTCTGTACCTTATCAAAAAACGGGGAACCTTATTGCCACGATTGATGAAGGCTCGAAACCTTTAAAAGAATTCATGATGAAACAAACAAGGGAGAGTGACTTGTCTTTCTTTGTCGAGCTTAAACACAAGACTCCGCCTAAGTCACCTGAGGATATTACGATTTGGGAAGTTGCACCGGCATTTATTTTGAGTGAATTAAAAACTGCGTTCGAAATCGGTTTTGTTGTTTTCGTTCCGTTTATCGTACTTGACTTGGTTGTTGCAAACATACTTCTTGCATTAGGTATGTTCATGTTATCACCTACAATTATTTCTCTGCCGTTTAAATTGCTGATATTTATTGCGGTAGACGGCTGGGCGTTGATTGTACAGGGACTGGTGCAAAGTTACAACTAAAAACGTCATTAAGCCGTTAAGCTATTAAGTTCAATATAACGTCTTAATGACCTAACGACTTAAAGACTTTCATAAGTGAGAATATAAAAATGGAAATGTTAACAGAAAAAATTATAGAAAATAGAATCTTTACAATCAGAGGACAAAAAGTGATGATTGATAAAGATTTAGCTGAACTTTATGAAGTAAAAACAATGGTTTTAAATCAAGCCGTAAAAAGAAATCAAAAAAGATTTCCGGAAGATTTTATGTTCAAACTCACTAAAGACGAGCTAAATGAACTTATCACAAATTGTGATAGGTTCGCTTCACTTAAACATTCTCCAACAACGCCAAATGCTTTTACAGAACAAGGTGTTTCAATGTTATCAAGTGTTTTGAATAGTGATAGAGCAATTGCTATTAATATAGAGATTATTAGGACATTTGTAAAATTAAGACAATATGTACTTACAGGTTATGAAAAAAATCAAGAAATTGAAGAGCTGAAGAAGATGTTAATGTTGCATATTGAAAATACTGATAAAAGATTTTCTGAGCATGACGTAACAATTCGACACATAATCAATGCGTTAAACAATTTAATCGAAAAACCAAAAGATACAAAGAAAATAGGTTTTAGAACGGAATAAAATAAACATTAAATAAAAAGGAAACAAAAAAATGGAAATGTTAACTGAATATCTTGCAAAGGGCTTTATGGTAATGCTTTCAATCTCAATGCCTTGCGTTTTGACAGCGGCGGCAATTGGTTTGGTCGTGGGTATTATTCAGGCTGTTACGCAGGTGCAAGAACAAACCATTGCCGCCGCACCAAAGATATTTGCCGTATTTTTGGTAATCGTTATTGGTGGTATGGGATTTATTAAACTTTTGACAAATCTGTTTTCTGAAGGTATGTCATTGGCGTTTAATGCCGTGCCAAAAACCGATAATTACGTACTCCCTGCGGATTATTACAAGTACACAACACCGTTTGAGGGTGAGATGAAGGATTCTTTTAAGGGTGCTCCGACTGTTAAAGAGATTATGAAAAACCCTGGAAAAGTTCCATATATTGATAAAGCTCAAAAAATCAAATACGATACAGCTCCAAAAACTCCTATGCCAAAGGGTAATTTCGTAGAGATTAATAAGATGCTGGGTAGGTAAATAAAAATGTAGGTTGGGCATACTTGCCCAACAATAGCTTTCGAGGGAATAGATAAAAAGGGTTCGATATTGAAAAAACTAATCATATCATTAATATTTTTATTGACGACCGGCATGGCTTTCGCTTATGAGGACTGTGTAATCACAGCTGGCGGCAAACTTTCTGATATAAAGATTGAAAGGAATGATATTATTGATGTGTACCCGATGTTTACGATAATGAACGAGAAAAATACTCTTATTGTTCATCCCCTAAAAGAGGGCTCAACAAGGTTTTGCGTTCTAAAGAACGGTAAAGATATAATAGCTTTTTCAGTAAAGGTCGAAGCTGAAAAGACAACAATAGACGAGGTCGACGGTTTTGATATTTTGCAAATTGATGAACCGCCGCAGGAGTGGGAATTCGAATTGGACGCACCACCTTCTTAAATTGAAAATTGAAAATGGACAATTGAAAATTATTTAAAACAATTTTCCACTTTCCATTTTCCATTCAGTAATTAAAAAAAGGTAAAATACAAGAATCAATTAAAAAATGGACAACTTTATACAACAAATAGCAATTTTATTTCCACAGTTTGACCGCTGGTTTTCGGCAGGTTTCATTGTGTTTGCAAGATTGCTTGGGTTTATGAGATTTGCTCCGATTTTTAACAGAAAAGAAATTGCAGGGCTTGTTAAACTAGCGTTGGCGTTTTTGCTTACTATGATGATAACTCCCCTGATGAAACCTGGGACTCCGCCTGCAGATGTTTCGCCGCTGCTTTTACTGCTTTTGAATTTTGCTGTGGGTGCGATTATTGGGTATATTGCCCAATTGCTTATCCTTGCAATTGAAGCCGGTGGGGATATGATTAACACTCAGATGGGTTTATCTTCTGCTATGGTAATGGATCCGACCAGTAACAGTCAGACTTCAATTTTGAGCCGTATGATAACCTTGCTTGGGATTTGTATTTTTATTGAACTCGGCGGGTTCTATTGGTTGATTAATGCACTTATCAGAAGTTTTGAAATATTTCCGATTTATGCGGTGGCAATTCCGCTAGAAAAAATAATTAACCTTGATCACTTGGTAACGACGACGTCGAATGTTCTTTATATGGGGCTTCAAATCGCATCACCTGTTTTGTTGGCAACGCTTGGACAGGATATTATTCTCGGTGTAATTTCAAAAACTGCTCCACAGGTAAACGTGTTCCAACTAAGCTTCCTGTTTAAACCTGTATTCGGTGCTGCGATTATGATTTGGATTATGCCAATGCTGATAAATGTTATATCAGACTTTTTCCTGTCTTTTGCGAATATTTATTGATGTTCGCTTCACAAACACTGCTCAATATGTTATTATGGAGTATAGAATAAGAATACAGGAGAGTTTTATATATGAAAAAATCCGGTTTTACTTTGACGGAAGCACTAATTACACTAGGTATAATTGGTGTTGTTGCAGCACTTACAATACCTGCATTGGTTAAGCAGAGTGCAGATGATGCTAACGCAGCAAAATTATCCGTAACTGTTTCAAATTTAGAAAACGGGCTTACGACAATGATAATGAAAGAAAACGCTGTAGATATTATGGGGACAAAGGCGTGGAAATTTCTTTCCGGAGTATCTTGGGACAAATTGGAAGAGCCGAATGAGTGGGAAGTGACTAACAATGCACAAAAATTAACCGGTAAATCGTCTCAAGCTGATATTGATGCATTCACGGGACTTCTTGGTCAGTATATTCATGTAAGAGGGGCAAAACCGATTGCGAAAATGTCAACTTATTATGATTCAAAAGGACCTTATGCTTTGAAATCTGACGGTTCAAAGGGTTCTTTGTATTCATCTTTGGATGGTGAAGTATTTGCGATGGAGTTAAAAAATGGTGCAACGGTTTTTGCACGAGTGTTCTCTAATGGTGATAATCTTAGAAGAACTACCCAAACAGAGATTGATGATTTGGTTAAAGCCGGTGGTGCATATACTCACGATATGGCAGATATATTCATTGATGTAAACGGCAAAAGTGCTCCAAATACCATCGGGCGTGACTTATTTGCTTTCCAAATCGGTGAAAATGGTGTTCTTTACCCATCTGGCGGCAAAGCTCTACAGGTTTATGAATCAAAATCCAGTGACCCGGGGTTATGGAATGGGACTTCTGCAGATTCAGCTTGTTTGCCGGAATCCAAAATTGTTAAAAATAGCGGTTGGGGTTGTACTGCAAGACTTGTAGAAGAAGGTTATAAGTTCTCATATTAATAGATTTAAAAAAAGAGGCGACCGCCTCTTTTTTTATAACTCGAAATATTCGCCTTTGTCCATAATCCGCTCGTCACGATAGTAACTATTGTAGAGTTTTGCTTTTTTAATGATATCATACCAGCGGTTGTAGTTTGCCATAAAATCACTCTTGTTTTTGTTCATATAATGGATTGTGACCATTCCTTCGTGCCCACGTGTGACTCTTAAAAATTCGCATTGAGCATGGATTTTACCGTAGTTTTCCGTACACCTGCCAACGATTGCGTCATCCTGCGTAAGCCTTAATGTTTTATATTTGCCTGTCGGATTAATTTTCATCATTTTAGCAGTGTTGTTTGAGATAAAAACATTAATCGGATAGTTAGAATTTTTGTAAGAGTGAACAACGATTGTTCGGCTCCAATCGTCTTTATGCTGACCACTTGGAACATACTGTAGAATAGCTTCGTTTCCAACTTTCCTGTAATAACTTTTAATCCAAAGTTCTTTATCCGGAAACTTTATGATGATTGTTTCGTAGGCAAAAACGCTCAGTGTAGAAAGCATTAACAGGCTAAATAAAAGGACTTTTTTCATCAGCAATAATGCCCCTTTCTCCAACTTCGGTAATATCTTTCAACAATTGAGGTGCAAAAATTTCGCTCTCAAAATGTCCAATATCGAATAAAACAGTTTTGGCGTCGCAAGCTGTGTGAAACTTGATATCTCCGGTCACAAATGCGTCTGTTTTGCCGATGAATTCTGAACCTGAGCCTGCACAGAAACCGATTGTTTTGACTTCTGTTGCGTTTAAATTGTTTACATATCGGAGTTTTGGCGAAATCTTAAGCAATTTACTTTTTAATTCTTCGACACTAATCGGTTTTTCTAATTCTACAATTCTTGCAAAATCATTGTTGTAGCTTTTTTTAAGCCCTAGTTTTGCTAGAATTAAATCTGTTGTACCGCCTTCTGCTCTGTCTAAATTTGTATGTGCTGCGTAAATATTGATTTTTTTGTAACTCAAAGGTACGAAAAACAGCGGATGGTGTGAGATAATCATGTCGCAATTTTTGCAAACCGCTTGTTCAACAATTTGGTCTGTAACAGTTAAAGCGAACATTATTTTGCTGATTTCACGCTCTCTAAGTTCGACCACCCAACCGCTTGCATCCCACTTCTCTTGAGTTTCAAGTGGTGCAAAATTTTCTATCTTTTGAACAATTTGGTACTTATCCAAAAATTTCCTCCAAAATGCGTTTTGCAATATTTTGTTTGGTATCTTTTTCTATGTGTTTTATGTTCAGCTTTTTATCAAGGATGTAGATTTCGTTTTCGTCGCTGTTAAACCCGATATCTTTTCTTGAAATATCGTTTGCGATTAACAAATCGCACCCTTTATTTGTAATTTTCTTTTTAGCATTCTCAATAAGGTTTTCGCTTTCAGCACAAAATCCGACAACAAGTGGGCGTTCATTTAGTGCTGATATGCTTTTTAGTATATCAGGATTTTTTACAAGTTCAAGCGTAAGCTCTTCTTCTGAACCCTTTTTGATTTTTTGCTCGGAATAATTTTTGACTCTGTAGTCTGAAACCGCCGCAGACATAATCACGCAATCTTGGGCTTGTAGGTTTTCTTTAACAACTTTTTCCATATCAGAAGCTGTTTCTGTTACGATATTTTTGTAATTCCTTTTGGCGTTAAAAGTAGAAATAAGAGTTACTTCAGCACCCATTTGGTGAGCGGCATCCGCCAAAGCTAATCCCATTTTACCGGAAGAAGCGTTTGTTATAAACCTTACTGGGTCGATTTTTTCCTTAGTTCCGCCTGCTGTGATGAGGATTTTTTTACCGCTTAATTTGCCGGTCAAAATATTGTCAGTTGCTTCAAAAATCTCTTCAACTTCACGCATTCTGCCTTTCCCGTTTGTTCCGCATGCGAGGTAGCCCTCATCCGGTTCGAGAATGTGATAACCGTTTTGTTTGAGCTTTAATAGATTTTCTTGGATAAATGGATTTTCCCACATATTTGTATTCATAGCCGGTACGATTAGAAACGGCTTATTAAAAGCACAAGCAGTTGAAAGCAACAAATTATCGCATATTCCGTTTGCAAGCTTGGAAATTGTGTTTGCACTGGCAGGAGCGATTACGAAAATGTCGGCTTCCGTAAGTGCAATATGTTCGGGTTTATATTCGTCGATTTCGAAATTATCGACATAAACCTCATTATTGGAAAGCGTTTGCAGTGTTAGTTTTGTCACAAAATTAAGAGCATTCGGTGTCAAAACTACTCTAACATTGGCTCTTGCCTTGCGGTACATTCTGATTAGTTCACATATTTTGTAAGCTGCAATTCCGCCTGTTATCCCTATTAATATGTTTTTATTTTCTAGCATAAATATATTGTAGCATGGAAAAATTGTGTTGGTTTGCTACAAAAAATTGGGTTGGCTATAACTTGCACAACAATGCCAAATTATCCCAAAACTCTTTGGTAATTTTCGTTATAGAATTCTTCAAATCTGTCTTCTAAGATTGCTTGACGAGATTTTTTTGCAAAATCAATCAAGAACTTGATGTTGTGGATAGACATTAATGCTTGTCCTGTGCCTTCGTTACACTTGTAAAGATGTCTTAAATATGCTCTTGAATGGTTTTGGCAAGCGTAACAATCGCAATTTTCGTCTAAAGGTCTTGGATCTTCTTGATATTGTGCGTTTTTAATCTGTTTTTTGCCGTCCCACGTGAAGAATGAACCGTGGCGAGCGTTTCTTGTTGGAAGAACGCAGTCAAACATGTCGACTCCACGTTTAATTCCGTCTAACAAATCTTCCGGAGTGCCGACTCCCATTAGATAACGAGGTTTGTTATGCGGAAGAAGCGGTGCAGTTAATTCAACAAAGTGGTTCATTGTTTCCTTATCCTCACCGACGCTTAAACCTCCAATAGCGTAGCCTACAGCGTCTATTGAAGAAACAAAAGCCGCACTTTCTTTTCTCAAATCGTCAAAGAATGCACCTTGGCAAATCGGGAACAAAGCTTGTGTTGTAGAAGTTTTAGCCTTGATACATCTTTCCAGCCACCTGTGTGTACGCTCCATTGCTTCTTTGGCGGTTTTGTAATCGCAAGGAAACGGTGCACACCAATCGAATGCCATGATGATATCCGCTCCGATTGCCTGCTGAATTTCCATTGATATTTCAGGGCTGATAAAGTGCTTTTTACCGTCTTTCGGGTCTCTAAATTCAACGCCTTCTTCAGAAATTTTTCTCAAGTGGGCTAGAGAAAAAACTTGAAATCCGCCGGAATCTGTTAAAACAGGCTTCTTCCAGTTCATCCAGCCGTGAATTCCGCCAAACTTCTCAATCAGCTTGTGTCCTGCTCTTAGGTACAAGTGGTAAGAATTCGCCAATATAATTTGAGCCCCTGTATCATACAGGTTGTTGTTTGTAACTAATTTGACAGTCGAATTGGTTCCAACCGGCATGAAAATTGGCGTTTCAATATCACCGTGCGGAGTATGCAGAATTCCTGCTCTTGCACCGGTTTTTTTGTCGACATGAACCAATTCGTAACTAAAATTGTCAAATACAGTTGCCATTATTTTTAACCTTGAAATCTTTCTTCATTAAAAGTAATCATCTCAAGCATAGATTGCCAGTTGTCAAAGATTTCTTCCGGCTTGAAGTATAAACCGATTTCTCTTTGAGCACTTTCTAATGAATCAGAAGCGTGAACAACGTTGTATTCCATAACCTGTGCAAAGTCAGCTCTGATTGTACCCATATCAGCTTTTAGCGGGCTTGTAGCACCAACCATGTGACGAACGCTTTCAACAGCTTCGTAGCCTTCGATAACCATTGCAACAATCGGACCGCTTGTAATATAGTGTACTAATCTGTTGTAGAACGGTTTTCCATAGTGTTCTGCGTAGTGTTGTGCTGCTAATTCAGGTGTAACTTGCAACAGTTTAATTGCAACAATCTTGAATCCTTTGTTTTCGAATCTTTCAATAATTTTACCGATTAATCCACGTTTAACGCCGTCAGGCTTGATTGCTACAAATGTTCTTTCTTCTGTTCTCATGACCTCTCCTAATAATTACTAAACATTTTCATTACACCACAAAAGGGGCTAAATAGCAAGCTTGGGAAATAGGGGTAAATGGGGGTAAATGTATGGGGGTTGGGTGAGGAGCTACTGGCTGGGCGTATTGGATGAATGGAAAATTGAAAATGGAAAATGGAAAATTGTTTAAGCATCACCCTCTCCATCTGGAGAGGGTAGTTTTTCAATGTGAAAGCTGTGCTTGAACATTAGAAAAACGGGTGAGGGTTCACCCCGTTAGGGTAAATTAGATTAAACCTCACTCGCATTTGTAATGTTCGCAAAACTTACTAACGACTGCACCCTCTCCTAACAGGCGAGGGTGCTATTTTCTGCTTTTAATTTTCCATTTGAAAATTACTTCCCGATGCAAAAATGTTCGAAAATATTCTCCAGAATATTATCAGTAACGAGTTCGCCGGTGAGTTCATCAAGTGCGAGAATTGCTGATTTTACGTCAATTGAGATTAAATCCTGTAACTCGTTTAATTGTGCAGCAAGTAGTGCTTGCTCAATAGCTGATTTTGCTTTTTCTAAACAAGTCTGTTGTCTTGAATTAGTTACAAATTCTAAATTTTCCGGCTCAATGTCGCAAACTTTTTGTTTCAACATTTCTTTTAATTCGCTTACACCTTCTCCTGTGAGTGCAGAAATATAGAGTGCGTCACCACTGCGTTCCGGTGTTAAATCGGCTTTGTTGGCAATCAGAATATAGTTCTTGTCTTTTAATAGTTCCAAAACTTCTCTATCTTCGTCATCAAGCCCTTTTGAAGCGTCATATACAAACAACACCAAATCCGCTTCGTCCAATGATTGCTTCGAATACTCTATTCCGATTTTTTCAACCTTAGAAACCTCTTCATCTTCACGGATTCCGGCGGTGTCGACAAGTGTTATCGGAATGCCTAAATCCAGAGTTTCCCTAAGCACATCTCTTGTTGTACCTGCTATATCGGTTACGATTGCTCTATCTAAGCTTAAAAGTGCGTTGAATAAAGACGATTTGCCGACATTCGGTTTCCCGACAATTGCAACAGAAGCACCTTGACGGAAAATATTTGAAGTCTTTGCACCTGCAAGAACTCCGTTGATTTGAGCAATAATACTCTCAAATCTTTCTATCAAATATGAATACTCGGGTTCTTTGACATCTTCCGGAAAATCAATCCCTGCAGTAATTTTAGACAAGACCTCAAAAATATCATTTCTTATTGAATTGATTTTTTCTCTTAAAACGCCTGAAAGGTTCTTCATTGAAACTTTCGCAAAATCAGCGGTTTTGGAGTGGATAATATCTGCAACTGATTCTGCTTGAGATAAATCCATTCTTTTGTTTAAGAATGCACGCTTAGTGAATTCGCCTTTCTCAGCCATTCTTGCCCCGTGTTTGAGCACAAGATTAAGAATGTTTTTTACTACGTTAACTCCGCCGTGGCATTGGATTTCAACCACGTCTTCTCCTGTGTAGCTGTTTGGAGCGAAGAACGGCAGCACAATAACTTCGTCAAGTCTGGTTTCTCCGTCTATAATCCAACCGTGGTTAAATTTGCGTGGCTCAAATTTTGGGTTAGTGAAAATTTTGTTTATAATATCAAACGCTTTTTCGCCTGAAATCCTAATTACCCCGACTCCGCCCATGCCAATTGGGGTTGCGGGTGCTGTTATGGTGTCAAATTCTTCTAAAATATTCATAAAACAATTGTAACCCAAAAACATTCAGCATATAATAGTTTTATGAAAATAAGAGATTTGATAGCTGCAACAAATGCAAAGGTTTTAAAAGAGATTGATTTGGACTTGGATGTTAATATATCCACGGACACAAGGACAATAAAAGCAGGCGACTTTTATCTGCCACTTAAAGGTGCGTCTTTTGACGGTGAAAAATTTATTCAACAAGCCTTGGAAAAGGGTGCTGTCGGAGCGTTTTGTACACAAGAAGGCGGTACGCTTCAAGTTGAGGATACTCTGAAAGCATACTTGCAGCTTGCAAATTGGCGTCGAAATAAACTAAATTTTACTGTTGTTGCGATTACAGGCAGCTCAGGAAAAACTACGACAAAGGAACTTGTGGCGTCAGTTTTGGCTGAAAAATTTAAAACGTTTAAAACGCCATTAAATCACAATAATGAAATCGGTTTTTGTCAAACGATTTTTGAAGCACCTTCTGATACACAAGCTCTCGTGCTAGAAATGGGAATGCGTGGATTGGGCGAAATCGAGCTGCTTTCAAAGTATTCAGAACCGGACATTACGATTATTTCTAATGTGGGAACTGCACACATCGGACGATTGGGTTCACGTGAAAATATTGCAAAAGCTAAATGCGAAATTGTTAAGTATCAGCGTGGAAATGTCTTTATTGCACACGATGATGAGCTTATTAAAAAGACTGTGGATTTTAGCGGCGAAAAGATTTTTTATTCGATTAATGACGTGAAAATTTTGGAAAAGTCTACTCATTATTCAAAATTTGAATATCAAGGAAATATTTACGAACTCAATGTCGGCGGGGATTATAATGTCGAAAACGCTTTGAGTGCAATAAATACAGGGCTTAAGCTTGGAATGAGTGTTCAAGAAATTCAGCGAGGGTTAAAGAAATACGCTCCGATTGAAAAACGTTGGGAAGCTGTTCAGGCAGGCGGATTTGAGATTATTAATGATAGCTATAATGCCAATCCTGAATCTATGCGTGCGTTTGTGGACACGATTTTTGAACTTTATAAAAACTATGTTTTGGTTCTTGGTGACATGGGCGAGCTCGGTGAGGATGAAATCAAGTTCCATAAAGAATTGGGCTCTTATATAAATAATCACCCAAAACTGGCTCCAGAAGCTAAAGTTATAACTATTGGTACATTATCTAAAAATATTTCTGATGAAGTCAAAAATTGCAAATCTGCTCATTTTGCGGATATAGAAACTGCTGTAAATTATATTAAATCTAATCTTAAAGCGGATACAAAAATATTTTTGAAAGCTTCAAGAAGTATGAAATTTGAAAAAATAATTGAACTATTGGCAGTTTAGCTGTTGTGCAGTTTTTCTTTCTGCTATCAAATTTTTGCCTACATGCCAACTTCGTTACAAAACTTAACCCAATATAAATTGCATGCAAACATGGTCATGGCATGGCTTTGTCATGCTTGAATTCGCTCAAACCATGTAACCATGGGGGATAAGCATGGCTAAAAAGTGCGAAGCAGAATAGTTATAGCGTTTTGCAAATTCTTAAGAAAACTTAACAATTGCCTGTTTATGGGTTGTAAATGCGTTCTTAACCCATATAATAGATGTATAAGGATTTGGGGAACATCCTTTCAATCAATTAGTCATAAATAATATATTTTGGAGGAATAAGTGTTTAAGAGTCGTGATATGGGAAGAGCTATTGCCGTAAAAAGATGGACACCAACGGCATTAGAATGTTATAAAAGAGGCTGCGTGTGTGATGGATGCTTCTATAGTGATTTTTTTAGTGCAACTGCACAAAAATGTCAAATGAAAGCCGCAGTGCTTGAATTAGTTAGAACTATCGGCACTCCGAATGTAGAACTTCCGCAAATTTTAGACTAAATCTTTACTCCGGCACTTTAAAAATAGTCTAAATTGTTGTACAATGGTAAGGTAGTACATAGGAGGTGTAAATGCATATACACGTAAACGGTAAAAACATTGAGATTACAGACGCTATTAAGGCTTATGTGAAGGAAAAAATTGGAAAAGTGGCAACACATTATGACCAGATTACTGCAATTGATGTAGTTCTTTCTGTAATCAAAAACCCTGCAGCAACAGGCAAACACGTTGCTGAAGTTTCTTGCAAGATGAACTCAGGTGCAGTTCACTGTGAAGAATCTGCTGAATCAATGTATGCAAGTATTGACCTATTAGCTGACAAGTTGGCAAGACAGGTACAAAAATTTAAAGACAAAGCATTGTCTTCTAGCAGCAAAGAAACAATCAGAAACACTGAAGTTAAAGAAGAAGCTGTAGAGAGCTAACTCACGGGCATTTGGCAGGATTTGAAATATGATTAACAATAAAAAAGTTGTAGTTATTATGCCTGCTTACAATGCAGAAAAAACTTTAGAAAAAACATATAATGAGATTTATCAAAATTTCGTCGACGAGATTATTCTTGTCGACGATTTCTCTTCTGATGAAACAAAAGAAGTCGCACGCAGACTCAATATTACAACAATTGTTCATGAGAAGAATAAGGGGTATGGAGCTAATCAAAAATCTTGCTATAGAGCGGCTTTGAAGGCTGGTGCTGATATTGTAATTATGCTTCATCCTGATTATCAATATACGCCAAAACTTGTGCCTGCAATCGCTTCTATGATGGCTTTTGATGAGTATGATGCAGTTATAGCTTCCAGAATGCTTGGGCATTCGGCGTTAAAAGGTGGCATGCCTGCTTATAAATACGTTTCTAACAGATTCTTAACAGAGTTTGAAAATGTTTTGATTGGAGAAAAGCTTTCTGAGTATCATACCGGCTTCAGAGGGTTTACGAGAAAAATCTTAGAAACCTTGCCGCTTGAGGATTGTAGCGACGATTTTGTTTTTGATAACGAAATGTTGGCATTAATTTTGTACAACGGATTTAAGATTGGCGAAATTTCTTGTCCGACAAAATATTTTCCGGAAGCTTCTTCAATCAATTTTGCACGTTCTTGTAAGTATGGCTTAGAAGTTCTCAAGGTTAGTGTCTTATACAGGTTGGCAAAAATGGGATTGCCAATAAAGCTTTTTAACAAAGACGGACGGGTTTTGGATACTACAAAGGAATTGGTTTATTATTATAAAAGGGATTAAGATGAAAATAGTTTTGGCATCGTCAAATAAGCATAAGGTGCAGGAGATTAACGAAATAGTTGCTGGGAGTGGTTTGGAGTTTGTCATGCCGCCTAAAGGGTTCGACCCGATAGAAGATGGTAATAGTTTTGAAGATAATTCTCTTATCAAGGCAAAAGCTGCTTGGGAAATTTCTAAAACTTGGGCACTTGCGGATGATTCAGGGCTTTGTATAGACGCTCTGGGTGGTGCTCCGGGGATATTTTCTGCAAGATATGCTGAAACTCCGCAAAAAAGAATTGAGCGAGTTTTAATGGAAATGGATGGAAAAGAAAATAGAAACGCCCATTTTGCTTGCTGTATGACGCTTATTAATCCGCAAGGTGAGGTCGAATTCTCAACAACAGGGATTTGTGGCGGCTCTATTGGAACAGAGCCTCGAGGAGAAAACGGATTTGGCTATGATCCGATATTTTTCCCTAAAGGTGAAACAAGAACAATTGCTGAAATGAGTGAAGAAGAGAAAAACCAAATTTCCCACCGCTCAATTGCATTGAGAAGAGTTGTAGAGTATTTGAGCAACAAACTGTAGGTTGGATATATTCGTCAGGCAACGAACAGGCAGTAGATTGGGCATACTTGCCCAACAAAAATTAGTACCCTCTAAGTTCGTTTGGCTGAAATCTTGCAAAATTGTTCAAATATCCGCCGATTGGAAGCATTGTATCTGTTTTGTCGAACATTTCTTGCGGGCCTAAACGAGCTCTTTCCATTGCTTCAATCTTAGCGTTATAATCGCTGTTTTCTTGATATTGTTTAACTTTTACTTGCTGATAGCAGCTAAATTTTTCGTCGCTTGCTTCCAAATCACGGCACTCTTGAATTGAGTTATCAAAGTTAACTTTTCTTTGGTACCAATATGTTGCAGTTTCATTGAGTTTACCAAGTCCTTTTGGTTCAGAAACATTTACATAAGCAGGTGGTGCAAAATCTTTCCACTGTGGTTCGTTAGAAGGTTCTAAAGCGACTTCTTCACTTGCGATTACACAAATTGGAGCGATTAATGCTAACAATACCAGAAGTTTTTTCATATTTTGACCCTTTTTCTTCAATTATAACATAATATTTTTTTTAATCCATAAGTATACATTCAATCCTCATTTTCAAGTTAAACTCCGACCTTGATTTTGCATAAATTGTCCTTAAAAAATATACAAAAGAGTAATTTTAAATTTAATTAAAGCGGAATAATAAGTTTATGAAAAAATTTCTAAGTTTAATGTTCATATTTTTGATTTTACCGGTTAACGCTGCGATATTTCAGGGTGGGGTTTCAGAACAAGGTGCTACGGGGAATTCAAGTCGAATAATTGATAAACAGACCGGTGCAGGGGTCGGCGGAGCTAATATCACTCTTCCGAAACAAAATTATCGCACTAAAACTGATGATAATGGATTTTTTGAACTTGATACCCAAATTAACGGCCCAAGTATTATGTCGGTGCAAAAGGAAAATTACAAACCTTTCACAGTCACGATTAATGATAGTTCTGCTCCAATTGTTGTCGGGATTGAAAAATCGAATGGTTCCGGACAGGCAATTGATACAAATATGTATCACTTAGGCGATAACAGTTTTTCTGAACTTTCTGCAAATGCTGGAGAATTCAGAATGCAAGCAATTGGTCCGTTTTATACCAAAACTTTTTCGATGAAAAACATAAATATCGCAAAACCTGTTTATCTTGTAATCGGTTCAATAATTGGTATAGATACTGCAATGGCACGCTCCATGGGGCAAAACAGAATTCCGAATGCATTTGCTTCTCCGCCGGAAATTTATTTTAACGGGAATAAAATTTCTGAAATCCAACTCAACGGCGACGGACAAAGAGTTCGCATTCCATCAAATCTGATAAGGAAAAATCAATCAAACGAAGTTACCATAAAAACAGGCAGAAATCTTATGCAAACTGCCTATATTGATTATGATGATATAGAATTTATGAATCTTCTGATAGAAAATTAAGGTTCTGTGATTTTACCCAGTACAACACGTTTTTCGGCTCCGGTGCAGGAAGGCAGGTTATTCGGGATGTTATAATAATTGCAATATCCTAAAAGAGCAAACGCCATGACTTCTTTGAAATTGTTAGAGATGCCGTAATCTTCATGTGTTTTGAGTTCAACATATTTTGGAAGATATGATTTCAAAAACTTCATCATTGTTTTGTTGTAAGCTCCGCCACCGCCGATTACGACCGTATCGTATCTAAACGGGATAAATCTTTCGTAGGCTTGTGCAATAGTTTTTGCAGTCAGTGCGGTTAAAGTTGCGATAACATCTTTTTTATTTTCCGGTGCGATTTTTAGGATGTTTTCAATATATTGGTTTGAAAAATATTCTCTACCGGTTGTTTTTGGTGGATTGAGATAATAATACTCATCTTGCAAAAGACAGTCTAACCAGCTTTCGCAGACATTTCCTTCTGCTGCAATTTTACCGTCTTTGTCGTATTTTTCACCAAAAAACTTTTGGGTGCAATAATCAATCATGATATTTCCGCAGCCCGTATCAAAACCGAATGTTTCGCATTCATCCGAAATCACTGTTACATTTGATATTCCGCCGATATTTTGAACAAGCGAATTTTTAAACCATTTTTCATCTGCAAAACAAACCAGCGGTGCACCTTGTCCGCCGTATGCGATATCTTTTTCACGAAAATTTGAAACAACTTGGCAGCCTGTTTCCTTTGCAATTATTGAGCTTTCACCGATTTGAAAAGTGCTTTTTAAAGATACATTATCGAGTTTTGTGTCAAAAGGATAATGATAAATTGTTTGACCATGACTTGATATCAAATCGACTTTTCCGAACTCTTGAATAAGTGTGTTAGCAGCATCAGCAAAGCATTTACCTACTGCAAAATTTAGCTGGCAAATTTCTTTTATTGAAACCTCTCCACGAAATGTTGCAAAAAGTTTAGCTCGAATATGTTCGGGATAAGGGAAATTTATTCCTTTTATAAGTTTGACCGACATATCAGGATTGACTTCGCATAATCCGGCGTCTATTGAATCACAGGATGTTCCTGACATTAGCCCGATTATTCTTTTTGTTTCTTTTTCTTCAAACATAGATTATCCTTCCAAGCTTGATTATAGCATAATAAAAAAAGGTCCTCTTATAAAGAAAACCTTTTTAACCCAATAATCTCCTACCCCAAAAATTTGTTAAATCTCTCTCTCTTAAATTTTTAATAATGATTTGTAATGTTTCATCTTTTTCATAATTTTGATTTGTGATTTTTAATCTTTTGATTTGTGATTTTTTTCTTAAAACTTTTGAATCTTTTTTCTATCTTTGACTCTCCCCAAGTCTCGCAGCCATCACTCCTTTCAAGTATGTGTATATAGTATAATTTTCCAATCTTTTTATCAAGTAAAGAATTTGATAAAAAGTTTTACAATTGACCATGCTCCCCATGATTATTCGGGAAAATCCGAGTTTACAAAAATTAATATTTACAAATGGTGATAAAGCGGTTGACATAGATTTTTTTACGTTATTCTCAATGATATTGGGGGTTATCCTTGTTCCCCTCTCCTTTAAGTAGAGGTTGGTGTCTAATCAAATGAACATCCTTAGCGTATTCCCTCTCCTAACAGGAGAGGGTTAGGGTGAGGTGAAATCCCGTAAGGGAACAGCCGTAGTTTGGGGTTTCACCACAACAACAATCCTTAGAACATCATCCGCACCACGAGCGTTCCTTAGCGAGTGCCAAAGTGCAGGCTTTGCCTGCTGCATCAATTCAAACCACAACCGTAAGGTTGTAGAAAACAGTGCGTCATTTCTTTTCTTTTGCTTCGTTTTCTTTTCTTTTT